>JAMLJC010000001.1:0-636875 GCA_023953845.1 Rhizobiaceae bacterium | reverse complement strand
AAATCGCGCGCCTCGGAAGCGCTTCCCGATATCCAGATCCACGTCACGCCGGCGGGCTATCTCGTGGCGGGCGAGGGCGAGCTCATCCTCAGGGAAAGCTCCTTCACCATGATCGCCAGCCTGTGCCGTCCGAGGAGTCGCGGCGAGATCGCGTTGAAGAATGGCGATCCGGCGCAGCCGCCCGCTATCCGTCACAGGCTGTTCGGCAATGAGGACGATCTCGAGCGGCTGTCGCGCGGCGTCCGCGCCGCACGCGCCATCGTCGGTACGCATCCGCTCGCGGATGTCGTGAAACGGCCGATCGAGCCGTCGTGGAAGGACATCGCCGACGATGAGATGAAATCGTATCTTCGGGCGACCGCCACGACCATCTACCATCCGAGCGGCACATGCCGCATGGGTGCCGACGATGCGGCCGTCGTCACGCCCGAACTGAAGGTCAACGGCGTGCGCAATCTGCGCGTCGCCGACGCCTCGATCATGCCCAACGTGACCTCCGGCAACCTCAACGCACCGTGCATGATGATCGGCGAGAAGGCTTCCGAACTGATACTGAAGGAAGCCGGGGCGCACGCTTGATGCGCATCGAGCAAGCGTCGATCACCCCGGCTTAGAGATCCACCATCAAGGCAGACGAATATGAGCGACGCAGGCAGCAGACCCCCAAAAAAATACCGGTCTCAGGAGTGGTTTGACAATCCTGACAATCCGGGGATGACGGCGCTTTATCTTGAGCGTTATCTGAACTTCGGCCTGACGCGTGAGGAGTTGCAGTCTGGCAAGCCGATCGTCGGCATTGCGCAGACGGGGTCGGACCTGTCGCCCTGCAACCGGCACCACATCGAGCTGGCCAAACGCATCCGCTCCGGCATCGAGGCGGCGGGCGGCATCCCGATGGAGTTCCCGGTCCATCCGATCCAGGAGACGGGCAAGCGGCCGACGGCGACGCTCGACCGCAACCTGGCCTATCTGGGACTGGTGGAGCTGCTCTACGGCTATCCGCTGGACGGGGTGGTGCTGACCATCGGCTGCGACAAGACCACGCCGGCGCTGTTGATGGCGGCGGCCACGGTCAACCTGCCGGCCATCGCCTTCTCGGTCGGGCCGATGCTGAACGGCTGGCACCGGGGCGAGCGGACGGGCTCCGGCACCATCGCCTGGAAGGCGCGGGAGCTGCATGCCGCCGGCAAGATCGACTACAACGAGTTCATGGAGCTTGTCGCCTCGTCGGCGCCGTCGGTCGGCTATTGCAACACGATGGGCACGGCGACGACGATGAACAGCCTTGCCGAGGCGCTCGGCATGCAGCTTCCCGGCTCGGCGGCGATCCCCGCGCCCTATCGCGAGCGCGGCCAGATGGCCTATGCGACGGGCAAGCGCATCGTCGACATGGTCAGGGAGGATCTGAAGCCCTCCGACATCATGACGCGAAAGGCCTTCGAGAACGCCATCGTCATCAACTCGGCCATTGGCGGCTCGACCAATGCGCCGATCCATCTCAACGCCATTGCGCGCCATCTCGGCGTCCAGCTCGACAATGACGACTGGCAGAAGGTCGGCCACGAGATCCCGCTGCTGGTGAACCTGCAGCCGGCCGGCGAGTATCTGGGCGAGGACTACCATCATGCCGGCGGCGTGCCGGCGGTGGCGATGGAGCTGATGAAGGCCAACCTGCTGCCGCACCCGGACGCGCTGACGGTCAACGGCAAGTCGATCGGCGACAACTGCAAGGGCGTCGAGAACCTCGACACCCGTGTGATCATGACGGTGGCCGAGCCGATGAAGCGGGCGGCCGGCTTCATCAACCTCAAGGGCAACCTGTTCGACAGCGCCATCATGAAGACCAGCGTGATCTCGCCTGAGTTCCGCGACCGCTACCTGTCCAACCCGGACGATCCGGAAGCCTTCGAGGGCAGGGCGATGGTGTTCGACGGGCCGGAGGACTATCACAGGCGCATCGACGACCCGTCGCTGGGCATCGACGAGTTCACGGTGCTGTTCATGCGCGGCACCGGTCCGATCGGCTATCCGGGTGGCGCGGAGGTGGTGAACATGCAGCCGCCGGACTATCTGATCAGGAAGGGCGTGCTGTCCTTGCCCTGCATCGGCGACGGGCGGCAGTCGGGCACGTCGGGCTCGCCGTCGATCCTCAACGCCGCGCCGGAGGCGGCCATCGGCGGCGGACTGGCCCTGCTCAAGTCCGGCGACCGGGTGCGCATCGATCTGAGGAAGGGCACGGCCGACATCCTGATCCCGGAGGCGGATCTGGAGGAGCGGCGCAAGGCGCTCGCGGCCGCCGGCGGCTACCAGTATCCGAAGAGCCAGACGCCGTGGCAGGAGATCCAGCGCTCCATGGTCGACCAGTTCGACGAGGGCATGGTGCTCAAGCCGGCCATCAAGTATCGCGACGTCGCCCACACAAGCGGCGTGCCACGCGATAATCATTGACGGCCGCGCGACAAGCGCCGTCGCTTACCTCGCGATCAGCGCCGCCGCCCGGTGCCCGATCATCATGCAGGTCGGCGCTATGTTGACGCTGACCATCGTCGGCATGACGGAGGCGTCGGCGACGCGAAGGCCGGGCGCGCCGATGACGCGGAGTTCGGGATCGACGACGGAACGTGGGTCCGCCGGATCGCCCATGCGGCACGTACCGGCGGGATGATAGCCGGTCGTCGCGGTTTCGCGGATAAAATCCTCGATCCCGGCATCGCTGGCGCAGGAGGCGCCGGGAGCGAGTTCGGCGCCGATCCATCCCTTCATCGCTGCCGTCGCGAAGAGCCGCCGCGCCGCACGGACACCGCCGATCATGATGCGCATGTCATAGCCGTCCGGATCGCTGAAATAGGCGGGATCGACGCTGAGATGATGGCGCGGATCGGGCGACGCCAGGGTCACGCGGCCTTCGCTCCGCGCGCGGTTGACGGTGAAATAGGCGGTGAAGCCATATGCCGAGGAGGGGTATCCGGCCGGTCCCGTCTGCTGTTCGAAAAGCTCAGGCCCGAGCTGGACCTCGATGTCCGGCCAAGGCGCGCTCTTCTCGATGCGCTCGAACAGAACGCCGGCATAATTCCAGACATCGTCGCGGGCGAGCGCCCGTGTCGCCGCGAAGTTCACGCAGGCGGCCGGATGATCGAGCAGATGCCGTCCCACGGCGGGCAAATTCTGCCTGACGGGAATGCCGAACGCCGCGAGTTCGTCGGCAGGCCCTATGCCGGACAGCATCAGCAGTTTCGGCGTCTCCAACGCCCCGGCGCAAAGAACGACCTCACGTCGCGCATGGATCGCTCCACGATTCGTCGCGACGCCGGAAATCTTGCCGCCATCGTCGAACAGGAGACGTTCGACCGCGGTTTCCGTCAGGACGGCCAGATTCTCTGGCAAGGCGGAGGCCGGGCGCAAGAAGACGACCGACGTCGACTGGCGATAGGAACCGGATTTACTCATCCGGTATTGGCCGATGCCAGCATCGAAAGGCCTGCTGAAATCGATCCGCTGGAAGCCGGCCTCATGCGCGGCGTCGAACAGGACGCGGTGAGAATCCAGATCGGCCGCTTCCGTCTCCACATGGATGCGCGATTCCAGCGCGTTGAAATGAGGCGTAATCGCGTCCGGTCCCCAGCCCTTCGCACCTGCCGCCGCCCAGTCATCGAAATCGCTCTCCGGTGGTCGAAACCAGATGCATGTGTTCTGCGAGGTCGAACCGCCGAGCACGCGGCTGATGGGGTAGCCGAAGCGGCCGTTTCCGCGCAGCGGCGGCACGATCGGTATGCGCGTGCCGAGCGGGCCGGCAGGCACTTCACGATAGCGCCGGAAGTCGAGCACCTCGTCGCGATCCGCGTCGTCGGGACCGATTTCCAGCAGGGCCACGGTCGCGGTGGTCCTTTCGGCAAGCGTTCGCGCCAGCACCGCGCCGGACCCGCCGCCGCCGACGATCACATAGTCGAATTCCTGCCGCTCCATCGTTGGCTTCTTCCGGATCGGTCAGGCGTTGCGCTGGCGGCGTCGACGGGCGAATTCCGCGCGGCGGACATTGTCGAAATCAGTGGGCTGGCCGGTGCTGGCCGTCAGTCCGCCATCGGCGACCAGCGAGGCTCCGGTGACGAAAGAGGCTTGGTCGGAGGCCAGGAACAGGATCGCCTCCGCGAGTTCCTCGGCCCGGCCCATGCGGCCGATGGCGCAGGCTTCGTCATACTGGTCGAAGGCTTCGGGCGGCAGGGTGGCGAGCATGCGCTGCGAAGCCACGGGACCGGGACAGATGGCATTGACGCGGATGCCGTTCAGGCCTTCTTCCCATGCCAGCGACTGGGTGAGGGAGATGATGGCCGACTTGGCGGAATTGTATGCCGCCCAGCCCGGATCGCCGCGCAGACCCGAGATGGAAGCCATGGTGACGATGCTGCCCTTGCCCTGCCGGCGCATCACGGGAATGACTTCCTGGCAGGCGATCAGGGTGCTGCGCACGTTCAGTTGGTAGAGACGGTCCCAGATGCCGAGATCCATGTCGGCAATCAGTCCCGGCGCGCTACCGCCTGCGACGTTGACGAGCACGTCGACGCGGCCTGCGGCATTGGTCGCGGCCTGCAGTGCGGCGCGAAACCGGTTCTCATCCAGAACGTCGGCTTCCAGCGCGGTCACCTGCGCACCTGTCTGCGAAAGCTCTCCCGCCAGCGCCTGTGCTACATCGATCTTGACATCGAGTGCGAAGACTTCCGCGCCTTCTGCCGCGAGTTGCCGCACGCAGGCGGCGCCCATGCCGTCTGCGCCGCCGGATACGATCGCAACCTTGCCCTCGAACCGCTTCATGTTTCGATTCTCCAAGAAAGGACCCTTGGCCACGCGCTGTTATCGGCGCGGCACGTCTCCGGACGATCCGGTGAGCAATGCAGAATATTCCGGATATCGCAACAGGCTTCTAGCATTCGATACGATTGCAAGGCGCCTGGACGTGGATTGACGGACCGGCTGAGCTAGACATCGCTCAAGACTCGGCGAGAAGGATTTCAGCCGCCACACGTCCGAGCGCCCGTGACTTGCGGGGTGTCCAGATTCCCCGCCTGTCATCGCCGTCGCGATAGCGGCCGATCGGCAGTTCAAGCGTGATTGCGGCAGCGCCGAACCGCCTTTCGATGGCGGGCGCGCACATGCCGGCCAGTTGCTCGGCGCGGGGCGGCGTCTCCCATGGGTAGCGGCGGCCGAAGGAGACGTCCGGCGATCGGTCCGCAAGGCCGCGCTCGAAGACTTCGCGCATGGCGACGAGCGCCGGCGGTGTTTCCAGCCATTCTTCGAGCACGTCGAGATAGACGCACGCCATCTCGAAGTCGGTGTGGACGTCGACGAGGAGATCGACGCCGGTCGCTTCCATCGCATCGAGCAGCGTGCGGACCTCAGGGCATTGCGGGGAATCGCTGACGCCCCAATGCCGATTGGGGTCCTGGCCGTCGGAATTGGTCCGCAGATGGCCTGCTTTCATGCCCGCCGGATTGGCGACCGGGACGATGTGGAAACGCTTTCCCGCCGGCAGGCTGCCGCGTTCGAGCAGCGCCGCGACGAACCCGTCGGCAAACCAGATGGCCGGATGCTCGTTGCCGTGCTGGCCGCAGACGATCCAGATCTGGCGCGCGGCAGGATCGGGATCGCCGAGGGCAAGGTGGCAGGCCGCACCGGCTTCCGGCACTGCCATCGTCGATGATCCAAAGGAACTGGCGGCGACGTTCGCCGCGATCCGGGCGAGGCGTGAGAAGGGAAAGGGCGGAAACAGCGCATAGGAAGCGGTTGCTCGGGGCGCCACATGCGAAAAGGAAAGCACCCCGTCTGCATAGCTTGCGGCGACAGGCGTCCATCGCCGGCTGCCATGGCGAGCCCAGACGATGCTTTCGCTCCAGCCGCGCGGATAGCTGCTTGCGACGGCGTTGACGATCCGGATTGGGACGGCTTCCCGGGCGAAGGCGCGGAAGTGAAACCACTGGGCTGACCCGGTGACCGGATCGGGCTCTATCGCCACGTCCAGCGAACGGCCGTCGAAAGAAGCCGCAGGGCGTCCGTTCGGACACCGACGCGCGGCGAGGAAGTACCCGGCGTCATGCTCGATCATGTTTCCACGGCGCTCCCTTCCGCTCGCACGCAATCCTAGCAACCGATCGTCTTTGCTTCGACTGGAAACGTGCCTTTCGGTGATGGCGGGTGGATTTGCCAAGTTCCGGGTCAACAAGAGTTGTCCGTTCGCGTGCGATGTGCCGCTTGAGGAAGAATTGGCTTAACATGCGCGTCCCGGCAGGCGATTTTGCGGGATGCTCGGCGCTCGGCGGCCGATCATCTCACGGAAAACCGGACGGCGTACGATCAAATGTTCCTGCTCGCGAGTATCAGAATGAAAAACGCTATTCCAAATAGTGAGATTGTGCGTTAGCGTTCTCAGACCGGGGAACCGGCGCAGCCGGCATCGTTGGCGCATAATCATGGCCTTCGATGGAACGATGAGAGATCACGTCAAACGGGCGACATCGCGTCGCCAGCTCAAGGGGGTTGCATGTACGGCAAGGACATTCTTCGAATTTCGCGCCGCAAGGTTCTGGCTGGAACGGGAGCAGCGCTCGCGGCAGGGCCGCTCTCTGCCGCCCTGCATGTCCCGAAGAGCTGGGCGCAGGCCAAGACGTTGAGGATCGCCGCGGGCGAAGCCGACGGCGCGACCGGAACCATGGACCCGGCTCTCAGCACCGCCGATCCCGATGCCGCGCGCATCAGTCTGGTCTTCGAGCGGCTGGTGGTGCTGGACGATACGTTCTCCGCGGCGCCGCAGCTCGCGACGTCGTGGGAGACCAACGACAAGGGCGACGAGTGGACCTTCAAGCTGAAGGATGGCGTCAAGTTCCATGACGGCGAGGCTTTCACCGCGAAGCACGTCATCTATACGTTCAAGCGGCTGCTCGATCCGAAGACCGCGTCGCCCGGGGCTTCGTCGATGAGCGCCATCGATCCCGAAGGCATCACGGCGCTGGACGATCTGACCGTCCGCTTCAAGCTCAAGGCGGCGACGGTGGAGTTCCCGGCGCTCATCGCCAACCGCTTCACCTACATCCTGCGCGAAGGCCAGCCGGAATCGGAGCTGCGCACCGCCGGCATCGGCACGGGTCCCTTCAAGGTGAAGCATTTCGTTCCCGGCGAGGACGTCAGCACCTACGTCAAGAACGAGAACTACTGGCGTCCAGGCCTGCCGAAGGTGGACGCCGTCGAGCTGCGCGCCATCCCGGAAGAGTCCGCGCGCCTTGCCGCGATCCAGTCCGGCCAGATCGACCTCGTGTGGGATCTCGGCCGCGCCGGCGTCGAGGATCTCAAGAAGAACGCCGACATCAAGGTGGTGACGACCCGCTCGCCCTTCGTGCTGACGATGAGCTGCTGGGCCGACACGCCGCCTTTCGACGACGTGCGCGTGCGCCAGGCGATGAAGTATGTCGTCGACCGCGAGCAGATGCTGCAGCTCGTGCTGCGGGGCTACGGCAACATCGGCGACGACAATCCGGTGGCGCCGTGGGTGCAGTATGCGCTGCAGGTCGAGACGCGTGCTCGCGATATCGAGAAGGCGAAGGCGCTGCTCGCCGAGGCCGGGCATCCGGACGGCATCGACATCGAACTCTACACGTCCGAGACGACGCCGGGCTTCATCGAGATGGCGACGCTCTATCAGGCCATGGCTTCGGAAGCCGACATCCGCGTCAAGCTGAACAAGGCGCCGTCCAACGACTACTGGAGCGCCGTATGGCTGAAGCAGCCCTTCGTGTGCTCCTCGTGGTCGGGCCGCGGTGCGGACGATGCGCTGGCCGCGCCATATCTCTCGACCTCGGACTGGAACGAGACGCACTGGAAACGCCCCGAGTTCGACGCCTTCATCAACGAGGCGCGCGCAACCACGGATGTCGCCAAGCGCACGGAGCTCTACCAGAAGGCGCAGCAGCTGCTGCGCGACGATGGCGGCGCGATCATTTCCATGTTCCCGGATGCGCTGGGCGCCACGCGCGCCAACGTGTCCGGCTGGAAGCTGCATCCGCAGCAGTCGACGAAAGACTTCTCCGAAGTCGAGATCGGCTGATCCCCGTCGATGTCGCGCATGGTGCTGACACGGATCGGGATGGCTCTCATCAGCCTTCTCGCAGTGTCGGCCATCATCTTCTGGTGCGTGGAATTGCTGCCGGGTGATGCCGCCGAGCGCATCCTCGGCCGCAACGCGACGCCGGAGTCCCTGGCGTTGCTGCGCGAAAAGCTGCATCTCAACCTCTCCGCGGGCGAGCGCTATCTACGCTGGCTCTCGGCACTGCTGTCGGGCGATCTCGGGACGTCCATCGTCGCTGACCGTCCGGTTCTCGACTATATCTCGTCGCGCATCGCCAATACGGCGCTGTTGTCCGGTTTCGCGCTGCTTCTCTATATTCCTGTGTCGATCGCGCTCGGCGTGATCACTGCCATCTATCGCGGCAAGATGATCGACCACGCCATCTCGGCGATCGTCATCGTCTTCATGTGCCTGCCGGAATTCGTCATCGGCATCCTGCTGATCTCGATCTTCGCCATCAAGCTCGCCTGGCTGCCGCCGCTCGCCCTGATCGGGCAGGCGCAGAGTTTCGGGCAGCTGATCCAGCTGATCGCCCTGCCTACCGTCACGATCGTCGCCGCAATGTCGGCCTACGCCGTGCGGATGATGCGGGAGAGCCTGATCGAGGTTCTGGAGTCCAGCTACGTATTGATGGCGCGTCTGAAGGGGCTGCCGACCTGGCGCGTGCTGCTGTTCCATGCGCTGCCAAATGCGCTCGGGCCCGCCATCAACATCACGGCGCTGAACGTCGCCTGGATGATCGGCGGTGTCGTCGTCGTCGAGGCCGTCTTCGAGTTTCCCGGCATCGGCCGGCTCATGGTGGATTCCATCAGCCACAAGGACGTGCCGGTCATCCTGGCCATCAGTATGGTGATGACCGGCGCTTATATCGCGACCAATCTCGTCGCCGACATCCTCGTCATCCTGCTCAATCCGAAGCTGCGGTAAGATGAGCGTTGCGGAAGCCGATGCGGGGGAGGGACGTGCGCGCGCCGGCCGCGCCCGCCTCCGCCTTTCGAGAAGCGGGTGGGTGGGGGCTGCAATCGTCCTCGTCTACGTTCTGGTCGCCCTGACCGGCCCGCTGTGGGCGCCCTACGAGGCGGCGAAGATACTCACCGGCAACCCCTTCGAGGGGGCTTCGCTGCAACATCCCTTCGGCACCGACAATCTCGGCCGCGACGTGTTCAGCCGGGTGGTCATCGGCACGCGTTCCGTGCTGGCCATGACCTTCGCCGCAACGCTGCTGGCCGTGGCCGTTGGCGGTCTCATAGGGGTCGTCCTCGGCTATCTGCGCAACTGGATCGACGAGATCGGAATGCGCATCGTCGACATCTTCATCAGCATACCGACGCTGGTTCTGGCCCTGCTGATCATCAGCGGCGTCGGCAACAGCCTGTGGCTCGTCGTGGTCACGGTCGCCTTCCTGTTCGCGCCGCGCGTTGCGCGCGTGGCGCGGGCCGCCACGCTCAACGTCGTTACCAACGACTACATCGCGGCGGCGTTGGCTCGAGGCGAATCCACGCTCAGCATATGCCTGCGGGAAATACTGCCCAATATCACGGGCGTCATGCTGGTCGAATTCGCCATCCGTTCGGCCTTCGCCATCATCTTCATCGGATCGCTGGGGTTTCTCGGCTTCGGCGCTCCGCCGCCTACGCCCGAATGGGGCTTGATGATCAACGAGGCGCGCGCGAATGCGAACAACTCCCTCTATCCGGTGCTGGCGCCGGCGACGGCGATGGCGGTGCTGGTGATCGGCATCAACCTCCTCGCCGACGGGCTGTCGCGGTTGATCGGCCAGCAGGGTCATGGCGTCGAAGCGGAGGCGAAGTGAGCCAGTCGTCGCAACCCGTGGCCCAGTTGAAGAACCTGTCGGTGGACTATCACTCCGACGGGGGCTGGTTGCGGGCGGTCGACGGCGTGTCGCTCGAGATCGGGCAGGGCGAAGCGCTCGGGCTCGCGGGCGAGTCGGGCAGCGGCAAGACCACAGTCGCCTATACGCTGATGGGCGAGCGTCGGGGTGCGAGCCGCGTCGCCGGCGGCGAGGTGCTTTTCAGGGGGCGCGACGTCTTCGCGCTGACGGATAGGGAATTGCGGTCCATCCGCGGCCGTTCGATCGGGTTCGTGCCGCAGAACCCGATGGCCAGCCTGACCCCGTCCATGAAGGTCGGGGACCAGATTGGCGAGATGCTGCGTTTCCACGTGCAGGCTGTGCCGCAGGGCGTTGGCGCGCGGGTCGCGGAACTGCTCGATTCCGTCGGCATTCCGTCGCCGGCTTCCGCTGCACGCCGCTATCCGCACGAACTGTCGGGCGGCCAGCAACAGCGGGTGACGATCGCCATGGCGCTGGCCTGCCGGCCGGATCTCGTCATCCTCGATGAACCCACGACCGGTCTCGATGTCACGACGCAGAAGCGCATCCTCGAACTGCTTGCCGGCCTGAAGCGCGAGACGGGCGTTTCGATGCTCTATGTGAGCCACGACCTCGCCGCTCTGGCGCAGATCTGCGAGCGCGTCGCGGTGATGCAGAAGGGGCGGCTTGTCGAGAGCGGGACGATCGGCTCGCTGTTCGAGAAACCGTGGCAGGATTACACCCGCCGGCTGATCGCGGCCATTCCGCGGATCGACGTTCCGCCGACCGACCGGGCGGAGCCTGCCGCGCCGGAGCATCCCGCGACCTTATTGGACGTTCGGGATCTCAGCATCACCTATGCAAGGCGCGGCCTGTTCGGCTTCGGATCAGTGCCGACGGACGCGGATTCCGTCAGGGGCGTGAGCTTCAAGGTGGAGCGCGGGACGACTTTCGCGCTGATCGGCGAAAGCGGTAGCGGTAAGTCGAGCATCGCGCGCGCCGTAGCCGGCCTCACCGGGCCGCGCGCGGGCGCGATCCGGTTCGAAGGCGAGCTATTGCCGGCTTTTGCCGGTCAGCGGTCGCTGCAACTGCGCCAGAAGATCCAGATCATCTTTCAGAATCCGGACAGCTCCCTCAATCCGCGAAAGACGGTGCGCAGCATCCTGTCGCGCCCGCTGCGCATGTTCGGCAAGCTCGACGGCCCAGGTCGCGACGCCCGCGTCATCGAGTTGCTGACGGCGGTCCGTCTCGATCCGGCCTATGCGGATCGCCGGCCGCACCAGCTTTCGGGCGGAGAGAGGCAGCGCGTGGCGATCGCCCGTGCGCTCGCCGCCGATCCCGAACTCATCATCTGCGACGAGATCCTGTCGGCGCTCGACGTCTCCGTGCAGGCAAGCATCCTGCGGCTGCTCGAATCGCTCCAGCGCGAACGCGGGCTGACCTATCTGTTCATTTCACACGATCTGGCAGTGGTGCGCTGGTTCGCGAGAGATATTGGCGTGCTCAGCCGGGGCGAGCTCTGCGAAGCCGGCGATACGGAGACGACGCTCAGTGCGCCGTCCAGCGCCTACACGACGCAGTTGCTCGATGCGGTGCCGCGGATCGCCGCTGCTCATCATTCCTCCACACCGCCGGCCTGAACGGAGACCTTGATGCCAGCCAAGAGAAGCGTGCCTTTCGCGCGAACCGAATTCGCGAGCGTCACCGGCGCGCCGCCCTACGCGCGCACCGGCATGCGCTCGCGGTCGGGCCTGAAGCGGACAGCCTTCTATCCGACGATCGGCGCCATCGCGACGGATTTCAAGCTGCACAACACCTATCTCAAGCCGGACTATTTCACCGATCCGGTGGAGGAATACTGGGCCTGCCGGAAGGTCGCCGGCCTCTGGGACGTCACTGGCGAGGAGGTGATCGAGATCACCGGGCCGGATGCGCTGCCGCTTCTCGACAGTCTCGTTCCCCGCGATCTGACCCGCATGAAGGACGGGCAGTGCTACTACGCCATCATGTGCTACGACCATGGCGGCATTGTCGAGGACGCCGTGTTGATCCGCTTCTCGGCCGAAAAGTTCTGGTGGGTCGGGGGACCGGGCGAATCGGAACTCTGGATCTATACCAACGCTGTCGGCAAACGCGTCACCGTCAAGAGCCATCTCGACACGATCCATGTCGCGTCCATCCAGGGCCCGATGTCGCGCGAGATCCTGCAGGAAGTGTGCTCGGCCGATCTGTCGCAGGTGCCGTTCTACTGGTCCGTCGGAGCCGACGTGTGCGGTGTGCCCGTCATCATTTCGCGCACGGGCTACACGGCCGAACTCGGCTACGACATCTATGTGCCGGTCGAGCACGGCGCCAGGATGTTCGCCGATCTCTGGGATCATTCCCGTGCGCACGACGTCAAACTGGCGGGCAGCAAGGCGCTCAACCTCAGGCGCATGGAAGCCTCGATCCTCAATTTCGGTCAGGATTTCGACTGGCAGCACAATCCGGTGCAGATCGGCCTCGGCTGGATGGTGAACGAGACCAAGGGCGACTATCGCGCGAAGGACCTTCTCGTGAATGCCAAAAAGGCCGGGCCGACGACGCAGCTCGCGGGTCTGAAAATCGCAGGCACGGAAGCGCCGGTCGACGGCGACAGGGTATTGATCGATGGCCGCGATGTGGGTTTCATCACCTCGGCGACGTTGTCCCCGCAGTTCGGCCATGCGCTCGCCATCGCCTTCCTCGAAACGCCGTCGGCTGCGCATGGCACGGCGGTTGAGGTCCTTGCCGGCGGGAGCAGGTTTTCCGGCACCGTTTCGCCGATGCCGTTCTTCGATCCGGAGCGGAAGCTGTCCAAGGCATAGGCTGACCGGCTGCCCGATCGCGGGATGCGGTCAGTCGACGGCGACCGCGTTATCGCTGGCGCCGTTCGCCTTGCGTCGCTTCGCCGGCGCTTCGTCGGCGACCGGTCCCGCATTGCCGAAGCCGAGGTCGGCCTCGACACGCCGGCCGGCGCGCAGCACCGCCGCGATGGTTTCATTCACGTCGCGCTGCCGCATCCGTTCTTCCGGACCGGCAACGCCAATGGCGCCGATCACCTCGCCGGACGGGCTGCGTATGGCCGTGGAGAAGCCGAGCACGCCTGCCCGATACTCGCCGGATGTTTCCGAGTAGCCGCGCTGGCGGATCAGTTCGAGCTGCGCGCGCAGCTGGGCCGCGCTTCGCACGGTGTTGTCGGTGAAGCGCTTGAGATTGCTGCTGACGCGCCGGATCGTTTCCTCCGGAAGATAGGCCAGCATTGCCTTGCCGGTGGAGGAGCAGTAGGCGGGTGCGCGGTCGCCGATATTGACGTAGGTGCGCACGGCGTGGATGCCGTCGACCTTGTCGAGGTAAAGCACGCCTTCGCCATCAAAGACCGACAGATGGGTGGTCTCCTCGGTCGCCTCCGCCAGTTCGCGCAGATGGCGGGACGCATAGGATCGCAGGTCGAGGCGTGAATAGACGCGTATCCCGAGTTCCCAGAGGCGCAACGACGCCCTGTAGGTCCGCGCGTCGGGGTTGCGCCGCACATAGCCGCATTCCTCCAGCGTGCGCAGGAGCCGATGGACGTTGCTCTTGCTCATGCCGCATTCGACGGCGAGGTCGGTGAGGGTGCGGTCGCCCGGGCTCGTCGCCAGCGCTTCGAGCACGCGAAGTCCCTTTACGACCGTTGTTTCCATTCCGACGCTCCCGCCCTGGCGTTGCCGATATTTTCAGGTATCGGTCGTGTAAATCGTTTCGATCCACGACAAAGGCTGTAGCGCGGCTGCAAGCAAATTCCAATATTTGAAACGATCTGCGCCATTGCAGCCCACCGATCGTTTGCGTTGTGCACCAGTAGCCGAGCCGTTGCCGCGCTCAGGGGCGGCCTTTGCCAAACCGCTTCAGGACGACACGCGCGGCATTGTAGCCGGGGACGCCGGTAACGCCGCCGCCGGGGTGATTCGACGCGCTGCACAGGAAAAGATCGCGGATCGGCGTGGTGTGATCGGCGAAGCCGGGAACGGGCCGACGGAAGAAGAGCTGGCTCATCGTGAGATCGGCGTGATGCGGGTTGCCGCCCGGCAGGCCGAACTGCGCTTCGTAATCCGCCGAAAGCATGACATGCCTGTAGAGATATTCGCCGGACCACGAAGGCGCGAATTGCCGGATCGTATCGATCGCTCGCGCCGTCACGGCTTCCTTGGTCGCCTCGCCATGATCGGCTTCCGGTCCGGACGGGATATGGCCGCCATAGATCGACAAGAGGTGGCGGCCGGCCGGAACCAGGGTCGAATCGACGACGGAGGGAGTCTGGACGGTAAGATAGGGACGCTTCGAAGGGATGCCCGCTTGCAGGTCGGCGAAGGCCTGTTCCAGATAGGCCACGCTCGGAGCGATCGTTATCTGGGACGGACTGCCCGGACCGAAACCGGAAGCTTCGAAGCCGTCCAGTCGCGGAAGCTCTTCCACGGCGAGATGCACCTTGAAGGCGGTGGCGCGGCCGTCGAAGCTGCGAAGTCTCGTCAGAAACTCTGCCGGCAGCGTGCTTTCCGGGACGAGGCTCAGGAATGTGTGCCGCGCGGACGCGTTGGAGATGACAACATCGCCGTGGATCACCTCGCCGTCCGCAAGGGCGACGCCGCGCGCCCTGCCGTTCTCGACGACGATGGAAGCGACGTCCGAATCCACCCTCGTCTTCATGCCGAACCGGGCGCCGGAGAGCGCGATCGCCTCGCTCACCGTGCCCATGCCGCCGCGTACGAGGCCGGTGCCGCCCGCCGGTGTGTTGTTCTCGCGCATTTGGCCGCGCAGCAGGAAGTATGCCGTGCCCTCGGTGTGGAAACCGACGCTCTGGCCGGAACCGCCTGCCGGATAATAGCCAAGGATCGCCAATGCCGCGTCGGATTCGAACCAGCGGCGAAGATAGTCATAGGCGCTCATCGTCAGCAGGTCGGCCACATCGTGGAAACGGGCGATCATGCCGCGATTGCGCCAGCCGAACCGTGCTATGTCGAGGAGGTTGCGCGGGCTCGTCACGCCGGGGTCGAAGGGGATCTCCCACATCAGGTTTCGGAACACCGGGCCGACCCGCGAGAGATGGGCGAGGTATTCCGGATAGGCGGCGGCGTCCCTGGCCGAAAACCGCGCCAGCTGCGCGGCGAGCCTGTCCGTCTCGCGCCACAGCACCACCGGGCCGGCGCCCTCTATGGGCTGCACGATCGGCGGTGTGGTCAGCACTTCGTAGCCGAATTTCTGCAGCTCCAGATCGAGGATCACGCGCGGCTGGAGCAGGCCCAGCATATGGGCCGCCGTACTCACCTTGTAGCCGGGCCACACTTCCTCCGTCGTGCAGGCGCCACCCACCAATGGACGGCGTTCGACCACGCATACGGTCAGTCCCGCCCTGGCGAGATAAGCGCCGCAGACGAGGCCGTTGTGGCCCGCACCCACGATCACGACATCATATTTCATACCGGGCGTTATGCCTCATCCTGCTGCGCACCCGAGCGTCGCGCGGCTCCCCGTCCATCGCGCCGGTGGGCGGTCGCAAGAGACTTGGAGGAGGCTTCCGAAGCTGAGGTTGTTCCTAATAATGATACGTCTTCATGTATGTTGACACTTCTGACGAGCGGATGCTAGCTCTTTCTCCAATCGCAATCCTCCCGGCGCGCCGTTTCCCTCAGCGCTTTCGCCTTATTGCAACGGGGTTGCCAACATCCGGTTGCGCGGGTACCGACGATCGAAGACCGGCGCTTGCCGGCCGAAGGAAGGAAATTTCCATGAGCGGCCCTTCGAGACGTAACCGCCCGCAAGGTTTTTCCACCCGCGCCATCCATCTCGGCTACGATCCCGCGGAGCATGAAGGCGCGCTGACGCCGCCGATCTTCATGACTTCGACCTTCGCCTTCGAGACGGCGGAAGCGGGATCGGAGATGTTTCGCGGCGAACGGGCCGGCTACATTTACGGACGCACGCGCAATCCCACGCAGACCATTCTGGAAGAGCGCATGGCAAGCCTCGAAGGCGGCGAGGCGGCGATGACCACCGCCTCGGGCATGGGCGCGATCTCCAGCATCATGCTGACGCTGCTCAATCCCGGCGACGAGGCGTTGATCGATCACACCGTCTACGGCAACACCTTCGCCTATTTCACGCAGGCGCTCACCCGTTTCGGCGTGATCGTCAAGCTCGCCGACTTCACCAGACTGGAGACGGTGACCGGCCAGATCGGCGAGAAGACGAAGGTCGTCTTCTTCGAGACGCCGGCAAATCCCAATCTGCGCGTCATCGACATCGCCGCCGTGGCAGCGATCGCGCGGAAGGTCGGCGCTCTGGTCGTGGTCGACAACACCTTCGCGACGCCGGTTCTCCAGCGGCCGCTCGAATTCGGCGCGGATCTCGTCGTGCATTCCGGCACGAAATATCTCGGCGGTCATGGCGATCTGCTCGCCGGCGTCGTGGTCGGCCCCGCCGATCTCGTCAAGCAGGTGCGTCAGACCGGATTGCGCTGGATGACGGGCGCGACACTGTCGCCTTTCAACTGCTTCCTTATGTTGCGCGGGCTGAAGACGCTGGAGCTTCGGCTGGAGCGGCATTCGGCTTCGGGTCTCGCCGTCGCCGAAATGCTGGAGAAGCATCCCAAGATCGCCAGCATCTCCTATCCCGGCCTTCCCGCCTTCCCGCAACACGAGCTTGCGAAGCGCCAGATGTCCGCCTTCGGCGGGCTGATGGCGTTCGAACTGAACGGCGGGCTCGAAATGGGCATGGCGCTCATGAACAAGCTGACGCTGATCACACGCGCGGTCAGTCTCGGCGATACGGAAACGCTGATCCAGCATCCGGCCAGCATGACGCATGCTATCTACAGTGCCGAGGAACGCGTCAGGCACGGCATAAGTGACGGTCTGCTGCGTCTTTCCGTCGGGCTGGAGAATGTCGACGACATTCTGGATGATCTGGAGCAGGCGCTGAACGCGCTGTAGGCTGAGCATTCAGGCGGGAACACAGGCCATCGCGCCGCGCCCCGTCGCCAGCCAGATCGTTTCTCTCATGGCGGGGCATGTCAAAGCCATCGACATCATGCCGACCCGTTCCTGCGGGCGCTCGAGCACATCGAGCCACTGTGCGCCGACACGGTAGCGCAGTGCGCGTTCCGCTTCATGGAACGGCGATCCGACAGCCTGCCCCGGACCGAACAGCGTCTCGAATCCGGATGCGGCCGCGTTCAGATCGGTGACGGAGACGCTTATTCCGGCCGTGCCGGTAACCCCGTTGGCATGACGTGTATTTGCCGAGGGTATGCGCAAGTCGCGCCCTGCAATATCCTCGATGACGAAAGGCAGCGTGGGGTATCCTTCCCGCGATCCGGGCAGGACCAGTTTCACGCCCCACGGCTGTCCGGACCGCAGGCGGCGCTCATGACGGTGGGGACCGCTGAAAGGCATGCCGGCATCGCGCAAGGACGCTTCGACGGCTGCCAGATCGTCCGTGCAGACGGATGAGTCGACCCAGCCGTCACCATTGCCAAGGAGGGATGCGAAGCGATGCCGCTTGCGGGCCTCCGCATCCCGGATCGTCAATATCTCGATATAGGAACCATCCTCGAAACAGACGAGCTTTTGTGCCGTTGCCGCGCTCTCCTTGCCCTCGTCGTCCCGGTCCGTGACGGCGAAGCCGAGACTTTCGAACCAGCGCGCCGCAGCATCGAGATCGTCTGCCTCGGCGACCAGATAGACCGTATGGTCGAAACCAGAGATCATTCGAAAACCTCCCGATATCTACACAAATGACCGGGTGCGAACGAAGCGCTCCAGCCGGAAGGCTGACAGATCGACGCAGGGCTTTTCTCCGCACACCAGTTCGGCGGCAAGCCTGCCCGCGCCGGGACCAATGCCGAAACCGTGGCCTGAAAAGCCGGTCGCCATGTAAAGACCGGGAATGGCCGCGACCGGTCCGATGACGGGGAGAGCATCAGGCATGACGTCGATCAGGGCGCCCCAGCAGCCCGCGATCTGCATGCCTGCGAAGACCGGGTAGGCTTCCGCCACTTTCTCGGCGGCCTGCTTCAACACCCAACTGGCGGGCTGCGGGTCGGCAATGCGAACCTGCTCGAACGGCGTTGCGGCATCGGAAGTCCATCGGCGCGCAAGCCTTGCTTCCTCGATGAAGCGTCTTCCTACGCGCAGGCGGAGGCTGCGCAGACCGGAGGCGAGGGCGGGACGGAAATCGCGAAGCAGGCGAAAACTGTCGGGCACGATATCGAAGACCGTGGCGTCGGCCTGTGAGACGATATAGCCGCCGTCATCGCGCTTGCGCCAACCGAAGCGGCGTCCCGCGACAGAAACATCGGGCCCGCCCGGCAGCGGATGCGTGCGCATGACGGAACCCATGACCTTGAGTTGCGGCAGGTCGATGCCGAGATTGCCGGCGAAAAGCCGCGACCAAATTCCGGCGGCAAGCAGCACGGCCCGGCAACGGATCGGGCCGCGCTCGGTGACGACGCCGGAAATCCTGCCAGCTTCCGTCTCGATGGTTCGTACGGCGCAGGCCGCATGGATCGTCGCGCCTGCGGCTCGCGCCGCTTCGGCGATGACGCCGGTGGCACGCTCCGGTTCGGCTCCGCCGTCGGACGCGGTGTAGAGACCGCCAATACGCTGGGTGCCGCCAGGCACGAGCCGCGCGGCTTCCGCGGCAGTGACCATGCGGCTGTCGAGTCGATATTCCGCGACGGAATCCAGCCAGTTTCGATAGGTGCTCTCGTCGTCACGGTTGCGGCCGGTGAAATAGAGAATGCCGCTTGTGCGAAAGCCGGTGTCGAGACCTCCGAACACTGCAGGATCGCGCCAGTCGCGCATCGCCTGCCGCATCAGCGGGATTTCCGAGGGATGGCGCAGCGTGTTGCGGCACCAGCCCCAGTTGCGACCGGACTGTTCGCCGCCCACCACGCCCTTCTCGCAGAGCGCCACCTTGAGGCCACGCCGTGCCAGAAACCATGTTGTGGACGCGCCGACGATCCCGGCGCCGACAACGACCACATCAACCGCCTTTGGAAGGGGCGCATCCCCTGCGACCGGCCGTACAAGAAGCCCGTCGCAGAAGGATTTGCTGCCGGTCGCCGCGGTCAGCGCCGTCAGCCTTTCACCAGCTTCGGCGTATCCGGCCGCTGACCCCATTCGTGCCAGGAGCCGTCGTAAAGCTTCCAGTCCCTGTTGCCGGCTCGCTCTATCATGAAGCCGAGAATGGCGGCGGTGACTCCAGAGCCGCAGGTGGTTATGACGGGACCGTGGATGTCGGCGCCCGCTTCCGCGAACACTTTCGCGGCGGCTTCGGCGTCGATGAATGCGTGGTTGCGGGACGGATCGAAGAATTTCGCCCATGGCGTGTTGATGGCGTTGGGCATATGGCCGCTGGCGACGCCGGGATAGCCGGAACCTTCGGTTCCATCGAAGCGCGCGGCCGTGCGTGCATCCACGACCGTGATGCCAAGATCGAGCGCGGCGCGCACTTCTCCAAGCGCGGCCACCTTGCCGGGCTGGACTTTAGCATTGAACGCGACGGCTTCGGCAGGTTTCGGATCGCCCGCCTCGGTGGGCCGGCCTTCCGCCATCCATTTGCGGAAACCGCCATCCAGAATGCGGACCTTGTCGTGATCGAAGACACGGAACATCCACCAGAGTCGCGCCGATACATAGCCGGCGTCATAGACGACAACCAGCGTGTCGTTATCGATGCCGAGCCGACCGATCTCCCGCGCCCAGATATCCGCCGAAGGCAGCATGTTCACATAGGGCGAATCGGGATCGGACACGACGCCGAGGTCGATGAACCGTGCGCCGGGAATATGCGCCCGCCGAAAATCATCGATCGCATGCTTGCCCGCTTCCGGTAGATACCAGGAGCAGTCGAGCACCGCGAGTTTCGGGTCGCCAAGATGCCCGGCGAGCCATTCCGTCGTCACCAGCCATTCGCTCATCGTAGTACCTCCGCAGTGAACGCCTGAACGCGTATTGCCCCGGATCACCTCGCCGACGCGGCGCGCATGCCTCGCCGCCCGTTGGTCTGCAATGCCGCGAGTACATCCGGCACGTCGCCGGGTCTGATCGACTCGCCGGCGTCGAGCCGCCTGCCGATCTCGGCATATAGCGCGCGATAGGAAGTCTGGCGCTGTACGCGCGGCATGTCCTGGGTGATCGCGCTGATCGCGTCATGCAGGGCCGCCGGCCACTTCGCATGATAGGCTTCGCGCACCGGCCCGAAGTCGAACTCCTTGAGCGGAGCGCCGCGCCGCGCATCGCGCATCTCCCTGCGCAAGGTTTCGGTGGCGGCGGCATCCAGACCGCTCTCCAGCGTGCCGATGACGCCATATTTTTCCCGCGCTGTTTCGATCGATACATATTCGTCCAGCACGTCTTCCCAGACGGTCGCGGCCGGGCGTTCGAGCGGATCGCCATAGCCGCCGCCGCCCTGCGTGCCGAGGCGCAGGACATCGCCCGCATCCATCTCCAGAATATCGATCTTGCCGATGTCGACCGGACTGTCGCTGTCGGGGTTGAGAATGGTGTAGCCGGTCGTGCCCGGCGTGCCGCCCTTGCGGCCGGCCGGCGGAAACAGGTAGCGTTCCATGTTGCGGGCGGTGATCGTCGTGAACGGCACGTTCGTCTCGAACTCGACGATGGAGCCCGTGCCGCCGCGATAGCGGCCCGCGCCGCCGGAATCCTCGCGCAGCGCATAGCGTCGGATGAGCAGGTTCGGCATTTCGTGTTCGAGCAGTTCCGTCGGCACGTTCTTGAGGAAGTTCAGGATCACCATGGTGCCGTCCACGCCGTCATCGACAGGCCGGCCGCCGGAGCCGCCGACCAGCGGCTGGATGACGCTGACGCGCGTCTCGCCGCTCGCCATGTCGGGAACCGAGACGAGCAGGATGGAACCCTGCCCGGAATCGGTCGCGGGCAACTGGTCCGGCACGGCCTGCGACAGCGCGCCGATGATGACGTCGCAGACCTTGTGCGAGGTGGAATAGCGCCCGCCATAAGCCGCGCCGGGCTCCGGATTGATGATCGTGCCTTTCGGGATATGGATCTTCATCGGCCGCACGAGGCCGGCATTGTAGGCGATGTTTGGCTCGCGCGTGCAAAGCCAGTTCACCACGCCAGTGATCAGCATCCAGTGGCCGGTCTTCGAAAAGCTCGGCAGATTGAGCGCGGCGCGTACCTGCGGCGCCGTGCCGGTGAAATCCATGTGCATCTCGCCGCCGGAAATCGTCAGCGTCAAGTTCACGCGGAGCAGGCCCTGGCCGACCATGTCGGCCTCGATGAAGTCGCTGAACCTGTAGATACCGTCCGGAACGGTCGAGATCACGCGCCGCGCCTGCGTCTCGGCATAATCCATGACATCAACGATGCCCTGGCTGATCTTCTCGGCTCCAAAGCGGCCGAGCAGTTCCTTGACGCGCCGTTCCGCCGTCGTGAGGCCTGCGATACAGGCCTTCATGTCACCCCAGTTCTGCTCGCCGGTCCGTGTGTTGACTAGGAACATCTTCAGGAACGTCTCGTCCAGAACGCCCTCGCGGAACAGTTTTTGCGGCGGAACGCGTATGCCTTCCTGATAGATCTCGTAGCTCGACGGCGCGATGGAGCCGGAGACGCGTCCGCCCACGTCGGACATATGCACGAAGGTCCAGGCGTAGCAGATCAGCTTGCCGTCATGGAAAATCGGCTTCCACAGGAACACGTCGTTGAGATGCGTGCACATGCCTCCGGTCGCCTCGGGGTCGTTGGTCATGAAGATGTCGCCTTCGCGAACATCGTCGCCCATCGCCTTGACCGCATCGTCCATCGGCATGCCGACCATCATAAGCACGCCATAGCGACGCGACGCGGCGAAGACCTCGCCGCCGGGGCTGACCAGCACCGCGCCGTAATCCTGCGTCTCCTTGATGAAGACCGTGTGCGCGGTGCGGAACAGCGCCTGCGCCATCTCGTCGACGATCGCCTGAAAGCGATTGCTGAGGATTTCGAGACCGATCTTGTCCTCGATCATTTCGCGCTCTCCCCGACGAGATTGAACCATCTGTCGACGCTGACGTCGAAACCTTCCGGCACATATACGGTTGTGTCGTACTGCTCGACCACGGCCGGACCCTTGAACGTGTCCCCGGGCTTCAGCGACGAACGCTGGATCACGGCGCCGCTCACGGACTTGCCGTGCTCGTAGATCGGACGCGACGATACCTGCCTTTCGCTGACCGCGGAGAAGGGCCGCAGGTCGTCGAAGTTGGGCTTGCGCGTCACGCCGACGATCTGAACGCGCGCCTCGAGGATGCGGATCGCATTGCTGCGGTCGGCAAAGCCGTAGACGCGTTCGTAGTGATCGTGGAACCAGTTCTGGAGCGCATCCACCGACAGAGGCTCGTCCGGGAAGACGACGTTGATCTCGAAGGACTGCCCGACATAGCAGATGTCGGCGGAGCGGATCAGATAGGTGCGGCTCACGTCGACATATTGCCGTTCGAGCCAGTCGCGCGCCTCGGTCTCCAGCGCCGCAAAGGTGTCGAGCAACGTGTGATCCGAAAGGTCTCGCGCATCCTGCCACAGGCTGCGGACGAAATCGGCGCGCAGGTCCGCCACCAGACAGCCGAGGGCGCAAAGCAGCCCCGGCGTCGGCGGGATGAGCACGCGACGTATGTTCAGTTCCCGCGCAAGCATGAACACATGCGTAGGCCCCGCCGCGCCATAAGCAAGCAGCGAAAATTCCTGCGCGTCGACGCCGCGCCGCGCCAGTTGCGGCACGAGTTCGGCGTAGATGTTGGCGGTCGCGACCTGGAGAATCGCGTCCGCCGTCTCCTCCGGCGTCTTGCCAAGCCGGTCGCCGATCGTCGCGAGCGCCGTGCGCGCCTTTTCGATGTCGAGCTTCATCTCGCCGCCGAGCAGGCCGCTCGGCGCCATGATGCCGAGCACGGCATAGGCGTCCGTGACGGTGGGCTCCGTGCCGCCGCGGCCATAGCAGGCCGGGCCGGGACGCGCGCCGGCGCTGCGGGGACCGACCTTGAGCACGCCCTCCGCGTCCAGCCAGGCTACGGAACCGCCGCCGGCGCCGATGGCTGAGACGTCGACGGCCGGCAACAGCACCGGAAAATCGCCGACCGTGTTCTCGTTCGAATAAGGGATCTCGCCATTGACCACGGCGATGTCGACGCTGGTGCCGCCCATGTCGAGCGTGATCAGTTTCTCGTCGCCGATCATGCGGCCGATGAAGGCCGCGCCGATGACGCCCGAAGCCGGGCCTGAAAGCAGAGTTTCGACCGGCCGTTCTCCGGCGGCCTCCAGCCCCATCACACCGCCGTTCGACTTGGTCGAGAAGATGCGGGTGGCGAGGCCGGCATTCCTTGTCTTCGTTTCGAGCGTGTCGAAATAGGTGCGCATGCGCGCCCCGATGTAGCCGTTGATGACGCTGACGAGACAGCGCTCGTATTCGCGTTGCTGCGGCCAGAGTTCCGAAGAGGCGATGACGTAGAGATCCGGGAACGCGTCCAGAATCCATGCCTTCGCCTGTTTCTCATGCTCGGGAAAGCGATAGGAGTGCAGGAAGCAGACGGCGATGTTGGAGGCGCCCCGCTCGATCACCTGCCCTGCGGCGGCGAGCACGTCGTCGCGGCGGATCGGGACGATGACCTCGCCATCCTGCGCCATCCGCTCGTCGATCTCGGCGACGCGCCGGCGCGGCGTAAGCGCGCGGGGTCGCGGATGGAAGAGGTCGTTGGCCCTCGGGAGTCTCAGCCTGCGCAATTCGAGGATGTCGCGAAAGCCCTTCGTGGTCAGCAGGCCGACTTCCGCTCCATCACGCTCCAGCAGCGTGTTTACGCCAAGCGTGGTGCCGTGCGAAAAATAGACGATGTCCGAGGCCGCGATGCCGTGCCGCGAATGCAGTTGCTCGAGTCCGGCAATGATTGCGTCCTCCGGATTCTGACGGTTCGACGGCACCTTGAGCGCCACAAGCCGGCCGCTGTCCTCCTCCATGAGCAGGACGTCGGTGAATGTGCCGCCGATGTCGACGCCGAGACGATACCGTATGGACTTCTGGCTCATCGACAAAGACGCTCCTTCAAGCTGGCGAACTCACATGCGGCGAAGCAGCCATTGGCTGGCCTCCACTGCTCCCGAATGTCATTGCTTTCGGCGACATGAAAAGGAGCCGCGCGCCGCAGCGACCGGTCGCTGCGGCGTCGCCGGGAACAAGCCGCGCCCGACCGCCTCATTCCGCCAGCCCGGCCCCGGCTTTTCACACGGATCGTCGGGCGGCTGATCACCGCGCCTTCCGCAGAGCAGGATGGACAAGGCCGGACGCGACTTGTTCCGGCGACGACTTTATCCCGATGGCGGCAGAATGAAAGGCAAATTGTATCGCATTCCGGATCATTGTTGTGATATTTGGAATTTCTGCGAGTGGAAGGTTGCGCCATGAAGGACAGCTATACCTATGTCGTTCTGGGACTGGGTGGGCTCGGCAGCGCCGCCTGCTACTGGCTGTCGCGGCGGGCAGGCGCCGACGTGCTCGGCATAGAGCAGTTCGAGATCGGGCATGTGCGGGGCGAGTCGCAGGACCATTCCCGCATCATCCGCCTCACCTATCACACCGTGCCGTATGTGCGGTTCGCCCAGCAGGCCTACGAGGCATGGGATGCGGTCGAGAAGGACGCCGGCGAGCAGGTCGTGGTCAAGACGGGCGAACTGAATTTCTGGCCGCAGCAGACGACACTCGATGAAGCCGCCTACAATGAGAGCATGACGGCGTGCGATGTGCCGTATGAAATACTCGATGCGGGCGCCATCCGCCGACGTTTCCCACAATTCAGGTTCGACGACGAAATCCATGCCGTGTACCAGCCCGACGGCGGGCTCGTGGGAGCCATCAAGGCGAATGACGTCCATCGTCGTCTGGCGCGCCGCAACGGAGCGACCTTCCTCGACAACGCGCCAGTGACCGAGATCAGGCAGGAGAACGGCGGATACCGGATCATGGCGGGCGGGCGCACCATCTCCGCAGAGAAGATCGTGCTTGCGGGCGGCCCATGGACGAACCGGCTGCTGGCGCATTTCGGCGTCGAGCTGCCGCTGCTCGTGACGCATGAACAGGTCACCTATGTCGACAGCCCGAACCTTCAGGAATTCACGCCGGAGCGCTTCCCGGTGTGGATCTGGATGATCCATGACAACTATTATGGTTTTCCGGTCTATGGAGCGCCCGGCGTCAAGATCGCCAAGGACCGTTTCCGGCCGGTCGATCCGGATTGGCGCAGTTTCGAGCCGGACGCAAAGAACGAAACGGACGTGCTGCGTTTCCTCGCCGACCATATCCCGCGCGCCGCCGGCCCGACCCTTTACACGAAGACATGCCTGCTTACGCATACGCCGGACGGCGATTTCGTGCTCGACCGGATTCCCGGCCATCCGAACTGCGTGTGCGTCGTGGGCGCCACGCATGCCTTCAAGTTCGCCTCCGTGATCGGACGTACGCTGTCGGAACTGCTGGTCGACGGCTCCACGCCCGCCGACATCGGGGCCTTCCGGTTCGGGCGTCCGGGCCTTGCGATGCCGGGTGTCTGGAACCTGCCGGAGGGGTAGGCGGGCGCCTGTCAGGCAGCGGTCGCTTCGACCGCGTCGGCCGTCGCGACGAGATCGTCGTCGATGGGAATGCCCAGCGTCGTGTTCAGCCTGTTCGTCGCCAGCATTGCCGCGCCGTAGGCGACGATCTCGACCACCGTCGCCGCGCCGTACTTCGCCTCGAGCAGCTTCAGCGCTTCCGGCGGCGCGGCGCGATGGGCGTCCTCATGCGCGCCGATGCGGTGCGCGATCTCGATCAGCGCCGCCTCGTCCTCGGTCGGCTGGTAGCCATCGGGATCGACGCCATAACTCTTCAGCGCCCGGCGGAAATAGAGCGAGCAGAGCAGGCAGTGCGAGTCTTCCGAGATCGCCAGCGAGAAGATGTCGACCGCGCGGGCGCCGAGGCGCGCACGCAGGCTCTCCTTCAGTGGAAGCACCGCGGAAAACAGGCGGAACGCCGGAGCCGAATGCAGCAGGACGCCTTTCATGTTGGTGACGCGCCCTGCGCGCTTCTTTTCCGTTTCGGCAAGAGCGACGATTTCGGGCGACGCTTCGGTTGCGTGCCAGTCAAAGGAGGAAAGAGACATCGGTTGTTGCTTTGGCTTGCTTTGGTGTGGCTATGCGGCAGCGTCCAGATCTGAATGGCAGATCGCATAAGGCAACCCGCCGCAAATGTGAAGATCGCCGGCACTCGTGGTTCAGGCCGCCGACTGGACCGGAACCCTGCGCGCTGGCGGCGTGTTGCGGCTGCGCCCGGTGCGGATGACGCCATCGATCATCACCATGCCGATGCCGGGCAGATTGCCCAGCCGCAGACAGTCCAGCAGGCCGTCGCCCGCACTGGCTTCGGCCGCATCCAGGAAAACGAGATCGGCCGCGCGGCCAACCTCGATGACGCCACGGTCGGACAGGTTGCGGACGCGCGCCGTGTTGCCCGTCGCGAAGCAGAAGATCACCTCCGGGGCGACCTCGGACAGCGAGGCGAGATGGGCGATGGTGCGCAGTATTCCGAGCGGCTGCACGCCGGACCCAGCAGGGCCGTCGGTTCCGAGCAGGACCCGGCGCATCTCGTTCCGCTGCCGCGCTATCTCCAGCACCATCAGGCCCGTGCGCAGATTGCCGTTGTGCACGATCTCCAGCGCGCGCGTTCCTTCCTCGCAGATGCGGCGGATCTCCTCGTCCGGCAGCGCCGTGGGACCTCCATTGACGTGCGCGACGACGTCGGCGTCCACTTCAAGCACCACCTCAGCGCCGATACGTCCGGAGCCCGGAATGGACGGGCCTCCGGTGTGCGTCATCGAGGTCATGCCGTATTTGCGCGCCCAGGCGATCATCCGGCGCCCGGTCGGTCCGTCCTTGACGCCGCCGAGGCCGACTTCGCCGATGAGGGTGACGCCGGCTTCGGCCAGTTCCTTGAAGTCGGCTTCCGTCATGCCCGGTTCCAGCACCGGAGCCCCGGCGATGATCTTCATGCCGAGCGGCCGGAAGCCGGAGAAACTGCGCTGGGCGGCGATGCCGAGCGCCTTCACGCCGACCACATCGCGTGGGCGGTTGGGATAATGCGCTTCGCCGGCGGAGATCATGGTGGTGACGCCGCCATGCACCGAGCTTTCCATCCAGCCCATCTGGTTCTGGCGCGGCGTCCAGTCGCCTGCGACGGGATGCATGTGATTGTCGATCAGTCCGGGGCACACGGCCGAATTCTGCGCATCGATAACGACCTCGCCGGAGACCGGAGCCGGCATGTCGGCCGACCGTCCGACAGCTCGGATCAGACCATCTTCCACCAGAATCGAATCGGCCTCGAGCAGCGGCTTCGAAAGGTCGCCGCTGAGCATCAATCCGATATTCTGGACAATAATCCGCCCTGCGGCCGAAGCCGACGCTTCTTCGTGCGCCATTTGTCGTACTCCCGTCAGATCGGTGCGGCAGCGGCGCCGTTGCGCCGCGATGAATCTTCCTGCACCACCGTGGCTTCGCCCGGTTCCTCCTCGCAAAGCCGGGCAAGCAGCGACATGAAGACCGCCTGCTCGGCGGCGCTCAGCGGAGCCAGCAGTCTCTTCCCGACCTCGACCGATTTCTTCAATCGTTCCAGCGTATAGCTCTGGCCCTTGTCTGACAGGGTCAGGATCGTCAGGCGCTGGTCGGTCTCGGATTTCAGTCGCCGCACGAGACCGTTGGAGATGAGATTCCTGACCACGACAAGGATGGTGGAAGGGTCCATGGAGGTCAGCCGCCCGAGATGGTTCTGGGAGATCGCGCCATGCTTGAGGATGGTTGCCAAAGCCCCGAATTGAGCCGGCGAAACATTGTCGCCGTCCATGACCTGCTGGAAGTGTTGCGTCGCGCGCTGATGCACGCGGCGAACGAGATGCGCGGGATGCACGTCGAGATCATAACCGCTGCGGGCGAACTGGACGATCGCTTCCTCGCGGGACAAACCGGTCATGCTGCGGACGCGGCCGCGACTTTTCTCGGGCTTCGCTGCCATCGTCATCATCCCTTGTGCTCAGGTCGGTCATATCCGATATCCGGCGGCCTTCAGGCCGGGATCTCGATGGCCTGGATCGTGCCCGCTCCGGCCAGGGCCGCCGCGACTGTCGCTGCGTCGCTGACCGTGCCGAAATGCGTGGCGATGTCGTAGAGCGAGCTTTCCTGTTCGCGCGGTCCGGTCGCCGCGCAGCAGTCCTGCGGAACCACGACCTCATAGCCGTTGAAGAAGGCGTCATGCACCGTGGAGCGGACGCAGATATTGGTCACGACGCCGAAGACCACCAGTTGCCGGACGCCCATATCCTTCAGCGTCAGGTCGAGGTCCGTCTGGAAGAAGGCCGAGTAACGGCGCTTGATGACATGGATCTCTTCCGGCTTCGCCCCAAGATCCTCAATGATCTCGACTCCCCAGGTGTTCTCCACGCAATGCGGCGTCCGCTTCAGCCACTCCCGGTCCTGGCGGACGTTGGCCCGGTGCGCGTCATGCACCCAGATTACCGGCACGCCATGCTCCCGCGCGGCCTCGATCACCTGAAGCTGGGGCGGCACGAGCCGCTCATATCCGGGCAGAACCATCAGGCCGCCCGGCTTGCAGAAATCGTTGACCATGTCGACCACCACCACCGCTACCGTAGCGGGATCGAGAACCATGCCTCCTGCCAGGCGATGTGATGAGAAAACGTCCATAGGAGCCTCTTTCCATCATCGATATTGTTTGTATTCATAAGGATTGACGAGCAGCGCAAAGTCAAGAGAATGCTTCGATAATATGGGATAATTCGCCGCCTTCCGGTGTGTGTCTGGGCAAGGTATTGTTGGATGACAAACGAAAATGCGGCAGGGTCGGTACGGAGTAGCGGAATGAAGGTCGTTGTCACCGGCGCAGCCGGTCTTCTGGGGCGTCACGTGGCTGCCGCCTGCGTTTCCGCCGGGCACTCAGTGCTCGGGATCGACCGTGCGCCCCAGCCAGCCGGAGGCTGGGAGACGATCTCGGCGGACCTCGCCGATCTCGGCGCGTCTGTCCAGCTGTTTTCCGGCGCCGACGCGGTGCTCCACTGCGCCGCCATCCCGCGCCCAACGGGCACGGCGGCCGTCGAAATCTACCGGGTGAACATGGCGACCGTCTACAGCGCGGCGGAGGGTGCCCGCCTTGGCGGCGCGAAGCTCTTTGTCTACGCCTCTTCGTTCAGCGTGCTAGGCTATCCCTTCGCGCCGGCTCTGCCAATTCCGCGTTTCCTGCCGCTCGACGAAACCCATCCGGTGGCCGCGCAGGATATTTACGGCACGACCAAGTGGCTCGGCGAGGAACTTGTGGACGCGATGGTGCGGCAGGGCGCGTTCCGCGCCGTCAGCCTGCGCATGCCGTGGTTGCAGACACCGGAAACCTTCTACCGGGATATCGGCCGGCGGCGGCAGACGGCCGCCGCCGCGGCCGATCTCTGGGCCTATCTCGATGCCCGCGACGCCGGCGCTGCCTTCGCCTCCGCCCTGACGTGGCAGGGTCACGGTCATCTG
The DNA here is from genome assembly GCA_023953845.1 of Rhizobiaceae bacterium. Taxonomy (NCBI): domain Bacteria; kingdom Pseudomonadati; phylum Pseudomonadota; class Alphaproteobacteria; order Hyphomicrobiales; family Rhizobiaceae; species Rhizobiaceae bacterium. The sequence continues at coordinate 607,327 of JAMLJC010000001.1, read as the reverse complement.
CGATGCTATATATCCGCCGATGACAGCTATTCCGAGCATCCAAGCCGGGAACTGGTGGCAGAGGCATTCGGGGACGCGCCGGAAATGCGCGGCGCGCTTGGCGGCCATGCCGGGCTGATCGACACCGGATTGGCGAGACGTGAACTCGGGTTTCGTCCGCGCCATGGCTGGCGCGAATATCCAGAGCCGGAGAAAATATGATGAAGCGCTTCGAGGGCAAGGCCGTCCTGGTGACGGGCGGCGCAGGGTCGATCGGCTGGGCGACGGCGCAACGTTTTTCGGCTGAAGGCGCGCGCGTCGTATTGGCCGACCTGAACGACGAACGCGCCGCGGAACTCGCCGCGACGCTGAATGACGGGGTCGGGGTCGGCGCGGATGTGGCCGAGGAGGCCGGGGCGAGGGCGGCGGTCGAAGCCGTGCTGGAGGCATTCGGGCAGCTTGACGTGGTTTTCAACAATGCGGGCATATCGGGTCCGGTCAGCCCGGTTCACGAGATTTCTCCGGACGATTGGGACCATGTGATCCGCACCAATCTGCGCAGCCAGTTCCTTGTGCTGAGGCTGGCGGCCCGTGCGATGATCGCGGGCGGACGCCCCGGCTCCATCGTCAATATGGGGTCTTCCATGGCTGGGTGGGACGTGCTGTCAAGGAGCCCCGGCTACATCGCCAGCAAACACGCGGTTACGGGGCTGACCCGCTCGGCGGCGCTCGACCTTGCCGGATATGGCATCCGGGTGAACGCCATCTGCCCTGGCGTCGTCGAAACCTCGCTCGGCGTGCCCGCCGCCGACCGGCAAGGCTATCTGGAGAGCGTGCGCCGTTTCGCCGACCGCATCCCGCTTCGCCGCATCGGTCAGCCGGAAGATGTCGCTGCCGCCGTGGCTTTCCTCGCTTCGGACGAAGCGCGCCATATTACCGGCGTGGACTGGCTGATCGACGGCGGACAGACGCTCCAGTCATGGGCCAACGCTCCTGCTGCGCCCGCATTTCCGTGGCATCTTCGCAATAGTCCGGCGTGACAGGACTGCACGCCCTGGAGGGCGAATCGCTTCAGGTGCGTCGCAGCCGCCGGGGCAGGCGGAGATCCAGCAGCCGCCCCAACAAGCCTTGCGGGAAAATGACGATCACTGCCACGAAAGCGAGCCCGATAACCAGAAGCCAGTAGGCGCCGATGGTTTCCGACAGTACGCCCTCGACCCATTTCACGGCCAGTGCGCCGATGAAGGCTGCCAGCAGCACCGCCTTGCCTCCGACCGCCGCCCAGATCAGGATTTCGGTCGACATGGCGAGGCCGATCACCGCTGGCGAGACGAAGGAGAATTGCAGCGAAAAGAGGCCTCCCGCGAGGCCGGCGACGCCGCCGGAGATCGCAAGCGCCACGATCTTGTAGACAGGGACCGAGAAGCCGAGACTCTGCATGCGGCGCTCGTCGCAGCGTATGCCGCGCAGGATCGTGCCGAAAGGCGCACGCTGCAAGGCAAGCAGCAGAAGCCATGACAGCACCGCGAAACCGAGAACGAGAACGTAGCCAGCGAGCGGATCGGCGCTGTCGATTGCTCCCGGCAGCGTCAGGGGCGGCACGTCGAGAAGACCGTTGAAGCCGCCAATATAGCGCCAGTTCGTCGTCAGCCGCTCGGCGATGACCGCTGCGGCAATGGTGACGATGCCGAAATAGGCCGTCCTTAGTCCCTTGCCGAAGAACAGCGCCGCCCCAACGAGAGCCCCGGCCAGCGCTCCGCCCACAATGCCGAGCAGGAGCCCAAGCCACGCCGATTCAGGCAGGCCGGGAATCATGCCCTTGGCCGTCAGCGCCATCACATAGGCGCCCGTCCCGAAAAACAGGGCCTGTCCGAAGCAGACCAGCCCCACCTCGCCCCAGATGAATGAGAGGCTTAGCGCCGCGATGCCATAGATCAGAAGCTGGCTCATCATGGCCAGTTCCCAAAGGCCGAGCATGAAAGGCATCAGCCCCAGGACGAGCCAGACCGCGAGCGTGAGAAGAAGCCGGATGTTCATCTGCGACGAAGCCCCGAGAGACCGGCCGGAAGGAAGCGGATGACCGCCACCGCCAGCGAGAAGACGATGATCTGAGCGATGACTGGCGTCCACCATGAGGCGGCGACCGTGGTCGAGCCGCCGATGACGACCGAACCCCATATGGCGCCGGCCGGGCTGCCCACGCCGCCGACGAGGATCGACAGGAAGGCCGGCAGCACGAAGCCCATGCCCATTTGTGGATCGACGCTCATCAGCGGGGCCATGACCGCGCCGGAGAAGCCGGCCAGTGCTGCGCCGAGGCTGAAGGTCACGCGGTCCAGACGCCGCGTGTTGATGCCGAGGCATTGCGCCATCGGCCGGTTTGCCATCGCCGCGCGGGCGGCGAGGCCGAAGGCCGTGCGATAGAGGATCAGGAAGACCACCACGGCGACGGCGATGGCAATGGCGATGATCGCCAGCCGGTATGAAGAGTAGGAGATTCCAAGGAAATTCACGGGTTCGGTCAGCGGCGCCACCACCTGCTGGGAATTCGGCCCGAACACGATGACGATCGCCTGCCTTATCGCCAGCGACAGGCCCCAGGTCGCAAGAATGGTGTCGGTCGGCCGGTCGTAGATGAAGCGCAGGATCGCCGCGTCGCAGATCAATCCGAAAAGCCCGCCGACGATGAAGGCGAGGGGAAGCGTCAGCCAGAACGGCACGCCGAGACCCTGCAGCACCAGCACGGCATAGGCGCCGACGAGGAAGAACTCGCCATGCGCGAGGTTGATCACCTGCATCATGCCGAAAACGATCACCAGCCCGATCGAGACGAGAAGCAGGACCGAGGTGTAGTTCAAAGCATCCAGCGCCAGTGCCAGAAAACCGCCCATCGCCCTCAAAGCCCCATATGATGCGTGATCAGGTCGGGATCGGCGGAAAGCCGCGCCACGGGCACCTCGCCGGTGATCTTTCCGTTCTCGATGAAGGCCACGCGTTCGGCCAGGATTTCCACCATGTCGAAGTTCTGTTCGATCACCACGACGGTCAGCCCTTCCTCGGCGCAGATCATCCGCAGCTTCTCGGCGATCTCGTGCACGATGTTGGGCTGGATGCCCTCGGACGGTTCGTCGAGCAGAAGGAGTTTCGGCCTGCCGATGAGAGCGCGTGCGATGGCGAGCTGCTGCATCTGGCCGCCGGACATGGTGCCCGCCCGCTGGTTCTCGCGCTCCTTCAGGATCGGGAACCAGCCATAGATACGGTCCAGGTGGTCCATGCCGAGGCCGGGCTTGCCGATGACGCCCATGCGCAGGTTCTCCAGCACGGTGAAGTCGGCGAAGATCTCGCGGCCCTGCGGCACATAGGCCATGCCCATATTGCTGATCCGGTGGGCGGGCAGTCCGCCGATCTCGGCGCCGTCGAAGCGGATCTTGCCCGCCGACGGGCGGACCAGGCCCATCAGGGTCTTCGCCAGCAGGGTCTTGCCCATGCCGTTCCGTCCCATGATCGCCAGACGATCGCCGCGTTCCGCCCGCAGATCGATGCCCTTCAGCACCGACGCGCCCTTGCCGTAGCCTGAGACGAGCTTCTCGATCTCAAGCATGGCGATCCCCCAGATAGGCCGCGCGCACCTGCGGATCGGCGCGCACCTCGTCATATGTGCCTTCGTGCAGCACCTGGCCACGCATCATGACGATCAGCGGGCAGGCGAGCCCGCGCACGAACGCCATGTCATGTTCGATGACGAGGATGGCGGTATCGGTCTCGCGATTGATGCGGCGGATGAGATCGATGGTCGCCTGCGTCTCGGCGGCGGTCATGCCCGCCGTCGGCTCGTCAAGGAGCAGGAGCCGCGCTCCGCGGGCCACGAGCACCGCGATCTCCAGCCTCTGCTTTATGCCGTGCGGCAGTTGCGAGGCGACCTGATCCGCGTAGTCCGCCAATCCGGCGCTTTCAAGCCGCGCCAGCACGGCGGCGCGGTCGCCGCCCCAGCCAAGCGCACGCCAGAGACGCCCGTCCGTCTCGCGCGCGACCAGCGCGATCTCCATATGCTCCATCACCGTCAGGTCGGCCAGCACCCCCGGCACCTGGAACTTGCGTCCGATGCCCATGCGGCTGATCCGATGCGCCGGCAGGCCGCTGATGCGGACACCTTCCAGCTCGGCGGTCCCGCTGTCGGGGGCCAGTACGCCCGTCAGCACATTGAACAGCGTGCTCTTGCCGCAGCCATTCGGACCGATGATGCATTTGATCTCGGCGGCACCCAGCCCGAAGCTGACGCCCTGAAGGGCGTGGATGCCGCCGAAGCTCTTCTTGAGTTCCCTGACTGTCAGGAACATGCTTGCCGAGTCATCCTAGAGCGTGCACTGGTCCGGAGCCGTCACCTTGCCGATGTATTTTTCCATCGCAAGCGCTCCGCCCTGAACCGAAGCGATCAGAATGTTCAGGTCTACGTGAAGATCGCCGGCGCGCAACGTCACTTCGCCGTTGCCGGACATCAGCGACTGGCCCGGCAATGCCGCCATGACGGCCTTCTTGTCGTCGGTGTTCGCCTTCTTCACCGCGTTCAGGTAGAAGCGGGTCAGATTGTAGTGTGAATCCGCGTAGTAGGTGACTTTGGCTTTCTCGCCATATTTCGCCAGCTGCTTGGCCACGAATTCCTTCGCCTCCGGACGATCCAGCCCCTGCATGAACGGCAGCGGGGCGATGATGCCCTCGGCCTCGTCGCCGCTGAAGCCCGGCAGGTAATTTTCGTTGAAGCCGAGGAACGAGATGCCGACCTTGCTCTTCAGGCCGGAACTCGCCATCTGCTTGACGAACGTCACGCCATCGGCGCCCGGCAGGGTGAGGATGATGAAGTCGGCGCCGGATTCCTCGATCTTGCGCAGCGTAGGCGCAAAATCCTTCGTTCCGAAGGGCGTGTATTCCTCGCCCGCGACAGATCCGCCGGTGGCCTCGATCTTCGCACGGATCGCCGCGTTCATCTTCTGCGGCCACGTATAATCGGCTCCGAAGAGATAGATCTTCTTGGCGCCCTTGGTCTCCGCGAGGAACGGGATCAGCGGCTCCACGAAGTGGGCAGGCACGGCCGAATAGCACGCGATCCACGGGCTGCAGACGCCGCCCTCGTAGTCGGTGGCGTAAAGCAGCGGCGTTTCTCCGCGCTCGATGGTCGACTTGATGGCATCGCGGTTGGCGCTGGTGACGGGCCCGACGATCGCGTTGACCTGATCGCGCCGGATGAGCTGGGTTGCACGTTCCACGGCGGTGCGCGGGTCGGTCTTGTCGTCAGCCTGCACGATCTCGATCTGGCGGCCCAGCACGCCGCCGTCGACGTTATATTCGTCCACGGCCATCTGGACGCCCTGCATCCCCTGCTCGGCGAAAAGCTCGAGCCCGCCCGAGAAGGGCAGCAGGACGCCCAATTTGAAAGTCGAAGCCTGGGCTCGCGCGATCATCGGCGCAGCGAGGGGCGCGAGTACCACGGCGCCCATTCCGCCGAGGAAGCGTCGACGTGACGCCAGACCACCAAGTGTCACTTTTCCGTTCCGGTTCATGGCTATTCCCTCTTGTCGTTTTGAATGCCGCCACCCGCAGGGTGGGCCGTCATGGACGGCTATCGGATCATTTCATGCGAATACAAACAGTCAACATATTTTTAAGCCGCCCCGGCGATTGCCCGAGATCGGTGCGGCGGTGAGGTTCGAACGACTGCGACCCTGCCTTTCCATCCGCTTTTCATGAGGGTCCCGCCGGGTTGATCGCGGAACGCGTCGTTCCTCGTGGCGACGATGCGCGGTGCGGCTTGCATTCGCGCTCCAGATCGTTACCAATCATACGAACTGCAATTTGATGTGAGCGGAAGGAGGGGCCCGTGGCCGAGATCCAGATCCGGAAAATCCTTGTTCAGGTTGAGGAGATCTTCCACGAGGGCGGGCCCGCCGCCGCCGTGCCGCCACGGCGCGCAGCCGTGCTGGCGGTGACCACCAATCCCTTCGCCGGACGTTATGTCGAGGACATCCAGCCGTTCATGGCGGACCTGAAGCCACTGGGCGCCATGATGGCCCGCCGTCTGCTGGATGCTCTCGGCGGCGATCCGGCGCGCGTCGAGGGCTATGGGAAAGGCGCCATCGTCGGCACAGCCGGCGAACTGGAGCACGGCGCGCTCTGGCACAACCCCGGCGGGTACGCCATGCGCGAGCTGCTGGGGGAAGAGCGCAGCCGCGCGATCGTGCCGTCGACGAAGAAGGTCGGCGGGCCGGGCACGCGTATCGACATCCCGATCACCCACACCAACGCTTCCTATGTCCGCAGTCACTTCGATGCGATCGAGGTCGGAATTCCCGATGCGCCCCGCGCGAACGAGATGCTGCTGGTCCTCGCCATGACCACCGGCGCACGCGTCCATTCCCGCTCCGGCGGCCTTGAGGCTTCCCAGGTCAGCGGCAAGGACGGACTGAGATGAAGGCTCCCGTCCGCCGCATCGTCACCTTCGTCGAGGAAACCGCCATGGAGGCGGGCAAGGCGATCTCGCCGCCGACCCGCCGCGCGGTCGCGGCCGCCGTCATCAGCAACCCGTTCGCGAGACGTTACGTCGAGGATCTCACGCCGCTCATGGAGATCGGCGAGGAGCTCGGCGAACTGCTTACCGCGCGTGCGATCGCGGCGCTCGGTATCCCCGGCGATCGCGTGGAGAGTTTCGGCAAGGCCGCAGCCGTGGGCGAAGACGGTGAACTTGAGCATGCCGCCGCGCTTCTGCACCCCCGTCTCGGCGCGCCTGTCCGTCGCCTGCTGGGCAAGGGCGCCGCGCTCATCCCGTCCTCGAAGAAACGTTGCGGCCCGGGGTCGCCTTTCGACCTGCCGCTCGGCCACAAGGATGCAGCCAAGGTGCGCAGCCATTTCGACGGCATTGAAGTGCGCATCCCAGACGCGCCGCGCGCCGACGAAATCGTCGTGGCGGTAGGGCTCACGGATTCGGGGCGACCGCTCCCCCGCGTCGGCGGGCTGCGGAAGGAAGACGTCAAGGGCGAGGACGGCCTCAACTGATCGTCAGCCGTCTTCGGCGGGAGACGGCATGCAGTAGATGCCGTGCAAGGTTTCCAGGATGCGCTGCACCTCCGGCGACGCGAGGTGATAGTAGATTTGCTTGGCCTTGCGTCGCGTGTCCACCAGTTTCAGGGCGCGCAGCTTGCTCAACTGCTGCGAAATGGCCGACTGGCTCATCCCGACCTGCGCCGCGAGATCGTTGACGCTCACTTCGCCTTCCAGCAGGCGACACATGATCCGAAGCCTGTTCTCGTTCGCCATCGCGGCGAGGAGGGCGGCCGCGTCGCGCGCATTGGCGTCCAGTTTCTCGGTGTCAATAGCTAGCATCTTTCGCATCATCATCTGATGGACTTTTCATAAGAGTCGGCTTCCGACCGGAGCGCGTCAAGGGCGCCCGACGGTCATTCCATTCCGGCGGCTACAATCGAACCGGGGTCTGCCTGCGTCTGACGGGCACTTTCCACACATCGACGCACGACGATTGCTCTTGCATTTCATGGAGCATCCCTATACATGAACACATCATCATATGAAAGGAATTTGTGATGACGCTCGACCGTACAGTTCTCGCCTTCGCCGGATGCATGGTGCTCGCATCCGTCGCGCTCTCCCTTTGGGTATCGCCGCTCTTCGTCTGGCTGACCGTGTTCATCGGACTGAACCTGCTGCAATCGTCGGTGACCGGCTTCTGTCCGGCGGCGCTCGTCTTCCGCAAGCTTGGCATCAAGCCGGGTTGCGCATTCTGAGGAGACGGAAGGTGCGCTTCTTCCTTGTCCTGGCCGCAACCTTCGCCGCCGATGCGGCGGTCGCCGGCACGATTGAGATTGCACCCGTCCGGACCACGGAGTGGAAGGCGGTCTACGGTCAGGTCGAGGCCCGGGACCTCGTTCCGGCGCGGGCCCGTATCGGCGGCACGGTCGTCCAGCTCATGGTCGGCGAGGGCGATGCGGTCGAAAGCGGTCAGAAGATCGCGATCATCAGCGACGACAAGCTCGCCTTCCAGGTGGCTGCGATCGATGCGCAACTGGCGGCGCTGAAAGCCCAGCTCAACCGGGCCGAGACCGAGCTTGCGCGCGGACAGGCGCTGGTGGACAAGGGCGTCATTACGGCTCAGCGTCTGGAGCAGTTGCGCACCGACGTCGAGGTGACCCGCAACCAGATCGCCGCCACAGAGGCGCAGAAGGCCGTCGTCCTGCAACAGCAGGCCGAAGGGGACGTGCTTGCGCCGCTTGCCGGGAAAGTGCTCACGACGCCGTTGACGCGCGGCGGCGTGGTCATGGCTGGCGAAGCGGTCGCCACCATCGGCAGCGGCGGCTTCTATCTTCGCCTCGCCGTGCCCGAGCGTCATGCAACCGGCCTGGAAGAGGGCGCCGCGATACGGGTGACGACGGATGGCGGCGAGATGACGGGCCGCCTGGCGAAGCTTTATCCGCAGATCGAGAACGGCCGCGTGGTGGCCGATGTCGATGTGCCGGGGCTCGATACGGCGTTCGTGAATGCGCGCGTGCTGGTCGAATTGCCGGTCGGGGAGCGTGACGCGCTCCTGGTGCCCGCGGCTGCGGTCAGCAGCTGGTTCGGCCTGGATTACGTGCAGGTGGCCGAAGGCGAAGCGACGGTCGATCGCGCAGTCGTCATCGGCGAAAGGATCGAACATGACGGCGTGCCGATGGTCGAGATCGTCACCGGCCTGACGACCGGCGACATGGTGGTCACGCCATGACGACACCGACACCGGCAGGGAAAACCGCTCTGGGCATAGCGGGCGGGCTGACGCGCATCTTCATCTCGTCGCCGCTGACGCCGCTCTTCCTCATTGCAGCCCTTGCCTTCGGTTTGATCGCGCTCGTCTCGCTGCCGCGCGAGGAGGAGCCGCAGATCTCCGTGCCGATGGTCGACATTCGCGTGCGCGCCGACGGCCTGCGCGCCGACGATGCCGTCAAGCTGATTGCCGAACCGCTCGAGACGATCGTGAAGGGCATCGACGGGGTCGAGCATGTCTATTCGCAGACCCGGGATGACGGCGTTCTGGTCACCGCCCGTTTCCTCGTCGGCACTTCGGCCGACGCCGCCGTCCTGCGCGTGCATGACAAGGTGCGGGCGAACATGGACCGCATCCCGGTCGGCGTACCCGAACCGCAGATCGTCGGCCGGGGCATAGACGACGTGGCGATCGTCTCGCTCACGCTGACGCCGAAGCCGGATGCGATGCCGGCCATCGACGCCGGCGCGCTGACACGGATCGCGCGTGAACTGCGGACGGAACTGGTCAAGATCGACAATGTCGGACTGACCTATCTGGTCGGCGAGGTCCAGGAGCGCATCCGCATCGCGGCCGATCCGGCCAAACTCGCCCTGAGCGGCGTCACTTTGCAGCAACTGGCGGCCAAGGTGCGGGGCGCCAATCGCGCCTTTCCGGCGGGGCGTGTCCGGGACGGAGGCGAGCAGGTGATGCTGGTCGCAGGCGAAACTTTGAAGACGCCTGCCGAGATCGGCAACCTGCTGGTGACGACGCGCGACGGGCGCCCTGTCTATGTCCGCGACGTCGCCACCGTGGATTTCGTCACGGAGCCCGGGGAGACCCTTGCTTCCACTGTCACCGGAGGAGAAGCCGGTCCGGTCCGCGTGCCGGCCGTCACGCTGGCGATCGCCAAGCGCGCCGGCTCCAACGCGGTGACGGTGGCCGAACAGATTCTCCACAGGGTGGAGGAACTGCGGGGACCACTCGTGCCGGCTGACGTCGTCGTGGAGGTCACACGCGACTATGGCGAGACCGCGAACGAGAAGGCCAACGAACTGCTTTACCATCTCGGCCTCGCCACCCTGTCGATCATCGCGCTGGTGTGGCTTGCGATCGGCCGCCGCGAGGCGATCGTGGTGGCGGTCGTCATACCGGTGACGATCCTGCTGACGCTCTTTGCGTCCTGGGTGATGGGCTATACGCTGAACCGGGTCTCGCTGTTCGCGCTGATCTTCTCGATCGGCATCCTCGTCGATGACGCGATCGTGGTCATCGAGAATATCGCCCGGCATTGGGGCATGCGCGGCGGAACGAGCCGTAGGGACGCCGCCGTCGCGGCGGTCGCCGAGGTCGGCAATCCGACCATCGTCGCGACGCTGACGGTGGTCGCCGCGTTGCTGCCCATGCTCTTCGTGTCCGGCATGATGGGGCCTTATATGAGCCCCATCCCCGCAAATGCGTCGGCCGCGATGATCTTCTCGTTTTTCGTCGCTGTCACCGTCACGCCGTGGCTGATGCTCAAGACGGCGGGCAGGATGCCGGCCACCACGCATGACGACCATGCGCATGGAGGCATGCTGGGACGCGTCTATGCCGCTGTCGCGCGCCCCATCCTCGCTTCGAAGCTGTCGAGCTGGCTGTTCCTGCTCGCCGTCGGTGTCCTGACCCTTGGCTCGCTCGGCCTCTTCTACACGAAGGACGTAACCGTCAAACTGCTGCCCTTCGATAACAAGTCCGAGCTTTCGATCACCGTCGATCTGCCTGAAGGCTTGTCGATCGAGGCGACGGATGCCGTAGCTCAGGACATTGCCCGGATCGTCACCCAGATGGACGAGGTCCGGTCGGTCCAGACCTATGCGGGTACTGCCGCACCTTTCAATTTCAACGGGTTGGTCCGTCATGCCTATTACCGTGCGGACCCGAACATGGGCGAAGTGGCGCTGAATCTCCTGCCCAAATCGGAGCGCGGCCGGTCGAGTCACCAGATCGCGCTGGACATCCGCGAGCGCATCAAGTCGCTTCCGGTCCCCGCCGGCACCAGTCTCAAGGTGGTCGAGCCGCCGCCCGGACCGCCGGTGATGGCGACGCTGCTCGCGGAAATTTATGGTCCGCACGCCGCCACGCGCCGCGGCGTCGCCGAAAAGGTCGAGGCGGCCTTCCGCTCGGTGCCGTTCATCGTGGATGTCGACAATTCCTACGGCGTGGCGGCGCGGCGCCTGCGGGCGACGGTCTCCACCGACGACCTCGATTTCTTCAAGGTCGACGAGAGCGACGTTTTCGATACGCTGGCCATCCTCAACGGCAGCACGACCATCGGCTACTCGCATCGCGGCGAGGGACGTCAGCCCGTCCCGATCGTGCTGGAACGGCCCAAGGCCGACCGGCGCATCACGGAAGATTTGTTGACGACGCCCATTCCCGCCAACGTCCTTCCGGGCGACAGGGGTGTGGTGGAACTGGGCGATGTTGTGCGGTTGGTGACGGAACAGTCGTCCTACCCGATCTTCCGTCACAATGGCCGTGCGGCCGAAATGGTGACGGCCGAACTTGCGGGCCACTATGAGGCGCCGCTCTACGGCATGCTCGCGGTCCAGCAGGCGCTCGACGCGCAGGACTGGACCGGTTTGCCCAAGCCCGCGATCGCACTGCACGGCCAGCCGGCGGACGACAGGGTCTCGACGCTGCTGTGGGACGGCGAATGGGAAGTGACGTGGGTGACGTTCAGGGATATGGGCGGTGCGTTCATCGTCGCGCTGCTCGCCATCTACATACTGGTGGTGGCGCAGTTCGGTTCGTTCAAGATCCCGCTCGTCATCCTGACGCCGATCCCGCTGACTTTCATCGGCATTCTCGGCGGGCACTGGCTGTTCGGCGCGCCATTTTCGGCGACGTCCATGATCGGCTTCATCGCCCTGGCCGGCATCATCGTGCGCAACTCGATCCTGCTGGTGGACTTCATCCGTCACGCATCCATGGAGGGGCGCACGCTGACCGACATATTGATCGAAGCGGGATCGATCCGCTTCAAGCCGATCCTGCTGACCGCGCTCGCGGCGATGATCGGCGCGGCGGTCATCCTGACCGATCCGATCTTCCAGGGGCTGGCGATCTCGCTGCTGTTCGGCCTGGCATCGTCGACGCTGCTGACGGTTCTCGTGATTCCGGCCATCTACCGGGTGCTGCGCAGCTAGAGCATTTCCTGTGACCGAGGTTCACAGGAAATGCTCTAGGCTGTAGTGACGATTTAGGGATTCCAGTTAAGTCGCAAATCAGATTCCATTCTGGCTTTTGGAGGTCAGTCATGGATGTGGATGGGCTGAGCAATGAACAGTGGCTGCGGATTGAGCCGTTTGTGCCGGGTGGTCGCAAGGGTCGACGTGGTCCACGCACCAACAACCGGCGCTTTGTCGACGCTTTGATCTGGATGGCCCGCTCGGGTGGACGCTGGCGTGATCTACCCGAGCGTTATGGCAACTATCAGACAGCCAAGCGGCGTTACTACCGCTGGATCGAGATGGGTGTGCTCGAAAAGCTGTTCGAGGCACTGGCCAAAGAAGCCGACCTCGATTGGGTCGCGATCGATTCCACCTCCATCCGCGCACAGCCCCAAGCCGCCGGGGCACGGCGGAAAAGGGGGGAGCGGACGCCCAGGGTCTTGGCCGTTCACGCGGCGGGCTAGGAACCAAGATCCATGCCGCCGTCGATGCGCTCGGCCTGCCGGTGCGCTTCGTGCTCTCGCCGGGCCACCGAGGCGATGTGATCTACGGCAAGGACCTGCTGGAAGGCCTTAAACCTCGCCACGTCATCGCCGACCGCGCCTATGACGCCGAGGCCTTCCACGACATCATTCTCGATGCTGGAGCTATCCCCGTCATTCCGCCAAGGCCCGAACGAAGGCGTCCTCACGCTTGCGACTGGCGCATCTACAAGGAACGAAACCTCATTGAGCGCTTCTTTGCCAAACTCAAGCAGTTCCGCCGCGTCGCAACGCGATACGACAAGCTCCTCGCAAACTTCCGAGGCTTCGTCCTCATCGCAGCCATAGCTATTTGGATCAGATAGTTAAATCGTCACTACAGCCTAGCACGAACCTTGCGGTCTACACCGACCGCGTGACGCCGCCGTCGACACGGATGTTCTGGCCGGTGATGTAGGCAGCGCCGTCCGAGGCGAGGAAGGCAATGGTGGCGGCGATTTCCTCTGCCGCGCCGTAGCGCTTCAGCGGCACGCTGTCCCGCCGTTCCTCCGTCGCCGGCAGGCTGTCGATCCATCCGGGCAGGACGTTGTTCATGCGGATGTTGTCGACGGCGTAGGTGTCGGCGAAGATCTTGGTGAAGGATGCCAGCCCCGCCCGGGCCACCGCCGAGGTCGGGAACATGGCGCCCGGTTCGAACGCCCAGGCCGTCGAAATGTTGATGATGGCACCGGACTTCTGCTTCTGCATCACCGGCGTCACCAGCCGTGTCGGGCGCACCGCGTTCAGAAAATAGACGTCGATGCCGGTATGCCAGTCCTCGTCGGTGATTTCGAGGATAGGCTTGCGCGGACCGTGGCCGGCGCTGTTGACCAGCACATCTATACGCCCCCAGCGGTCGAGCGCGCCGTCGACCAGGCGCTTCAGGTCGTCGTTCGACTGATTGGAACCGGTAACGCCGATACCGCCAAGTTGGGTCGCGAGTGCCTCGCCCTTGCCCGAGGACGACAGGACCGCCACGTTGAAGCCGTCGGCTGCGAGCCGCCTCGCCGCCGCCGCGCCCATGCCGCTGCCGCCTGCGGTGACAAGCGCCACTTTTCCTGCCGACATCTCAAACTCCATTTTTCATGATCTTGCGTTGTCGGCACAGCCTTACAATGTTCGGCCAGAACCCCATAGGCCTGCGCCTGAAACGTGGGCCGCTCCCGCATCGTCACGGCGTCCCGTGGCCATGTGCTCCATGATGGTCCGGACGATCACGCCTGCGCGGCGGCTTCCTCCACGGGTTTCCGGGATGTGCTCTTCGCGCGCTTGCGCGGCCCCAGCCGCTTTGGCGTTCCCTTGATCTTGACGGGTTTGGTGTCCGCAAAGCCGTTTTCGGCCGCTTCGGCCAGCGTTCGCGCGATGAAGTCGGCTCCCGTCGTTTCAGCCGAAAGCTCCCCCTGCGTCTCGTCCGGCGGCGGCAAATCCGGCATGAAAAGCCCGACGCGCAGTGCGGGTCGCATCCGCTTCAGCCGCCGCACGGCGTAGCGCGCCTGCGTCGAGGACGCCGCGTTAAGATAGGAGATGACCACGGTCTGCATCTCGCCAAGCGGCAGGCGGATGATGCTGTCGCTCGAAAGCTGCCTGTAGGTCGCACGGAAAATCCGTGCGCCCTGCACTTCGAGCACCTGGGCCAGCATAATGGCCGCGGCGTCGTCCAGTTCGCCGCGCCCGCCGATGCAAAGCAGCGATTTGCCCTCGCCGTCAGGCAGTTCGATCGTCGGATTTCCATCATTGTCCGTGCGAGCGTCTTCCTCGTCCGAATCCTCCTCTTCCTCGGCGGTCTCCTCCAGATCCTCGACCAGAGCACGGACCGACGAGGCGAAAAGGGCCTGACGCTCCTCCGCCATGACGCCTCGCTGTCGGTCCCGCTCGGCAAGAAGCAGCGCGGGAATGCCGACCTTCTCGTAGAAGTCGACGAGGTATTCCTCCTTCAGGAATTCCTCGGCATAGTCGGCAGCCTCGTCCGGGTCGCCGGCGAGCAGCCGCTGGTAGACGCGGGCATGCGGCTCCAGCACCGGCTCGTTGCCGAGCAGAACGTCGAGGAATTCGAACTGCGGAACGTGGCGTCCGAGAACGACCAGGCACACGGTCAACGGCGTCGACAGGACGAGGCCCAGGGGACCCCACAGCCAGCTCCAGAAAATGGCGGACACGATGACGGCGAGCGAGCTCAGACCGGTACGGGAACCGTAGAGCCACGGCTCCATCATGTTGTTGCTGATCAGTTCCATCAGGATGAAAAGGCCCGCCACCATCAGGACGGGCGTCCAGCCGGGCAGGGCGGCGAAGGTCACCAGCATCGGCAGGAACATGCCGATCGCGGGGCCGATATAAGGCACGAAACGCAGGACGAGCGTCAGCATGCCCCACAGGAAGGCATTGGGCACGCCGATCACCCAGAGTCCCAGGGTTATCGGGATCGCATAGGTCGTGTTGATGATGAGCTGCATCAGCAGATATTGCGCGACGCGCTTGCCGGCATCCTGCAGCGCCTCCGTCGTGCGGTTCAGGTCGCCAGAGCCGGCCAGACGGATGAAGCGGTCCCGCAGGTTCTCGCGCTCCATCAGCATGAAGATCACCAGAATGACGATCAGGCCGGCGGTCGCGAAGGGCTGGACGAGCGGTACCACTATGTTCTGGAGAATCTCCAGCGGCCCTTCGCTCGAAACCACCTCGACGGGGATCGGCTTCGGCTGGGGATCGACCGGCGTGGCCACCGGCGCTTCGGGAGCCGGCGTGGCCCGCAGTTCGGCGCCAACGCGTTCTATCGCTGCCGCGATGCGGTCGATGATGCCACCTTCTCCGCCGGCTGCCTTGAGCGAGCGTATCTTGCCGATGATGTTCGACTGATATGAAGGCACGTTCTGGGCGAGGGTCGTCACCTGCGCCGCGAGCAGAAACGACAGCAGGCCGATGATCGAGAAGGCGATGATCGCCGTGGCGATCACGGCGACGGGTCTCGGCGCGCCGCGCCGGCGCAGGAACGAGACGATCGGCGCAAGTGCGAAGGTGAGCAGCAGCGCGACCGCCAGCGGCAGCAGGACATCGCGTCCCAGATAAAGCAAGGCTGTCACGCCGATCAGCGTCACCACCGGCGGAACGGCGATCCTAGTATAGTTCTGGACCGTCATAGCAGGCCGGACGCCGCGCGACGGCTGTTCATTAGCCGGTGATGACATGGTGCGTTCCGGGCTGCGCCGGCCCCTCCTCCATAGGCTTTCGTCGCCGAGGTTCCGATCCCGAACCTTTCAGCTTCACGAATTAGAGCGCGCTGCGCGAAACGGCAAATCAAAGCAGTTGAAAATCGCGGGGACTCCCGCCGAGGCGAGGGGTTCGCGGTTCTGTGCCGATGGTTTTCGCAAAAGCGGGGATCGATCGCGGGTCAGCGAGCGCTTTTATCCCACAGCACCGTATGATCGATGCTGGCGATGTCGGAGCGGCCGGTGAGCGCCATCGCCACTTCCAACTCGGCTTTCAGGATGGCGATCATGTGCGCGACGCCCGTGGCGCCGGCGACGGCGAGCGCATGCATGACGGGCTGGCCGATCATGACGGCGCTGGCGCCGAGTGCGAGCGCCTTCAGCACATCGGTGCCGCGCCGCACTCCGCCATCGAGAATGAGCGGAACGCGCCCGGCAACGCGTCGCGCCACGGCCGGAAGCGCCTCGATCGAGGCCGGCAGCGTGTCCAGTGTGCGTCCACCATGATTGGAGACGACGATGCCCTTCGCGCCGAGCGCGCAGGCGCGCTCGGCATCCGCCGGGCTGACGATCCCTTTCACCAGAACGGGCAACGCCGTTTCGGCGCAAAGCCAGGCCAGATCGTCCCATGTGGGCGCCAGATCAAGGAGTCCCCGAAAGACGGGACTCTCGCCGGGGCCGGCGCGGACGCTCGGGACTGGAGCACCGAGCAGATTGACCGCGCCGACGCCCGGCGGGAGCTCGAATCCGGCGCGCTGTTCCTCGTTGCGCACGCCGTTGACGGCGGCATCGGCCGTCACCATCACTGCCCGATAGCCGCTGGCTTCCGCGCGCCGCAGCAGGCTGCGCGTGAAGCCGCGATCGGATGACATGTAGAGCTGGAACCACAACGGCGCATGGGCCGCCGCGGCGACGTCCTCGATCGTGCAAGTCGCCTGCGTGCTCACGGTCATCACCGTGGCGGTGGCGCCGGCACCGACGGCCGTCGCGACCTCGCCGTCCGGATGCGCGAGCTTCTGGAAGGCGACCGGCGCCAGAATGATCGGCGCGTCGATGTCGACGCCGAGCAGGCTCGTCGCCGTGGAGGCGTTTCGCATGTCGGGGAACACACGGCCTTCGAGCTTCAGCGCGTCAAAGGCCTCGCGGTTCCAGCGGCGCGTCAACCCGTCGGCACCCGCGCCGGATAT
This sequence comes from Rhizobiaceae bacterium, assembly GCA_023953845.1. NCBI lineage: Bacteria > Pseudomonadati > Pseudomonadota > Alphaproteobacteria > Hyphomicrobiales > Rhizobiaceae > Rhizobiaceae bacterium. The sequence continues at coordinate 590,440 of JAMLJC010000001.1, read as the reverse complement.
ATAGGCCCATGTCGCGGCGGGCAGGCGCTCTCGCGCCAGTCGTTCATAGTCGGCCAGCGATACAACGCCCGTCGGGACCAGCGGCGTCGCGGTCATCCCCGATCCCCGTCGCGCGGCGCCTGCTTGGTCAAAGGTCGGACCAGTGACGGATGAGGTTGTGGTAGTGGGCGGTCAGGCCGACGACGGCGGGATGATCGTCGGGCATGGTCTGACGTACCTGAATGATCGACATGTCGAGATCATAGAGCATGTTCCGCTGCCAGTCGTCCTTGACCATGGACTGCGTCCAGAAGAACGACGCCCAGCGGCTGCCCCGCGTCACCGGCGTGACGCTGTGCATGCTGGTGGCCGGATAGACGACCATGTGGCCGGCCGGCAGCTTCACCTGATGCGTGCCGTAGGTGTCGTGCACGACCAGTTCGCCGCCGTCATAGTCCTCGGGCGGCGTCAGGAACAGCGTTGAGGACACATCCGTGCGGATACGATGCCCGGTGCCCGGAATGACGCGGATCGAGCCGTCGACATGGGCGCCGAAGGTCATGCCTTCGTCATAGCGATTGAACATCGGCGGCAGCACATGGAGAGGCAGCGCGGCCGAGGAGAAAGTCGCGTTGCGGGCCAGCGCCCTCACCACGATCTGGCTGAGCTCCTTCGCCTCGGGAGAATCGACCGGCACCTGCAGGTTTTTCTTGACCAGTGCGGCCTGTTCACCCGCGGTGGCGCGGCCATCGACCCAGGTGGTGCGCTCGAGCACCTGCCGCACATAGGCGACTTCTTCGGGGGTGAGCATATCGGGTATGACGACGAGCATCTGGAAATTCCGGCAACTGGCAGAAACGGCGATACCACCCCGCCGTGCGATCACGACGGAGCGGCGGTTTGCATTGGCGCGGGGGCCGGCGTTATATTAGCCGGCCCCCGCGAGATCAGAACTTCATCCCAGCCGACACGACGAAGCTGCGGCCGGGGGCCACGACGGCGCGATTGCCCCACCCCGTCGAGTAATTCAGATTGTCGGTCAGGTTATAGGCATTTATGGCGACGCGGAACTTGTCGAACTCGTAGGAGGCGAATGCATCCAGCGAGAAGTTTTCCGGTATCCAGCCGGTGTTGGCCGAGTTGGTGTAGTAGCCGTCCGAATAGGTGATGCCGCCGCCGAGCGTCAGCTTGCCGTCCTTGCCGAACGGCTCGACGATCTCGTAAGCCGTCCACAGCGACAGCGAGTTCTCTGAGGCGAACGGGATGTTGTTGCCGATATTCGCCGGAGTCGTCGATTCCAAAACCTCGGTATCGACATAGGCATAGGCGAAGGTGACGTTCCAGGCATCGGTGATCTGTCCGGTCACCCCGATCTCGACGCCGCGCGCGCGGTGCTTCTCGCCGGTCGCGACAGGATCGCCGGTCGTCGGGTCCGTGTAGGTGGCGTCGTCCTTGTCGACCTGGAATACCGCGCCGGTCAGGCCGAGCTTGCCGTCGAGCAGGCTCACCTTGCCACCGACCTCGTAGATGTGGTTGCGCTCCTCGGTCTTGTCCGGCTGCGCGGCGTTTATGGAATTGACGTCGTTCGCGACGAACTGGCCGGGCACGGCCGAGACCGAGGACGAATAGGTCAGGTAGTAGGTCTGATTGGGGGTCGGCTCCCAGATCAGGCTGGCCTTCGGGCTGACGAAATCGCTCGACTGCGAGACGTCGGTAACGGCGGTGGCCGTTTCGGTATAAAAGTCGCTGTCCAGATAATCCCAGCGGACGCCTGCCAGCAGCGAAATCTCGGGCGTGAACCAGACCCGGTCGCTGGCGAAGACGGCGAAATTGGTGCCGCTGCCCTCGCGGATCTGCGACGCTGCGCTGTCGAAGGAATAGCCGTCGTCATCGTAGGTGGCGTCCGGATTCCAGATGCTCGGAATGGTTTTGGTGCCGATCAGCGCGTGGTTGTAGCGGGTGTTCGTCTGGTAGAACACGTCGATGCCGGCGACGATCTGGTGCTTGAGGCTGCCTGTCTCGACCTCCGCCACCATGGTGGAGACGTTCTGGAAGCCGAACGTGTCCTGATCGTAGGTCGGATTGCCGCCGCCATAGCCGCTCAGCTTCGCGTTCGGGTCTCCGGCGAAGAAAGCGGCCGTGGTGTCGGCGTTCATGCTGGGAACCGAGGTCGCGAAATCGCGCGTGTCGTAGGAAAGGCGCGTGTCGTTGTAGAAGGTGACGTTCTCGTTCGCTTCCCACGTCACGTTCGATGTGACGACATGCGAGTTGGTGATGTCGTGGTCCTTCTTCTTGCCGTAGAAGGTATCGCGCGCCACGCCGAATTCCGTAATCGGCAGGCTTGGATTGTCGATGCTTGCCGTGCCGCGCGCGATCATCGGCACGCCATAGTCCGGCCTGCGGTCGCCGTACTGGTACAGGTAGCTGATGTCCCACTGCAGGTTGGTGCCGATTCCGAGGCTGCCGGTCGCCAGAAATCCGGCGGCGTTCTGCTCGATATGGTCGCGGTCGGTAAGCGTCTGCAGATTGCCCATGCCGACGAAGCGGACGGCCGAGGTTTCGCTGAGCTGCCGGTTGAAGTCCACGACGGTGCGTCCGAACGGTCCGGTGCCGACGGCCGCATCGATCGAGGTCTGGTCGCCGAGATGGGCCTTCTTGATGCGCGCATTGATGGCGCCGCCGGTGGTGCCCATGCCGAAGGTTTCGGAAGAACCGCCCTTCAGCACCTGCACGTCCTCATAGGCAAAGGAATCGCGCACGCGCACACCGATGTCGCGCAGGCCGTCCGTGTAGATGTCGCCCTTGGCTTCGAAGCCGCGGATCATGAACTGGTCGCCGTTGAGGCCGCCGCCGCCCTCGCCGATGCGCATGGTGACGCCCGGCACGTTGCGCAGCGCCTGCTCGAGCGTCGTCGTCTGCTGCTGCTGCATCACTTCCTGCGGGACGACGTTGACGGTCTGCGGGATGTCCTTGACGGTTCCCGGCAGGCGTCCGCCGGTGCCCGACGCGGTGCCGGTGTTGAGCGTGTTGCCGGTGGTACCGGAACCGCCCTGGACGTTCACTTCCTCCAGCTGGACCTCCTGCGCGAAGGCCGGGCCCGTAAGCGCGGCGGAAAAAGCGATGAGCGGCAGAAGCCCCAAAGTCGTTTTCACCGCGGCCGGTTCCATCTTCCGGTCCGTGGATGTCCCGTTTGCCCCGCTCATATTCTGCTCCTGCGATAATCGAGGGGCCGATCGGCACGACCCCGTCAAATGTTCAGATTGTGGATTGCCTGGCGCGTCAGCACGCTGGGTGAAATGCCTGTAAAGGCAGCGCCACTATGAAAAGATGACAATACGAGTCAAGTATGTTGAGGCAAAAAGATGACGTTCGTATGGGAATTGTGGCGAGCGCGCCACAATTCTACGATGTTGCCGCTCTGCTCAGCGCCGGCTGAAGCGGACGGGCACGGTCAGGCTCATCCTCGACCGCGCAATCGCAGGGGGTGGGGCCGGCACCGGGGAGGCGCGGCGTACCATTTCCACCGCAGCGCGGTCGAGCGCCGCATTGCCCGACGAGCGGGCGAGCGCTGCGCTGAGCACGCGTCCGGACGGATCGATGCTGAAGCGCACGGCGGCCTGGCCCGTCTCCCGCTCACCGGCCGGATAGCGTTTGAAGCGATTGAGATGGGCGTTGACGCGGGATTGCCAGCGGGCAGGCGATTCGCCCGAGGACTTTGCGCCTTCGGTCGGACGAGGAGCAGCCTTCTTCGGCGCATCGTTGGCGCTCGCCTTCGCCGCGACCGCCGGCTGGACCGGCTTCTTCTTCGCCTCTTTCCGGACGGGCTTTTCGGGAGCGGGCTTCTTCTCCGCCGGCTTCTTGGCGACCGGCTTCGGCGCGGGTTCCGGTTCAGGCTCGGCCTCGACGACGTCGGGTTTGGGCGTCGGCAGCGCCATGGCTACCTCCGGCAGCGGCGCCTCCACGAGATCCGGAATGACCTCCTCGACGGTCTCCTGCTGCACCGGCTCCGGCGCCGTCGTTTCAGGTTCGACGGGCTCGGCTTCGACAGGCTCCACCTGCTCGGGTTCGGCCGTCTCCAGCGGCTCCGTCTCTACAGGTTCGGTCTCAACCGGCTCGGCCTGCGTCAGTTCGGTTTCGGGCGGCATGGTCTCCTCGACGATCTCGCTCGTCAAGGTTTCGGCCGGAGTCGTTTCCGGCTCGGCCATTTCCGTCGGCGGGAGTTCGGATGGCACTTCCATGCTCTCGACCAGTTCAGCCATTTCGGCTGGCACCGCGTCCGGGGCGACCGCCATGGGCGCGAGTTCGATCATGAGGGCGGAAGCGGCTTCCTCGGCAGGCGGCTCGGAAGGCTTCCATTGCTGTGCATGGAAAAGCGCATAGGCGTGAAGCGCCACCACCAGCATGCCGGCAGCGACCCACATGCCGATTTCACGCGGGCTGGTGCGCGGCTGCAGAAGTTCCGGCAATGCGGCGCTGTACGCGCTCATTGTGCCGGGGCCGGAGCCGATCCGGCTGTTTCCAACCCGACCAGCGCGATCTTGAGATAGCCGGCAGCGCGCATGACGTTCATCAGGTCCATCAGCTCGCCGTAGTCGACGGCGCGGTCGGCGCGCAGGAAGACGCGGGTCTCCTTGTCCCCTCCGGTCAGGCGATCGAGCGCCTGTCCCAGCGCCTCGCGCGGGAGCGAATCATTGCCGATCGCGAGGGTGAGGTCCTGCTTCAGCGTCACATAGAGCGGCTTGTCGGGGCGCGGCTGCGCCGTCGCCGTCGAAGCCGGCAGATCGACATTGATGTCCACGGTCGCCAGCGGCGCGGCGACCATGAAGATGATGAGCAGGACGAGCATCACGTCGATGAACGGCGTGACGTTGATCTCGTGGCTTTCCTGCAATTCGTCGTCGTCCGCGCTTTCGCGAATGCCGCCGGCCATGGCTCTTCTCCTATTCGGCGGCTTCGGCCAGAGAGAGGCGGGGAGTGGCCTGGGACTGTCTCGCGGCGTGTGCGGCCGAGAGCCGCCCGAGCTTGCGGAAATCGAGATCGCGGCTCACGAGGCGCTCGATGCCGGCCACCGCATCGCCCAATGCCTGCTTGTAGCCGGTGATCGAACGGGCGAAGACGTTGTAGATCATGACGGCCGGAATGGCGGCGACGAGGCCGATGGCGGTTGCGAGCAGCGCCTCCGCGATTCCGGGCGCGACCACGGCGAGGTTGGTGGTCTGCGCCTCGGAAATGCCGATGAACGAGTTCATGATGCCCCAGACGGTGCCGAACAGGCCGACGAAGGGCGCGGTGGAGCCGATCGTGGCGAGAACGCCGGTGCCGCGCATCAGCCGGCGACCGGACTGGGCCTGAATACGAGACAGGCGCGAGGCGACGCGTTCCTTCAGACCGTCCGCAGACATATGATCGATCACCGGTTCGGAGAGCTTGACCTCCTCGACAGTCGCGCGGACCAGCGCGGCGCCGGTGCCGCCGCGTCGTTCGAGGCGTTTCTGCGCGTCTTCGAGGGAGTTCGCCTGATAGATGGCCTTGAGCGCGGTTCGCAGGCGGGCCTTCGCCCCCGCGATCTCCAGCGATTTGGCGACCCATACGGTCCAGGTAAGCAGGGATGCGAAGGCAAGGCCGATCATCACGCCCTTGACCACCCAGTCGGCGGCCATGAACATGCCCCAGGGCGACAGGTCATGCGGCAGGTTGGAATCGCGCTCCTGCCCGGCAGGGACGATCTCGTCCCCGATAACGGTCTCCTCGGCTTCCGGAGGCGTGGCGGTATCCGCCGGAGGCTGGGCCTGCTGCATTTCAGCCGGCGGCGTCGCCTCTCCCGTCGCACGGGGCGCAGTCGGCGTGGTGGCAGGCTCGGGAGCTTGTGTTGCCGGTGCCGTCTGCTGGACGGCGGGAGCCTCTGACGGCGCTGGATTCTCCTGCGCATGGATGGGCAGGGCAGTAAGACCAAGGGCGCTCACCAGCAGAAACGCCGCGAGCGTCGCCCGGCGGTATCGCGTTCCCCAAAACCGAAGAGGGCGCGCAATGTTCGATGCATACGTCATGGGTGTCTGCTCTTGGTCTTCGCTGCCTGTGGGCGAATTCGCTGGCCGGCTGCGGGCGCCTTCCTTCGGCATATCGATCCCGCCTTCTTCGACCTTGCGTTTTTACAGCGCAGCTATCATTCTTGACTTTTTCATTCAACTATTATTTCCGCATGGATGCCGTGCGGTGTCGCAACCGGCTGCAACAATGCCCGGATCGGTGAGACCGGAATAGGCTCCGGTCGCGGCGAATTGAAGGGCCAGGGGCAGCGATGCCGGCAATGTCGCAGCGTGGCCGAGACCCCGCAGGACCGTCGCCTCCACGGCGATGCCTGAACGGCACCGCAGGCGGCGTATCATCTCCAGCGTATGCGGCGCAGGGCCGTTCCAGTGCGGACCACTCGCACTCGACCGCCTCTCGCTGTCGCCCAGCGTGACGAAGACGCGATTGTCGAACAGAGCGTCGCGCGGGGTGCGGGCCTCAACGTCCAGCAGCGCTTCATTGTTCCACCAGATGGAAGGGCTCGCGGCCATGAACTGCGAGAACGCGGCAGGCCTCGTCAGCAGGGCGTAGATCGCGAAGAGACCGGCGAGGGAGTGGCCGAAAAGCGTTCGTCTTGCCGCATCCACGGGCAGGGTCTTCTCGGCCTCGGCGCGCAAAATTCCGCAAAGTCGGTCGAGCATAATCTCGGCGCCGCCGATCCGGCGGTCCGGACGATCGGGATCGGGACGTGGGCCGGCGCCGTCTATTGCCGGCGTGTAGTCCAGGGAGCGCATCGGCGGATCGAAACGCAAAGCCGTGTCGTGGCCGATGCCGGCGACGATGAGGCCCGGAACCGATGCCAGAAGCGGGATGTCCAGCAGATCGAAGATAGCGTTGCCGTCCAGAGCATAAAGGATCGGGAAGCCGCCTGCCGGGACAGGCTCCAGCGGCGCTGCGAGAAAGAGGCGATAGGTTCGGTCCCCGATCTTAAGCGAACGCCGGGATAATAAATGACTGCTTGCAGGCGCGTCGAAGATTGCCAGTCTCGCCTCGGCGGGCGAGGGAGGCGCTATGGCGGCTTCGGGCCGGGTCGGCGCAACGGTCATCGGTTCCAACTCTGCATGCAATGCCGGCGGAAACCAGTGCCAGCGCTGCATGGCGAAAACTTGACGGGAAATTTCACCTATCGCATAAGCGCGGCGACCGCAAAGCCCGACCGGCTTTTTCGGGACCGATTTCAGCCGCTCGCGCGGCGCCGTCCGAGTCCACGCCTTGAGCGACCATTCAACCGCCCTGCCGCAACTCGAGCACTATTCGCGCCTTGTGCGGCGGCGGATTCTGATCGTCGCGGCGCTCGCCGTGGCGATGCTGGTCGCCTTCGCGGCCGATCTCGTCACCGGGCCTTCCAGCCTGTCGCCGCTCGACGCGGTTTCCGGATTGTTCGCGCCGGACAGCCTCTCGGGTCCGATGCGGGTCATCATCTGGGATGTGCGGCTGCCTCAGGCTTTGCTGGCGATTCTGGTCGGCGCGGCCCTGTCGCTCGCCGGCACTGAAATGCAGACCGTGCTCAACAACCCGCTCGCCAGCCCCTTCACGCTCGGCGTGTCTTCGGCGGCATCGCTCGGCGCGGCGCTGGCCATCGTGCTCGGCATCGGCGTTCCCGGCCTTTCGATGTCGTGGATCGTGTCGGTCAATGCCTTCGTCTTCGCCTTCGGGTCGGTGCTCCTGCTGCAAGCCTTGTCACGGCTGAGAGGTGCGGGGCCGGAGACGCTGGTCCTCATCGGCATCGCACTGGTCTTCACCTGCAACGCGCTGGTCGCGCTCATTCAGTTCATCGCCAGCCAGGAGGCGCTTCAGCAACTGGTCTTCTGGAGCATGGGCAGCCTGTCGCGCGGCAACTGGGACAAGCTCGGCGTGCTCGCGCTCGTTCTGCTGGTGGTGACGCCTCTCACCCTCATGGCCTCCTGGCAGATGACTGCGCTCCGGCTCGGCGAGGACAGGGCGATGAGTTTCGGCGTCAATGTCGGGCGACTTCGTTTCCTGTCATTGCTGCGGGTCAGCCTGCTTGCCGCCACGTCCGTCGCGTTCGTGGGGACGATCGGTTTCATTGGCCTCGTCGGGCCGCACATCGCGCGGCTGCTGGTCGGGGAGGATCACCGTTTCCTGCTGCCGGCGAGCATGATCGCCGGCGCGCTGGTGCTGTCGCTGTCGTCGGTGGCGAGCAAGCTTCTCGTACCGGGCGCGGTGATGCCGGTCGGCATCGTCACGGCTCTGGTCGGCGTGCCGTTTTTCGTCGTGCTGATTTTCATGAGGCGCGAGCGGATATGACGCGGAGCCTCGTCGTGGAGCATTTTTCCGTCTCCTACCCCGGGCGGCGCATCATCGACCGGCTGTCGATCCCGGCGATCGCGGGCGGCACCATGGTGGCGCTCGTCGGTCCGAATGCAGCCGGCAAGACGACGCTGCTGCGCGGGCTGGCGGGGTTGATCCGCGCCGATGGTTCCGTCCGGCTGGACGGTCGCGAACTGCTGAAGCTCACGCCGCAGGAATATGCACAGAACGTGACCTATATGCCGCAGGCGCTTCCGCAGCGTGTAGCGCTGACCGTCTTCGAGGCGCTGCTCAGCGCGCTTCATGCGAGCCGGCCGATGGGAGCGGTGTCCGGCGACATGCGTCAGCGAGCGCTGGCGACTCTGGAAAGGCTCGGCATCGCCGATCTTGCCATGCGGCCGCTCGATCAATTGTCCGGGGGGCAGCGGCAGATGGCGAGCCTCGCGCAGGCCGTGGCGCGCGAGCCTGCGGTGCTGCTGCTCGACGAGCCGACGAGCGCGCTCGACCTGCTGCATCAATGGCGGGTGATGCAGGTGGTGAGCGAACTCACGCGCGAGCGCGGCATGGTCACCGTGCTTGTGCTCCATGATATCGCGCTTGCGGCGCGCTGGTGCGATCGCATGATCGTGCTTTCGCAAGGCAGGATCGCAACCGACGGCCCTCCCGCGACCGCCCTGACGCCCGGCCTTTTCGCGGAGGTGTATGGCGTGGCGGCGCGTATCGAGTCCTGTTCACGCGGCTTCGTCCAGGTCCTGGTCGACGGGATTCTCGACGAGGCGGCGAACCCTCTAATCGCGCCACAGCATCAGGATCATCAGCGATGAACAACGCTCCGGCGAAGCCGTCCGGCCGCCCCAACCTCCGAAGCTGGGACCTCGAAGTGGTCGACAGTTTCGACGCACCCGGCAATATGCGCCGCGTCGTGTTCACGGCTCCCGATGTCTCCGAATTCGACTACAAGCCGGGACAGGCGATCGTCTTCTCCATGCCTTTGCCGAATGGCGAGACCGGCCGGCGGCATTACACGATACGCAACGCCGATCGCGAACGCGGCACCTTCGACGTGGATTTTCTGCTGCATGGCGACACGCCTTCACCGAGATGGGCAAGGAATGCAAGGCGCGGCGATCGGATCGAAGCCAAGGGTCCGCGCGGCGGCGCGTGGTTCAGGCCGGACGCGGACTGGCATCTGCTCAGCGGCGACGAAACGGGTATCCCGGCGATCGCCCATATGCTCGAAAACATGCCGGCCGGGGCGTGCGTCTTCACGTTGATCGAGGTCGACGGACCCGGTGACGAAATCGCGATCGAAACGCAGGCCGACGCCGACATACGGTGGCTGCATCGCAACGGCGTCGCCCGTGGGCCGAATGACGTCGCGGTATCGGCGATCGAGGGCTTTTCGCTGCCGCAGGGCAGGGGCCACGCCATCGTGATCGGCGAGACGAGCAATGTGCGCCGTCAGCGTCACGCGCTGATCGCCAGGGGGATGGCGCGCGAACAGATATCGTCCGAAGGCTACTGGCGGCCGGATCGCGTCGGCGGTCACGATCACGTGGACGACTGAACGCTACGGCGCAGCTCCGAACCCAGACCAACCACCCGCCTTTGCCTGGAATCGCTCTATTTCAGGTCGATCCAGTTTATGCCGGCCAGAGGCACTGCGAGAAAACGCCTGTTGATCTCATCGCGTGTGGCGTCGAGATCGATATCCGCGAAAAGATCGGGACGTATCCACTTGGCCAGCGCCTCGATCGTCAGGATGTCCAACGGCGAATTCAGAAGCTGGTGTGCGATGCCGTGCACGCGTCCTTCGCGTACGGCCTTCAACTCCGAAATGCCGTTGCGGGCCGCGACGCGTCGCAAGGTGCCCAGCACCGTCGCCTCGTCATAGCCGGGACCGATGAGCAGGCCATTCGTGCCTTCCATGTGCGGCCCTCCCGTGGCGATATAGACGTCCGGATCGGCCTCGATGACATATTCGAGGTTGAGCGTGCCGGTGACGCCCGGAATGACGGCGCTGCCGATGTTCTGGCCGCCCGCCAGTTCGATGTAGTTGCCGATATTGCCTTTGCCCGGCGAGGCGCAGCATTCCTCGGTGCGCGCCGCATGCGGTTCCAGGAAGGCGCGCGGCTTCGGCGCGCCGTCGGATGCCAGCTTGGCCGTGATTTCCTCCATCTTCCCTTCGCGGAAGGCGATGAAGGCCTCCGCCTGTTCGCCATGGCCGGTGACGGCCCCGAGAAAACGCAGGCTGGTTTCGAGATTTTCCAAAGGCTGGTCGAAGAAGTCGACGATCGCGACGGGAATGCCCGCCGTCTCGACCTGCGCGATCTGTTCCGACGAGGGCCGCGAGGTCAGCGAGAAGACGGCGAGATCGGGCTCCGCCGCCAGCACCTGTTCGACGGAGAAATTGCCGGCCGAGCTGGCCGTCACCTTCAGCGTTTCGAGCGCCGGAAATTTTTCGGCGTATTGGGCGTAAACCGCCGGCCCGATCCTGTTGATGTCCCTCGGCCACGCGGCAAGCACGCTGACGGGATCCGGATGGATCAGGGACAGCGCGATCAGGTAGCGGCCGTCATCGATCAGGATGCGCCTGGCAGGCTCCTTCAGCACGATCTGCCTGCCCGTCACGTCGGTTGCGGAAATCTCGGCCCGCGCGGTCGTCGCCGGGCCAAGCAGGCCGAGCGCCAGGACGAGGATGGTCCACGCGAGAGCAAATCTCGGTCCAAGGTTTCGAAGGCTGGAGGTATGCATGATCTGGTGAAATCCCTCCGGTCAGGCCACGCGCGGGGTCCTGCCATGCGGCGACATCCTGCGAAGCAGGCCGTCGCGGCGGATGAAATGATGCCAGAACGCCGCCGCTACATGCAGCGCCACGATGCCGGCGATGAGGAAGGAAAGCGTCACGTGAAGTTCGCGCGGCCAGCGGCCAATGCTCTTGCCGAGCGACGTGATGGAAACGAGACCGAGCACCGGCTGAACGAGAATCGCGAGATAGAGCAGCGCATGGGTAAGTTTCGAGGCCCGCACCATCATGCGATTCATCCCGGCGGGCAGAGGCGGCGCGGGATGGGTAAGACGCCATCCCAGGCGGACCATCGCCAGTCCGAGGATCGCCGACCCGACCATGATATGTGCACGGAATAGATAGAATCGCGGCTCGGAGCCACGCTCGAAGAAACTCCAGATCCAGCCGGTGAGGAACTGCGCGATGACGGCGGCCGCAACCAGCCAGTGCAGCCAGACGGCTATGCGGTCATATCTGTCGTTCTGCGGCAATCGGCTGTTCCCATGCTGCGGTGGCGCATCGCTATGAGCCGATGTATTGCCGTTTTGTAAGTTGACATTCAATCTCATGTTTATATGTCTGCCCGCGATCGGGAGGGAAAACGGCGTGCCGGAGGCAGGCCGGAACGGTCAAACCAGTGCATGTCGGCGGCAGGAAATGTCAAATAACCATGAGGTTCCGGGCAATGCCCCCTTTGCGCAGAACCGCGGCGGCGATGCCGGAAAAGTGACTTTCGGACTGCTTTCGGAAAAAGCCGCGATCGTCGCCCGAGGCGTCCGGCGGCCGGTGACCGCGGGCCCGGTCTCGACGCTCGTGGGGAGGCTGGACGCGTTTTTCGCACGAGTCTCGGATGGTCCCCGGATTGTTGTCGGCGCCATACCTTTCGATCGCGCCGCCGATGATTTCCTGTTCCAGCCCGTTGCGATCGATTTTGATGGGGATACGCTGCCGAATACGCAGGGACGCAGGACGAACTATCCCGCCACAACCGGATGGCTGGTCACGCCCGAGCCGGATGCGGCGGCCTACAGCGAGGCCGTGCGCACGGCGCTGTCGCGCATGCAGCCTCCGGCCGGTCTCCGCAAGGTCGTGCTGTCGCGAAGCCTTTCGCTCGTGGCGGGTGCGCCGATCGATATAGACGGATTGCTCGCCAGCCTCGTGGCGGACCGCAGCGTGACGACGTTCCTGACGCGGCTGCCTTCGACCGGAGACGTTCCGAGGGTGCTGGTGGGAGCGACGCCGGAGCTTCTGGTCGCTAAATCCGGCGGAGAGGTCGTCTCGCATCCGCTCGCAGGTTCGGCGCGACGCCACGCCGACCCCGTATCCGACCGGGAAGCCGCCGCTGCGCTCAAATCCTCGGACAAGGACCAACGCGAACATCGCGCGGTGGTGGAAGCCGTGTTCGATGCGCTCAACCCTTACTGTTCCAAGCTTTCGGCGCCGGACCCAGAGACGCTGGTGACGACGGCCACCATGTGGCATCTCGGAACGCGCATTGTCGGCAAACTCAAGGATCCGTCGACTTCGGCGGCGGAATTGGCTGCGGTGCTGCATCCGACGCCGGCAGTCTGCGGCCTGCCCCGCGACCATGCTGCCGAGGTGATCCGCGAACTCGAAAGCTACGACCGTGGTTTCTATGCCGGCGCGGTGGGCTGGACCGACGAAAGCGGCGATGGACAATGGTTCGTCTCGCTGCGTTGCGCCGAGGTGGCCGGGTCGCGGGCGCGGCTTTACGCGGGAGCCGGCATCGTGCCGGGCTCAGACCCGGCAGGCGAGGTGGACGAGACCTCGGCGAAATTCCTCGCCATGCTGAAGGCGCTCGGCGTCGACGAGCAGGGCCGCGCCGTGGCGGGCAGGGCGGCATGATACCGCTCGCCCAGACATGGCCGGCCGAATTCGCCGAGCGCTACCGTCGCGCCGGCTATTGGCGCGGCGAGACGTTTCCGGCGATGCTGCAGGAACGCGCGGCGGCCTTTCCCGACCGTGTCGCCATCGTCGGCGGCGAACAGCGCTGGACCTATGGCGAATTGCTGAGGCGGGCGGAGACGGCCGCCGCCGGATACCTCGCGCTCGGACTGGCGCCCGGAGACCGCGTCGTCGTGCAGCTCGGCAACATCCCCGAGTTCTTCCCCGCCGTGTTCGGGCTGTTCCTGGCGGGTATCGTGCCGGTCTACGCGCTGCCCGCGCATCGCCTGACGGAGATCGCGCATTTCGCACGGAAATCGGAGGCCGTCGCCTATGTCGTCGCCGCGACGCAGGACGGTTTCGACTATCGCAAGCTCGCCCGCGAGGTGCAGGCTGAAGTTTCCGCGCTCCGGCACGTGATCGTCGTCGGCGACGCGCAGGAATTCGTGCCGTTCGATGCTTTCGCGGCCGATCCGGGCTTCGTAGCGCACAGGCCCGATCCGTCGGACGTCGCCTTCCTCCAGATTTCGGGCGGCAGCACGGGCCTGTCCAAGCTCATCCCGCGCACGCATGACGACTACATCTACAGTTTCCGCGCGAGCGCCGAGATCTGCGGGCTGGACGCGGACAGCGTCTACATGGTCTCGCTGCCGGCCGCCCACAATTTCCCGATGAGTTCGCCCGGCTATATGGGAGCGCTCCTTGCGGGCAGCCGTGTCGTGCTCTGCCCGTCGCCCAGCCCGGAAACGGCATTTCCGCTGATCGAGCGCGAGAAGGTGACGATCACTGGCCTCGTGCCGCCGCTGGCGCTCTTGTGGATGCAGGCGGCACCCGCTGCGAAACACGACCTGTCGTCGTTAAGGGTGCTGCAGGTCGGCGGGGCCAAGTTCATGCCGGAAGCGGTAAAGCGGGTCCGCGCCACGCTCGGCTGCCAGCTCCAGCAGGTGTTCGGCATGGCCGAGGGGCTGGTCAACTACACGCGCCTCGACGACCCCGAACACCTCGTCGTGGAGACGCAGGGACGTCCGATCTGCCCCGACGACGAGGTGTTGATCATGGACGATCGCGGCAATCCCGTGCCGGAGGGCGAGCCGGGCAATCTTTTGACGCGCGGGCCTTACACGATCCGCGCCTACCACAACGACGCCGGGGCCAATGCGCGCTCCTTCACCGAGGACGGCTTCTACCGCACGGGCGACGTCGTGAAGCGCACGCCGGAAGGCTATCTCGTCGTGCAGGGCCGTGCGACGGATCACATCAACCGCGCCGGCGAGAAGATTTCGGCCGAGGAGATCGAGGATCATCTTTTGGCGCATCCGCGCGTCTTCGATGCGGCGGTGGTGTCGATCCCCGATCCCTATCTCGGCGAGCGGAGCTGCGCCTTCATCATTCCGAATGGCGACAAGCTGAAGGCCGCCGAGTTGAAGGCTTTCGTGCGCGGACGCAACCTCGCCGAGTTCAAGGTTCCCGACCAGATCGTCTTCGTCTCCGAATTCCAGACGACGGCTGTCGGCAAGATCAGCCGCAAGGAATTGCGCGCCGCGCTGCGCGAGCGCTTCCTCAAGGCCGAGCAGGAGAAGGCGTGATGGCGCTGCCGAAGATCCCGCCTTATGACCTGCCACGCGCCGAGGAGCTTCCTGCGTCGCGCGGACCGTGGAAGGTGGAGACGGCGCGCGCCGCGCTGCTCATCCACGACATGCAGAATTATTTCGTCGGCGCCTTCACGCCCGGCACTTCGCCCATCGCTCCCGCGACCGCCAACATCGCGCGTCTCGCCGCTCACTGCCGGGAAAAGGGCGCCCCCGTGTTCTACACGGCTCAGGACGGCGATCAGGACCGCCGCGACCGTGGCTTGCAGGCCGACCTGTGGGGGCCGGGCATGCGCGGCATCCCCGAGCATCAGGCGATCGTGCCGGAGCTTGCGCCGCAACCCGGCGATTTCGTGCTGGTCAAGCATCGCTACAGCGCCTTCCAGCGCAGCAATCTGGAGACGATGATGCGGGTTCGAGGGCGCGACCAGCTGATCGTCACCGGCATCTACGCCCATATCGGCTGCCTGATGACGGCCGGCGAAGCGTTCCAGCGCGACATCGAGACGTTTTTCCCGGCCGATGCGCTGGCGGATTTTTCGCGCGCCGAGCACGACATGGCGGTGAAGTGGGTGGCCGGGCGCTGCGGCGTGCCGATGACCACGGACCAGCTTGTCGCCGCGCTGGTCTGACCGGAAGGAATTGCCATGACCATCACGCTCGAACAGATGCGCGCCGACATTGCCGCGATAATCCATGAGGATCCGGAGGAGATCGGACTCGACGACAATCTGATGGATCTCGGCCTCGATTCCATGCGGGTTATGAACCTTCTGGTGAAGTGGACGGAATCCGGCGTGGATTTCGATTTCGGCGAGGCCGCCGAGAATTTCACGCTTGCCGCATGGTGGGAAGCGGTGCAGCGCCATCAGGCGAAAGCCTGACCGCCCATGTCCGGCGCGGTCCGCATCGTCGATCTTTCCGGCGCGTCCGATGGGGTGCCGCTGACCGAGGCGCAGTCCGGCCTCTGGTATGTGCAGCGCATCGATCCGGCGAACCCGATCCTCAACACCGGGCAATATCTCGAAATCGCCGGGGCGCTCGATATCGATGCCTTCCGGCAGGCTTTCGACCGGATGGCGGCGGAAACGGAAGCGCTGTCGCTGCGCTTTGTCGAGGACGAGTTCGGCGTCAGGCAGGTGGTCGATCCGGCGCTCCGGCCAAAACTCGGGATCGTCGATCTGTCGGGAGAGGCCGATGCAGAGGCGGCCGCGCATGCGGCGATGCGGCGCGATACCGACACGCCGCTCGACCTTTCCCGCGACGGCATGGCCGCCTTCACCCTGTTCAGGCTGGGGCCGGAACGTTTCTTCTGGTACGAGCGCATCCATCATCTGGCGACGGACGGCTACGGTATCGTGCTTGTCACCAACCGGGTGGCGGAACTCTATTCCGCGATGAAGGGCGGCAAGCCGGCCGGCGCTCCGCCACCGCCATTGCAACGCGCCTTCGATGACGATGCGGCCTATCGCGCGTCGGAAAGGCGCGAGACCGACCGCGCCTATTGGCATGAGAAGCTCAGGGATCTGCCGGAAGTCGCCAGCCTCGCGCCCGGCCGGCCGGTCTCGGCGCACTGGTTCCGCCGCGAGACGGCGCGTCTCGATGCAGGACTGCTGGCGGGCCTGCGGCAGCTCGCCGACTCGACCGGCGTGACCTGGCCCGACGCGCTCACCGCTCTGGTCGCGGCCTATTGCTGGTGCATGGCGGGTGCGCCGGAACTGGTCGCGGGCGTGCCGCATATGGGGCGGTTGGGCAGCGCCGCCGCGCGCGTGCCGTGCATGCTGATGAACGTGCTGCCCCTGCGAGTCTCGCCGGACGAGGACCAGCCGCTTGGCGATTTTCTGGTCGGCGTATCGCGAGAACTGGCGAAGGCGCGACGCCACGGCCGCTACCGCAGCGAGCAGCTTCGCCGCGAACTCGGCCTGATCGGCGGCAACCGCCGGCTCTACGGCCCGCTCATCAACGTCCAGCCCTTCGATCTGCCGCCGAAGATGACCGGCCTCGACGTGAAGCTGCACATTCTCGGCGCGGGCGCGGTCGAGGACATCACCTTCACCTTCCGTGGCGATGCGACGGAGGCGCTGGTCTTCGAGGTCGACACGAATCCCGACCTTTATTCCGAGGCGGAGACAAAGGCCCATTCGGCTCGGCTTCGTGCGTTCCTCGCGCGCGCCGTCACGTCGGCCAGCCTTGCCGGAGTGCCGACAGCAAGCCCCGACGAGATCGAACGCACGATCTTCCGCGAGAACGCGACGGACCATGACGTGGTGGATGCCACGCTGGTTACCCTGATCGAGCGCAGCTTCGCGGCGACGCCCGACGCGCCGGCGCTGATCTATGCCGGCGAGACGCTGACCTATGCCGAGCTCGACAGGCGCTCGGCTGCGCTGGCCGCCAATCTGGCGGCGCTGGGCGTCGGCCGCGAAACCATCGTCGCCGTGGCGCTGCCGCGCTCCTTCGAACTGGTGGTGGCGTTGGTGGCGGTGCTGAGAGCCGGCGGCGCTTATCTGCCGCTCGACCTCGACCATCCGCCTGAGCGGCTGGCGCGCATCCTGCGCTCGGCGAGCCCGGTCTGCGTGCTGGCTTTCGATGCGGATGCCGGGCTGTTTCCTGCCGACGCGGGAGTGTTGCCCGTTTCGCAATGGCCGCAGGAGGGCGCGGTTCCGCCGAGTCGGGCGCAAGCGGCCGACATGGCCTATGTCATCTACACGTCCGGCTCGACCGGCGAGCCGAAGGGCGTCGTCATCGAGCACCGCGCCATCGTCAACCGGCTGGAATGGATGCGGACGCATTACGGTTTCGAGGCGTCCGACCGCATCCTGCAAAAGACGCCCGCGACCTTCGACGTGTCTGTCTGGGAGTTTTTCCTGCCGCTGCTGACCGGCGCGACGCTGGTGATCGCACCGCCCGGCGCGCATCGCGATCCCGAAGCAATCGCCGCCCTGATCCAGGACGAGAACATCACGACGGCGCATTTCGTGCCGTCGATGCTGTCGGCGTTCCTCGCCTCGCCCGCCTCGCACGGGCTCACGCTCAGACGGGTCTTCTGCTCCGGCGAGGAACTGACGGCCGACCAGCGCGACCGCTTCCACAAGACAATCGATGCCGAGCTTCACAATCTCTACGGCCCGACGGAGGCCGCCGTCGATGTCAGCTACTGGCCGGCCGCGCCGCACGACGTTTCGTCGCCGGTTCCGATCGGCTTCCCGGTCTGGAACACGCGGCTCTATGTGCTGGACGAGCGGCTGAGGCCGTTGCCGCCGGGCAGCGTCGGCCATCTCTGGCTCGGCGGCGTGCAACTTGCGCGCGGCTATCTCGGCCGCGACGACCTGACGGCGGACCGCTTCCTGCCCGACCCTTTCCTGCCCGGCGAACGCATCTACAAGACGGGGGATCTTGCGCGTCGGCGCGAGGACGGGGCGGTGGTGTTTCTCGGCCGCTCAGACCATCAGGTGAAGATACGTGGCCTCCGGATCGAACTCGGTGAGATCGAGGCGGCGATCATGGCGTCGGGTCTGGCGCGGCAGACCGGTGTCATCGCGCGTGAGGACATGCCGGGCGCGAAGCGGATCGTGGCCTATCTTGTCGCCGACGGCCCTGTCGACGTACCGGCGCTGAAGGCACGGCTTGCCGCGACCCTGCCCGACTACATGATTCCTGCCGCCTTCGTGCAGATCGAGGCGTTGCCGGTTTCGGCGAACGGCAAGCTCGACCGTGCGGCGCTGCCGGCCCCCGCGCTGGAGGACGGTGCGGATGAAAACCCCGCGACCGAAACCGAGGCGCGTCTTGGTGCGCTGTTCGCCGATGTGCTCGGCCTCGAAAAGCCAGCCAGTCCGTCCGGCGACTTCTTCACGCTGGGCGGGGATTCGCTGCTTGCGATCCATCTGATGCTCCGGGTGAAAGAGGAATTCGGGCGCGATCCGGGCCTGGCCACCCTCTTCGAGCATCCGACAGTCGGCGCGCTCGCCGGCCTGATCGACCGCGACGAGATGCCGGCCGATCAAGGCTTGGGGCCGCTCATCCGGCTGGCAGGCGAGGGCCGTGAGGGCGCGCCCGTCTTCATCGTCCATCCGGCTGGCGGCATCGCCTGGGGCTATCGCTGGCTGGCATGGGCGCTTGGCGAGGATCGGCCGGTCTACGGCCTGCAGGCGCCTGCGCTCGACCCCGGAGTGCCCGTGCCGGAAAGCCTCGCGGCGCTCGCCGAAGACTATGTGCGCAGGATCAAGGACATTCGGCCGCACGGACCGTATCATCTGGCCGGCTGGTCGGTCGGCGGCATCATCGCGCAGGAGATGGCGTGCGAGCTTAGGGCGCAGGGCGAGGAGGTCGGACTGGTCGCACTGCTCGATTCCTACCCGGCCGACTGCTGGCGGGCCGAGCCCGAGCCGGACGAGGCGGCGGCGCTGCGCTCGCTGCTGACTATAGCCGGCTTCGACGCGGACCAGTATCCGGAACTGGTGACGCGCGAGGCGATCGTGGACTTCCTGCGCGCCAGCGACAGCCTGCTCGGCAATCTGCCGCCGCAAGTGCTTACCGGCGTCGTGCGGGTCGTGCCGGACACGAACCGACTGGTTCGCGGCCACTATCACTGCCGCCTTGACGGGCCGATCGTCCATGTCCGCGCTGCGCTCGACCACAAGGACAAGCCGCTGAAGCCCGAACTCTGGCACGCCTATGCGGCGGCGGTCGACGTCATCGATGTGCCGTTCCTGCATCCGCAACTGACGAGCCGCGAGGCCGTGGCAATCATCGCACCGCAATTGGCGCGGCGGCTGGCAAGCATGGACGAAGGGGAAGCCTGATGCGTTCGAGCGGAATTGACGGCGGCGTCGCTGTGGTGACGGGCGCGGCCGGAGGCATCGGCGCGGCCGTGGTACGGCTGCTGCTGGAGGAGGGCGCGCGCGTCGTCGCGACCGACCGCAACGTCGAGGGTCTGCATGAAGCGCTTGGCGGCGGTAGCGCCAGCCTTTGCCTGATGCCGCTCGACGTGACGGACAGCGCCGCCGTCGATGCGCTGGTCGAAGAGGTCGAAGCCGATTGGGGACCGATCCGCTACGGCGTCAACGTGGCCGGCGTTCTCTGCAACATGCTCGCCGTCGATACGGACGACGCGGCATGGCGGCATGTGTTCGCGGTGAACGTCGATGGCGTCTTCCATCTGTGCCGGGCGCTTGCGCGCCGCATGGCGCCGCGCCGCCGGGGCGTCATGGTGACGGTGAGCTCCAACGCGGCCGGCGTGCCGCGCCACGGCATGGCCGCCTATGCCGCGTCGAAGGCCGCCGCGACCATGTTCATGCGCTCGCTCGGCCTCGAACTCGCCCCCCACGGCATACGCTGCAACATCGTCGCACCGGGTTCGACGCTTACGCCGATGCAGACAGGCATGTGGGCGGACGAGAAAGGCGCCGAACGGGTCATCGCCGGCTCGCCGGAGACCTTCAAGGCCGGCATACCGCTCGCCAAGCTTGCGACGCCGGAAGACGTCGCCGACGCCGTCGTCTTCCTGCTTTCCGACCGTGCCGGTCACATCACCATGGCCGACCTTTATGTCGACGGCGGCGCGACGCAACGCGCCTGAGCCGCATTGCCCGAAATTAACTTGAGTACACAGGTCATCTTATATAGGACCGACACAGCCGACGAACTGCCAGCCGCGCGCCGCGGCAAGCTTCTTCCGTCGCTTGTCGATCAATCGAATGCAAACAGGAACAGAAGCATGAGAGATTTTCGTGGCGTCACTTTCCGGGCCGGCCTGCGGTCCGTGATCCTCGTCTCGGCCCTCGCGGCCGGGCTCAGCACGGCGTTGGCGCAGGTCGCGTTCGACGCGCCGGATGCCGACTATACGGGTCGCGCCCGGGCGTCATCTGCCGAACGCGGTGTCCCGGTGCTTGCGGGCGGCGAAGTCCAGGTTTCGGGTCAGGACTTCAAGCCGGGACAGGAGATCACCATCTCGCGCGGCATCAGTGTCATCGGCAGCCCCGTCGTCGCCGATGCTGAAGGCAAGTTCGAAGTAAAATTTACCTTGCCGGCCGACGCGGTTGTCGGCACGCATCAATTGGTCGTCACCACGGCCAAGCCCTACCACGCCGAAACCATCGACCTTAAGATTTCGCCAGTCGTGCCGCTTTCGGGCGCCGACAAGTTCTCCGCCGAAACGGCGAAACTGGTTCCGGGTCTCTACCAGTCCGCCTACAGCGCCAGGAACAACGTGCTGTTCGTGACTGCGGCGACCGGCCGGCCGCCGGTAAAGAGTTCTGCGCTTGTAAAGGTCAATCCGGAGACGCTTGCGATCGAGGCTCAGGTGACGCCGGGCGCGGCGCCTGCGCGCGAGGGTGCCGAAAACAACGACGGCGGCGTGTTCGCGGTCTATGGCGTCGGCGTCGATGACGCGAACGACACCGTCTGGGTCACCAATACTCGCCAGAATACGGTTGCCGCCTACAAGCAGTCCGACCTTTCCCTGCTGAAGCAGTTCGATCCCGGCACCGTGCAGCACGCGCGCGACGTCGCCGTTGACGAGAAGGACGGCAAGGTGTTCGCCTCCGCGACCGGCACACCGAACGTCGCCGTATTCGACGCGAAGTCGCTGGAATTCGTCCAGAACATCGAGATCAAGTCGACAAAGCGCGGCGAGGATTTCTCCGTCGGCAGCCTGCGGTTCGATGCGACGTCTGGCAAGCTTTACACCGTGAGCCTCACGACCTCCGAGGCGGCCATCATCGACGTCGCGACGCTTGCCGTGGACAAGGTGTTCCCGGTCGAGGGAGCCCGCACCGCGATCGGCGTCAGCTACGATGCGCAGACGAACCGCATCTTCGTTGCGGGACAGGGCAGCGACAATCTGCTGATCGTCGATGCAGAGTCGGGCAAGACCCTGCACAATGTCGCGGTGGGCGCGGGCGCGCTCAACGTCGCCTTCGATCCGGTCAAGCGCCTTGCCTATGTCACCAGCCGCGATGCCGGAACGGTCACCGTGGTCGATGTCGACGGCAACATCGTCGCCAATCTGGAGAATGCGCCGTTCTCGAACCACGTATCTGTCGACGGCAAGGGCAATGCCTTCGCCGTGAACAAGGCGCGCAATCCCGAAGACGAGCAGGGCGACCGCATCACGCGGCTTTCGCCGAAGTCCTGATCATCCCGAACGCGGCGCAGCCGGCGGAGGGATACGTCGGTTCGTCGTCCGCAGGTTGCGCCGGCATACGAAGCGGGTTCGCGACGGATGCAGGCCTTGAATGAATCCTCTCTTCGGTGCATCAAGCCGGCGCCGGAAAAACGCCGGGCGAAGAGAGGATTATCATGAAGTCACGCTGGTCCGACGCCGAATTCGCATCGGTCGTGGATGCCTATGTCGCGAAGGGCGTCAATCGCGACCTCGCCATCCGCACCTATACGACGCGCCTTCTGGGCAGCGATCCGGAACTCGTGCTGCATGGCGGCGGCAATACGTCGGTGAAGACCGTCCTGACCGACATGGACGGCAGCGAGGTCGACGTACTGTGCGTCAAGGGCAGCGGCTGGGACATGGGTGTCATCGAGCCCGCCGGCCTGCCCGCCGTAAGACTCCATCCGCTGCAGGCGATGGTCGAGTTTGAGACGCTTTCTGACGAGGACATGGTGATGCTTCAGCGTCGGCTGCTGCTAGATCCCTATGCGCCGAATCCCTCGATCGAGGCGATCCTGCACGCGATCCTGCCGTTCCGGCATATCGACCACACGCACGCAAACGCCATCGTGTCGCTGACCGACCAGCCGCATGGCGAGGACCTCATCCGTGAACTGTTCCCGGATTCCATCGTGGTTCCCTACGTCATGCCGGGCTTCGATCTCGCCAAGGCCTGCGACAAGGCTTTTAAGGCGCAGCCGAAAGCCGACGGCATGATCCTGCTGAAACACGGCATCTTCACCTGGTCCGACGATTCGCGCACGTCCTACGAGGATATGATCGCCAAGATCGACAAGGCCGAAAAGCGTATCGCGCAGGGCAGGGCCAGGCCGTTCACGGGCGTTTCGCTGCCGCAAAACCTCGCTTCAGTCGGCGAGGTCGCGCCGATCCTGCGCGGAGCCATCGCCCTCGACAGCGGGCTGGAAGGTGCGCCGAAGCGCTTCGTGCTGGAATACCGCACGAGCGAGAAGATTCTGGATTTCTGCAACGCCGGCAACGCCGGTGATCTGGTGCGCCGTGGCAACGCGACGCCCGAGCATGTCATCCATATCAAGCGTTTCGGCGTCGCGCTGCCCGCACCCGTCAAGGGCGAGCTCGATCAATGGGCGAAGGCGGTGCGCGATGCCGTCGCCGCCTACAAGGATGACTACATCGCGTATTTCGAGCGCAACAATGTGCGCGTCGGCGGCATCAAGAAGATGCTCGATCCCATGCCGCGCGTCTTCTACGTCGCCGGCGTAGGCATCTTCGCTGCGGGTGCGACGCGCAAGAGCGCCATGGTCGGAGCGGATTGCGTTGAGGCGACCGTCGAGGTCATCACCAATGCAGAAGGGATCGAGGCCTTCGAGGCGCTGCCGGAACCGGACCTCTTCGACGTCGAGTACTGGTCGCTGGAGCAGGCCAAGCTCGCGAAGAATCTGGAGAAGCCGCTCACCCGGCAGATCGCCATCGTGACCGGCGGCGCCAGCGGCCTCGGCCGGGCCGTGGCGGAGGCGCTGAAGGCCGAGGGTGCCGAAGTCGCCCTTTTCGACATCAACGAGGAGGCGCTGAAGCGTGAGGCGAAGCAGCTTGGCGGGTTTCCGGTCGTCTGCGACGTCACCGATCCGGTTTCAGTCGATGCGGCGGTCGAGAAGGTGGCTGCACATTTCGGCGGCGTCGATATCCTGATCTCGAATGCGGGAGCCGCCTTCCAGGGCAAGCTTCTGTCCGTGGATGAGGCGACGTTCCGGAAGGCTTTCGATCTGAACTTCTGGAGCCATCACTATATGGCGCGGGCGGCGGTGCGGGTGATGGAAAAGCAGAAGACCGGCGGCGCCCTTGTCTTCAACGTCTCCAAGCAGGCGGTCAATCCCGGCCCCGATCTCGGGCCTTACGGCACGTCGAAGGCCGCTCTCATGGCACTGATGCGCCAGTATGCGATCGAGCACGGTCCCTCGGGCATCACGGCCAACGCCGTTAATGCGGACCGTATCCGGACCGGGCTGATGACGGACCAGATGGTCGCGGAACGCAGCAAGGCGCGCGGCGTCACGCCCGAAGTCTATATGCGCGGCAATCTCGTCGGCCGCGAGGTGACCGGCGCCGACGTCGCCGCCGCATTCGTGCATCTGGCCAAGGCCCGCACATCCACCGGCGCGGTCGTCACGGTCGACGGGGGCAACGTCGCCGCGATGATGCGATAGGCGCGCCGGCAGGCGGCTAAAGCGAAACCTGGTTCCGTAGCAGCGCGTCTGCCTAGCCTCCTTGGGTCTGTCCAGCAGAACTGCGTCGTTCTGCGCTTCGATTGGATTTGACTACTTCACGAATTAATATATTCTTGTGAAGTATCCATTGATCAGCAGCCCGCGCGAAATGACCCGATTTGCCACTCGTCTGAATTCGTTCGGCTCCGCTCCGGAGCTTTTCTGGCCCGATCTCAGGGACAAGCCCACCTTCATGCAGATGGTCGAACGCGCCGCCACGGTGAAGGGCCTGACGGACGTCGATCTGAATTTTCCCGACCACGTGCAGGAAAAGCCGTCGGAACTTGCGCGCAGGATCAACGGCGCCGGGCTGGCGATCAACGGTCTCGCCATGCGCTACTACACAAATCCTGTCTACAAGCGCGGCGCCTTCACAAATCCGAACGCATCCGTGAGGCGAGAGGCGATCGACCTCACCAAACGCGGCATCGATGCAGCGCGGGAAATGGGCATCGACCTGATGACGATATGGCTCGGACAGGACGGGTTCGACTACAATTTCCAGATCGACTATGCGCAGGTCTGGGACTGGGAGGTGGAAGCGATCCGGGAGGTGGCGGCGCACGATCCCGCCTGCCGCGTCAGTATCGAATACAAGCCGGACGAGCCGCGCGCGCAGGCGCTGCTGCGCGATGCCGCGACGACGCTGCTGGCGATCGAGGAGGCGGGGTCACCCAATCTCGGCGTGACCATCGATTTCGCGCATTCGCTCTATGCCGGCGAGCAGCCTGCGCTTGCCGCCCATCTGGTGCATCGGCGAAGCCGCCTGCTTGGCGTTCACCTGAACGACGGCTATGGCAAGCGCGACGACGGCCTGATGGTCGGCGCGGTGCATCTACGCTCGACGCTGGAACTGCTGCGCCAGATCCGCCGCGACGGCTATGACGGTGCGCTCTATTTCGACACTTTTCCGGACGCGAGCGGCCTCGACCCCGTGGCCGAGTGCGAAGCCAACATCGCCGTCGTGAACCGGCTGATGGAGGTCGCCGACAGGCTGGACGGCGACAATCAGCTCGCGGCGGCCGTCGCGATGCAGGACGCGGTCGCCAGTCAGGTCAGCGTCAACAAGGCGCTGATCGGCCTTTGAGGCAGGATGGCATGTCTCTCCTCGATCCAAAGACGGTGGGTCCACGCATCCGAATGATGATGCCGCAGCTGACGCCGCTCGAAGCACAGGTGGTCGAGACGATCCGCGCCCGGCGCGATTTCGACGAGACGACGTCGCTCAGATCAGTCGCCGACGATGCCGGGGTCTCGGAGGCCATGGTTGTGAAGGTCGCCAAGAAGCTTGGCTTTGCAGGTTTCAAGGAGCTGCGCGCCGGGCTCGCCACCTACAACCGGTTGCCGACCAGCGGGCAGAGAGGCGAGCTTTCGGACGACGATACGGATGCCGACATCGCGGCCAAGGTGTTCCGGACGACGATGCGGGCCATCGAGGAAACGCTTTCGATCCTCGATCCGGCGGCGCTTGAGCAGGCTGCCGAGGCGATTTTCTCGGCGCGGCAGCGCGATTTCTACGGCATCGGCGGCTCCGCACAGATCGCACGGGACGTCTCGCACAAGCTGTTGCGCATCGGCGTCCGGAGCAATGTGTTCGACGACGCGCATATGATGCTGATGTCCGCCGCGCTGCTCGGCGAAGGCGATGTCGCCGTCGGCATTTCGCATTCGGGGACGACCGAGGCGGTGATCGAGCCGCTGGAATTCGCGAAGCGCCGGGGCGCGCGCACCATCGCACTGACCAATTATCCGACCTCGGCGCTCGCCGGGATCGCCGATGTCGTGCTGTGTTCCACGGCCGAGGGATCGCCGCTGCTGGGCGAGAATGCGGCGGCACGGATCGCGCAGCTGATCCTCTTCGACGCGGTTTTCGCCGCCGTTGCCCGGCGCGATCTCGCGGCGGCGGAACGCAACCTTGCGGCCACCATGGGCGCCGTTGCCGGCAGGAGACGCAGGCCGTGAACGCTTCCTCGCGCGCCGTCGTCGTGGTCGGCAGTCTCCACTACGACATTGTCGTCGATGCGCCGGACAGGCCCCGCAAGGGCGAGACTGTGGCAGGCTATGGCTGGCGGCCGAAATTCGGTGGAAAGGGCGGCAATCAGGCCGTGGCGGCGGCGCGGGCCTGCGCCCCGGTGCGCATGGTCGGCGCGGTGGGGAACGATGATTTCGGTCGCTATCTGATGCGCCGCCTGGACCGTTCCGGCGTGGACGCCTCGCGCGTTGCCGTGCTGGATGGCGTCGGCTCCGGCATGAGCGTGGCCATCATGGACGCCGAGGGCGACTATGGCGCGGTGATCGTGTCGGGAGCCAATCTCGCGGCTGACGTCGCCGCCCTTGGTGACGAAACCTTGTGGAGCGACGCCGGGCTGCTCGTGCTTCAGAACGAGATGCCGGAAACCACCAACCTCGCCGCCGCCATGGCGGCGCGGCGCGCCGGCGTGCCGGTTTGCCTGAATGCCGCTCCCTATCGCGCTCTCGGGCAGGAGTTCGCCGGACTGGTCGACATCCTCGTCGTCAATGCCATCGAGGCCGAGCAGTTTTGCGGATTGCCGGTCGACGATCTCGCCTCGGCAACGGCCGCCGCGGAAATGCTTGCGCGCACGTTCCCGAGAGTTGTCGTCACCGCTGGCGCCGCCGGGCTTGCCGGCCGGGACGCCGCCTCCGGACAGACGGTCAGCCTGCCTGCACTTCCGGTAAAACTCGTCAGCACGCATGGGGCAGGCGATGCCTTTGTCGGGGCTTTCGCGGCTGCTCTCGTCGCGGGGTCTCCCTTCATCGACTGTCTCAAAGCAGCCAATGTGGCAGCGGCCGCGCATGTATCGTCGCCATTACCCGGTCAGGACGGGCGTTGACCGACCGCATTCAGATGCCTGACTGGCCGTGCTCTGTCCGGATTCACGCCGTCGGTTTTCGTTTCCGGCGAAGGAACGGCCGGAGCCGTCGCCAGACCGGAGAAAGCACGTAGCCGGTCAGCGGTATAGCCACAGCGCCGATGGCCAGGCCGGCAAGGCCGGAGAACAGGGCCTGGGCGACCCACGAGACGAAGCCGTCGAAGGCCGGCACCGCATGCGCGGCCCATTCGGACAGGTCGTGTGCGAGATGGCTCGGCCCTTCGATGCCGAACACTTCCAGCCCATGCAGGACGATGCCGCCGCCAACCCATATCATCGCGGCGGTTCCGACCGCGCCCAGCGCGGTGAGGAACAACGGCATTCCCGAGACCAGCATGCGCCCGGTCCGGCGGACGATCCTTCCGGCCAGATTCGGCCATTCGGTGCGCGCCAGCGCCACGCCGGCGTCGTCGGCTTTGACGATCAGGGCGACGACGCCATAGACGGCGATGGTGATGACCAGGCCGACGATCGCCAGCACGATCGCCTGTGTCCAGAAGCCGCTTTGCGGCACCGCGCCGAGAGTGATGGCCATGATCTCGGCGGACAGAATGAAGTCGGTCTTGATCGCGCCGGCGACTGTCCGGTCCTCCAGGGAATCGGCGGACGGAGCGATCGGCTCGAGTTCCGACACGTGCTGGTGGGCGGCATGCGGCACGAGAAGCTCGAAAACCTTCTCCGTTCCCTCATAGGAGAGATAGATGCCGCCGATCATGAGAAGCGGCGTGATCGCCTGCGGCAGGAACAGGCTGAGCAGCAGCGCTGCCGGCAACAGAATCAGCAGCTTGTTCTTCAGCGATCCGACGGCGATCTTGCCGATGATGGGCAATTCGCGCGCGGCCGACAGTCCGGTGACGTAGCGCGGGGTGACGGCGGTGTCGTCGATCACCACTCCGGCGGCCTTGGCGCCGGCCTTCGTCGCCTGCGCGGCGACGTCGTCGAGAGACGCGGCCGCCGCCTTTGCGAGCGTGGCCACGTCGTCCAGCAGCGCGATAAGGCCGACACTCATCCGAAATCCGTTTCCTTTTAGAATCCGCGGCTCTTTCGCCACGATCCCCACGGCCTCTTAGAACAACAATGCCGCTGGCGGGATGGGCAATCGTATGGGTTCGTATTGGTTCCACAGGATGGGCAGGGAGCGGTTGCCGAAACGCGACCGTTCCGCCCTTGTTTCACCCTTTTGCGATGCGATTGATCCAATGATTCGGCCGTTCCGGGGGCGGATTGGTCGCAGTCGGCATGGATCGTCGGTATTCTGGCGAGGTGGACTAAGGGGGCCGGCGTGTAATATGAGGCTGGCCCACGGAACACGACGGCGTGTTCGTCCACATGGGAGTTTCTCCTTGTCATCGTCAACCATTCTCGAGGTCCGCAGCGGTCTCGGCTGGCCGAAGATGCTTCGGCTGGCTTACCTCGACATCGTCGACGGCCTGTCGCGCTGGCGCACATGGACGTATCTGTCGTCGCACGACATCCGCCGGCAATACCAGCGCTCGCTGCTCGGCCCGTTCTGGCTGACCCTCAACATGGGCATTCTGGTCGGCGCGCTGGGCTGGTTCTATGCCGGCGTGTTCGGCCAGGCGATCGATACGTTCCTGCCCTATGTGGCGCTCGGTTTCATGGTCTTCGGGCTGATCTCGGCGATCATCAACGAATCCTGCACTGTCTTTTCCGGCGCCGCCGCTTCGATCAAGCAGTCGCAACTGCCGCTGAGCTTCTATGTGTTCAAGCTGCTCTCGCGGCACGTGATCGCCTTCGTGCACAATTTCGCGATCTACGTGATCGTCTGGCTCATCTTCCCGATCCCGCTCGGCTGGAGCGTTCTCCTGGCGATTCCCGGCCTGATGCTGATCCTGATTTCGGGTTTTTTCGCCGCGCTGCTGATCGGGCCGATCGCCGCGCGCTTCCGCGATATCCCCCCGATCGTCGGCAGCATCATGCAGATATTCTTCTTCCTGACGCCGATCTTCTGGAGCGCGGAGGTGCTTTCCGACCGGGCCTACTTCGTCCATGTGAATCCGTTCTATCACTATCTGGAACTGGTTCGGCGGCCGTTGATGGGCGGCATTCCCAGCGATCTCAGCTGGATCGTGGCCGGTTCGACGACGCTGTTCGTCGCCGTCATCGCCTTTATCTTCTTTGCGCGCTACCGCGCGCAGATTGCCTATTGGGCCTGATCAGACATGTCGAGCATCGTCCTTGAAAACGTCACGGTCGACATCCCGATTCTCGGGGCCGGAACCCGTTCGCTGAAGAACAGCCTGCTTTCGGCCGCCACGGGCGGCACGATCAAGGTGCGCGACGGCTACAAGCTGTCCGTGCGCGCCGTAGACAACCTGTCGCTGTCGCTGAAGCGCGGCGACAGGCTGGCGCTGATCGGGCACAATGGCGCAGGCAAATCGACGCTGCTGCGGGTCATGGCCGGTATCTACCCGCCGAGCGAAGGCAGCGTGCGCGTCGAGGGCCGCATCGCGCCGATCTTCGATCTCGGCTTCGGCATGGACCCCGACAGCACCGGCTGGGACAATATCGTGCTGCGCGGCATCGCGCTCGGGCTTTCGCTGGACGAAATCCGCGCCTCGACCGACGAGATCGCGGAGGTATCCGAACTCGGCGACTTCCTCGACATGCCGATCCGCACCTACTCTGCCGGCATGTCGGCGCGCCTTGCCTTCGCCATCTCGACCTCGGTGAAGGCCGATGTGCTGCTCATCGACGAGGGGATCGGCGCGGGCGACGCGTCGTTCATCAACAAGGCGAAGCAGCGCACCAACAGGATGATCGAGGAAGCGGGTCTGCTCGTGCTGGCGTCGCATTCGGATCAGCTCGTCATGGACTGGTGTACGCAAGGGCTCTGGATGGAGCACGGCAAGGCGCGCATGATCGGCCCGGTGGCCGAGGTGCTGTGGCACTATCGCACATCGGTGGAGGCAGCGGCGGCAGCGTCGGCCTGACCATTTTCATGTCGGCGAGACGTTTCACCCGCCTGCTGCGAGCGATTTTTGAAAACCATTTGACTGAATGCCATGGCGATGCAACTCTACGCCCATCAATGGGGCGCAGGACATGGCGCTGAAGGGGACAAATCAGGAATTCGGACGGCCCTACAACCGGCGTATCGTGCTTGAATCGATCCGGTTGCACGGCCCGGTCACGCGGGGCGATGTCGCCGAACGCGTCGGCCTCACGGTGCAAACCGTCTCCACCATCGTCCGCGAACTGGAGGAGCAGGGCTATCTGCTCTCGCTTCGGGAGGAGCCCAAGGGACGGGGGCTGCCGCCGGCGATGCTCAGCATCAATCCCGAGGGCGGTTTCGCCATCGGCATCCACGTGACGCCGCGCGGCATCGACGCCGCGCTGATCGATCTCAGCGGCGATGTCGTGGGTGGCTTGCACGAGGAGGCCGCCAACGCATCCCCCGACGATGCATTTGCCGTGATCGGCCGCATGGTGCCGGAACTCAAGGCCCTGCGCCCCGGCGGGCGCATTCTGGGGGCCGGCATGGCGCTGCCCGGGCCGTTCGGCGTGGAATCCATGAGCTTCGTCGGCCCGACGACCATGGCCGGATGGGAGGGCTTTCCGCTGCGGGAGCGCCTTGCGGAACTGACCGGACTGCCGGCATTCCTCAACACCGACATGGTTGCCGCGGCGCTGGGCGAGCATCTTTACGGCCTCGGCACCGAGCTTTCCGAATATTACTATCTGTTCTTCGGCGTCGGTCTCGGAGGCGCCATGGTGCATGAGGGTGCCGTCCTGCGCGGCGCCTGGGGCAATGCGGGAGAAGTGGGCCATATTCCCGTCGTTCTCGACGGAGAGTCGTGCCCCTGCGGCAATCGCGGCTGTCTGGAGCGCTATGTCTCGCTCGATGCGCTGGGCCGCTGGCATGGCGGGGAAGCCGACTGGGTCGCGCAGATCGCACCGATCTTCCGCAATGCGATCGCGACGATCGAAAACCTGTTCGATCCACTTACCGTGGTGCTCGGCGGCCTCGCGCCGGGCGGCCTGCTGCAGCGCCTTGCCGATCTGGGAAGCGAACTGCCGAATTCCGTATCGGCGCGCAGGGATCGCGCCGTGCCGCGCCTGATGGTGGCGCGGGGAGGCGAGCATTCCGTGTTGCGCGGCGCTGCCGCTCTGGCCGTTTCCGGCGTCCTGTCGCCGCGCTTCGGCCAGATGTTCGCGGAACGGACCGAAGCGCCAGCCGGACGGGAGATCGCCGCATGAGGGAGCCGCTTCTCGTCCTTGAGGACATCCGCAAGAACTATGGCGCCATCGAAGCGCTCAAGGGGATCAGCTTCTCCATCGGCAAGGGCGAGGTGGTGGCGCTTCTTGGCGACAATGGAGCGGGCAAGTCGACGCTGGTGAAGATCATTTCGGGCGGCCTCGATCCGACTTCGGGCCGCATGCTCTTCGACGGCAAGGAATTCCTCGCCAGATCGCCTGCGGAAGCCAAGGCGGCCGGCATCGAGACGGTCTATCAGGACCTCTCGCTCTGCACTAATGTCGACGTGGTCGCGAATTTCTTCATGGGCCGCGAGATCACGCGCTCCTTCCTCGGCATCCCGATCCTCGACGAGGCCGCGATGGAGCGCGAAGTCGCCAAGGCGCTCGCCAATGCGGGAACGCGCATTCCCTCGCTCAGGACCAATGTCGAGCACCTCTCAGGCGGCCAGCGGCAGGCCATCGAGCTGAACCGCTTCGTCCATTGGGGCGGCAAGCTGGTGCTGCTCGACGAGCCGTTCGCGGCGCTCGGCGTCGAGCAGACGCGGCGCGGCCTCGACATGATCCGCCACGTCGCCAACAAGGGCATCGGCGTCGTCATCATCACGCATATCATGCAGCAGGCATTCCAGGTCGCCGACCGCATCGTCGTCATTCGCCAGGGTGTGGTGGCTGGCGACGTGCCGACAAAGGAAACCAGTCCCGACGCGGTGATCAGGATGATCACGGGCGAAACGCTTGCCGGTGCCGGACCGGCAGGCTGAGGGGCGGACAGAAAAGGGGTTCCGGTGCAACAGGAGCGAACGAAATGAAACGGATACTCATGGGCGTATTCGGCATCGTGGCACTCGCCATGACGATGCTGACGCCGGCCTTCGCGCAGTCGAAGGGCACGGTCTACTATATGGTGCCGACGCTGCTTGACGAATTCCAGACCGGCTCGGTGAGCGCTCTGGAAATGTTCCTGAAGCAGGTCGGCTATGAGATGAAGACGCTCAACGCCGACAACAAGACCGACGCCCAGCAGAGCCAGATGAACGACGTCATCGCGCTGAAGCCGCAGGCGATCGTGCTCGCCGCCGTCGATTTCAACGCGCTGAAGCCGTCCATCGAGGCGGCGCGCGCGGCCGGCATTCCCGTGGTCGAATTCGACCGCCAGATCACGTCGACGCCGTCCGACTTCACGTCGGTCGCCGGCACGATCGAGATCGGCTATGTCGCGGCGGAGCAGGCGCAGAAGCTGCTCACAGAGAAGAACGGCTCGGTCAAGGGCAAGATACTGCAGGTGCTGGGCGATCCGGGCGATCCCTACACGCTCGACATCCAGAAGGGTTTCGAGGAGAAGATGAAAGCCTTCCCGGAGGTCACCATCATCTCGCAGCCCGCCATGCAGTGGGAAGCCTCGAATGCCGGCACGATCGTGGCCGACTCGATCGTCGCCAATCCCGACATCGATCTGATCTTCAGCCACGCCGCGCATCTTTCGGTGGCTGCCGTGGCGTCGCTCGAAGCTGCCGGCAAGAAGCCGGGCGACATCCTGATGATGAGCTCGAACGGCGCCCCCGTCGGCCTCGACCTGATCCGCAAGGGCTGGCTGAACGTCGAGGTGGAGCAGCCGCTCTACGCGCAGGCGGCGGCGGTCGCCATGTTCATGGACAAGGTCGTCAACAAGCAGGAGATCAAGGCAGGCGAATATGACGTGCTCGGCCTCAACTCGATCCTGACGATCGAATCCTGGGGTCCGAACCTCAAGATCCCGGGCGCTGCGATCGACAAGTCGAATGTCGATGATCCCAAGTTCTGGGGCAACATGAAGCCGCCTTCAGATACGGTGAAGTCGGTGGAGTGACATCGGACGCGCCCCGCAAGCTGCGGGGCGCTTCTTCTCCGGCCGTATTTGAACCTGATCTCCATTGGTTAGCGCATGAGTCCTCGCACCCGCCGTATCCTTGAGCTTGTCCTCGACAATCTCGTCTGGTTCATGCTGCTTTTCGTGCTGGCGATCTTCTCGATCTTCGTGCCGAACTTCTTCCAGCTCGGCATCTTCGCCAACATCGTCGAGGCCTCCAGCGTGCTCGGCGTCATGTCGATCGGTCTGGCGCTCGTCATCATCACCGGCAACATGGACCTGTCGGTAGAATCGGTCGCCGCGCTGGCGGCCATGACCGTCGGCATCCTCTTCTGTTCGGCCGGCATAGGCATCGGCGTGACGCTCTATCCCGAATGGCTGATGGTGCCGGTATCGCTTCTGATCGCTCTGACCGTCGGCGGGCTGATCGGCGCGCTGAATGGCTTTCTGATCGTCAAGGTGAAGATGAACGCCTTCATCATCACGCTTGCTTCCTATATCTGGGTGCGCGGCCTCGTCGTCGCCGTTTCCGGCGGGCGTTCCGCGCAGGACCTCGCCCCGTCGATCCGCTGGTTCGGCATCCAGCGCGTGCTCGGCCTGCCGCTGACGGCCTGGATCGCCATCGCCTGCTTCGTGGTCTTCTCGCTTATCATGGCCAAGACGCCGTTCGGCCGGCATCTCAAGATGATCGGCGGCAACGAACAGGCGACCTATCGCGCCGGTATCCGGGTGACGCGCAACCTGATCATAGCCTTCATCATGGCCGGCGCCATAGCGGGCATGGCGGGCTGGCTGCTCACCATCCGCACCTCCGGCGCGACGGCCAATCTCGGCGTCGGCCTGTTGTTCAACGCCTTCGCCGCAGTCGTCATCGGCGGCGTCAGCCTGAAGGGCGGCGTCGGCGCGTTGCCGGGCGTCTATGCCGGTGTGCTGCTGCTTTCGTCGATCAACACCGCCATCAACCTGATGGGCCTTCCGGCGAACTTCACGCAGGTCATACACGGCCTGCTGGTGCTGGCAGCCGTCCTGCTCGATACGCTCAAGCAGACCATCAGACAGAAGCTGAATTAGGAGAGAAACTTGGCAGGGAGGCTCGAGGGCAAGGTCGCGCTGATCATCGGCGCGGCGCGTGGGATCGGCAAGGGCATCGCTCTGCGTTTCGCCGAAGAAGGGGCGAAGCTGGTGCTTGCGGATTTCGAGGCGGCGTCCGGCGAGGCGACCGCCGCCGAACTCGGTGTGCCGTTCATACGCACCGACATTTCGCAGATGGCGGATGCCGAGGCCGCGGTGACGCTGGCCCTGAAGGAGCATGGCCGGCTCGACATCGTCGTCCAGAACGCTGGCATCTATCCCTGGCAGCTGATCGAGAACACCAGCCCGGAAGACTGGGATCGCGTCATGGGCGTCAACCTGCGTGGCAGCTTCAACGCGGCGCGCGCCGCGCTGGCGCCGATGAAGACACAGCACTACGGCCGCATGTTGTTCACCTCGTCGATCACCGGGCCGCACGTGACGAGCCCCGGCCACGGCCATTATTCGGCGTCCAAGGGCGGAATCAACGGTTTCATCCGTTCGGCCGCGCTGGAGTTTTCCGGTTATGGCATCACCGTCAACGGCGTCGAGCCGGGCAACATCATGACGGAGGCGATCCGGGAGCAGCGCGGGCCGGAGTTCATCAAGAGCATGGAGGACGCCATTCCGCTCGGCAGGCTGGGCAGCCCGCGCGACGTCGCCAACGCCTTTCTATTCCTGGCTTCCGACGACGCCGAATACATTACCGGCACGACGATCGTTGTCGATGGGGGGCAGCTTCTGCCGGAGGGCGCGGACTTCCGCATCCTGCCTTCATGATCCTCGATTTCGGCGAAGGATTCTTCCTGCGCCGCGCGACGAACGACGATCATGCGGCGTTCTGCGGGGTCTGCCTGAAAACCGGCGACGCCGGCAGGGACGCGACCAGCCGTGAGGACGATCCCGACCTGATGGGCATGATCTATGCCGTGCCCTATCAGGTCTGCGCGCCGGATTTTGCCTTTGCCATTGAAGGACCGGAAGGCGTTGCCGGCTACCTGTTCGGCATGCCTGACACGGCAGCCTTCAATGCGTGGCTCGCCGACGAATGGTATCCGTGGCTTCGGCTGCGCATATCCGATCCCGGGCCGGACGAGAACCTTTGGCGCGGCAGCGATTGGGCGCGGCGGATCGTCCATCACCCGGACCTCTCGATTCCGCCGGCTCTAAAACCCTATGCATCCCATGGCCATATCGATCTGCTGTCGCAAGCACGGCGCAGGGGGATCGGGATTGCCTGCATGCGGTTCCTTCAGGCAAGGCTGGCGGAGGCCGGATCGGGTGGCATGTATCTCGATGTCCACCCGCAAAACCTGAAGGCGCAGGCGTTCTATAGAAGTCTTGGCTTCGACGTCGTATGCGGTGAAGGACTGCCGCAGACTTCGGTATTCATGGCGAAACGGTTCGGGTAGGGCGCCCCTTTTTCGCCGGTTCCGCTACACCCGCTGCCCCTCGGCATCGAACAGAAAGACCTTGCCCGCATCTATGCCGAAACGGGCTTTCGCACCTGTTTCGAACGGCTCGTCGGTACGGCTTTCGACCGTCACCAGGCTGCCGTCGGACAAGTTGGCGTGGACATAGGTCACGCCGCCCAGGCGCTCGATCACGCTGACCTCGCCGGCAAGCGCCGCCCCGGAGGTATCCGGCGCAACGAAATGCTCTGGCCGGATGCCGAGCGTGACCTCCGTGCCTTCGGCGGGCGCCTTGCCGCGCGGCGTGACGACAAGGCGGGCGAGGCCGATCGCCGGCGCGCTTACCGCCACGCTATCGTTTTCCTTACCCACGACCCTTGCCTTGACGAAGTTCATGCGAGGCGAGCCGATAAAGCCGCCGACGAACATGTTGTCCGGATTGCGGTAGAGTTCCAGCGGTGCGCCGACCTGCTCGATATGGCCGGCGCGCAGCACGACGATGCGGCTCGCCAGCGTCATTGCCTCCACCTGATCGTGCGTGACGTAGATCATGGTCGAGCCTAGTTGCTGGTGAAGCCGGGCGATCTCGATGCGCATCTGCACACGCAGTTCGGCATCGAGATTGGAAAGCGGCTCATCGAACAGGAACACTTCCGGTTGGCGCACGATGGCGCGGCCGATGGCGACGCGTTGGCGCTGGCCGCCGGAAAGCGCGCGCGGCTTACGCTGGAGATAGGGTTCGAGATGCAGGATGCGCGCGGCCTCGGCCACCTTCGCGTCGATCTCGGCCTGCGGCAGGCCGGCCATTTCCAACGGGAAACCCATATTCGCCGCTACCGTCATGTGCGGATAGAGAGCGTAGGTCTGGAAGACCATGGCGATGCCGCGTCTGGCCGGATCGACATGCGTGACGTCCTTACCGCCGATCTCGATGCGGCCCTCTGTCGTGCTTTCCAGCCCGGCGATCATGCGCAGCAGCGTGGACTTGCCGCAGCCCGAAGGACCGACGAAGACGACGAATTCGCCATCCTCGATGGTCAGATCGACGCCGGTGATGACTTCGGTTTCGCCGAAGCGCTTCTTCACGGAATGGAGGGAGAGACCTGCCATGGGCGACCCTATTTGACCGCGCCTTCGGTGAGGCCGGAGACGAACCAGCGGCCGACGAAGGCGAAGAGGATGACGACGGGGATCGTCGCGGCGGTAGCGCCCGCGAGCAGCAGGCCCCAGTCGATCTGGTATTGTCCGATGATGCCGGCGAAGCCGACGGGAACGGTTCGTTTCGCATCCGATACGATGAGGACGGAAGCGAACAGATATTCTGTCCACGAAGCGATGAAGGTGAAGATGGCGACGCTGGCTATGCCCGGCGCGATCAGCGGCGTCAGGATGCGCAGGAGGATGACGCGCGGCGGCGCGCCGTCGATGACGGCCGCTTCCTCGATCTCGCGCGGCACCGAGGCGAGGAAGGAGCGCATCATCCAGATCGAGAAGGGCAGCGCGAAGGCGATGTTGACGATGACGAGGCTGGTGCGCGTGTCGATCAGACCGAGCCGAGCGAACAGCCCGTAGATCGGGATGAGCACGACGACGCTCGGGAAGGCATAGGCGAGCAGGATGACGCGGTAGAGCGCGGCGCGACCCGGAAATTCCATCCGGAAGAAGGCGTAGGCCGCCGGCAGCGCCAGAGCGATGGTGAAGGCGGTCGAGAACAGCGCCACCACGAGGCTGTTGACGAAATAGGCCGGAAAATCCGTCGACTGGAACAGCTTTTCGAAATGCTGCGGCGTGAAGGAATGCGGCACCATCGTCGGTATGCGGCTGATGATTTCGCGGGGCAGCTTGATCGAGCCGGTGACCACCCACCAGAAGGGCAGGCCGATGACGAGGACGAGCAGCGCCAGCCCGCCATAGAGCGCAAGGGATTGTGGCAGCGTGCGTTTCATCTCGCCTCCTCGCTGGCCGTCATGGCGCGCGTGGCGAGCAGGGCGAAACCCATCAGGAGCAGGCTGGTGAGCACGGAGACGGTGGCCGCCTCGCTGAGTCTGTAGCCCTTGAAGGCCGTCTCGTAGATCAGCACCGGCAGCGTCTGGGTCGCCTGTGAGGGGCCGCCCGCCGTCAGCAGCCAGATCACGTCGAAGACGTTGAAGGAAAGCAGCGTGCCGACCACGCCCAGAACCATCAGCGTCGGCTGGAGCAATGGCCAGGTGATGCGGGTGAAACGCCTGACCGCGCTCGCGCCATCTATGCGCGCAGCTTCGTAGAGGTCCGCGGGAATGCGCGTCAGCCCGGCCAGCATCATCAGCGCGGTGAAGGGGAACCAGCGCCAGGAGTTGATCATGACCAGCGAGGCCATGGCGCCTTCGCGGGTGGCGAAGAAGCCGACCGGGCGGTCGATGATCCCGAACTGGATCAGCAGCGGATTGACCATGCCGCCGGATGTCGACAACAGCCAGCGCCAGATGATGACGACGACCACGGTGGGCACGATCCAGGTGAGGATGATCCAGGTGCGGGCTATGCGCACGCCGGGGAATTTCTGGTGGAGGATCAGCGCCACGCCAAGCGCAAGCGCCGTCTGCACGACGGCATTGGCGACGACCCACAGTACGCTGCGCCCGAAGGCGTTCCAGAAGCCGGCGCCGCCAAGGACCGAGACGTAATTGTCGAAGCCGACCCAGCTTCCGGCCGTGCCGATCACGCCGACATTCTGGAACGAGAGGATGATCGCCTGCACCAGCGGCCAGCCGAGCACTGCGGCGAGGAAGATGAGCGCCGGCGTGACGAAGAGGAAGGCGAGGCGATGGGAGGTCATAGTTGGTGCACTGGAAGGATACCCCCACCCCCAACCCCTCCCCACAAGGGGGAGGGGGATACTGAAGGGGCAGCGCCAACATTTCCGGCACTGGAGGAGGAGGCGCCGACATTGTCCCCCTCCCCCTTGTGGGGAGGGGTTGGGGGTGGGGGTATCTTCATACCGCCACGCTCCCGGGCTATTTCCCCGCGATCTCGCTCATCCGGGTCTGGCCAAACTTCACCGCATCGGCCGCGCTCTGGCCATCGACGACCATTTTCTGAAGCGCCTCGGCGATGACGTTCTGGCCGGAGATCGCGCCGATGGACGGGAAGACCTTGCCGGTGGTGAAGCCGAACAGCTTGCCGTTCTTGGAGTTGGCGATCATCGTCTCGACCTGGGCCTTGTACTTGGTCACGACCGGATCGCTCCAGAACGATTCCGCGGTCGCTCCATCATTGGTGACGGGCAGGAAAAGCCCCGGCTCCATGGTCAGGAAGCGGCCGTAATTCGCGGGCTCCAGCAGCCAGGCCAGGAAGGTCTTTGCGGCGGCCTGCTTGGCCTCGTCCTTGGTCGTCAGCATGATGGCGTTGGAGTAGGAGATCGTGCCCGACTCCGATTTGTCGTCGGCGTGCGGCACCGGGGCGACGCCGAGGTCGGCGGCATCGGCCTCCGCCTGCGTCTCGTAGGTGTTGATAACGCTGAACTGGAGGATGGTGCCGCAGGCAGCGCTTGCGAAGCAGGCCTCGGCCTCGCCCCAGGTCCAGCTCGTGGAATCCGGCGGCGAAAGCTTTTGCAGCGCGCCATAGGTCTCGAAGGCGGCGACCGTCTCCGGCTTGTCGAAGGTGATCGCGCCATCCTCGGCATAGATATCCTGCGCGCCGCTGTTGACCATCAGCGCGTAGACGGTCTGGTCGGTGTAGAGCTGCTTGTTGGCAGGCAGGCCGACGCCGTATTTGCCATCGACGGAGAGCTTTTCGGCCGCTGCTTTCCACTCGCTCCAGGTCTTCGGCACCTCGATGCCGGCTTCCTTCAGCGCGCTGTTCCGGTACCACATGGAGATCGCCATGTTGTAGGCGGGGATGGCCCAGGTGTGTCCGTCATACTGATAGGGCGCGATGGTCGCCGGCACGAAGCCGTGCTTTGCCTCCAGATCCTTGGCGAGATCGTCCACCGGCACGACCGCGTCGATGCCCTTGATGACTGTGGTGAAGTCCGGAATGCCGAACAGCAGGTCCGGCCCGGTGCCGGCGGCGAAGGCGGCCGGCGCCTTGGCATAGACCTCGCCCCAGCTCTGCGGCTCCTGCTTCACCGCGATATCCGGATGCGCCTTGTTGAACTCGTCGAGCAGTTCCTGCATCCGCTGCACGCGATGCGGCGGCTGCTCCATGTGCCAGAGCGTGATGCTCACCGGCTCCGCCCAGGCGGTGCCGGCCATCAGAAGCGTGGCGAAACCTGCGACTGCGAAAAGTCTGGACTTCATTTTCTTGCTCCCTGTTTGCCGCGGTTCCACGCGCGGCGATGCTTCAAAGATGCGGATTGCGCGGTCTGTAGCGCTTGACCAGTTCGGCGTTGTTTTCCGCCGCGCCCGGCATGTTGGCGCTGAGATAGATGGGCGCGCTCGCGCCGGAGGATTGCAGGCGCGCCGCAGCTTCAACCAGCACGGCATTCATCAGCGCCGCGCCGATCGACGTCGACACCGGCCCGACCTTGAGTTCGCTGCCCGAAACGGGAATCGTCGCGTCTCCGGAAGGCGCGCCATTGTCGAGGACGATGTCGGCGACATCTGCAAGCCGTGTGCGACCTCGGGCAGCTTCCCGCGAATATGTCTCCGAGGTGATGGCGATCACGGTTGCGCCGCGCTCCTTGCCGATCTTCGCGGCTTCGACCGGTGCGGCGTTCACGCCGCTGTTGGAGACGACGAAGAGCACGTCGTTCGGCCCGACCGGATAGCGGTCGAAGATCGGCTGGACGACGCCCGACATGCGTTCAAAGGCGGTCGAGGCGATCGCTCCTTCATGCAGCATGGTCGCCGTGGCAAGGATGGGAACGGTCAGCGCGAGACCGCCGGCGCGATAATGCGCCTCCTCGGCCAGCACATGGCTGTGGCCGGTGCCGAAGATATAGACGAGCCCGTCCTTCTTCGCCGTAGCCTCGACGGCGTCGGCCGCCTTTGCGATCGCGTCAGCATTGGCGGCGAAGAGCGCGCCGATACGGGCGGTCAGTTCGGTCAGATAGGCCTGTGCTGTGGGAGCGTCGGTCATGGTGCCTTCGTCAGACTGAGTTTGACCCGCATGGTGAAGCAGTCGGCCCGATAGACGGAGCGCACATATTCCAGCGGCCGCCCGGCGCTGTCGAAGGTGCGGCGGGTGAAGCGGAGAACCGGAGCGGTGGCGGGTATGTGGAGCGCGGAAATCGCCGCCGTGTCGGCGAGGTCGGCGCGCACCGTTTCCTCGGCCTCTGTGGGAATGACGCCGTAGACGTCGCGCAGGACGCGATAGAGCGAATCCTTGGAGAAGTCCGTCTTTTCGAGCAGACCCGGCGCCAGCGAAACGGGGATTTCGGTGCGTTCCATGGCGAGCGGCTCGGCATCGACCAGACGCACGCGCACGAGGCGGTGGACCAGCGTGTTCTCCGCGATGTCGAGGCCGCGCGCCACTTCGGCATCCGCCGCACCGATGCCGGCATCGAGAACGACGCTCGACACTTTCCTGCCGCCGCGCTGCATCTCCTCCGTAAAACCGTGGAGAGTGCGCGATTCCTTCTCGATGACGGGATGGGCGACGAAGACGCCGCGCCCGACGCGCGTTTCGACCAGTCCGC
The DNA here is from genome assembly GCA_023953845.1 of Rhizobiaceae bacterium. Classification (NCBI taxonomy): domain Bacteria; kingdom Pseudomonadati; phylum Pseudomonadota; class Alphaproteobacteria; order Hyphomicrobiales; family Rhizobiaceae; species Rhizobiaceae bacterium. The sequence goes on along the minus strand of JAMLJC010000001.1, from coordinate 549,373 downwards.
GCTTTTCAAGCGATTTCAGCGCCTGACGCGCCGTCATGCGGCTGGCGCCGAGCTCGTCGGCGATCTGTCTTTCGGAGGGAACACGGTCGCCGCTCTGCAATGCGCCCGAACCGATCTGTTCCTCCAGCCAGCGCGCGATGCGCTGGTAGAGCGGAGCGTCAGCCTCGAGCGTGAGTTCGGTTGCCATGCCGGCGGTATATCCCGCTATTTCCAGTGGTATGTACCACGTCGGCTAACGGCGTCAATCGGGGCGTTGCAGAATCATGTCGCGCTGGCGTGCATAGTTGGCGAAGGCCCGGTCCCATGCGCCCTGCAAGCCGCGAGACGGTTCCTGCCGGCGGGCGATTTCCCGCGTCGAAACGGATGCGTGGCGAACGGAGGGATAAAGGCCGATCGAGGTTGCGGCCAGAAGCGCCGCGCCGCGCGCACCGAACTCCGATCCCGAGGGCACGGCAATCGGCTTGCCGGTCGCATCCGCCAGCATCTGTGTCCAGACGCGGCTGTTCGCGCCGCCGCCGGTAAGCAGGATATCGCCTTCGACCGTAGGCAGATGCTGCAGCAGGTCACGGATCGCGAGGATGACGCCTTCATAGACGGCGCGCATCATGTGGGCGCGACCGTGGCGCGGCGTCAGTCCGAAGAAGCCTGCGCGGGCGCGCTGGTCAAAGACGGGCGCGATGATGCCGCTCTCGGAGAGGTAGGGCAGATAGACGACGCCGTCGCAGCCGATTGATACGGCGGAAACCATGGCGTCGAGGCGGACGAACAGATCGGCGCTGCGTTCCGTCTCGCCGAGGATGTTGGCGATCGCCCAGTCGAGGTTGAGCGTGCCGGCGACGTTGACCATGGACCGGAACCATGCGCGGTCGGGCAAGGTGAAGAGAAGACCGAGGTCGGGCGGCGTGAAGACGGGCTCGTCCGAAACGACGCCCGCGATGCAGGTGGTGCCGAGCACTACAAGCGCCGTGCCCGCCTGAAGCGCGCTCGCACCGACGATGGTTGAGGGAACGTCACCGGCTCCGATGGCTACCGGCGTGCCTTCGGCAAGGCCGAGGTCCTGCGCGGCCTCTCTCGCGAGCGCGCCAGCCAGGCTCTCGGAATCCAGCGCTTTCGGGAACTTGTCGAGGACATCCGTGAGTCCGAACAGCGCGAACATTTCCGGGCTGCGGCTCCTCCCGCGCGCGTCGCCGGGCGCCACGGCCGCCTCGGTCCGGTCGGCGGCGGCGAGGCCGGTCAGCTTCATGCGCAGGAAATCCTTGTAGCTGAAGACATGCGCCGCACGGGCGAAGGTATCGGGCTCGTTCTCGCGGAGCCACGCGGCGACAGGCAGGCTGCAGCCCTGCTGCATCACGCAGCCGTCGGCGCGGAAGATGCGGCAATAGAAATCAGGATCTTGCGCAAGCCTCTGGTCGAGCATGTCCTGCGTGCGGCTGTCTTCCCAGTTGATGCCGGGGCGCAAGGCGTTGCCTTCTGCGTCCACCAGCCATGCGCCGACCATGGCTGCGGAAATACCGATGGCCGCGATGTCCGTCGGCGCGACAGCGGACTTCGCTATGACCTCGCGGATCGCGCCTCTTGCTGCATGCCAGGCCGTTTCCGGGTCGCATTCCACCCATCCCGGATGCGGGCGATCAAGCGGCACGGGCTCGGCTGCTCGCGCCAGCTCGCGTCCCTGGATGTCGAATATGGCGGCCTTGGTGAGCGTCGACCCGGCGTCTATGCCGAGGAGATAGCGAGGCATTTCAATCCATCAGGTGCGGCGGGATTGCCTATCCGCCGCTCCCTAGCGCATGTCTCCCGACGTGGAAACGGGTTTCAGGGCCCCGCGCCTCTGCAGCCAGCGGGCGGTCAGTCCTTGACGTCCGTCTCCGGGCGATCGTCGCCTTTCACCACTTCCTGATGCCAGGAACCGTCGCTGGTCTGATATTCGATGCCTTCCGTGGCGCCCGCGACGCGCTGTTCGCCCGCCGCCTGCTCGGCGGCGCGGTGTGCCTCGTCGCGTGACGCGAACGTCTCAGAAAACACGTTTCCGACCTTGTAGGCCCAGCCGCCATCGTGCTCGACGATTTCATATGTGATCCGTGTCATGGTCGCCTCGTCTACAGCAGCTTGTCTGTGACTTCGACGGTGATCGAGGCATCGACGTCGCTGGCTGCGGCGTGAACCACGCGCGTCACGCGAAACTCCTCGACGCCGTCGCCATTCGGAACTGTGACATGCTCGCCGATGCGCGGCACGACCGCGAAATCCATATCGAAGGCCTCGGACGTCATGTCCGGCGAGACGCGGCAGCGAATGCCCATGGACCATTCTCCTCGTTTCGTTCGATCTCCCGGGTTACATGGCGGGTGAGCGGAGAAGGTCAAGGTCCGGCCAGATTCACGCCCAGTGGGCGTCGATCACCCGGGGTGGTATGAGCAATTGCTCCATGTCGGCTCTACGCATTGGCTTGCCGAGCAGATAGCCCTGCAAGTGGTCGCAGCCGATTTCCATCAGCCGTTCCTGCTGCGCCGGGGTCTCCACCCCCTCGGCCGTGGTCGCCAGGCCGACGGCGCGGGCGAGATCGACGATCGCCTTGACTATGGCCTCGTTGCTTCCCGACTTGCCGAAGCCGTTGATGAAGCTGCGATCGATCTTGATGCGGTCCACATCGAGATGCTGAAGCCGGGCCAGCGAGGAAAAGCCGGTGCCGAAATCGTCGATGGCGATCGCCACGCCGAGTTCCCGCAACGCGGCGATATTTTCCTGCGCGGAACCGGAATCGTCGACGATCGCGCTTTCCGTGACCTCCAATTCCAGCCTATGCGGTTGCAGACCGGTCGCCATCAGCGTTGCGGCGACGCGCGTCGCGAATCCCGGATTGCGCAATTCGATTGCCGATACGTTCACCGCGACGGTTTCGATCGGCCATCGCGACGCGGCGTCGCAGGCCTGCCGCAACACGACCTCGCCTATCTTCTCGATCAGACCGCTTTCCTCCGCGACCGGGATGAAGACATCCGGGGGAATGAAGCCGGATTCGGGGTGAATCCAGCGCATCAGGGCTTCGGCGCCGACGATTGTCCCGCTTTCCGCCGCGCAGATCGGCTGGAAGTAGGCTTCGAGCTGGTTTCCCGACACGAGCGCTGCGCGCAGGTCGCGCTCCACGGTGCGACGGCGCTGGATGGCTGCATCCATGCCTTCCGAGAAGATCGCGTAGCGGCTGCGGCCGGCGCTCTTGGCGTGGTAGAGCGCGATGTCGGCCTTGCGCGTCAGCTCTATGCGATCGAAGCCATCCGTCGGCGCGCATGCCACCCCGACGCTGATGCCGATGAAGACCTGGCTGCCGTCGACCTCGAAAGGTCTGCGCACCGCGTCTATGATGCGCGAGCAGAAGCCGGACAGCCGCTCGCTGTTGGTCGCTCTCGGCAGGATAATGGTGAACTCGTCGCCTCCGACCCGGGCAACGAAATCGCCGGGTTCAGTCAGCAGCTTCAGCCTGTTGGCAAACTGCACGATCAACTGGTCGCCCGCCGGATGGCCGAGCGAGTCGTTGACCTGCTTGAAGCGGTCGAGATCGAGATAGAGCACGGCGAGCTGCGATTGCCCGTTGCGCGCGCGGCCGATCTCGCGGTCGAGCGTTTCCTCGAAGTGCACGCGGTTCGGCAGGCCGGTCAGCGTATCGTGGAACGCCAGATGGCGAATGGTGAACTCGCTGGAGACGAGCTTCAGCGATCTTTTCCGGACAGCTACCAGCAGCAGGCCGAGGATGGTCGCCACAACCACGAAGACCGCAGCAAGAACAGGAGTAATCCGGCCGGCCACCTCGCTGCCGGGGCGATGCGGACGCCACGCGACATAACCCAGTGTTTCACCGCCCGACGTATGCAAGGCGATGCTCGCCTCGCCGTTGACCGCGTCCTCGGTCGGAGCGAAGCGAAGTCCGTCCAGAAGATATTCCTTGGCGAGATCCTTCAGCACGTCGCCGTCCAGCAATCTGACGGCGATGTGAAGATACTCCTCGCCCGGCGTCTGCTCGATCTTTCCGGTGTCGGATACGATCGGCTTGACGCTGATGATGGCAGGCCGGCCCCAGAACAGGCTGATGTCGGAGACGCCGGGCGTAAGGACGCGGTCGTTAACGTCGCTCATGTCCGAGCGGCGCAGCTTGTCCCGCAGCGCCGCCACCATCGGCAATATGGCCGGTTCGAGGTTGGCGAACTGACTGTTGTCGATCACCGTCCCGTCGAAGGAGCTGAAGATCGGCCGGTCGCGCGGATCGAGGATGAAGGCCCCGTCATGGCCGAAATAGGTGTGCATCCAGACGCCGAGATTCGCGTCCATCCAGCCGGTGTCGCGCTTGGCGACGTTGCGCACGGCGTCGTCCCATACCGCCGAACTCTCCTGATCGTGGGCGATCGACGTGCGAAGTCTGGTGACGGCCAGATTGACGAGTCTTTCCTGACGCTCGAACGCCGTGCGGTCTGCTTGCCAGGTCGACCAGAGCAACGGAACGATGACGGCCACCAGCATCGCCGCGGACAGCACGGCGACAGGCAGGACATATTTGTGCAACACGTGCGTGTTGCCGACACGCTTCAGCAACCGTTGCATGGCCGTCCCATCTGATCGTCCCGCTGCTATAGGGGAGACCAGTTAAGGCCCGGTGCAGATTGCGGAAGATCGCACTGAAATGGGTGAAGAGGACGTAAACGCGAGCCCTCTCGCTGGAGTCCGAAAGGTTTCGGGATACGGTGTCTTCCAGTCGTTGTCAGGCGGGTTTCGGCTTTGCAGCGCGCGAAGCGCGTGCCGGTTTTGACGCCGCATCGCCCGCCGGGGTGGTGGACAGGACGGCCGCGGATTTGGGTGTGCGCGGCGTGGCGGTCTTGGCGCTGATCTTTCGCGTCGCCTTCAAGGGAGCGGCAACGGCTTCACCGGCTATCTCCGCTTCCACCTGCCTCGTTGCTTCCTGCCAGTGGTATTCGTGGTTGCCGTGGGCGCGCCCCTCGCGTTCCCAGAGTTCGTAGGCGCGGGCACGAATTCTGTCTTCCTTGCCGGACATTGTTGCCTCCTGAAGCGGCTTTGTTCGGTGGATGCAGTATCTACCGTCGCAGTTGTATCGCATTCCCCATGCCACTCAAGCGTCATTTCGCAGGTGCGAGACATGGACGCGGCCGGCGAAGGCGGATCGCGCTTGCGTCGGCCGAAAAGTGCGACCATGCTTCCGCAGCCAGCCATTTCGCCCGCGGATCGTCATGCCTTCGCTCAGCCTGAGAATAAACCTCGACCCCGAAGGCCGTCTCGGGCCTGGCAAGATCGATCTACTCGAGAACATAGCCACCTTCGGCTCGATCTCGGCGGCGGCACGCGGCATGGACATGTCGTACAAACGCGCCTGGGATCTGGTCGAGGAACTGAACCGGCTTTTTCCCAAGCCGCTGGTTTCGGCCAAGACGGGCGGCAGGCGAGGCGGCGGTGCCGAACTCACACCCGCCGGTCTTTCCGTCGTCGCCCGCTTCCGCGCCATCGAGCGCGCCGCGCAGTCTGCCGCGGAACCGCATCTCGCCGCCTTGCAGAAGGAGGTCGCGGGAGAGTGATCGGGCGGGATACCGTCCGTCAGTGAAGGCCAGACCGATCTGGCCCAAATGGCCAAGACGCCTGAGAGCAAATTGGCGCGCGCGTCCGGGCCCTATATGCGCTATGGCGTGCCGACAACATCCGAGCTTCGATGCATACTCCCGGCACTCCCGATTCCTCCGCGCGCTATGCCGCCTTCCGGCACGGCGCCTTCCTGAGATTCTGGCTCGCGCGCTTCTTCACGACGTTCGCCGCGCAGATCGTCTCCGTCGCTGTCGGCTGGCAGATCTACGATCTGACGCGCGATCCGTTCGACCTCGGCCTCGTCGGCGTGGTCCAGTTTCTGCCGTCGCTCCTGCTGGTTCTCGTCACCGGCGTTGTCGCCGACAGGTTCGGCCGGCGGCTCATCATGGGGCTTGCCGTCGTCCTGGAGGCGCTGTGCGCTCTGGCGCTCCTGCTGCTCACCCTGCACGGGTTGAGCACGCCGCTCCCCGTATTCGCCGTGCTGGCAGTGTTCGGTGTGGCGCGCGCATTCTTCGGTCCGGCATCCGCCTCGCTGGTCGCGAATCTGGTTCCCGCAGAGATTTTCTCGAACGCGGTCGCGTGGAATTCGTCGGCTTGGCAGACCGCGACCATAGTCGGCCCGGTGGCGGGAGGCCTGCTCTACGGCGTCGCGCCGGAAGTGGCCTACGGTGTCGCCGTAGCAATGATGGCGGTTGCTTCGATCCTGATCTTCTCCATTCCGAAGCCTGTTCAGCGCAGCGAGACCGAAAAGCCGTCGCTGGAGACCCTGTTCGCGGGTTTCCGCTACATCTGGGGCGAGAAGATCGTGCTCGGCGCGATCTCGCTCGACCTGTTCGCCGTGCTGCTGTCGGGCGCCGTCGCGTTGCTGCCGGTCTATGCGCGTGACATACTGGAACTCGGACCCTGGGGCCTCGGTCTCCTGCGCGCCGCGCCCGGCATCGGTGCCATCGCCGTGGCGATCTGGCTCACGGGCCATCCGATCCGCGACCATGCGGGCCTGGTGATGCTGTTCTTCGTCGGGCTGTTCGGCGCGTTCACCATCGTCTTCGGCGTCTCCGAGATACCGTGGCTGTCGATTTTCGCTTTGGCGATGCTGGGCGCCACGGACATGGTGAGCGTCTACATCCGCGAAACCCTGATCCAGCTCTGGACGCCTGACCGCGTGCGCGGGCGGGTCAACGCGGTCAACATGGTGTTCGTCGGCGCCTCCAACGAACTCGGCGAATTCCGCGCCGGCACCATGGCGGCCCTGATCGGCACCGTGCCGGCGGTCGTGTTCGGCGGTGTCGGCGCGATCGCCGTCGCGGGGTTGTGGGCGGTGCTCTTCCCGGCGTTACGGAAAGTCAGGAGGCTTGACGGCCGGACCTAGTGCCGCCGTCCTTGGGCGTTCCGAAGATGATGCCGAGGAACTCGGTCAGCCAGCGCTTCAGATGCATGTCCCAGATCATCCTCCCGCCGAGATGATCGCGCCCGGGCTGGGCGTTCGGCAGTTCGAAGCGATGGGCGCCGTGCACGACCCAGCGCTGCATCATCACACGCGTCAGTTCCGCGTGGAACTGGATGCCCCAGGCATTGTCGCCGTAGCGGAACGCCTGATTGGGATAGGCGTCGGCCGTGGCGAGGAGCTTTGCATCCCTTGGCAGCGAAAAGCCCTCGCGATGGAACTGGTAGACCATTTCCGGCCATTTCATCATCGCCTCGCCTTCCGCCGTCGGCTTCAGCCCGTACCAGCCGATCTCGACGACGCCGTCCGAATGCCCCTCGACCTTGCCGCCGAGGTGATTGACCAGCATCTGCGCGCCGAGGCAGATGCCGAGAAAAGGCCGGTTCTCCGTCAACGGCACGGACAACCAGTCGGTTTCCCGTTTCACGAACTCGTCGGGATCGTTGGCGCTCATCGGGCCGCCGAAGACGACCGCGCCCGCGTGATCGACCAGCGTCTCGGGAAGATGGTCGCCGAGCGGCGGCCGGCGGATATCCAGATCGAAACCGCTTTCGACGAGAAGTTGCCCGACCCGCCCCGGCGAGGACCGCTCCTGATGCAGGACGGTCAATATCTTGGGTCTTCCGTTTGCCGCCATTGCCGAAAGTTTAATTGATGGTCTTCGATCCGGCGTGGTTCCGGGCCGCTTGCCGGGCCACGACGCGTTCCCTGCCGCCGACGCCCAGCAGTTCCGCGATGCGCCACAGCGTGTTGTCCTCGAGTTCGTGCAACTCGCCGTCCGCGTAGCACACCTCGAACATGAGGCGGACGAAGTCGTTGCGTGCTGCCTCGTCGAGATTCCGCTTGAGCACGCTCGTGAAGGCATAGAGGTCGATCGCCTCGCTGTCTGCCTTCTCGCCGTCGGACAGCAGCTTTTCGAGAGCGTTGCCTCCGATATTGTAGGTTTCCGCCAGCAGGGCCCTGATGCGCTCCCGCTCGACGTCCTGACGGCTGCCGTCGGCGTCCATCACATGAAAGAGCAGCGCAGCCGCGGCGACGCGTGGATCTTCGGTCTCGCTTTCGTGCGAGTCGCCGGGAAGCTCTTTCAGGAAACTGATCAACCGTTCGAACATTTCACCGCCCTTCGCCGGCCGGAAAGCCGCCGTGCCCCGTTCAACCTAACTGCGATTCCCAGATAGGTGCAACTCACCCGAAAGGCGAGGGCCGCCGTGTGCTGTGGTCAGAACAGACGAAACCGGCGCGGTTCGTTGTCGTTCGCCTCGGAGGGATCGACGCCCGGATCATCCGGCGGGCGTGACGGATCGAAGGACGAAGGTCTGGCGAGATTGCTCGCCGCGTCCGGCACTTTCGGCGCTGCGGGTAAAGGGGCTGCGGGCTGCAATTGCGGAGGCTGTTGCCCGACCGTTTCGGTTTCCTGTGCTGCCGCCGGTTTCGGACGTTCTGTCTCGACGACGGCCGGTTTTTCCGGCTCGGCAGCGGCCGCCTGCGTTTCCGTGACGACGACAGCCGCAGGCTCCTGCCGGACTACGGGTGCAGCGCCCGGCAGGGCGGTCGGCACCACCGCCTCCTGCGGGCCTTCCTGCTCGATCAATTGGCCGACGCGTTCGACGGGGACTTTCCATTCGAAGGCGTCCAGACGGCCGGTCACGGGCGAGATCGGCGCCCAGCGCTCGGAAATATAGCCGTCGGCCACCCATGCCGGGTCGCGCGGCGCACGTACCGCCTTCGACAGCCATTGCCGGATGCGGCCCTGATCGCCCGTCTCGGCTTCCTCGATATCGGCGAGCAGCAGATAGACGCGCTCCTGCGGCTGTAGCCGCGCCGCCGTCTCGGCCTCGGCACGCGCCAGTCGGTAGTCACCGGCGTCGAGTGCGGCACGGGCGACGGCGAGCGAGGATTCTGCGTTGTTGCTGCGCATTGACTGCAAGCGTCTTGCCCGATGCAGGCGGTCGCCGACGGCGTCGCCGCTGCGCGCATGAATATAGAGATCGGCGATCTCCGGATGCGGTTCGGCGCGCCATGCGGTTTCGAGGATCTTCGCGCCCTTGCGCACATCGTCCTGCTGGAAACAGGCCTTCGCGGCCGCGACGGCTGCCGGCGCGAAGTTCGGCTGGAGCCTGTTGGCCTCGATGGCGGCGGCGCGAGACGCGTTGCGGTCGCTTTCGGCCAGCGCGATCGCCTTTGCCGTCAAAAGCACCGCGCGGCGGCGGTCGGTCGCAGCCTTGTCCGCCTGCTTCGCAGTGCGCTGCGCATCAACGAGGCGCAGCGCGCCGTCCCAGTCGCCCTGCGCGGCCTTGTCGTCCAGCGTGGCGTCCGCCGCCCAGCCGAGCTGAGGCGCGAGTTCGGCGGCGCGGGAGGCGTAGTGCCGGGACACGTCGCGTTCGCCAAGCCGCTCGGCTTCCAGATACAGGCCGTGCAGGCCTAGCAGCCGCATTTCCGGGTCGTCGAGCATCGTCTCGAATTTCTTGCGTGCGGCGTCGTGATCGCCTTCGAGAATCGACGCCTGGGCCTCAAGCAGGTGGATAAGCGGTTCCTGATCGGCATTGATGAGCTTGGCGGCCTGCCTGCTCATGTTGCGCGCCAGCACCGCGTCCCCCGCTCCGGCCGCGATCATGCCGGTCGAGAGCGCCTGATAGCCGCGGTCGCGGCGGCGCACGCGAAAATAGCGCGATATCAGGTATGGACTGTTCCATATGGTGCGCAGCAGCCACCATCCGATCATCACCGTGGCGACAATGGCGACGATGGCGACCGCGGCGACCATCAGGCTCACCTGATACTGGTAGCCGTCGAAGGTGACGACCATGTCGCCCGGTCTGTCGGCCAGCCAGGCGAAGCCGAGCCCCAGCGCGAAGACGACGATCAGAAAAAGCAATATGCGGATCATGAAGGCTCCGATCCTCGTCAGACGGTTTTCATGGCCTCGGCGATGGCCTGATCGACCAGCGCCTCGACATCGAGTCGTGCCTTGATCCTGGCCGCGAAGCCGCTGCCCGCAGCTTTCGCCGCCTCGGGAAGCGTGTCGTATTCGGCAACAACCTTGGCAAGGTCTCCGGCCTTCAGCGCGGCTTCCATGCGCGCGACCGTCTCCGGCACGCCCGCGCCCTCGACGCTTCCGACGGGCCGCACCGTGACCAGCGAGGCGGCGCTTTCCAGAAGCTGGTCGAGATAGCCGGCATTCGGGTCGGCCGGATCGGCTGCGGCGATCATGGCGTTTGCCGCACCATCCATCTCCGCCAGCAGGTCGTCGCGCGTGGCGACGCCCGTCTCGGCACGGGCGCGCAGGCCGGCAAGCTGCGGCACGTCGGGGCTGATGGCCGCAAGCGTTTCCAGTTCCGCGGCGAAGGGCTGCCCGCGCTCTATGGCCGCCTTCAATGCCGAAGCGGCGATGGAGAGCGCGATCTTCGGCTGGTTCGCCTGCGCGTCGATTTTCCCGGATAGCGAGGCCACCGTCTCTTCCAGCGTCGCCAACCGTCCATCGCCGGCGTTTAGCTCATCCGTCGCCGCCTTGATCCCTTCTTCCAGAGCGGCGATCCTGTCGTTGAGCGGCGTGAGATCGACCGCCGCGCCGCCCGCCGATTGGCTGACGGCGGAGAGTTGGGTCTGAAGCTCCGCGATTTTCGAATCCAGCGCCGCCAGACCGGCATTCTCGCCCGCACCGCCGGATTCCACTGCCGATTTCAGCGCACCGACGTCGTCCGCGAGCGTCGCTATCCTCGCCTGTAGGTCCGCGACAGCCTGTGCATCGATGCCCGTACTTCCGGCGGTTTTCAGCGTTGCCAGTTCCGTCTGCAGACTCGCGATCTCGGCGCGCAGGCCTTCTATAGCAACTGCGTCACCGCCGCTGCCGCCGGGAGCCGGCAGCAGGCCGCCATATTGCAGAGCTCCCGCTCCGACGAGCGTGACGACGCCGCCGATGATGCCGGCCGCTATTGCGGAGAGGCCGTTGCGTCGGGGCTCGGATTTGACCGGCGCAACCGGGCTTCCCCGCCTCGGCGCTTCGTCGGCATGTTTCATGTCCGGCTTCTCGGAAGTATTCTCCGGCTCTTTTCCAGTGGGCGTGCTTTCCGCGGACAAATTCTTCGACTCGTCGCCGGCGAGCAGCGCTTCGTCGGAGGCGGTGGGAGACTCGCTGACCGGTATCTCCTTGCTGACCGGTTCCGTCATGGTGAACCCCGCGCCTTCCACCACAGGCGGCTGCGCATCTTCCGTAGCAGACGTGTCGCCGAGCAACGACGGTTCTGGCGACGCTCGTCCGGTAGACTGCGGATCGGAATCGCGGTTTACGGGCGACGCTTCGAGATCGATCGTCACAGGGTCCTTGCGCGATTTCGAATGCCGCACACTGGGAGTCTTGACCATGCGTTTCTCCGTTTGGTGACGCGCCGTGCCGAAGTCCGGCCCAGCATATCATCAATCCATGAAAATGGGCCGGCTTATGGCTCGGCCGACGATATGTCGCGCAACGCTGAAAGCATCGAGGGTTCCGTCGGTTCCGACGCGACAAGGGTTTTGTGCCGTTCGCTCGACAGGATCGCGGCCACCCGCGTCGAAATGCACAGAAATATAGCCGCCGGCGAGAGCTTTACCTGCGTTTCCGAATGCATGAGCCGGACCAGCGCGATTGCCGCTTCGGCCGAATAGACCAGCGCCAGATCGATCGTCTTTTCGCCAAGATGGGCAGCCAGCGATTCCGGCGCGTAATCGGCCGGCAGCGTCTCGTAGGTTTCGAGCGCCGCGACTTCGAAACCGGCGTCCGAGAGCGCCGCCTCGAAGGTCGGCCGCCGCAGCCGCCCGCAAAGGTAGAGGATGCGGGAGCCGCCCGGCAGGCGCTGAATCATCAGCGTCGCCAGATCGTCCGCGTCTCCGTCAGCGCTTGCGACATTGGCGAAGCTGGTTTCTCCGGCGAGGCGCGCGGTTTCGTCACCGACCGCGAAGCAGGGCAGCCGCGCAGCCTGCACGATGACATGCTCCGCGGCGTTGCGGAGCGCGTTCGCGCTGGTGACTGCGACCGCATCGAAGTCGGCGGCGGCAATCGCGGGCGTCGGCAACGGCGCGATTGCCGTTAGCGGCAGCAGAACAGGCTCATGCCCAAGCGCGGACAGGCGTTCGGCGGTGTGCGACGCGCCCGGTTCCGGCCGTGTCACCAGAACGCGCATCAGGCCCAGCCGTCGAAGAAGGCTGTGCCTGCCCGGGCGCGGATGTCCTCGCCCGCCGCGTGACCGATCGCGGCGGCGTCCGAAGCATTGCCCTCGCGCGAGATATTGTGCGCCTCGCTTCCGTCGGGCGTCAGGATTCTGCCCCGGAAGGCCAGCCGATCTCCGTCGATCCGCGCATATCCGGCTATCGGCGTGCGGCACGATCCGTCGAGCGCGGCGAGGAAGGCGCGTTCGCAGGCGAGCGCTGCGGCGGTGGGCAGATCGTTGACCGGCCGGAGCATGGCCTGCGTCCGGGCGTCGTCGCTCCTGGCCTCGATGCAGATGGCGCCCTGACCGGGAGCCGGCGGGAATTTCTCCAGCGGCATTATGTCGGTCGCGATATGTTCAAGGCCGAGGCGTTTCAGGCCGGCAAGCGCGAGGATGGTGCCTGCCGCGACACCTTCGTCCAGCTTCCTCAACCGAGTCTGGACGTTGCCGCGATAGACGATGACGGCGAGGTCCGGCCGCATGCGACGGATCAGCGCCTGCCGCCGCAGCGAGGAAGAACCGACCGTCGCGCCATACGGCAGCGCCTCGATGGACGCTGCCGCGCGCCCTATGAAGGCGTCGCGTGGGTCCTCGCGCGGCAGGAAGGCGACCAGTTCGAGCCCGGCCGGCAGCATCGTCGGCATGTCCTTGGAGGAGTGCACGGCGAGATCGATGCGACCGTCGAGAAGCGCCTCCTCGATCTCCTTGGTGAACAGGCCCTTGCCGCCCGCCTCCGAGAGCGGGCGATCCTGGATGCGGTCGCCGCTGGTGGCGATCACCTCGATGGCGAAGGCGGCTTCAGGGAGGCCATGCGCCGCCATGAGGCGCGCGCGCGTCTCGTGAGCCTGTGCGAGCGCCAGCGCGCTGCCGCGCGTGCCGATGCGCAGGACGGCTTGTTCGGCCACTGTTTGCATCCTTCCCTGTCCGTGCTAACCCGCCCGCCATCGCGGGCCAGAGTTCCGGTCCTCCTAACATCCGAGTTCGCAACCGGGCAATGAGCCAAGGGACGCATAGCGGCATAACGGTTCTCGGCATCGAGACGAGTTGCGACGAGACGGCCGCCAGCGTGGTGACGCTGCCGGTCGCCGGCGCGCCGTCGATCCGCTCGAACATCGTCTTCTCGCAGATCGAGGAGCATGCCGCCTTTGGCGGCGTCGTTCCGGAAATCGCGGCGCGCGCCCATGTCGAGGCGCTGGACGGGATTGTCGAGGCGGCGCTTGACGATGCCGGTGTCGGTCTGGCGGATATCGACGCCGTCGCGGCGACGGCGGGGCCCGGACTGGTCGGCGGGCTGATCGTCGGCCTGATGACGGCCAAGGCCATGGCGGCGGCGTCCGGCCTGCCGCTGCTTGCGATCAATCATCTCGAAGGCCATGCGCTCACCGCGCGGCTGACGGACGGGCTGGATTTCCCCTATCTGCTCCTGCTGGTGTCCGGCGGGCATACGCAGATCGTGCTGGTGCGCGGCGTCGGCGACTACGAGCGCTGGGCGACCACGATCGACGACGCGCTCGGCGAGGCCTTCGACAAGACGGCCAAGCTCATCGGCCTGCCGCATCCGGGCGGTCCCAGCGTTGAGGCGGCTGCGCGGCGGGGCGACCGGGATCGCTTTCCCTTTCCGCGTCCACTGAAAGGCGAGGCACGGCCGGACTTCTCGTTTTCGGGCCTGAAGACTGCCGTGCGGCAGGCGGCGACGGCCATCGCACCATTGTCCGACCAGGATGTAGCGGACATTTCCGCCTCGTTCCAGGCGGCCGTGACCGATTCGCTCGCCGACCGCGTCGCGAAGGCGCTTTCGCGTTTTCGTCAGAGTTTTCCGGATGTGCGCGTTCCGGCGCTGGTGGTGGCCGGCGGCGTGGCCGCGAATGCGCAGATTCGCGGCGCGCTCCAGCGTCTCTGTGACGCGCATGGCTTCCGCTTCGTGGCGCCGCCGCTGAAGCTATGCACCGACAATGCCGCGATGATCGCGTGGGCCGGCATCGAGCGGATGAGGGCGGGCGTCGCCGCGGATGACGCCATGGATTTCGCGCCGCGTTCGCGCTGGCCATTGGACACGTCGTCGGCGCCGGTGATCGGCTCGGGGCGACGGGGGGCGAAGGCATGAGCGAAGGACGGAATATCGCCGTTCTGGGCGGCGGCGCGTGGGGCACGGCTCTGGCGGTTGCCGCGCATCGGGCCGGCAGTCAGGTGCGGCTCTGGGCGCGAGACGGCGAGATCGTCGACGCGTTGAATGCGGGCCGCGGCAATGCGCGTTATCTGCCGGGCATCGCCATAGCGGATCGAATCGAGGCGACGACCAGTCTCCGACACGCCCTCGCAGGAGCCGACACGGTGCTCGTCGTGACGCCGGCGCAGAGTCTGCGGGTCGTGCTGCGGCAGATCGACGATCTGGTTGCCGAGGGCATGCCGCTCGTGCTCTGCGCCAAGGGCATCGAGCGGAGCACGGGCCTGCTCTTGTCGGATATAGCGGCGGAGATCATGCCGCAGAATCCTGTCGCGGCCCTTTCCGGCCCGAGTTTCGCGGCGGATGTGGCGCGCGGCCTGCCGACGGCGGTTGTCGTGGCGGCCCAAGATGCCGCGCTCGCGGCGGAACTGGCGCAGGCGCTGTCTTCTCCGCGCTTCCGCTGCTATTCGACCGACGACATTATCGGGGTCGAGATCGGCGGGGCGCTGAAGAACGTCTTCGCCATCGCCGCCGGCGCGGTGGTCGGCGCGAGGCTGGGCGCGAGCGCGCAGGCCGCCATGGTGACGCGCGGCTTCGTCGAGTTGCGGCGCATCGCACGCAGTTTCGGTGCGCGGCCGGAAACGCTTATGGGGTTGTCCGGGCTCGGCGACATGATGCTTACCTGCGGCTCTTCCCAATCGCGGAATTTCGCCTACGGTGTGGCTCTCGGCGAGGGCGCTTCGCGCGCGCATCTGCCTCTGGCCGAGGGGGTGGCGACGGCGTCCATCGCCGCGGAAATTGTACAGGAACGCGGCGTCGAGGCGCCGATCATCACGGCGGTCGACATGCTGCTGCGGGACGAACTGACCGTGGAAGAAGCTGTTTCGGCCCTCATGACGCGGCCGCTGCGCAGCGAAGACGAATGACAGGCAGACGGCATCAGGCCATCGGACCAAGGGAGTAGGAAACACATGCTTTTCGCATTCATCGGCAAGGACAAGCCCGGCCATCTTCAGCTCAGGCTTGACACGCGACCGCCTCATGTCGAGTTCCTGAACGGCCTCAACGCCAAGGGTACGCTGCGGTTCGCCGGCCCGTTCCTTGGCGAGGATGGCAAGCCGTGCGGCAGCCTCGTCGTCGTGGAGGCCGCCGACATCGCCGCCGCCCGCGAGATCCTCGCCGGAGATCCCTACGACAAGGCCGGTCTGTTCGAGACGAAGGAGGTCATCGCCTGGAACTGGGTGTTCAACAACCCGGCTAGCGCCTGACGCGGAACCGACAGTGGAACGTCAGATGCCGAAGAACTACTGGCTCTTCAAGTCCGAACCGCACGTCTTTTCCTACGACGATCTCGAGGCCAAGGGAAACAAAGGCTCGGAGTGGGACGGGGTACGCAACTATGCCGCGCGCAACAACATGCGTGCGATGCAGATCGGCGATCTCGGCTTCTTCTACCATTCCAATGAAGGGCTGGAGATTGTCGGCCTCGCCGAGGTCTGCGCGCTGGCGCATCCCGATTCCACCAGCGACGACCCGCGCTGGGAGTGTGTCGACATCCGCGCCGTCAGGCCGGTGCCGAAACCCGTGACGCTGGCCGAGATCAAGACCAACCCGAAGCTGCAGGATATGGCTCTGGTACGGCTCGGTCGCCTTTCCGTCCAGCCGGTGACGGCGGAGGAGTGGAAAGAGGTCTGCCGCATGGCTGAACTTGATCCCGCGCCTTGAAACGTCTCTCGCCGGCGGAGGCCGAACGCTTCATCCTCGCCAACACGACGCTCGGCGCGCCGCCCCATGTGCCGGAAATCCGGCTGCATCTGGCGGACGAGGCGCACGAGCTCTGGGAGAGGACCGAGGAGGAACTGGTCGAGATCGGCTTGCCGCCGCCCTTCTGGGCCTTCGCCTGGGCGGGCGGACAGGGTCTTGCCCGCTACGTGCTGGACCATCCGGCATGTGTCGCCTGCCGGCGTGTGCTGGATTTCGCGGCAGGCTCCGGTCTTGTCGGCATCGCCGCGAAGAAGTCGGGCGCCGCGAGCGTGGAGTCCGCCGACATCGATCCTTTCAGCCAGATCGCCATGCGGCTCAACGCTGCGGCGAACGGGGTCGTCCTCGAACCGCTCGTCGCCGACCTGATCGACTCCGATATGGGCTGGGATGTTGTGCTCGCCGGCGACATCTTCTACCAGAAGGACATTGTCGACCGTCTGGTGCCGTGGTTCACGCGGCTGCGGATGCGGGGCTGCGAGATCATCGTCGGCGATCCCGGCCGCGCCTATCTGCCCAAGGACCGGCTGGAGCAGCTTGCGGAGTATCGCGTGCCGGTGACGCGTGCCCTTGAGGACGCCGAGGTGAAGCGCACGGTCGTCTGGCGATTCGCCTAGGGCTCTGAAAGGCTCGGGCACCGCTTCCGGAACCGCAATCCCGTTCCGCTCAACCCAGCAGGAGAGGGTCCATCTGCGGATTGTGCACCTCGTCCAGAAGCCAGTCGCGAAAGGCGACGATCCTGGGATCGTTTCGGGACTCGGCCGGGTAGACCAGATGGTAGGCAAATTCGTCCGAGACCTTGATGCCGAGTTCGAAAGGACGGACGAGCCGTCCTTCGGACAGGTCGCTTGCAACCATGGCGAAATCGCACAACGCGATCGCGCTGCCCTCTATCGCGGCCTGGATGACGTGGGATGATTCCCTCAGCACCACGCACCGGTCGGCATCGAAATCCTCGACGCCGGCCGCCGCCATCCAGGTTCGCCAGTTCGGCCAGGTTACGCCATCGCGCGTCCATTCGATATGCACCAGCGTATGCTTCAGCAGGTCACGCGGCTCCTGAAGCGGCGGTCCGGATCGCAGCAGGCGCGGGCTGCATACCGGTATGATCTCGTTCTCGAAAAGCCGATGGGCCAGCAGTCCCGGATATTTGCCGGTGCCGTAGCGCACGGCGATGTCGATGTCGTCGTAACCGAACTCGCCCAGCTCGAAGGACACGTCGAAACGCAGGTCGATGTCCGGACAGGCCCGGCGGAAGCGCTCCAGCTTCGGCATCATCCACTTCGTCGCCAGCACGGGATCGAGCGACAGACGGAGCTGCGACACGCCTCTCGACAGCTTCTTGGCGCGGGACACGGCATGGCCGAGAAGATCGAGCGCCTCCGAGGTGGCCTGATGCAGAAGCGCGCCGGCCTGCGTCAGCCGCATCGCGCGGCTTGTGCGCGTGAAGAGTTCCAGGCCGAGCTGATCCTCGAATTCCTTTATCTGATGGCTGATCGCGGCCGGTGTTACCCCGATTTCGGCTGCGGCGCGGCTGAAATTCAGGTGCCTCGCGGCCGCATCGAAGCTGCGGAGGCCGCGTGTGCCGGGAATGTTCATCTTCAAATTTTCCTATCAGATATGATGAAGACTACTCGTTTTAGATTTTTTGCTCAACGGCGTAGAAAAGGGAAGATCAAGAAGAATTATCAGGTGTGCATCATGGCAATCGACCTCGTGACCGCTCCGCATCCACGGAGGAACTCATGGCTGACCTCGATATTGGGGTTCGTTTCCGAAGAACGGGAGCGCCGGCAGGCGCTCAAGGAACTGGAGGCGCTGACCGACCAGCGGCTGCTCGACATCGGCGTGGAGCGAAACGACATAGCCGCGCGCGTCGACAGCGAGATGGCAAAGATCAATCTCCAGC
This sequence comes from Rhizobiaceae bacterium, assembly GCA_023953845.1. NCBI lineage: Bacteria > Pseudomonadati > Pseudomonadota > Alphaproteobacteria > Hyphomicrobiales > Rhizobiaceae > Rhizobiaceae bacterium. The sequence continues at coordinate 531,329 of JAMLJC010000001.1, read as the reverse complement.
GCCTCGGCCGGATGGGTCTTTGCTGATCAGCGCACCGTCAGCACGGTGCGTGTGGAGAGATAGGGCAGAAGCCGCGCCATCACCCTTGCGGTGACGGCCACGCACCCCTGCGTCGGCGTGAAACCGCTCCGCGCCAGATGGAAGAAGATCGCGCTGCCGCGTCCGCGAAGGCGCGGCCTGATGTTCCAGTCCAGCACCAGACACATGTCGTAGAGCCTGTCCTGCCGCCGCATGGTCTCATGGCTGGCGGCATAGGGCATTCGTACCGGCCGGTTGTAGTTGCGGTCCTCCGGCACCTCGCACCAGCCCAGCGTCGGCGTGATGGGCTTGAGTGGCAGGCGCGTCGAACCCACCGGAAAGTGATCGCGGCGGTGGTAGCCGCCGAGGATGCGCATCCTGGCCCGCGGCGTTCCGCCGTCGCCTTCGCGCTTGTCCGTGACGATACCGCTACCACCGAGCGCGCAGGGAAACACCGTCCCTTCGACATTCATCAGGCCTTTGGACCTGTCTCCGGGCTTTGCCCGGACGATGATCTCACGCAGGGCGCCGGGATGCGCTGGAGAGAGGCGTTTGCGCTCACTATTTTTCGAGTATGATCGCATTGCCGAACAAATCGCTGTGAAGTGGGTTTATCCTGGCGGCAGGTTCCGCATAAAGGCTAGAGCGTCAACCTGAAAAATTTCATTTCAGAACAACGGATTGTCCATGACCTCGCGCACCATCCTGATTGTAGATGACGATGACGACCTGCGCAGCACGCTGGTCGAGCAGCTTGCGCTCTACGAGGAGTTCGACGTGCTGGAAGAGGCTACGGCCACGAAGGGCATCAACGCCGCCCGAAATGGCCTGGTCGATCTTCTCATCATGGATGTCGGGCTTCCGGACATGGACGGCCGCGAGGCGGTGAAGGTTTTGAGAAAGGGCGGCTACAAGGCGCCCATCATCATGCTGACCGGCCACGACACCGATTCGGATACCATCCTCGGGCTGGAGGCGGGCGCTAACGACTATGTGACGAAGCCGTTCCGATTCGCGGTGCTGCTTGCCCGCATCCGCGCGCAATTGCGGCAGCACGAGCAGAGCGAGGATGCCACCTTCACGGTCGGACCATATACCTTCAAGCCTAGCCAGAAGCTGCTGATCGACCAGCGCGGCAGCAAGATCCGCCTTACCGAGAAGGAAGCTTCGATCATCAAGTATCTCTATCGGGCCGACCACAAGGTGGTGACGCGCGACGTGCTTCTGGAAGAGGTATGGGGCTACAATTCCGGCGTCACCACGCACACGCTGGAAACCCATGTCTATCGCCTGCGGCAGAAGATCGAGCGGGACCCTTCCAATGCGGAGATACTGGTCACGGAGAGCGGCGGCTACAAACTCATTCCCTGATGCGGGGCCGCCTTCGTCCGCGCTTCCCGCGCGGAAAAATCTGCGTGCTTAACCTTATAAACCATTGTTTCTCGCCACGCTGCCCGGTTTCGGTATAGCCTTTTAACCATATTGCGCGACAGTGGCGCTGCTGGAGGGACAGAATCAGCAGCGTGAACCGGGGACATGGACCATGATCCGCCTTGCCAGGATCAGTTCGGTTTCGGGGGCGGCGAGACGGATTGGGGACGAGAGGGACGGGCTCGGTCGGCATGGCCGGTCCGTTGCCGAGGCGCTCGGTCTGTCGGCGCGCCCGGGCTTCGGCATGGTCATTTCGCGGATCGAGCGGATTGTGACTCATGGCGCTCGATGATGACGTCCGCATATTGTCGGGCGTCCGGCTGTTCCACGGCTTCAGCCCGGACCAACTGAGACTGCTGGCGTTCGGTGCGGAAACCCTGCATCTGTCGGCCGGCCGCGATCTCTATCACGAGGGAGCGCCTGCCGACTCGGCCTTCGTCGTGGTGTCGGGAGGCATCCGCCTCTATCGGGAACGCGGCGAGGAGCGGGTCGACATGGACATAGCGCGGCCCGGCACGCTGCTCGGCGAACTGGCGCTGATCGCGCCGACACGCTGGCTGACGAGCGCCGAGGTGGTTTCCGATGCGTCGGTGATGCGGCTCAACCGCAAGCAGTTCCGGCGTATCCTGGAGGAATATCCGGATCTCGCCCGGCTTCTGCAGCGGCGGATCGCGGAGGATCTCCAGACCATGCTGCGGCGGATCGAGAGGCTGTCGCCGCGTTTCGCCGGCTAGAGCGGTTCCGGTTTCTACGGAATCGCTGGAACCGCTCTATCTCTTTGTTTTAGCCGCATTTCCGGAAGCAAAGCCGCTTCACGCTCTTGCTGGAAATGCTCTCGCCATACCGTCCAATCCGAAAACTGGCCCAGAAACGCAAAAACCCGCCGAAGCGGGGTTTCGGGAACGGTATGCGCGCCGGCTCAGATGCCGAGATTGGCGAACTTGTTCTTGAACTTCGACAGGCGGCCGCCACGGTCGACGAGCTGCTGCTGGCCGCCGGTCCAGGCCGGATGGGTCGACGGATCGATGTCGAGGTTCAGCGTGTCGCCTTCCTTGCCGTAGGTCGAGCGCGTCTCGTACTCGGTGCCATTGGTCATGACGACCTTGATGGTGTGGTAGTCAGGATGGATCTTTTCTCTCATGACGAAATTCCTGCATCTGGTGGCGCGCGGCTCGCTCACGCCACCTGCGGCGATGTCACCCACGCTTTCAACTTGAAGGCCGTTCCGTCTGAGGCTACGGCTTCAAAACGGTCGGCTGGGCCTATACATCAGCCGAAATTCGAGCACAAGAGCCGCGCCCCGGACATTTTCGAACGGTGCGGGAATGGTGAGCATGGCCAGAGAGCCGCTTGGACAGATCGACGGCCGTCAAAGGTCGCTCCGCCCGCTGAGCCGGCTGTGGCCCTACGTGCTGCGCTATCGTGTCATGCTGGCCGCGGCGCTGTTCTTCCTGCTGCTTGCGTCGGGCACCACGCTGTCGCTGCCGCTTGCTGTCCGCCGGATGATCGATCATGGCTTCTCGGCGGCGGATTCAGCCTTCATCACCCAGTATTTCTCGATGCTGGTCATGCTTGCCGGCGTTCTCGCCTTCGCCTCCGCCTCCCGCTATTATTTCGTGACCATGATCGGCGAGCGCGTCGTCGCGGATGTGCGGCGCGACGTGTTCGCCCATGTGGTCACGCTCTCGCCGGCCTTCTTCGACCGGTCGCACTCCGGCGAGATCGTCTCGCGCCTCACCGCCGACACGACGCAGATCAAGTCGGCGGTCGGCGTTTCGGTGTCGATCGCGCTGCGCGACACGATCCTTGCCGTCGGCTCGCTCGGCATGATGATCTACACCAGCCCGAAGCTGTCGGCCGTGGCGATCGCGGCCATGCCCGTCATCCTCCTGCCGCTGATCGGCTTCGGCCGCAGCGTGCGCAAGCGCTCCCGCAAGGCGCAGGACATGCTGGCCGGCGCGACGGCCTACGCCAGCGAGCAGATTTCCTCGGTGCGGACCTTGCAGGCCTTCACCAATGAAAGCCTGGTGACGGACCGCTTCGCGCAGTCCGTCGATGCCGCCCTCCAGACGGCTCGCCGGTCGACGCTGGCGCGTACGGTGCTGACCTTCTTCGGCGTCTTCGCCATATTCGGCTCGATCGTCGGCATATTGTGGCTGGGCGCGCAGGATGTGCTCTCCGGGGCCATGTCCGCCGGCACGCTGGGACAATATCTCATCTATGCCGTCATGGCCGCCGGGGCGCTGGGCGCGCTTTCGGAGGTCTGGGCGGAACTGGCGCAGGCGTCGGGCGCGGCCGAACGGCTGACCGAGCTTTTGGCCGAGAAGCCGGCCATAGCGGCGCCCGTGAAGCCAAAGGCGCTGCCTGTTCCGCCGCGCGGCGCCATCGAATTTCGCGGCGTTTCGTTCTCCTACGAGGCGCAGTCCGACAGGTCCGCCCTCCACGATCTCAGCTTCCGTATCGCGCCCGGCGAGACGGTCGCCATCGTCGGACCCTCGGGCGCCGGCAAGACGACGATCTTCTCGCTGCTGCTGCGCTACTACGACGCCAAGGCGGGGTCCGTCCTGATCGACGGCGTCGACGTGCGCGACGCCGATCCCGCCGAGATCCGCAAGCGTATCGCGCTGGTGCCGCAGGACCCGACCGTTTTTGCCGCAAGCGTCGCGGACAATATCGGCTTCGGGCGGCCGGGCGCAGGCAGGGAAGAGATCGTGGCGGCGGCGAGGACCGCGCTGGCGACGGATTTCATCGAAAAGATGCCGGCAGGCTACGATACGGTGGTGGGCGAGCGCGGCATGACGCTTTCCGGCGGCCAGCGCCAGCGCATAGCCATCGCCCGCGCCGTGCTGCGTGACGCGCCGATCCTGCTTCTGGACGAGGCGACCTCGGCGCTGGACGCCGAAAGCGAGACGCTGGTGCAGCAGGCGCTGGAGCACCTGATGCAGCATCGCACAACGCTGGTCATCGCGCACCGGCTGGCGACCGTGCTCAAGGCCGACCGCATCCTCGTCATGAACGAGGGCCGCATCGTGGAGGAGGGCACGCATGCCAGCCTCGTCGCCAAGGGCGGCATCTATGCGCGACTCGCCAAGCTGCAGTTCGAGACCGGCGCAAGCGCGTTCCAGGCGGCAGAGTAGCCGCGCGGCCAAACCGTCACCCGAGCATGTTCCGCACGATGCGCAGGAACACCCGCGCGCCGATGGCGATCAGGTCGTCCGGAAAATCGTAGTCCGGATTGTGCAGGGCAGGGTGGTTCTCGCCCGCGCCGAGGAAGAACATCGCCGATTTCGCCCTGTGGCCGAACGTGCCGAAATCCTCCGATGCGCGCATGGGCAGGCCGCTTTCGTCGTGCGGGACGCCCTCCGCGTCCAGGGCCGCGCGCAGATGGGCGATGGCCTCGGGAGCGTTGAGGCTCGCGACGAAGATTTCGTGATAGTCAAAAGCGCAGCCGAGCCCATGCGCCCCGGCGGCGTCGCGCGCAAGCTTCTCGGCGTCCGCGACAAGACCGTCCATGCGCTCGTCGAGGCGCGTGCGCAGCGTCGTCCAGATCTCGGCCCTGCCCGGAGCGACGCCGAAAACCGCCTCGCCCATGGAGACATGGGTGACAGTCGCCATGGCGAAGTCTTCCGAGGAAAAATGGCCGCCGCCGAGCGCCGCCAGTTTCGGCATGAGTTCGCTGACTGCCAGCATGGGCGAGGTGCCGGTCTCCGGCATGGACGAATGCGCCGTCTTGCCGGTGAGGACGACGCGCATCCCGCGCGAGGCGCAATTGACCACGCCTTCCTTCAGGCGGACCTGGCCGAAGGGCACGCCGGGGAGGTTGTGCAGCGAGAACGCATAGTCCGGCAGGATTTCCTCGTAGCGCGGATCGGCGACGACCCCGGCAGCGCCCGCGCCCGTCTCTTCGGCCGGCTGGAACATCAGCACGACACGGCCTTTCGCAGGACGCCGCCGCGCCAATTGCCGCGCCACCGCCGCCAGAATAGTCGTGTGCCCCTCGTGGCCGCACATATGCGACTTGCCGGGCACGCGGCTGCGATAGGGCACGTCTCCGATCTCCTCGATCGGCAATGCGTCGAGCTCCGAGCGGAACAGCAGCGTCGGCCCCGGCTTGCCGCTGTCGAAGACCACGGCGACGCCGTGCCCGCCCAGTCCGGTGATCACACGATCCGGGCCGGTGTCGGCTAGGAACGCGACCACCTCCTGCGCGGTCTTTTCCTCCTCGCCGGAAATCTCCGGGAACTGGTGGAGCTTGTGCCGCCATGCGGTGAGTTCGGCAATGTCGCTGTTCGAGAATTGCATCGCTATTTTGCCGCCTTTCGCCCTGCATTGCGTCCTGAGAAGATACAGCCGCCGAGGAACGTACCCTCCAGCGCATTGTAGCCGTGATAGCCGCCTCCGCCGAAACCCGCCACCTCGCCGGCTGCGTAGAGGCCCGGAACCGGGTCGCCCGCACTATCGAGTACCTGTCCGTCAATATCCGTATGCAGTCCGCCGAGCGTCTTGCGGGTCAGGATGTTCAACCGCACGGCGATCAACGGGCCGGCCGCCGGATCGAGAACCGCGTGCGGTTTGGCGACACGCACCAGCCGGTCCCCGAGATATTTTCGCGCGCCGCGGATGGCTGTGACCTGCGCATCCTTGGAGAACGGGTTTTGCAACTCGCGGTCCCGCGCCTCGATCTGCGCGCGTATATGCGCTGTATCGAGCAGGGCGTTGCCGGCAAGCGCGTTCATCGCGGCAACGAGGTCGTTCAAGTCGTTGCGCACGAGGAAATCCGCGCCCTTTTCCATGAAGGCGCGGACCGGCGGCGGAGCGCCCTTGCCGCGCCGGCTTTTCAGCACGGCCAGCCAGCTTTTCGAGGTCAGGTCGGCGTTCTGCTCCGAACCCGAGAGGGCGAACTCCTTGCGGATGATGTCGTGGGTCAGGATGAACCACGAGTAGTCGCTGCCGGTGGACAGGATGCGCTTCAGCGTGCCCAGCGTGTCGAAGCCCGGCATGAAGGGCGGTTCGAGCCTCTGCCCGAGCGCGTCGAACCATAGCGAGGACGGTCCCGGCAGGATGCGGATGCCGTGATTCGGCCAGATCGGCGACCAGTTTTCGATGCCTTCCGTGTAGTGCCACATGCGGTCGGCATTGATGACTGCGGCGCCAGCCTCCTGCGCGACGCCGACCATGCGGCCATCGACATGGGCAGGCACGCCCGAGACCATTTTAGCCGGCGGCGGGCCAATCCGGTCGACCGGCCAGTTCTTGCGGACAAGCTCATGATTGCCGCCGATGCCGCCGGAGGTGACGATCACGGCCGGGGCGGAAACCTCGAAATCGCCGACCACCGTACGCGACGAAACCCGACCGCGCTCGACAGGGGATGGCTCCAGGATTTCGCCGCTGACACCGGTGACGGCGCCATTCTTCCTGATGAGACAACCCGCCCGATGCCTGAACTTTAGCGCCACGCGGCCGGCGTCGACATGCACGCGAAGGCGTCTCTCGAACGGCTCCAGCACGCCCGGTCCGGTGCCCCATGTGATGTGGAAGCGTGGCACCGAATTGCCATGGCCGTTCGCCAGCGCGCCACCGCGCTCAGCCCAGCCGACGACCGGGAACCAGCGCATGCCCATGCCGTGGAGCCACGGCCGCATCTCGCCGGCGGCGAAATCGACGAAGGCTTCCGCCGTCTTGCGCGGCCAAAAGTCTTCCGGGCGGTCGAACTGCGCGGAGCCCATCCAGTCCTGAAGCGCGAGTTCCCGGCTGTCGCGGATGCGCATGCGGCGCTGCTCGGGACTGTCGACGAAGAAGAGGCCGCCAAGTGACCAGAAAGCCTGACCGCCGAGCGAGTTCTCGTTCTCCTGTTCCAGAATGATGACGCGTTTGCCGGAATCGGCGAGCTCGCAGGCAGCGACAAGCCCCGCCAGTCCGGCACCCACGATGATGGCGTCCGCATGCTCGACCACCGGCTCCTCCTCTCCCGCGTCTTGCCAGAATGCCATGCGGCGTGGTCAAGGCAAGCAAAGGCATTGTCGCGCGTGATGACGCCGGGTGATGTGTCTGCGGGAGGCGGCTCTTCCCTGCTGTTCCGCTCAGCTATCACTTCGCCGGAGGAGTTCCCGAAGCAGGTCCGCGCCGGACCAGCGTCTGCGGGGGCCGGCTTCGGAGCGGTGGATGAGGTCCACCAGCGCTGCATTGGCGGGAGCGGTGAGGCCGTGTCTTTCGGCCAGCCTGACGATCTCGCCGTTCAGCCAGTCCACGTCGGTCCTGCGGCCGCTGTCGAGCGCGTCGATCATGGAGGAGCGCGCGGCCGGATCGATCGCCATGACGCCTCCGGCCAGCTTCAGGAAAATCCAGTCCGGCAGGCGGAGAAGATGCGGCAGCCAGTGCGGCGGCAGCGGGGTCAGTTTCGCGGGGCGGATGCCGGCGGCGTCCATGGCGGCGAGTGCCTCCTCCTGTGCCAAGGCTAGGCAGCGGCGGTAGTCGCGCTGCGACAGTTCCTCGCGCAGCGTGAGACCTGACAGGCCGCTTATGGCGTTGTTGAGGTTCATCAGGAGCTTGCCCCACTGTACGGGGCGGAAATCCGCATGCTGGGTGAGCGGCAGGCCGGCTCGCGCGAAAGCGTCGAGATAGGGGGCGAGGGCGTCGGATTTCTCGATATCCAGCGCGCCGCCGCTCGCCTGCTTGAAAGTGGAGTGGGGAAGCTGGACGACGTTGAACGGCACCATGCCGGGCAGGACCGTGCGGCCGGGCAGCTTTCCGCGCAGAATGTCCTCGTTGCCGATGCCGTTCTGGAAGGAGACGACCACCGCCTCGCGCGGCGCATATTGCGCCAGCGCTTGCGCCGCTGATCCGGTGTCGCCCGCCTTGACGGTGACGAGGATCAGGTCGGCGCGGGTGAGGCCCATCGGGTCCGTGCGGTAATCGACCTCGCCGGGGGCAATGCGCAGGTCGCCGCCCTTGTGGTCGGTGAGGCGCAGGCCATCGGCCGCGATCGCCTTGGCGAGCCTTTCGCGGCCGATGAAGCGCACCTTCGTGCCGGTCGCGGCAAGACGGCCGCCGATATAGCAGCCGATGCTGCCGGCGCCGAAGACGGCGATCAGCCTGCCGTTCGAGCCGGCAGCGGGCTCAGGCACCGTAGCGGGCCTTCAGGTGATCGATGAAATAGCGTGCGTCGAGCCTTTCGCCGGTGGCGCGTTCCAGAAGCTCCGGCGTCGACCAGCGGGAACCCTGCGACCAGATATTATCGCGCCGCCATGCATTGACCGTGTCGAATTTCCCCTCGGCGATCTCGTCGTCGGCCTCGGGATGCTTCTTCGTCAGCGCCACCCATTGCTGCGCCGCCATCATCGCGCCGAGCGTGTAGGAGGGGAAATAGCCGAAGGCCGCGCCGGGCCAGTGCACGTCCTGCATCGGGCCGTCGGCCGGATTGTCGATGGTGGAGAGCACCAGATATTCCCGCATCTTGGCGTCCCACGCTTCCGGTATTTCGCGCGTCGCCATGCGGCCGGAGATGAGCTCGCGCTCCAGCTCGAAGCGCAGGATGACATGCAGCGGATAGGTGACCTCGTCAGCATCGACGCGGATCAGGCCGCGGTTGACGTGATGGACATGCGGCAGGATATCGTCCAGCGACCAGTCCTCGCCGAGATGCTTCTCCACCGTCGGCAGCGCCCAATGCCAGAAGGCCGGGTTGCGGCCGATCTGCTTTTCCACGAACAGGCTCTGGCTCTCATGCACCGCCATGCCGCGCGCGCGGCCGAGCGGCCAATGCGCCCACTTCTTCGGCAGGTTCTGCTCGTAAAGCGCATGGCCGGTCTCGTGCAGCACGCCCATCAGCGCCGACAGGAACTCCGTCGTCTTATAGCGTGTGGTGATGCGCACGTCGGTCGGCACGCCGCCGCAGAAAGGATGGTGGGAGACGGACAGGCTGCCATGCGTCAGGTCGAAGCCGACCGCCACCATCATGGCGAGACCGAGCTCGCGCTGGCGCTCGACCGGATAGGTGCCGGACAGTGCTTTCAGCGGGCGTTTCGCGAGACGCGCTTCCTGCACGGCCAGCGCCTGCGGGACGAAATCCTTGAGGAAGGTCTTCAGCTCGTCGAAGACTGGCTCGATGTCGGCGGCGCGGTTGCCCGGATCGAACTGCTCCATCAGCGCGTCGTAGGGATCGAGGCCGAGCTTTTCGGCGCGCAGGTTCGCTTCCTCGCGGACCAGCGCTATAACGCCGTCCAGCGCCGGCATGAAGCCCGCCCAGTCGCCCTTGGCGCGCAGGTCGCGCCAGAGTTGTTCGGATCGCATGCGGGCGGCGGTCTGCCGCTCGACGAACTCGGTCGGCAGGCAGGTCATGTTGATATATTGCCGCCTGAACTCGCGCAGCGCGGCCGTCTGCTCCTCGTCCAGCGCCTCGTTTTCGGCGGCGTCTATCCAGTCGGCGATATGAGGCGCGGTCGCCTGCCGATGATGCATGCCAGCGAGCGCGGCCATCGCCTCGGCACGCTTCTCGCCGCCGCCGACCGCCATGTGGGTGGCCTCGTCCGCGCCGAGGATGGACAGCGCATGCTCCAGCGCTTCGAGCTTGCGGCACAGTTCGTCGAGTTTCTGGAAGGACATTGCGACTCCGATGGATGCGGGGCCGGAGAGGATACGATGTCGCCCGGATTGGCAAGGGCCGCCGTCAGCGCGTCGGCTTCAGCGCTCGGTCAGCTTGAGCTCGATGCGGCGGTTCCTGTTGCGCGCCTCGTCGGTATCGGCGGGGTCGAGCGGCTGATACTCGCCGAAGCCTGCGGCGACAAGACGGTTTGCCGGCACGCCGTTGGCGATGAGGAATTTTACCACCGAGGTGGCGCGCGCCGAGGACAACTCCCAGTTGTCGCGGTAGCGGCCGGTGCCGGACAGCGGGCGGTTGTCGGTATGGCCGTCGACGCGCAGCACCCAGTTGATCTCGGGCGGTATCTCGCGCTGCAGCTCGATGATGGCGTCGGCGAGCTTCTTCATCTCGCCCTGGCCGGCCTCGTTGATCTCCTCCGAGCCGGAGGGGAACAGGACCTCCGACTGGAAGACGAAACGGTCGCCGACGATGCGAATGTTCTCGCGGTCGGAGAGGATTTCGCGCAGGCGGCCGAAGAAGTCGGAGCGGTAACGGTTCAGCTCCTGCACGCGCTGGGCGAGCGCGACGTTCAGGCGGCGGCCGAGATCGGCGATCTTGGTGTTCGATTCGCGGTCGCGCTGCTCGGAGACGTCGAGGGCGGCTTCCAGCGCGCCGATCTGCTTGCGCAGTGCGGCGATCTGCTGGTTGAGCAGTTCGACCTGGCTCAACGCCTGCTGGCTGATGCGGCGCTCGCTGTCCAGTTCGCCGGTGAGAGAGCCGATGCGCTGGGTCGCCTCGTCGCTGGCGCCGGAACCTTGGGCGAGGAGCTGTTCGAGACGGCTGCGCTCCGTTTCCGCAACGGAAAGGGAGGCTTGAAGATTGGCGAGCTGGTCCTGAGCGTCCTGTGTGTTGGAACGCTCCAGCGCGAGCAACTGGGTCAGCTCGTTGATCTGCGAGTTGAGGCGCGTCAGCACCTCGTCCTTGCCGGAAATCTCGCGGCTCAGCAGGAACTGCGCCAGCACGAAGACCGACAGTAGGAACATGATGGCGAGCAGCAGCGTCGACAAGGCATCGACGAAGCCCGGCCAGTAATCGATCGTGCGTTGCGGACGGCGAGCGCGGGCCAGAGCCATCAGTTGCGCTCCCGCTGCTTCAGCGCGTCAGTCAGCTTGTCGAGCGTGGCGCGCATGGCCTTCTGCTCCTCGGCCTGGGCCTCGACCCAGTCGCGCATCAGTTGCTGCTCGTTGCGCATGTTCTTGACCAGACCGGAAATGCCGTCGGCGAGGTTAGCCATGGCGGTGGCGACGCGGGGGCTGGAGCCGCCCGTCTCCTGAAGGCTGCGCAGCCGTTCCGAGAGCACGCGGATTTCCTCGGCCGACTGCGCCTTGGAGGGATCGGCGACAAGAACGTCGGAGGAGACGTCGGTTAGGGACGACAGCCAGTTCTCCAGTTCCGTGTAGAAGCGGTTCTGGGCGCGGCCCGCCTGAAGGTCGAGGAAGCCGACGATCAGCGAACCGGCGAGGCCGAAAAGCGAAGATGAGAACGCCGTTCCCATGCCGGAAAGCGGCGCGGACAGCCCCGATTTCAGCGCATTCAGCACGTCGTTGGCGTCGCCGGAGCCGGGATCGAGCGACCGGATCGTCTCGCCAATGGAGCCGATGGTGGCGAGCAGGCCCCAGAATGTGCCGAGAAGGCCGAGGAAAACCAGAAGGCCCACCAGATAGCGGGTGATGTCACGCGTCTCGTCCAGCCGGTTGGCGATCGAATCGAGGATCGAGCGCATGGTGTTGGTCGACAGCGACATGGCCGACGACCGGCTGAGCAGCGCCTTCATCGGCGCCAGCAGCACGGGCTCGGACGACGGCGCGCCGGCGCGGAAGGAGTTGACCCAGCGGATCTCGCGGAACAGCCGAACGACCTGCGCGAAGGCGAGCAGGATTCCGACCACCAGCACGCCGAGGATCAGGCCGTTGAGGCCGGGGTTCGTGGAGAATGCCGAAGAGATCTGCCGGTAGAGGATGGCCGCGATGAAGCCGGCGATCGCCAGAAAGATCAGCATGGACAGCAGGAACACCTGCGGACTGGAGAGCTTGCCTGGATCGTAATACTGGTCCTCGACCGTTCTCTCCGGTCCGGAACTCACCGTTGCCGCCATCCGCTCGCCTCTTCCCAGCCCGCTGCGATTTTGGCGCCGAGTCTAAACGGAATTGTGACGAAATTGAAAGACGCGAAGGCCGGGTCGTGTCCCGGTGCGAATTCCCGTCATTAAGATTTGCAGTTTGCCCGAAATCCTGCTGCGAATGCGCCATCGAGCCTCTGCCGGTCATCTCCGTCGGCGCCCGAAGTCGTCTTCTTGTAGTCCGGCTTGGTCATAGAAGGTCTCCGAATGCACGTCTGTGGCAAAGAGCGACAGTGATGACCGACCAGATTTCCGAGGCCGAAACGCAGCGCGGCAGCGCGGCCGAGGTCTTTTCCACGTTTCTCAAGCTGGGCCTGACGTCTTTCGGCGGACCCATCGCCCATCTGGGATATTTCCGTGACGAGCTGGTGGTGAGGCGGCGCTGGCTGGGCGATCATGCCTATGCCGATCTCGTCGCGCTGTGCCAGTTCCTGCCCGGCCCGGCATCCAGCCAGGTCGGCTTCGCGCTGGGGCTGATGCGCGCCGGATGGCCGGGGGCGTTCGCGGCCTTCGCGGCTTTCACGCTGCCTTCCGCGCTTATCCTGATCGCCTTTGCGCTGACTGCGTCGACGATCACCGGGCCGCTGGGAACCGGCGCCCTGCACGGCCTCAAGATCGTGGCCGTCGCTATCGTTGCGCAGGCGGTCTAGGGGATGGCAAAGACTCTCTGCCCGGACCGGGAGCGCTCCGCGATCGCGGTTCTTGCCGTGGCGGTGCTGGCTTTCACGCCGGGCGCATTCGGCATGGTCGCGGCCATCGGCGCAGGATCGGCGGTAGGGCTGGTTCTTGGTCGCGGCACGGCAAAGCCGGCATGCGGCCACGCCGCGGTGCCCGTTTCGCAGGGGGCGGGTGTTGCGGCCATGCTGGTATTTTTCGGCCTGCTTGCCTTGCTGCCCATGTTGGCCGGTCAGTCGCAGGCGCTCGCCGTCATCGACAGTTTTTACCGGGCAGGGGCGATGGTGTTCGGCGGCGGCCATGTCGTGCTGCCGCTTCTGGACGCAGAGGTGGTGCGCAGCGGCTGGGTCACGCCCGATGCATTCCTCGCAGGCTATGGCGCGGCTCAGGCCGTGCCCGGGCCGCTCTTCACCTTCGCGGCCTATCTCGGCGCGATTCTGGAGCCGGAGTCGAACAGCATCGCAGGCGCTGGTCTCGCCCTTCTGGCGGTGTTCCTGCCGGGTTTCCTGCTGCTCATCGGCATCCTGCCGTTCTGGGACAGGTTCCGGGCCATGGCTGCGGCGCAATCGCTGATGCAAGGCGCCAATGCGGCCGTCGTCGGCATCCTCGGCGCGGCGCTCTATTCTCCTGTCTTCACGACGGCCATTGCCGATCTGCGCGACCTCGCCCTGGCGCTCGCCTGTTTCGTTGCGCTGATAGTCTGGAGGATTCCGTACTGGCTGGTCGTCGGTCTTTCAGCCTTCGGGGGAATAGGTCTGGCGCTGATCAGGTAGAGGTAGGCAGGCCTGTTTCCCGCGAGCGGGGTCACAAGCGGGTTATGACCAGCGTGTCGAAAACCGCCGCGAGATGAAGGGCCGCGCCGCCGACGACGAAGCCGTGCCAGACCGCCGTCTGGAACTTCAGCCGGTGCCAGATGAAGAAGACGATGCCGGACGAATAGACGATGCCGCCCGCCACGATGAGCCAGAGCGTCGTCGCCGGCAGGTCGGAAAGCAGGGTGCCGAAGATCGCCGCACCGCTCCAGCCTATGGCGAGGTAGAAGACGATCGCCAAACGGTCGAAGCGACCCGGCAGAAACAGCTTGATCGCCACGCCCGCCGCTGCCGCGCTCCAGATCAGCGCCAGCAGCGTGCCGGCAATGGCGGTGTCGTCGAGCTGCGCGAGGAAAGGCGTATAGGTGCCGGCGATCAGCACATAGATCGCGGCATGGTCGAAGCGGCGCAGAATCCATTTGGCCGGCGTCAGCGGCCACAGATTGTAGGCGCAGGAGATGGAGAGCGCGGTGAGCAGCGACACGACGTAGAAGATCGCGGCGATGTATTCTCCCGATCCGGTGCTGAACGCGGCGAGGCTGAGCAGGGCCGAGCCGGCCGCTATGGCCAGCACGATGCCGACGATGTGGACGACGCCGTCGGCGATCATTTCGGCCCGCGAGAAGACGAAGCGCCCGATAAACGGCACCTCGATCTCCTGCGTATCCAGCTCGCGCGCTGCCATGCCGCCACTATCGCACCTTTGTGTGACAGGCCGATGGAGACAGGCGGTCAAATTTTGTGGACGCCGGCAATATTCCGGAAACCGCCTGCGCTCAGCGCGGCAGCGGTTTCTTCAGCGTCTTCAGGAGCGCGCCCTGGATCGCTTCGTTGCCGGCCACTATCGAGCCGTCGTCCAGCATCTTCTGGCCGCCGGACATGTCGGAAACGAAGCCGCCCGCCTCGCGCACCAGAAGGATGCCGGCGCCGAGGTCCCACGGGCTGAGGCCGGCTTCCCAGAAACCGTCCATGCGGCCGGCGGCGACATAGGAGAGATCGAGCGCGACCGAACCGAGGCGGCGGATACCGGCAACCTCGCCCATGACGTTGCGCAGCTCGATCAGGAAATTGCCGTGGTGGCCGCGTCCGAGATGCGGGACGCTGGTGCCGATGACGGAGTCCGACAGCCTGGAGCGGGCGGAGACGCGCAGGCGGCGATCGTTCATGAAGGCGCCGCCGCCGCGCTCAGCGGTATAGAGCTCGTCCATCGCCGGATTGTAGACGACGCCGGCGACAAGCTGGCCCTGCCGCTCCAGCGCGACCGAGATCGAGAAGATCGGGATGCCGTGCAGGAAATTGGTGGTGCCGTCGAGCGGATCGACCAGCCAGCGATGCTGGCCGTCGTCGCCCTCGACCGGGCCGCGCTCCTCCATCAGGAAGGAATAGCCCGGGCGGGCTTTGCTCAGCTCGGTGTAAAGAATGTCCTCGGCGCGGCGGTCGGCCTGGCTGACATAGTCGCCCGGTCCCTTCAGCGAGACCTGGAGGTTCTGCACCTCGCCGAAGTCGCGCGACAGGGACCGCCCGGCCTTGCGGACGGCGTCCACCATCACCTTCATGAGTGCTGAATAGGCCATGCTGGGCGATCCGGCGTTCAGTCGGCGCGGCGCAGGTAGGTCAGCTCGTTGGTGTCGACCAGCACGCGCTCGCCCGAGGCGATGAAGGGCGGGACGAGGATGCGGATGCCGTTCTCCAGCACCGCCGGCTTGTAGGAGGAAGCGGCCGTCTGGCCCTTCACCACCGGATCGGCCTCGACGATGGTCAGCGTCACCTGATCGGGGAGGGAGATGCCGATCGGCTTCTCCTCGTAGAGCTCGACCGTCACCTTCATGCCGTCCTGCAGGAAGGCGGCGCGATCGCCGACGAAATCCTTCTGCAGCTCGAGCTGCTCGTAGCTCTCGTCGTCCATGAAGACGAGGCTATCGCCCTGCTCGTAGAGATAGGTGAAGTCCTTCTGCTCAAGGCGGACGCGCTCCACCGTCTCGGCCGAGCGGAAGCGTTCGTTGAGCTTGGTGCCGTTGATGAGGTTCTTCAGTTCGACCTGGTTATAGGCGCCGCCCTTGCCGGGCTTCACCGCGTTGGTCTTCACCGCCACCCAGAGGCCGCCATCATGCTCGATGACGTTGCCGGGACGGATTTCGTTGCCGTTGATCTTGGCCATGATTGTTCTTCCGGAAGAGAATTAGGCCCGAACGGGCCGATATCGGGGCTCCCAAGACCACAAATCGCGTGGCGAGGCAAGGGCGGGGTTGAAGCGGAGGGCGTTCAGCGCAGGCGGTTGGCGCGTTCGAGGGAGGTCTTTATTTCCTCGTTGGTAAGGCCGGCCATGAAGTCTTCCATCTCGGGATCGATAAGGCCCGAGCGTCGCGCCAGTATGTACCAGGCGCCGGCCAGGACGGAGTCCGGCTCGGTGCCGAGACCGTTCATGTAGAGCTTGGCCAGACGGTTCTGGGCGGCGACGTTGCCGCCGTCCGCCGCCCGCTTGATCCAGTTGAAGCCGGACCTGAGATCGCGCTCGCCGCCGCGACCCTCGATCAGCCAGGTGCCGAGATCGACCTCGGCGGTGTCGAAATTCTGACGGGCCGCCAGCGTCAGCCAGTTGCGGGCCTGGTGTAGATCGGCCTTCTTGCCGCCGAAGCCGTTGAGGTAGATCTGCGCCATGGCGTATTGCGCGTCGGCCAGCCCCGCCTTCGCCGCCCGCTCGTAGTAGCTTACGGCCCTCGCCATGCCGGCGTCGTCGACCTCCCGATCGATGATGAGCTGCGCGAGATTGAACTGGGCAAGACGGTTGCCGGCTTCGGCCGCCGCTTCCATCAGCGCATGCGCCTGCTTGACGTCCTTCGGCACATATTTGCCGTCGAGCAGCATCAGCGCGTACTGGAACTGTGCCTCGGGTATGCCCTGTTCGGCGGCGCGCTGGTACCAGCCAGCCGCCGACCTGTCGTCGCGGCGCATGCCGAGGCCGCGCGAAAGGATCTCCGCGACCAGGGTCTGGGCCGCCGCGTCACCGGCCTCGGCCCGGACCAGCGCCAGATTGTAGGCGGTCTTGTAGAGGCCGCGCTGGAACGCGCCGTAGGCGGCATCCGCCGGCCTCCCGCCGAAGCGCTGCGGATCGACCCCGGTGTGAGGCCGCGATTGCGTGGCGCCAGCCTCGGGCTCGATGGCGCGGGGCGTTACATCGCGGGACTTGAGGATGGTGATCTTCGGCGCGGCGGGCGTCGGCGACTCTGCGGCCGGTGTGCCGAAACGCGATGGATCGACCGTCGGCGCGGGTGCTTCCACCGGACCGGGCAGCACCTCGAACGGCACGAGCGGCGTCGGCATGGCGGGCGTTTCCTCCGCCCCGGCCGAGGCGGCGAGGCACTGCCCCGCCAGAAGCGACGCCAATGTCCACGCGTAAAGCCTCGGTCCCGGCCGCATCGTTCAGCCTTCGAACCGGGGTGCGTGCTCGTCGAGCAGCGCGTTGGCCCGGGCGATCGCGGCGCGCGGGTCGGTCTCGGCGGCGAAGATCGCCGCCGAAAGCGCGACGAATTCCGCGCCCGTGGCGGCGACCTCGACCACCGAGCCGATGTCCGAACCGGCCATGACGATGCAGGGGATTTCGATGACTTCCGCCCACCAGCGGCCGAGCGACAGGTTGCGTGCATGCGGCTCCGGCTTGTTGTCGTAGCCGAAGCGGCCAAAGAACACGTAGTCGGGGCGCAGTTCGCCGAGGTCGAGCGCATCGTCGCGGGTCTTTATGCCGCCGACGCCAACCATCATGCGGTTCTGGAGCCGCTCGATGTCGCCGGCGATCTCCTCGACCGACGCTTCCAGATGCACGCCATCGGCATGGACACGGCCGGCGACGCGGGTGTCGCGCTCGACGATGGCGGCGACGCCCGCCTCCTGCGCGATCGGCACGACATGCTCGCAAAAATGCTGGAAGGAGGCGTCGTCCATGCCGTTCACCGGCAGGATGAGGGAGGCGACGTCGCCGGCCTCCACCACCTGTCGCAGGCGCGTCGCGAAACGCTCGGCGGAAAGGCCGGCGGGCGCGATGAGCACGATACGGCAGCGGTTGGGTTCTGCGGTCATTCTCTGGTCCAGTTCCCGGGGCTATGCGGGGCGATCATGTTTGCATTGCGGCATAGCGCCTGTCGTCCCGGAAATGAACCCGTGCGCCCCTCGCAATTTTCGGCGGCGGACGCTATGAGCAGGCCGGTTCAACGTTCCTGCCATGACTTTGCTCATCACGGACCCAATCTTTTACGCCGCCGCAGTGCCGGCTGTCATCCTCGTCGGCCTGTCGAAAGGCGGCTTTGGCGGCGCGATGGGTTTCGTCGGCGTGCCGCTTCTGGCGCTGGCGGTGCCGCCGGTCCAGGCGGCGGCGATCCTGCTGCCGATATTGTGCCTCATGGACATCGTGTCGCTGTGGAGCTGGCGCGGCACATATGACCGTCCGCTGTTGTTCTCCGTTCTGCCGGGAGCGATCCTCGGCGTCGCCATCGGATGGCTGACGGCAGCCGTGGTCACGGAAACGATGATCAAGTTCATCGTCGGCGCGGTGGCCGTCGTCTTCGTCGGCCGCTGGCTGGCGGCGAAGTTCCGCGACAGCGTGATCGTGCCGACCAAGCCGAACGGAATCGCCGCCGCCTTCTGGGGCACGGTCTCCGGTTTCACCAGCTTCGTGGCGCATGTCGGCGGGCCGCCCTATCAGGTCTATGCGCTGCCGCTCAGGCTCGAGCCCGGCGTCTTCGTGGGCACGAGCGTCATCTTCTTCGCCATCGTCAACGCGATCAAGCTGGTGCCGTATTTCCTGCTGGGCGAGTTCGACCGCACGAACCTGCTCGCCGCGGCCGTCCTTCTTCCGCTGGCGCCGCTGTCGACGCTGGCGGGCGCATGGCTGGTGCGGCGCGTTCGGCCGGAGTTCTTCTACAACTTTTCCTATATTACGGTCGGCATCATCGCGCTGAAGCTGATCTATGACAGCGGCGCCGAGTTTTTTGTACGATAGCGGCGCAGCCGGCCCGTCGACGCGCAGCGACGGCCGCGGACATCTCTGGAGGACAGCTTGGTCAATCCATACGACGAAAATCTCGGCAGGAACGCCGCCAACTACCAGCCGCTGACGCCGCTCACCTATCTGGAGCGCGCCGCGAAAACCTTCCCGAACCAGGTCGCGATCATCCATGGCGGCAGCCGGACCAGCTATCGGGAGTTCTGGCAACGGTCGCTGAGGCTGGCTTCGGCGCTGGCGAAACGCGGCATCGGCAAGGGCGACACGGTGAGCGTCATGCTGTCCAACACGCCGCCGATGCTGGAGGCGCATTTCGGCGTGCCGATGGTGAAGGCCGTGCTGCACAGCCTGAACACCCGGCTCGACGCCCCGATCATCGCCTTCCAGCTCGACCATGCCGATTCGAAGGTGCTGATCGTCGACCGGGAGTTTTCCGGCGTAGTCAGGGAGGCGCTGGCGCAAACCAGCGTGAAGCCGCTGATCATCGATTTCGACGATCCCGAATATGGCGACGACGCGCCCTATCCCAAGGGAGAGCGGCTGGGCGAACTCGACTACGAGGATTTCCTCGCTTCCGGCGACGAGGATTTCGCGTGGTCCATGCCTGACGACGAGTGGGACGCCATCTCGCTCAACTATACCTCCGGCACGACCGGCAACCCCAAGGGCGTGGTCTACCATCATCGCGGCGCGGCGTTGATGGCCTATACCAACACCATCCATGCCGAAATGCCGAAACACGCGGTCTATCTGTGGACGCTGCCGATGTTCCACTGCAACGGCTGGTGCTTTCCGTGGACGCTCGCCGTGCAGGCCGGCACGCATGTCTGCCTGCGCTGGGTGCGGGCGAAGGCGATGTATGCGGCGATCGCCGACCACGGCGTCACGCATCTGTGCGGCGCGCCGATCGTCATGTCGACGCTGATCAACGCGCCGGAGGCGGAAAAGCGCGACTTCCCGCAGACCGTGACCTTCAACACGGCCGCTGCGCCGCCGCCGGAAGCGGTGCTGTCCGGCATGGCCGACGCGGGTTTCGCCGTAACGCATCTCTACGGGCTGACCGAGACCTACGGCCCGGCCGTCGTCAACGAGTGGCATTCCGACTGGGACCATCTCGACCGGGGCGGCCGCGCGGCGAAGAAGGCGCGGCAGGGCGTGCGCTACGCCGCGCTGGAAGGCCTGACCGTCATGGACCCGGAGGCGATGGTCGAAACACCGGCCGACGGCGAGACGCTGGGCGAGGTGATGTTCCGCGGCAATATCGTCATGAAAGGCTATCTGAAGAACAGGAAGGCCACCGACGAAGCCTTCGCCAGCGGCTGGTTCCATTCCGGCGATCTCGGCGTGATGCATCCGGACGGCTACATCCAGCTCAAGGACCGCTCCAAGGACATCATCATCTCCGGCGGCGAGAACATCTCGTCGATCGAGGTGGAGGACGCACTCTACAAACATCCGGCGGTGGCCTCCTGCGGCGTGGTCGCGCGCGGCGACGACAAGTGGGGCGAGGTGCCCGTCGCCTATGTCGAGCTGAAGCCCGGCAGGACGGCCACCGAGGCCGAGATCATCGAGCATTGCCGGGGATTGCTGGCACGGTTCAAGTGTCCGAAGGCGGTGATCTTCGTCGAGATCCCGAAGACCAGCACCGGCAAGATCCAGAAGTTCCGCCTGCGCGAAATGGCGAAGGGCTGACAGGGCGGCGGCGCGAAGCCGCCACCCGCGTGACCGTTGTTCAGGCGTCGGCGGCAGCGGCGCGACCGGGACCGGCGAAAGCCGATGCCGCCCCGATGACCAGCACGACGGCCATCACCGCCAGAAGGCCGGCCTGGTCGGCCGACGGCTTCAGCACCATATCGGCGACCACCAGCAGCATGATCGTATAGTCGAGACGCGCCATGTTCAGGATGCGCCGTCCCTCGGCCATCGCGGCGGGCGTCACGCCGTCCTTGGCGATCATCGCGTTCATGCGGTCCGCCGTCGGCTTGAAAACGGTCATGCCGATGAGCGCGCTCGCCGCGAAGCCTATCAGGCCGAGCACGATCCAGAGGTCCGTGAAGCCGACCCAGAACCAGCACATGACGAGGCCGAACAACAGCGTGAGCATCGACATCGGCATGAAGAGCCGGTTGCCGAGATCGCCGATCATACGCATGATCTGCAGCGTGCCCGCCATGTCGCCCGCCCGATCGGCACGCGCCGCCGCCAGCATCAGCGCGAAGCCGCCGCCGACCCAGACGACGGCGCAGGCGATGTGCGCCAGCTTGACGAGTGTGAACCAATCCATTCCATTCTCCTCCAGCGTTTCCGCTGCGTTGCCTTCGAGGGGCGGGCGTTTATCACCGGGCCTGTTTCGGGACTGTGTCGCGCGGGGGCGCCGATTGTTTCGAGGAGGGCGAGGCCGTACAGAACGGGCGGGACGCTCCGATCTGTTTCACATTTTTCATAAGAATCTTGGTTAGCGTTAACCTCTCATTAAGCTTTACGGGTGTTTACTATGGGCATCCAGTGATCTGGATTCTTACCGAGTGGTGGAGCCACTCTGTTTGACGCCTCCCTGTTAACTCCTGAGAGCCGCCCAAACCGCGGCTCTTTTTTTGCCCGCACGCTACCCGCCGCGATTTACCGGTGGACAAGCGCCGGCGTTAACCTTCCGTTAAACATAAGCTTGCCTTCGTCATGGGAGCGGCGCATCTTGCCGGGCGCAATCCTTTTGGGGTGCGCCGACGCCGGGCGAAGCGGAAATGGCGGTCGGCACGAGGGGTGAGGTTGGTGTATGAGTGAGCTCCATGCGGAAGCCGGCAAGACCGTAAAGCTGGCGGAGCGGCGTATATTCTCGGAATCGTTCAAGCCCCTCTACAATGAGGGCATGGGCTTGGTCGAACAGACGGCGACCTATCTCGACGGGCCAGGCCGGGCGGAAGCCAAGAAGCTGTCGCGCGTCGCCGCCACCCTTTACGCGGCCGAATCCATGCGGCTGACCACACGCCTCATGCAACTCGCTTCCTGGCTGCTGCTCCAGCGGGCCGCGAATTCGGGCGAGATGACCCGCGATCAGGTCGCTTCGGAAAAGGTCAAGGTGCGCCTCGACACGGCCTCGGCCAGCGAGGACGTGGCGGGCTGGAGCGAATTGCCGGAAGAATTCCGCGATCTGGTCAAGCGCTCGCTGAGGCTGCAGGCCCGCGTGCGGCGCATGGACGAGGAGATCTACGGCGCCGGGAAAGTCACGCAGCTTCACACGGCGCGCCACGGCAACCCCGTCAACGAACAGATACGCCTCCTCAACACCGCTTTCGCCCGCGGCTGACACGGGCCGGCATATGGCCGGATCGCGCGCACGTCGATAGTGTCGCGCGATGGCAGACGCGATTCGCATCATCGGCATCGATCCGGGCCTCCGCCGCACCGGCTGGGGCGTGGTGGAGACGCTCGGCAATTCGCTTCGCTTCATTGATGCCGGCACGCTGAAATCCGACGACAAGGCGGAACTGGCGACCCGGCTCTGCCAGCTCCATGACGGGCTTGTCGCGGTGATCGAACGTTTCATGCCCCACGAAGCAGCCGTCGAGCAGACCTTCGTCAACAAGGACGCGGTGGCGACGCTGAAGCTCGGGCAGGCGCGCGGCATCGCCATGCTGGTGCCGGCGCGGGCCGGGCTCCCGGTCGGCGAATATGCGCCCAACGCGGTCAAGAAGGCAGTGATCGGCGTCGGCCATGGCGAGAAGCAGCAGATCCACATGATGGTAAAGGTGCTGATGCCGAGGGCCGTCTTCGACAGCGAGCACGCGGCCGACGCGTTGGCCATCGCCATCTGCCATGCGCACCATCGCCAGAGCGCGGCGCGGCTGGCGCGCGCTGTGTAGTTTTCCCGGATGTTCTTGACTTGTTCCCATCGGGGAACTACCGCTGACAAAAGAGGCGGCGCGGTTCTGCATGGGAGCGCGAGAACTGTTCCGCCGCAGACTTCTCTACTTCGGGCGCATCGATGATCGGCAAGCTGAAGGGCGTGGTGGACGAGATCGGCGAGGACTTTTGCGTCGTCGACGTCCACGGCGTGGGCTACGTCGCCTACTGCTCGGCGCGCACGCTCGCCAATCTGCCGGGCGAAGGCGTCGCCGTCACGCTGTTCATCGAAACCTATGTCCGCGAGGACATGATCCGGCTCTACGGCTTCCAGACGGCGCTGGAGCGGGAGTGGTTCCGGCTGCTGCAGAACAATGTTCAGGGCGTTGGCGCCAAGGTGGCGCTGGCGGTGCTGTCGACGCTGACGCCCGCCGACCTCGCCAACGCCATCGCGTTGCGCGACATCGCCACGGTCTCCCGCGCGCCGGGCGTCGGCAAGAAGGTCGCCGAGCGTATCGTCACGGAACTCAAGAACAAGGCGCCGGCCTTCGCCGGCGAGGCGGCCGGCGCCATAGGCCTCAAGCAGGAGATCGGCGAGGGCGTCGCGCCCGCGCCGGTGGCGGATGCGGTCTCGGCCCTCACCAATCTCGGCTACTCGCGCGACATAGCTGCAAACGCGGTGGCGGCGGCGTTGAAATCGGCCGGGGACGGTGCGGATTCGGCGAAGCTGATACGGCTGGGCCTGAAGGAACTGGCGCGGTGAGGGGATGGATTCCTTGATTAATCCGAACTCCTTACTTATGATTGGATGCAAGGAGATGCTGCCATGGAAATGATAGCTACCAGCAAAATTACCGCGAAGGGGCAGACCACCGTGCCCATCGAAGTGCGCGAATATCTCAAGTTGAAGCCGGGCGATCGCCTTCGCTATGTGCGCAATAATGGAATTATTGAACTGCGCGCCAAGACCGGGCGTGCCGTGGATTTGGCGGGTATGTTCTACGATCCGGAACGTAAGCCGCTGTCCGTGGAGGATATGGAGATCGGAATGGCGCAGGCGATCGCAGATCACACTTCAACAAGAAGATGATCGGCCTCGATACGAATATCCTGCTGCGTCTTGTCCTTCAGGACGATCCCGAAGAGAGCCCAAAGGCGCGCGCGCTGATCGAATCCCTTGATGTCGATAATCCCGGTTTCATCAACACGTTGGTGTTGGCGGAATTTGTGTGGACGCTTCGTGGGCGTATCGGGTTGACGAGGGAAAGGACAACTGCGGCAGTTTCCGGTCTGCTCAATTCGGCCGATATTGTTTTTGAGCAGGAGGAGTTGGTCGAGCATGCGCTCGACGTCGCCGTGCAATCGAAAGCGGATTTCGCGGATCTTATGATCGCGATCAGAAACGAAGCGGCTGGATGCACCAAGACGATGTCTTTCGACCGATCCGCCTGCAAGAAGATCGCCTCGATGGAATTGCTGTCGTGACCACCGCACCCCGCCTCATCTCGTCGGAAAAACGCGGCGAGGATGTCGACCAGACGCTGCGGCCGCAGTCGCTTGCCGAATTCGTCGGGCAGCAGGCGGCGCGGGCCAATCTCAAGGTGTTCATCGAGGCGGCGAAAGGGCGTGGCGAGGCGCTGGATCATGTGTTGTTCGTGGGGCCGCCCGGTCTCGGCAAGACGACGCTGGCGCAGATCATGGCCAAGGAGTTAGGCTCGAACTTCCGCTCGACCTCCGGCCCGGTGATCGCCAAGGCGGGCGATCTGGCGGCGCTGCTCACCAATCTCGAAGACCGCGACGTGCTGTTCATCGACGAGATCCACCGTCTCAACCCGGCGGTGGAGGAAATCCTCTACCCGGCGATGGAGGATTTCCAGCTCGACCTGATCATCGGCGAGGGGCCGGCGGCGCGCTCGGTCAAGATCGACCTGGCGCGCTTCACGCTGGTGGCGGCGACGACGCGGCTCGGCCTGCTCACCAATCCGCTGCGCGACCGTTTCGGCATCCCGGTGCGGCTCAACTTCTACACGGTCGAGGAACTGGAGCAGATCGTCAGGCGCGGCGCGCGCATCCTCAGCATGCCGCTTGGCGACGACGGCGCGACGGAGATCGCACGGCGGGCGCGCGGCACGCCACGCATCGCGGGGCGGCTGCTCAGGCGGGTGCGCGATTTCGCGGCCGTGGCCGGGGCCGAGCATGTGACGCGCAAGATCGCCGACGAGGCGCTGTCGCGGCTGGAGGTGGACGCGCTCGGCCTCGACCAGCTTGACCGGCGCTACCTCACCATGATCGCGCATAATTTCGGCGGCGGGCCGGTCGGGATCGAGACGATCTCCGCGGGCCTGTCGGAGCCGCGCGACGCCATCGAGGACATCATCGAGCCCTATCTGATCCAGCAGGGTTTCATCCAGCGCACGCCGCGCGGGCGGGTGCTTACGGCGAATGCATGGAAACATCTCGGGCTGGATGCGCCGAAGGATCTGGCACAACAGCAGATCAATCTGTTCCAGGAGGATTGAGGCGGTCCCGATGCCCAGAACCTGCGAGGGCCGCGAGCGCTATCTGATCCGTTTTGCGGCTCCGGATGGGCCGTAACGCCCGATGTCGTCGATCAAGACGAGCGACGTGCGTCCGTCGTCATCGTCTTCCTTGCCCAGGTCCTTGCGGAGGGCGGCTTCGAGCTTGTCGCCGGCGCCGCCGCCGGGGTCTTCCATGGCCTCGACCATGTCCAGCATCGTCACGCCGAGTTTGGTCAGGCCCAGCTTGACCTCTATGATCTTGATGGTGGCGGGGTCGAGTTGGGACATCTTCTCCCGCACCGCGCGGCCGAATGACCGCATGTCGTTGAAGTCGTCCATCTTCAGGCCGAATTCCTTTCCGACGCGCTCCATCAGCCGGATCTTCTGGCGGGTCACGTCGGAGTTGTTAACGCTGAAGAGGCCGCTCTGCCCGCGCGTCGTGCGCGACAACGTGTCGGGGCGCAGACCGGCGGTGCCGCCAAGCACGGCAAAGCTCGCCGCGCCGCTTTTCGCGGCGAGGCGGGGAACGCGGGAGACCAGCGAGACGGCGGTCAGGAGCGATGTGTTCATCGCCCCAAATCTAGCAAATGCCGGTTAACGCGATCCTTCCAGACCGCGCACCATGTCGATGACGTCCGGCTCAGCCGGCCGGTTGTCGAATTCCTCGACGACGCCGAAGGCGCCGCCATAGGACCAGATCGACCACGAAAAACCATGCTTTTCGGCGAGCCCGATCATGTCGCGGACATAGGCGGCGCGCCATTCGGGTTTCATCACGAACGGGTTGCCGTATTCCTGGCGGATCATGCCGAACTCGCCGAGAAAGATGTTCTCGGGCGCGATGCCGTGTTCTTGCGCCCATGCGGTGACGGTCCCGAACGGCTTCTCCATCGTCGCTGTCAGCTTTTCCGGCGTGTCGATCTCGGCGAACTGCTCGCCGAGATAGGCGATGAGGCCGTCGCGGCGCAGCAGCGGCGCCTCGTCGCGCATCTTCTCCCGTATGCGCCCGAGAATGGCGTCCATCTCCTCCTTCGCGATGCTGGCCGGCGGATAGGGAATGCCGGTGACGTAGGGGATGAAGTCACCGGCCCATGTCGCGCCCTGATGGGTGAGCAGGAAGGGCTCGTAGGAATGGAACGTCCAGATGAGATTGTCGTCCGGGAATTCCGACGGATCGATGCGGCTGAGGCCCGTGGCCGAACTCCAGCAACTACCTTGAAGCACCAGCGTCAGCCGGGTCGCGGAAGCGCGGGCGGCGGCGAAGAGACGCTTCAGCCTGTCGGGCCATGCGCGGTCGCCCGGGGCGCAATCCGCGGTCGGTTCGTTGATGAGTTCGAGCGCGACGCGGGCCGGGTCCTGACCGGCGAGGAGACGCGCCATGCGGCGCACGGTCTCGACATAGCGGTCGAAGACGGCTTCGTCGTCCATGAGCTTGCCGGTGCTCATGGAACGGTCGTTACCCCAGGGCAGGGTGTGCATGTCCACGACCACCTTCAGACCGGCCGCGTCGACCGTCTTCACGGCTTCCAGCACGCCGGCGAAAAGCTCGTCGCGCAACGCGGCGGCTTCCGCCGACATCAGCGGCGCGGGGTCGACCGGCATGCGCACGAAGTCGAAACCCGCGTCCTTCAGGGCTTTTAGCTGTGCGCTGTCCATCGAGCGCCGCCATTCCGGAAAGGGCAGGATCACGGACGGATCGCCCCATCTGTCCTCGCCCGGCCAGGTGATCCAGTTGTCGAGATTGATGCCGCGCTTCATCGAGAAGGTCGCGGCGGCGGCCGGCTGCGCGACAAGGACCGCAAGCAGGAAAAGGGCCAGCAGATTCTTGATCGTCGCGGTCAATAGTGCCATCCGGTTGGTCTCCGGCTCCGGAATGTCACTGTCAGCCGCGCGGACAAAAGGAAAGCGACATGACCGATCATGGTGAATCCGACCGGCTGCTTTCGGGCATTTCGGGCGAACTGACCGCGTTCGGCCATCGCATCATGGCGCGCGTCTACTATGCCGACACCGATTTCTCCGGCGTCGTCTACCATGCGCGCTATCTCGAATTCTTCGAGCGGGGGCGGTCGGACTTCCTGCGCCTGGCGGGCGTGCACCATACCGAGCTCGCCGACGGCAAGCATGGCGAGAAGCTGGTATGGGTGGTGCGGCGCATGGAAATCGACTTCCGCTCGCCGGCCCGGATCGACGACATTCTTACTGTCGACACACGCACCGAGGAGATTTCCGGCGCGCGCATCGTCATGGCGCAACAGCTCAGGCGTGGCGAGGACGTGCTGGTGGAGGCGCGGGTCGAAGCCGCGATCGTCGCCGAAAACGGGCGTCCCCGCCGTTTCCCAAAGGAATGGATCGCGGCCTTCATGCCGCGAAAGTGAATGGCCGGCCTCGCCAGACCGGGTTGCACGGGGCGGCAACACGCTGCGGGGCACGATTCCTAACCCATCCTTAACCATAACAGTCCATGAACGAGGTCATGCAAATTGGACCGGATCGCGGACGCCTTCGTTTCACCAAATTTCGCCCCGAAAAGGCCGCGATACGCGCTTTTCGGGGACATGTCTGGTGTTGTCGGGGCTCCGGCGACGGAAAGCGCATGCGTGGGCCGGCCGACCGGCCCACCGATGTTTAGGGACGCACTCCATGGAAACAACCGCACTCGCCGAACCGGGCGTGCAATTGTCGATCTGGCACCTGTTCTGGCAGGCGGGCTGGGTCGTCAAGCTGGTCATGATCGGGCTGCTCTTCGCCTCGGTCTGGACCTGGGCCATCATCGTCGACAAGATCATCGCCTATCAGCGCATGCGCGCGTCGCTCAATCGCTTCGAGCAGGTGTTCTGGTCGGGTCAATCGCTGGAAGAGCTTTACCGTACCCTTGCCGATCGGGCGACCAGCGGCATGGGCTCGATCTTCGTCGCCGCCATGCGCGAGTGGAAGAAGAGCTTCGAGAAGGGCGCGAAATCGCCGCTCGGGCTGCAGACGCGCATCGACAAGGCGATGGACCTCGCGCTGACGCGCGAGATGGAAAGGCTCGAGGGCCGGCTCGGTTTCCTCGCCACCATCGGCTCCGCGGGTCCGTTCATCGGCCTTTTCGGCACGGTCATCGGCATCATGACCTCGTTCCAGGCGATCGCCGGGTCGAAGAACACCAGCCTCGCGGTCGTGGCGCCGGGCATCGCGGAGGCGCTGCTGGCCACCGCCATCGGCCTGCTCGCGGCCATCCCGGCGGTCATCGCCTACAACAAGCTGTCATCGGACGCCGGCAAGCTGGCGGTGCGCATGGAGGGGTTCGCGGACGAGTTCTCCGCCATACTGTCGCGCCAAATCGATGAGAAAGTCGCGCAGAAGGTTTGATCGATGGGCATGTCGGTTAGTGCAGGCGGCTCAGGCCGCGGTGGGCGCGGCCACAGGCGGCGCGGACGGCATCACGGCCTGATGTCGGAGATCAACGTGACGCCGTTCGTCGACGTCATGCTGGTCCTGCTCATCATCTTCATGGTGGCTGCGCCGCTGCTCACCGTCGGCGTGCCGATCGAGCTGCCGGAGACACAGGCGAACGCCATGAACGCCGATACGCAGCCGATCACCGTATCGATCAACCGCGACGGCCAGATCCATCTGCAGGAGACGGAAGTGGTGATCGACGAGGTGGTGCCGAAGCTGCAGGCAATCGCCAAGACGGGCTACGAGGAGCGCATCTTCGTGCGCGGCGACAAGGATGCCGACTACGGCACGGTGATGAAGGTCATGGCGCGGGTGTCCGCCGCCGGCTTCAAGAACCTCGGCCTCGTCACCCTCCAGGAACAGAGCACCCAGTGACGCGTCGATGAAAGCCGGTTTCACGACATCGGTGGTGATGCACGCAGTGATCCTGGGCTTCGGCCTGGTGTCACTGGGTGCGCCCGATCCGCTGCCTCCGGCGCCGGAGTCGCTGCCGGTCTCGATCATTCCGATCGAGGATCTGGCGCAGCACGACCAGGGCGATGAGAAGGCCCCGGTGAAGGAGAAGTCCGCGCCGCTGCCGACGAAGCGGCCCGACGTCCTGGCGGACGTGCAGAAGGTGGGTGAGAACTCCGTCGACACGGAGGCGCCGGTGACGCCGGAGGCGAAACCTCGCCCCGTCGAGGCCGCCAACGCGCCCGCGCCGCAGCCGAAGCCTGTCGAGAAGCCGCTGAAGCAGGACACGCCCAAGCCGCCGGAGGAGCCGAAGCCGGTGCCCGCCACCGAGGCCGCGCCGACGCCGGCGCCGCGTCAGGAGGTGAAGCCCGAACCGGTGAAGGAAGAACCGAAGCCGGAGCCGGTGAAGCAGCCCGAGCCGAAGCCTGCCCCGGAGCCGGTGCAGAAGACTGCGGCGATCGATCCCAGCCCCAAGCCTGACGCCGTTGCCGAGGCCATCGAGGCCCAGCCGCCGGCGGAACAGAGCGTCGACCTGCCGACGTCTGCGCCCGCGCCCGAGGCGCGCCCGCGCCCGGCCGAGGCGCAGACCGCCAAGGCGCCCGAGCGCAAGGCGGCCGAGAAGCCGGTTTCGGAAGCGAGTTCCAAGCCGAAATCCGACAGTACCGAGGAATCGGTGGAGGACAAGGTCGCCGAGTTGCTCAACAAGCAAAAGCCCTCGGGCGGCGGCGCCAAGCGCTCCACCGAAACCGCCGCGCTGGGCGGCAAGAAGAAGACCGGCGAGAAGCTGACCAACAGCGAGATGGGCGCGCTGTCCGATCAACTGAGCGGCTGCTGGTCGATCCCGGCAGGCGCGGAAGGCGGCGAGCTGCGCGTTTCGGTGAAGTTCCAGCTCAACGCGCAGGGCAAGCTCGACGGACGTCCGCAGATAGAATCTTCGAGCGGCAACCGTCCCTTCGACGAAAGCGCTGTCCGCGCCGTCCAGAAATGCGACCGCGACGGGCTGATCCTGCCCGCCGGCAAGGAAGACATCTGGGCCGAAGTGGTTGTCAATTTCGATCCCACCGAGATGGGGATGTGACGCCGTCCGGCCGCTGCACACAAGGAATTGCGATGAAGAACTTTGTCAGGACCATCCTGCTGCTCGGCGCGGTGATCAGCGGTTTCAGCACCGCGATCACGCCGCCCGCCCACGCTTTGGTCGAGATCGACGTGAACAAGGGTAATGTCGAGCCGTTGCCGATCGCCATCACGGATTTCATCTCGTCCGGCGGCATCGGCACGGAAATCTCCGATATCGTGGCGGCGGACCTCAAGCGCTCGGGCCTGTTCGCGCCGATCGACAAGGGCGCCTTCATCGAGAAGATCACCAACAGCGATCAGGCCCCGCGCTTCGAGGACTGGAAGGTCATCAATGCGCAGGCTCTGGTGGTGGGCCGGGTCAGCCAGGAGGGCGACGGCCGTCTGCGCGCCGAATTCCGCCTCTGGGACACGTTTGGCGGCCAGCAGATGATCGGCGAGCAGTTCTTCGCCAATCCGCAGCATTCGCGCCGCATCGCCCACCAGATCGCCGACGCCATCTACGAGCGGCTGACCGGCGAGAAGGGCTATTTCGACACGCGCATCGTCTTCGTCGACGAATCCGGCCCGAAGAACGACCGCAAGAAGCGGCTGGCCATCATGGATCAGGACGGCGCCAACACGCGCTACCTGTCCGACGGCCGCTCCATCGTGCTGACGCCGCGCTTCTCGCCGACGCGTCAGGAAATCACCTACATGTCCTACGAGAGCGGCGAGCCGCAGGTCTACCTGCTGCAGATCGAGACCGGCCAGCGCGAACTCGTCGGCAAGTTTCCCGGCATGACCTTTGCCCCGCGCTTCTCGCCGGACGGGCAGAAGGTGATCATGAGCCTGCTGCGCGACGATGGCAATTCCAACATCTTCGCCATGGATCTGAGAAGCCGTAACACGACGCGGCTGACCAACGAGAGCGCCATCGACACCTCGCCCTCCTATTCGCCGGACGGCAGCCGCGTGGTCTTCACCTCCGACCGGGGCGGCCAACCGCAAATCTACGTGATGGGCGCTGACGGCTCGGGCCAGACCCGCATCTCCTTCGGCGGCGGTTCCTATTCGACGCCGGTATGGTCGCCGCGCGGCGACCTCATCGCCTTCACAAAGCAGACGGGCGGGGAATTCCAGATCGGCGTGATGAAGACGGACGGGTCGGGCGAGCGCATCCTCTCGTCGGGCTTCGCGCAGGAAGGGCCGACCTGGGCGCCGAACGGCCGCGTGCTGATGTTCTTCACCCAGGGTGCAGGCGCGGGCGGACCGAAACTCAAGACTATCGACCTGACCGGCCGCAACGAGCAGTCGATTCCCTCCAAGAACTTCGCTTCCGACCCGGCGTGGTCGCCGCTGCTCGAATGAGGGCAAATGCGCGCACCCCGCGATGAAAATGGCGGAAATGCCGCGTTTGCGCCGCATTTCCGCCTAGGGGTGTTCAAACGAATCCGGCCGGGGACGGGTGGCCGGAAACCAATGCTTAACCATGTTTCTTGAGCCGCGGTTAACCGCAACGTGGTTACTCATTGCTCAACGAAACCATTAAAATGCGAAGGAGAGCGGGGATGCGCCGCATCGCAAAATTTGCCTCTAACCCCATAGTCGTGGCGCTGGTGGTCGGCCTGACCGTTGCCGGCTGCGCCTCCAAGAAGACCCCGAACAACGCCGCCGATCTCGGTCTCGGCGGCGCCGGCGCGGCGACGCCCGGCTCCGCGCAGGACTTCACCGTCAATGTCGGCGACCGCATCTTCTTCGATACGGACTCGTCCGCGATCCGCGCCGACGCGCAGTCGACGCTTTCCAAGCAGGCGCAGTGGCTGAACAAATACGGCCAGTACCGCATCACCATCGAAGGCCACGCCGACGAGCGCGGCACGCGCGAATACAATATCGCGCTCGGCGCCCGGCGCGCCGCCGCCACGCGCGACTTCCTGATCGGACAGGGCGTGGCCGGCAACCGCATGAAGACCATTTCCTACGGCAAGGAGCGCCCGGTCGCGGTCTGCGACGACATCTCCTGCTGGTCGCAGAACCGTCGCGCGGTCACCGTGCTCAACGGCGCCGGAAGCTGATCGCCATCACATTCGTCTCGCTGGCGGCGGTCTTCGGGCCGCCGTTTTGCGTTTTGGGGCCATGGCGACGGTAGAAACAAAATTTGGCCGAAGTCTCGCGGCCTGTTATTCGTGACTTGGCGCGCTCCGTCGGGCGTTTCAGCGCGCCGCAATCCATTCACGCAACCCTGGCAGTGAGACACGAATGCATTTTCGATCAATCCTGAGCGGCACGCTCGCCGTGCTGCTTGTTTCCGGCTCGGTGACGATCGCCGCTCCCGGCGACGCAACCGATTCCATGCCGCCCCAGCAGTCCGGCATCTTCGGCATCTTCCAGAAGAAGACGGACGAGGTGCGGGTGGCGCAGGCGAGCGACCCGCGGCTGATCCAGCTCGAGGAGCAGGTGCGGGCGCTGAACGGCAAGATCGAGGAGCTGAACTTCCAGATCCTGCAGATGCAGGAGCAGATGCGGAAGATTCAGGAGGACAACGAGTTCCGCCTGCAAGAACTCGAGAAGAAGGCCGGCGGCGGCTCCGCGAACCAGAACGTCGCCGAAAAGGCCAAAGACAACAAGGAGCCGGCGGCGACCGCCGGCTCCGACACGGCGCTGGCCGAGAACCATCCCGCGCCGACGCAGCAGGAGACGACAGCGGCCACCGGAAACACGGAGGCCAAGGGCCAGCCGCCGCGTGATTTCGGCACGATCACCGTCGACAAGGACGGCAACGTGGTCTCCTCGACCGTCGAACCGCCCGTCGACCTTCTGCCCGAAAAGACGGCTCCCGCCACCGGCGGTGCGGAGGTCGCGGCGCTGCCGGCGACGAACGATCCCGAGGAACTCTATCGCAACTCCTACCAGTACGTCCTGTCCGGAGACTACGCGAATGCCGAGGCCGGATTCCGCGATCATCTCAAGCGCTTCCCGTCCGACAGCAAGGCGGCGGATTCTAACTACTGGCTGGGCGAATCGCTGCTCGGCCAGCAGAAATACCGCGAGGCGGCGGAAGTGTTTTTGGCCGGCAGCAAGCAGTTTCCGAAAGCCAAGAAGGCTCCGGACATGCTGCTCAAGCTCGGTGTGTCGCTTGTCGGCATGAACCAGAAGGACGTCGCCTGCGCCACCTTCGGCGAAGTGACAAAGCGCTACCCCAACGTCTCCGATGCGCTGAAGCAGCGCGTCAAGCAGGAACAGGCGCTCGCGGCGTGCTGAGCGGCAGGCCCGATCCGGATTCCCTTTTCTCTCCCTTCGATCTGACGCGCCGCGAGGCGGTCATCGCCGCCGTGTCGGGCGGCAGCGACTCGCTCGCCATGCTGCTGTTGCTGCAGCGCTGGCTGGAGCGCCGGGCCTCGCCGACAAGACTGGTCGCCGTGACGGTCGATCACCGCCTGCGCGACAGTTCCGCCGCCGAGGCGCGAGAGGTCCATGATTTTTGCGCCGCGCGCGGCATCCCCCATCACATAACGACGTGGGCAGGCGAAAAGCCGCGTAGCGGCGTTTCCGAAGCCGCGCGGCTGGCACGCTACGGACTGCTGGCCGGCGCGGCCGAGGCCGAAGGCGGTGACATCGTCGTTACCGGACATACGGCCGACGACCAGGCCGAAACGGTCGCGATGCGCCAGGCGCGCGGCGATGGCCGGGGGCTCGCAGGCATGGCGCCCGCAACGCTGTTCGACGGGCGCGTCTGGATCGTCCGGCCGCTGCTGGCGACCGGACGCGCCGAGCTGCGGCGCTTTCTGTGCGCGGAACGGATCGCATGGATCGAGGACCCCGCCAATCTCGACCGGAAATACGAGCGGCCCCGGATACGGGCGGCGCTGACGGATGCCGGGGAGGGCGATTACGGGCGGGATGCGTTGCTGGCCCGGGCCGCCGAGGCAGGCCGCGGGCGCGAGCATATCGCGGAGGCTGCCGCGCGGCTCGTTTCGCGCCATGCCGAACGTCCGGTCAGGGGGCTTGTGCGATTGAGGGCAGACTTTTTCGGCGAAGCAGAGGCGGCGGCCGTGCCGGCCTTCCGCGCGCTTTTGGCTGTCTGCGGAGGCGCGCCACAGTTTCCCGATGCGGGAAGGGCGTTGAACCTCTTCCGGGACATGCGGGAAGGGTGCGTGAGACGCGCGACACTTTCGCGCACGGTCGCAGACCGGCGCCGCAACGGCGTGTTTCTCTATCGCGAGAAGCGAGGGCTGCCGACGGAAGAGCCCGTTCCCGGCACGATCTGGGACGGACGCTACCGGATCGCGGATGTCGGCGACGGAGAAGGTTCGGTGGCGCTTTTTCCCGTTTCGCCACCCCGGCGGGTTCCGGAGCCTACCGTCCCGGGACCACAAACCGTGCCAGCGGCGATCCTCAAGGCTGTCCGTGCCGCCGAACCCCCTGAAGCGGCTTTCGACGCCGTTCCCGTCCTCGCGCCATGGCGGCTCTTCCTGCCGTCCTTCGATCTCGCTCTTGCACGGGCCGTGGCTGCGCTAGCCGGCGCGGCAGAAATTCCCGAACCGCCATTTGCCGGCCACAATAGGGAAGAAGCTTAACCGCCGCATGGTCTAATGCTTGGCAAGGGCAGGGGCCCTGCCTATGTTAGGCATAACCAAACCTTGAGCACGGGCGCGGCCGGGCGCGTCCACGGGACAATCGATGAATCCGAACTACCGCAATCTGGCGCTCTGGGCGATCATAGCCGTCCTGCTGATCGCCCTGTTCAACCTGTTCCAGACGCCGCAGCAGCGGGGCGCCTCGCGAGAGATCGCCTATTCGGAGTTCCTCACCGAACTCAACGCCGGCCGCATCAAGTCCGTAACCATAGCTGGCGACCGCATAACCGGCACCTATGCCGACAATGCGAGCGGCTTCCAGACTTATTCGCCGGGAGATTCCACGCTCGTTTCGCGTCTCGAACAGAAGAACGTGACGATCAACGCGCGGCCCGAGACGGATGGTTCCAACACCCTATTCGGCTACCTGCTGTCGTGGCTGCCGATGATCCTCATCCTCGGCGTGTGGATTTTCTTCATGCGCCAGATGCAGTCCGGCTCCGGCCGCGCCATGGGCTTCGGCAAGTCGAAGGCCAAGCTTTTGACGGAAGCGCATGGCCGCGTCACCTTCCAGGACGTGGCGGGCGTCGACGAGGCCAAGGAAGACCTCGAGGAGATCGTGGAATTCCTTCGCGATCCGCAGAAATTCCAGCGGCTGGGCGGCAAGATCCCGCGCGGCGTGCTGCTCGTCGGCCCTCCCGGCACCGGCAAGACGCTGATCGCGCGCGCCGTCGCG
Source organism: Rhizobiaceae bacterium (assembly GCA_023953845.1). Lineage (NCBI taxonomy): Bacteria > Pseudomonadati > Pseudomonadota > Alphaproteobacteria > Hyphomicrobiales > Rhizobiaceae > Rhizobiaceae bacterium. Next base: position 496,009 of record JAMLJC010000001.1, on the reverse strand, counting down.
GGTGAAGCCAACGTGCCCTTCTTCACCATCTCCGGCTCGGACTTCGTCGAGATGTTCGTCGGCGTCGGCGCAAGCCGCGTCCGCGACATGTTCGACCAGGCGAAGAAGAACGCGCCCTGCATCATCTTCATCGACGAGATCGACGCGGTCGGCCGCCATCGCGGCGCCGGCCTCGGCGGCGGCAATGACGAGCGCGAGCAGACGCTGAACCAGCTTCTGGTCGAAATGGACGGTTTCGAGCCGAACGAGTCGATCATCCTGATCGCGGCGACCAACCGCCCCGACGTGCTCGACCCTGCGCTGCTCAGGCCCGGCCGCTTCGACCGTCAGGTCGTGGTGCCGAACCCCGACATCATCGGCCGCGAGAAGATCCTGAAGGTGCATGTCCGCAACGTGCCTCTCGCGCCGAATGTCGACCTCAAGGTCATCGCGCGCGGCACGCCCGGCTTTTCCGGCGCGGACCTGATGAACCTCGTCAACGAGGCGGCGCTGATGGCGGCGCGGCGCAACAAGCGCCTCGTTACCATGGCCGAGTTCGAGGACGCCAAGGACAAGGTGATGATGGGCGCGGAGCGCCGCTCCACCGCCATGACGCAGGCGGAGAAGGAACTCACCGCCTATCACGAGTCCGGCCACGCCATCCTTGCGCTCAACGTGCCGACGGCCGACCCGCTGCACAAGGCGACCATCATCCCGCGCGGCCGCGCGCTCGGCATGGTCATGCAGTTGCCGGAAGGCGACCGCTACTCGATGAGCTACAAATACATGATCTCGCGCCTCGCCATCATGATGGGCGGCCGCGTCGCCGAGGAGTTCAAGTTCGGCAAGGAGAACATCACCTCCGGCGCGTCGTCCGACATCGAGCAGGCGACGAAGCTGGCGCGGGCCATGGTGACGCGCTGGGGCTTCTCCGACAAGCTCGGCCACGTCGCCTATGGCGAGAACCAGGAAGAGGTCTTCCTCGGCCATTCGGTGGCGCGCACGCAGAACGTCTCGGAAGAGACCGCGCAGATCATCGACGCCGAGGTGCGCCGCCTGATCGACGAGGCCTACAACACGGCGAAGACGATCCTGACCAAGAAGAAGAAGGACTGGATCGCCCTTGCCGAAGGGCTGCTCGAATACGAGACGCTTTCGGGCGAGGAGATCAAGCAGCTTCTGGCCGGCAACAAGCCGTCGCGCGACATGGGCGACGACACGCCGCCGTCACGCGGTTCGGCCGTGCCGAAGGCCGGCGCGACCGGCGGCCGCCGCAAGAAGAGCGGCGGCGAACCCGAAGGTGGCATGGAGCCGCAGCCGCAAGGCTGATTCGCTTCCCTATAACTCAAGGAGACGCCGGGCTGATGCCCGGCGTTTTTTTGCCGGCAAGCTTCGGAGGTCTTTGTCCGGACACTAAACACGCCAAAAATGCACGATTCCCTAAGCATTCGTAATAAATACTCACACAAAGTGATGCCAGTCGCAGTGTTCGATATGGCATATGCGCAAGCTGAGAATCGGTGGGACAGCATTCATGTCGAAGCGCTACTTCGGAACGGACGGCATCCGCGGCCAGGCCAATAAATTCCCGATGACGGCGGAAGTCGCCATGAAGGTGGGCATGGCGGCCGGCATGTCGTTCCAGCGCGGCAAGCACAGGCACCGCGTGGTGCTGGGCAAGGACACGCGGCTTTCCGGCTACATGATCGAGAACGCCATGGTGGCGGGCTTCTGCGCTGCGGGCATGGATGTGTTCCTGCTCGGCCCGATCCCGACCCCGGCGGTCGCCATGCTGGCGCGCTCGCTGCGCGCCGATCTCGGCGTCATGATCTCCGCCTCGCACAATCCTTATTACGACAACGGCATCAAGCTGTTCGGCCCCGACGGCTACAAGCTCTCCGACGAGATCGAGGCGCGCATCGAGGCTATGCTCGACGAGGAGATCGACATCAAGCTGGCGGATACGGATTCGCTCGGCCGGGCCAAGCGCGTCGACGGCGTGCATGACCGCTATATCGAGTTCGCCAAGCGCACCCTGCCGCGCTCCATGTCGCTGTCTGGCCTGCGCATCGTCGTCGATTGCGCCAACGGCGCCGGCTACAAGGTTGCGCCGCTGGCGCTCTGGGAGCTCGGCGCGGACGTGGTGACCATCAACAACGAGCCGAACGGCTTCAACATCAATCAGGAGTGCGGGTCGACGCATCCCGAAAGCCTGCAGAAGAAGGTGCACGAGGTGCGGGCCGACATCGGCATCGCGCTGGATGGCGACGCCGACCGCATGGTGATCGTGGACGAGAACGGCAATCTGGTCGACGGCGACCAGATCATGGCGATGATCGCCGAGGCCTGGAACCAGAGCGGCCGCCTGGCCGGCGGCGGCATCGTCGCGACGGTGATGTCCAACCTTGGCCTCGAGCGCTTCCTCGGCGACATGGGGCTCTCGCTGCAGCGCACCAAGGTCGGCGACCGCTACGTCGTCGAGCACATGCGCGCGCACGGCTTCAATGTCGGCGGCGAACAGTCCGGCCACATCGTGCTTTCCGATTTCTCGACGACCGGCGACGGCCTCGTCTCCGCGCTGCAGGTGCTTGCCTGCATCAAGCGCTCGAACAAGCCGGTGAGCGAGGTTGCCAAGAAGTTCGAGCCGGTGCCGCAGGTGTTGAAGAACATACGCTTCTCGGGCGGCAAGCCGCTGGAGAATCCGCTGGTCAAGACGGCTATCGAGGACGCGCGATCGCGTCTGGGCTCCTCGGGGCGTCTCGTTATCCGGCCGTCGGGCACAGAACCGCTGATCCGCGTCATGGCCGAGGCGGACGATCCGGCGCTGGTGGAGGCGGTCGTCGACGAAATCGTCGGCGTGATCGCGGAGCTGAAATCAGCCGCATAGCGACCTCCCACAACATCCCGTCCAGTCCGAAGCCCGCCCCGCGCGGGCTTCTTCTTTTCGCGCGTTTCTAAAGATTCGTGGTTAAGGCTTAGGGTTAAGCGGCCTTTAACCTTTGCATTTCATTATCCATGCCGAAGAGCAACCAGTCCCGCCGGCCGGCGGGAACTGCAGAGGGTCACGTCATGTCGAAATTCGCCTCGCGGCTTCTGATGGCCGCCCTGTTCGCGGGGGTGGCCGCGCCGGCATTTTCCGCGGATATCGTGGAGCCGATCCCTTATGAGCCGGCACCGGTGGTCGAGGCGCCCGCCTACAACGGCTGGTATATTCGCGGCGATGTCGGCTACCGGTGGTCCGATCTGCGCGGCATCGACTACATCACCTATGGCGGCTGCGGCTTCGGCTGCATTCCGGGCGAGAAATCGTTCGACAAGACCGATCTGAAGGGCGCCATGTCGTTCGGCGGCGGCGTCGGCTATCAGGTCACGAAGTATTTCCGCACCGACCTGACCGGCGACTACTTCTTCGATTCCGACTTCAAGGGCCAGACCTCGGACGCCTTCTCGGTGTCGGTAGACCGCTCATCCTATTCCGCATTCATGCTGCTGGCCAACGCTTATGCCGATCTCGGCACCTATAGCGGCTTCACCCCCTATGTCGGTTTCGGTATCGGTGGCGCGCATGTGAAGTGGGACGATCTGCGCAACACGATCGAACCCAACATCGACAACTACCACAAGGGCGCGAGCGGCTGGCGCTTCGCCTATGCGCTCATGGCGGGCGGTTCCTACTGCCTCACCGACAGGCTGACCCTGGACGGCGGCTATCGCTACAGCCACATCGAGGGCGGGCGGATGTTCGAGGAATATTCCTCCGCCGGCGTGTCGCTGGGCGCCGGTCCGGGCTTCGACAAGGGCTTCAATATCCACGAAGTGCGGGCGGGCCTGCGCTACAATTTCGGCGGCAACCAGAACTGCGCGCAACCGGTGGCGTACGAGCCGCCGGCCGATGTGCCGGTCTACAAGTAAGCCGTCCGTCTCCCGATCAGCCGCCCGGTCCAAAGCCGGGCGGTTTTCTTTTGCGCCGGCGCCCATGCTCAAGAAACATCGCTAACCATCCGTTATCCTTAACTGCGACTTAACCACTATGGTTAACAATGGCCGGAATGGCGGTCATGCTTCTGGCGCCGCTTCCGGGGAGTTGGTGAGATGAAGTTCGCAAGGCGCATCGTATTCTCGCTGCTGGCAACCGCAGCGGTTCCGTTTCATGTCGCGATCGCGGCGGACTACGAGCCACCCATCGTCATCGACGAGGCGCCGGAGGTGGTCCCGGTCGAGGTCGGGTCGGGATGGTATCTGCGCGGCGATCTCAGCTACAACGTCAACAAGAGCGTCTATGACGTGGACATCGGCCTGCCGGGCGTCGAGGGCGAGCACACGCGCTTCGGTTTCGGTGGCGGCGTCGGCTACCACTTCACCGACTATTTCCGCAGCGACATCAACCTGGCCTATGTCTCCTATGATGATTATACGTTCGCATCGCCGTTCGGCGACGTGAAGTTCAGAAACACGGACTGGACCGCGCTCGCGAACGTCTATCTCGATCTCGGAACGGTTGCCGGCTTCACGCCTTATGTCGGCGTCGGCGCGGGTGCGCTGGTCTCGAATACCAGGCTCGATGTCGGCGCGCCGGGATTCGGCCTCGTCGACAACCAGACGAACTTCGCCTACTCGGCCAATGCGGGCATCGCCTATCGCCTCAGGAACAACGTTTCCGTCGATGTCGGCTATCAGTATCTCAGCTCGCCGGATGCGCAGTATCTGGATTATGAAACCATGACGGTCAAAGACGGTGTCGACTACCATCAGGTCAGGGTCGGCCTGCGCTACGACCTCTGGTGACGGTTCGAGGGAAGGGACGGCGACAGGGCGGGCTTCGGTCCGCCTTTTCGTTTGCGCGCCGGCGGCCCGAGATGAAGACGGAAAGCCGCGGGGCGCTATAAAGCGTGTCGCATCGAAGCGGAATCAGGCGACACGCTTCAAGTTCTTGTTTTTTCGCATGTCGTTGTCCCGAAACGATTCCCGCTTTCGGGCAACATGCTATAGCGCGCCGCAGAGAAGCGGCGGCAGGTGCAGATAGCGCGCGGCCTTGCGCTTGGCCGCGATGTCGGTCCACACCCTCTCCACCTGCTCCTCGCTCAGGCCGCACGCATGTGCGACCTCGCGTACGGGCAGCGCGTGGTCGAGACCGTGGAGGCAAAGGTCCATTTTGTCGTAGGGCAGCGCGAAGTAGAACTCCTCCTGCGTCTGCGGCAGGGAGTAGGTGTCGGTGGTCGGCGGTCGCCGGCGCACTTCCTCCGGCACGCCGAGACGTTCGGCGAGCTGATAGACCTGCGACTTGTAAAGATGGGCGATGGGCTTGATGTCGGCCGCACCGTCGCCGTTCTTGACGAAGAAACCCTGATCGTATTCGAGCCGGTTCGGCGTGCCGACGACGGCGTAGTTCAGGCGGTCGGCGTGGTAATATTCCAGTTGCTTGCGCGTGCGCTGCTTCATGTTGGTGGCCGCGACGATGCCCTGATAGACGGGCGCGGGCAGGCGATGCTTGCGCGTTTCGCCATCCGGGTCGCGCACGACCAGCGAGGAGACATTGTAGCCGCCTGTGACCAGCGGGCCGTCGATGACGATCTTGGAGCTCCATCCCGCGCCATAGGCCGGCTCGACCTGCCGGATGAAGCCGTCGCGGCGCTCGTAGCAGCCCATTGCGGCGAGCGCGGGCGCGATGTCCTCCACCACGCTCTCAAGGCCGAACGTCTCCGCGACCAGCCGGCCGAGGCGCAGGCTCTCAGGATCGGAATCGCTTTCCGGCATGAACAGGCAGAAGACGTTCTTCGGCCCCACGGCGCGCGCCGCCAGCCCGGCGCAGACGCTGGAATCGATGCCGCCCGACAGGCCGAGAACGAGACCGCGCCGGCGCAGCGAAACGCGAAGCTGCTCGCGCAGCCATGCCGCCATGCGCTCGATCTCGGCATCCGCGTCGATGGCGAGCGTCTCGGCCGAAAAGCGGGTTGGATGATCCTGCAACGGGTTCTGCTCCTGTTCAGGCGACGAGGCGGCGGGCGACCTTGCCGCTTGCCGTCCTCGGCAGTTCGGCGCGGAACTCGACAGAGCGCGGCACCATCACATCCGGCAGGCGGGCGGCGCAGTGGCGCATCACCTCGCGCTCCGTCAAGGCGGGAGAGTTGCGCACGACGACGGCGTGCAGGAGATGGCCCGCGACCGGGTCCGGACGGCCGATCACGACCGCCTCGGCAATGCCGGGGCAATCGTGGAGAACCGCCTCCACCTGTTTCGGCGCGACCTTTTCGCCGCGCACCTTCAGCATGTCGTCGCGCCGGCCGACGAAGGTGAGGAATCCGTCGTCGTCGGCGCGGAAGAGATCGCCAGTGTGCAGCCATGTCCCGCCGAGCTGCGGGTTCTCGCGCAGCGCGATGCGGGTCGCGGCCTCGTCCTGCCAGTAGCCGCGCATGAGATGGGGACCTTGCACCAGAAGTTCGCCCGTCTCGCCTTCCGGCACCGGCCGGCCGGCCTCGTCGACGATCGCAACCTTCGTGCCCGGCATCGCCTTTCCGACCGATCCGGGCCGCTGCCCGATCTCCTCCGGCGGCAGATAGGCGGCGCGGGCGCATTCGGTCATTCCGTACATGGAATAGAGGCGCACGCCGGGGAAAAGCCTTTGCAGGCCCTCGACATGGGCGGGCGGCAGCGGCGCGGCGGCGTTGGTGACATAGCGCAGCGACGGCAGCGCGCCGGGCCGCAGATCCTTCATGGAAAGCACGAGCGAGGCCATGGTCGGCACCAGCGGCAGGCCCGTGACGCGCTCTATGCGCGCCGTTTCAAGAACGGCGGCGGGAAAGGCGAAATTCTTCTCCAGCACCAGCGTCGCGCCGACGCGGACAGCGACCAGAAGCTGGTAGAGGCCGTAGGTGAAGGAAATCGGCAGGGCGCTCAGCACCACATCGCCGGCGGTGTTTCCGAGATAGGAGGCGATGGCGGCGGACGCGAAATCCATGCCGGCATGGCTCATCATCACGCCCTTGGGCCAGCCGGTCGATCCGGACGTGTAGATGAGCATCGCCAGATCGTCGCCGGAGTCTGTCTGCGGCAACAGGGTGCCCGGCGCGGCGAGGCAGGCCTCGAAGCTCTCGATGACGCCGCCCGGCGGAATCGCGGCGCCGGACGCGATGATGATCGGCGTTTCCGCCAGGTCGGCAAGAGCTGCGCCGCACATGGCGACATGACGCGCCTGCGTCAGGATCACGCGCGGCCGGCAGCTTTCGATGACGAAGCGAAGGCCGTCCGCCTTCTGGGCGGGATTGACCGGGCAGAACACGGCGCCGGCCTTGAGCGCGCCGAAGATGGCGACCGCCGCCTCCCACACATTGTCCATCAGGACGATCACGCGGTCCCCGCGCCGGACCTCGCGTGCGACGAGATTCCGGGCCAGCGCATCCGACATGGCGTCGAGTTCGCCATAGGTAAGGCGCGCACCATCGACCACGATCGCGGTTTTCGCCGGATCGGTCGCGGCACTACCTGCCAGAAGATCCTCGACGCGCATGGCTTTGCTATCCGGCCAGCCGAGTTCCGTCGGCCCGCTTGTGCCCGACATAGGCGGCGATGCGGCCGATCGTGTCGAGATTGGCCGGAACGATCTCGGCGTCAGCGACGGCGATACCGAAGCGCTGTTCCAGAAAAGAAACCAGTTCGAGAATGCCGGTCGAATCGACCAGATCGTTGTCGATCAGCGACATATCGGGGTCGAGCGGCTGGCTGTCGTCGCCGAACAGGAAGTTCTCGACGATGAAGGCCCGGATTTCGCTCTGGACAGATTGGGACATGGTTGAGCCTTTCTTGAACGCGGTGGTCAGGCCGCCGGCTGGGCGCGCATGCGCGTTGCTCCGGCGGCGAATTCCCGCACCCAGAGCTGCGTGGAGAGGATGCCGGCGAAGGCGGCGTTGTCGCGGAACCCGGCAAGCGGCGCACGCCGGGATTTTGCCAGAAGGCGCGCGGCGGCTACGGGATTGAACAGGCCGGCCGCTCCGACGCTCGCCGGGGACAGGAGATCGTCGACATAGGCGGCGGCTTGGTCGCGGAAGGCGGCGCTGTCCGGCGCGCGATAGGGCTGCTTCGGCCGTCCCCTGATTTCACCGGGAAGAAGGCCTTCGACCGCCTCCCGCAATATGTGTTTTTCGCGCAAGCCGCGCAGCTTCAGGCCGGGCGCGATGCGCGCCGCGCATTCGATCAGCCGATGGTCGAGAAAGGGAAAACGCGTCTCGACGCAGTGCGCCATGGCCACGCGGTCTCCCTGGCTCGACAGGATGTAGCCGGGCAGGAGGTGGCTGGTTTCCAGATACTGCGCCTGATGCTGCGGGTGCCATCTCGTGAAGGCGGACGGCAGGCAGGCGGCGAACTCCTCCGCCGCGTCGTAGCCGCGCAGGGCGGCCCGCAGATCGTCGGAGTAGAAAAGTTTTGCACCGGCGGTCGTCTGCATGCGCGGGCGGTGGGAAAAGAGCGGATCGGCCGGATCGTCCGTCCCGACGCCGAAGAAAGCAGCGAGGTATTGCGGCGTCTGCTGTTGCAGGCCGGGCAGATAGGGGTAGATGCGCCGGAAAAGATGTGGCCGGATGGCGGAGGACGGCTGGCGCGCGCAGAAGCGGCGTATGCGGGCTTCCTTGAAAAGGTCGTAGCCGGCAAAAATCTCGTCGGCGCCTTCGCCCGTCAAGACAACCTTCAGCCCCGTTTCGCGCACCAGCCCGGCCAACCGGTAGAGAGGCGCGGGCGCGGTGCGCAGGATCGGCTGCTCGGCATGGCGCACGACGTCCGGGAAGACGGCGGCTATGCCGTCCGCGCCGCAGCGGATTGTGTGGTGCTCGGTGCCGAGCGCTGCGGCCATCGCGGCCTGCCAGTCGCTCTCGTCGAATTCCGGATCGTCGAAGGCGACGGCGAAGGTGCGCAGACGGCCGGGAGCCAGCCGCGCGGCGAGTGCGGAGACCGCCGAGGAATCCAGTCCTCCCGACAGGAAGGAGCCGACCTCGACATCGGCGCGCAGGCGAATGCGCGTCGCGTCTTCCAGAAGGGCGAGCACTTCCTCGGCGATCGCGGCTTCGGAACGCCCGTCGGCTCGCTCATCGGCATCCGGGAAGTCGAGCGACCAGTATCGCCGGGAACGCGCCTCGCCATTCTCGATCATCATGATATGCGCGGGCGGCAGTTCGGAAACGCCCCTGATTATGGTGCGGGGCGAAACCGGCGCCCACAGCGTGAAGATCTGGTCGAGAGCCAGCGGGTCGATTTCCGCGTCGATGCCCGGCACCTGCAACAGCGCCTTCATTTCGGAGGCGAAATAGAACGTGTTGCCCCGCCATGCGTGGAACAGCGGACGCACGCCCATGCGGTCGCGCGCCAGCACGAGGCATCGCCTGCGCTCGTCCCAGATGGCGAGGGCGAAATCGCCGTTGAGATGCGTGACGAAATCCGTGCCGAACTCCTCGTAGAGCTGGAGCACGACTTCCGTGTCTGATGTCGAGCGGAAACGCCGGCCGCGCGCCTCCAGCATGTCGCGCAGCTCGACGTGGTTGAAGATCTCGCCATTATAGGTGATGCAGAGCGCACCGTCCGCGCTCGCCATCGGCTGGGCGGCCCCGGCGGACAGGTCAATCACAGAAAGGCGGCGGTGGCCGAACCCCATGCCGACGCCGACATGCACGCCTTCGCCGTCAGGCCCCCGATGGGCGAGCGCGCCGCACATGCGGCGCAGCAGCGCCGCCGCCCCGGCAGCGCGCACCTCCGTCCCGACATAACCGACGATGCCGCACATCGCGCTCAAACCCTCCCGGCCGTGGGCTCGTCGAAACGGTCGCCGATCAGCCGCGACCAGGACTCTCCCGCAAAACCGTTGAAGAAGGCTTTGCCCGCGATGAATGGCTCCAGAAGAGAAGCGTCGCGGGCGTGGACGATGCTGGACGAGGCGTGCAGGAAAACGAAACGGCGGCCGAGCATGGCTTCGAGCAGGGCAGGAAGGGTGCGGCCACGCAGCGCCACCATGCCGCGTTCGGCGGCGTGGACGAGCATGCTGTCCAGCACCGCGCCGGCGCAGCCGGGCTGGAAAAGCACCTGCCCTACGCGGCCGATGCGGCCCGGCTCGCCATAGTAGACAAAGAGGCCGAGAGGCCGCCCGTCGCGACCTGTCACCTTGCGGCGGACCATCGCGCCGTAATTCGCCTTGCGGCGGGATTCCGCGACCATGCGGGCGAGGCTTTCCGGACGCCAGAGCGGCCTGGCCGCGAAAGGTTGAGCCAGCGCCTGAAGCAGTTCGACGGTCTCGCTGTCGTCCATGTCGGCGCTGGCGGGCGTTCCGGCAGGAGCATCTGTCCCGAGATGCGACCAGCCCGGTTCGCGGCGGCGCATGAGGGCATCGACGGGACGCACCAGCGGCTTCAGGATGCGGAATGGCTTGAAGGCGGCGGCTGCCATCTCGGCGACGAAGCCGGCCGGCCGGATGACGCGCAGCCATTCGAGGCTGTGGTCGGGCAATACGGTGCCGCCGAGCTTCCGCCACATGGCGGTGGAGATGTCGTTGGCGGTCTCGGTCAGCGAGATGTCCTGCGGGCCGGCGAGGAAGGCGCGCATCAGGCGCGCGCCGGCGAACGGGTCCTCCGCATGGTTTTCCACCATCAGCGAGCCGCAAAGCGCGCCGCGCACGGTATGTCTCCCGACAGACATCGGTAGCGGCAGGTTGCCGATGAAGCCGTTGACGCCGCCGTCGTCGCGCAGATGCACGTGAGACGTGATTCCCGGATCGTGATCAGGCCCTTTGAGGAACAGGCTTCCGAGATAGGCTTCGAGCGCCGGGGTGGCCGGTTCGTGCGTCTTGCGCAGGATGGTCTGGAACAGCCGCGCTACGGACGGAAGGTCGTCCTCCCTCAGGGCTCTGACAATGCTCACGGGCTGATGCCCCATTTCATCGGTCGGTGGCGCGCGTGGTGGCGCGACCGGAGAATGCCTAGCCCACGCGCCTTTAAATCTGGTTGACGGCGACGGCGGCAGGCTGTCGCGGCGCGATAGCGCGAACGGGGCTTGCGCTTTTTCCGGCGCAAGCGTAATGGCCGCAGCGGGACACCTCTCCCCAACGAGAGGCCAACTATCTGGAAGGATAGACAGCATGACGGCGATCGCCACCAAGCCCGGACTCCGTCCGGCAAACCCCAATTTCTCCTCTGGACCCTGTGCGAAGCGACCCGGCTGGTCGCCAGAAGCGCTGGCGGATGCGCCGCTTGGCCGTTCGCACCGCGCCAAGATCGGCAAGGCCAAGCTCGAGCAGGCCATCGCGCTGACGCGCGAGGTTCTGCAGGTTCCTGCTGACTATCGCATCGGCATCGTGCCGGCCTCCGATACCGGCGCCGTCGAGATGGCGCTGTGGTCGCTGCTCGGCGCGCGCGGCGTCGATATGGTGGCCTGGGAATCCTTCGGCGCGGGCTGGGTGACCGACGTGGTCAAGCAGCTCAAGCTCACCGACGTGCGCACCATCGAGGCCGACTACGGCCATCTGCCGGATCTCGCGCAGATCGATTTCGACCGCGACGTGGTGTTCACTTGGAACGGCACGACCTCGGGCGTGCGCGTGCCGAACGGCGATTTCATCCCCACGGAGCGTGCCGGCCTGACCATCTGCGACGCGACCTCGGCGGCGTTTGCCCAGAAGCTCGACTTCGCCAAGCTCGATGTCGTCACCTTCTCCTGGCAGAAGGTGCTGGGCGGCGAGGGCGCGCATGGCGTGCTGATCCTCAGCCCACGCGCCGTCGAGCGGCTGGAAACCTACAAGCCGGCATGGCCGCTGCCGAAAATCTTCCGTCTGACTTCGGGCGGCAAGCTGATCGAGGGCATCTTCAAGGGCGAGACGATCAACACGCCGTCCATGCTCTGCGTGGAGGACTATATCGACGCGCTCAACTGGGCGAAGTCGATCGGCGGGCTGGATGCGCTTGCGGCGCGCGCGGATGCCAATGCGGCGGTGATCCAGAAATTCGCCGATGCGAGCGGCTGGCTCGACAATCTCGCGGTCGATGCGGCGACGCGCTCGAACACCTCCGTCTGCCTGTCGATCGTCGATCCGGCGCTCGACTCGGATGCGCAGGCGGCGGCCGCCAAGGGCATCGTCGCGGCGCTGGACAAGGAAGGCGTGGCCTTCGACATCGGCGCCTATCGCGACGCGCCTCCCGGCCTCAGGATCTGGTGCGGCGCAACGGTCGAGACGTCCGATCTCGAAGCGCTGATGCCCTGGCTTGAATGGGCCTTCCAGAACCAGAAGGCCGCGCTCAAGGCGGCGGCCTGATCCCTCCCCCTTGCGGGGAGGGTGGCCGGACGCAGTCCGGCCGGGTGGGGTCGCCTCCACCTGCACAACCCAAAACAAATCACCGCGCGGCATCTCGGATTGGGTCGAGCACTGCCGCAACTACCCCACCCGGCCGCTTCGCGGCCACCCTCCCCGCAAGGGGGAGGGATAGCCAATCGCCAAGGACGAACCCATGCCCCGCGTACTCGTTTCAGACAAACTCTCCCCGACCGCCGTGCAGATCTTCAAGGATCGCGGCGTCGAAGTCGACTACCTGCCCGATCTCGGCAAGGACAAGGACAAGCTGCTCGAAGTGATCGGGCAGTATGATGGCCTCGCCATCCGCTCGGCCACCAAGGTCACGGAAAAGCTGATCAACGCCGCGACCAACCTCAAGGTCATCGGCCGCGCCGGCATCGGCGTCGACAATGTCGACATCCCCGCCGCCTCGCGCCGCGGCATCATCGTGATGAACACGCCCTTCGGCAACTCGATCACCACGGCCGAGCACGCCATCGCCATGATCTTCGCGCTGGCGCGACAGCTGCCGGAGGCGAACGCCTCCACCCATGCCGGCAAGTGGGAGAAGAACCGCTTCATGGGTGTCGAGATCACCGGCAAGACACTGGGCGTGATCGGCTGCGGCAATATCGGCTCGATCGTGGCGACACGCGGCGTGGGCCTCAAGATGCACGTCATCGCCTACGACCCGTTCCTCTCCGACAGCCGCGCCGAGGAACTCGGCGTCGAAAAGGTGGAACTGGACGAACTGTTCAAGCGCTCGGACTTCATCACGCTGCACACGCCGATGACGGAGAAGACCAAGGGCATCATCAACGCCGATGCCATCTCCAGGATGAAGAAGGGCGTGCAGATCGTGAATTGCGCGCGCGGCGGCCTGATCGTGGAGCCGGATCTTCTGGCGGCGCTGAAGAGCGGCAAGGTGGCAGGCGCGGCGCTCGACGTGTTCGAGACCGAGCCGGCGACCGAAAGCCCGTTCTTCGGCCTGGAGAATGTCGTGGCGACGCCGCATCTCGGCGCATCCACTTCGGAAGCGCAGGAAAACGTGGCACTGCAGATCGCCGAGCAGATGTCGGACTACCTCATCAAGGGCGCCGTCTCCAACGCCATCAACATGCCGTCGATCACGGCGGAGGAAGCGCCGCGCCTGAAGCCCTTCGTGAAGCTCGCGGAAGTGCTCGGCGCCTTTGTCGGGCAGGTGACGGAGGAGCCGATCAAGGAGGTCGAGATCCTGTTCGACGGCTCGACCGCGACGATGAACACGCGCGCCCTGATCTCGGCGGCGCTGGCGGGCCTGATCCGGCCGCAGGTGGCGGACGTCAACATGGTGTCCGCGCCGATCATGGTGAAGGAGCGCGGCATCATCGTTTCGGAAGTCAAGCGCGACAAATCGGGCGTGTTCGACGGCTATATCAAGCTGACGGTCAAGACCGAGCGGATGACGCGTGCGATCGCCGGAACCTGCTTCTCCGACGGCAAGCCGCGCTTCATCCAGATCAAGGGCATCAATCTCGACGCGGAGGTCGGCCGGCACATGCTCTATACGACCAATGCCGACGCGCCGGGCATCATCGGCCTCCTGGGCACGGTCTGCGGCGAGAACGGCGTCAACATCGCCAACTTCCAGCTCGGTCGCGACCGGCCGGGTGGCGACGCCATCGCGCTGCTCTATCTGGACGCGCCGTTCCCGGACGACGTGCTGGCCAAGGTGCGTGCGCACCAGGCGATCCAGTCCGCCAAGAAGCTTCGGTTCGACGTGGCCGAGGCGTAAGCCGCATTCCGGACGGAGATCGCGCGGCGCGGTTCCCCGTCCGCATCACGCCGATGCGGCGCGCCTTTCCGCCAGCCATATGCCGCCGAGCGCCATGCCGAGCGCGACCGCATGGTAGAGGTGGAACTGCTCGCGCAGGATCGCCAGCGACAGCAATGTGCCGCAGATCGGCACGAGATTGATGAACAGGCCGGCGCGGTTGCTGCCGATCAGCTCTATGCCCCTGATGTAGAAGATCTGTGAGAGGATCGAGGGAAAGACGACGGTGAAGGCGACGATGCCCCAGCCGGTCGCATTCGGCAGGATCATCCCGCCGCTGGCGGCCTCCGCGAGCGCGAAAGGTACGGAGGTGACGAAGGCCGAGAAGGTCAGTCCCGCCATCAGGCTTTGCCAATGGACCTGGGGCTTCCAGCGCAGGACCACGCTGTAGAGGCCGTAGACGAGCACGGCGACGAGCATGATCGCGTCGCCGACATTCACGTCCAGCGCCAGCAGGCGGAAGGGATCGCCATGGCTGGCGACGACCAGCACGCCGGCGATGGAGATGAAGAAGCCGAGGACCTGCGTCGCCGTGACCCTGAGGCCGAACAGGAGAAAGTTCGCCAGGAAGATCACCATCGGGATGGCGGCCTGCTCGATGCTGGTGTTCACCGCCGTGGTGAAGAGCAGGGCGCCGTAGAGCGCCACCGTGAACACGGTGAAGCCGAACATCCCGGCGACCAGCAGGAAGAGCCAACTCGCCCGGAGTTTTGGCAAGTCGACGCGAATGCGCGGCCAGCCGAGCGCAAGCAGGATGACGAAGGCCAGCCCCCAGCGCAGGGTTGTCAGCAGCATGGGGGAGACGTTGCCGACGGCGAGCTTGCCCGCAACCGAATTGCCGCCCCAGAAAAGGCAGGTCAGGAACAGCAGGATGTAGGCGATTCTCGCGGACACGATCCGATCCAGTGGGTCGGCCGGGGTTAAAGGCGCGGATCGCCGATGTAAATGCGCAGAACGCCGGAACCGCTTGGTGCTGGCCGCCGCCTGATCATTCGGCGGCGAGGGGAACGGCCATCCGGTCGAGCGCGCAGTCGAAGACGATGTCGGTGCCGAGGCCGTAAACGCCCGTGCGCGGGCGCGTCGCCTGCGACAGGCGGGCGACCGGCGTCCGGGTGAGCCCCGCAGGCCCGGCGCCGATCAGCAGCGGCGACACCGCGACATGCAGGCGGTCGAGCGCGCCGGCATCCATGAAGCGGCCGATGGTGATGCCGCCTCCCTCGACCAGAATCCGCCGGAAGCCGCGCTGATGGAGCGCCGCCGCTATGCCGTTCGGATCGATCGGATCGCCGGCGGGCAGACGGATGATCTCCACGCCGGGCGGGCACGGCCCGTCGCACTGGCGGATGACGACGTTGCGGGCGGTGCGCGGGAAATGGGCAACGTCGCCGGAGAGCCGTCCTCTGGGGTCGATGACGACGCGTGTGGGATTGTCGCCGTCGACCAGCCGTACGGTGAGGCGGGGCCGGTCCGCCAGAACGGTACGGACGCCCACGACGACGGCGTCGGCAAGCGCGCGGCAGCGATGAAGGTGCTTCAGCCCGTCGCTGCCGGAGATGTCGCGCGCGTCGCCACTCTCCGTCGCGATGCGGCCGTCGAGCGATTGTCCGATCTGGGCGAAGACGATGGACCGGTGCGTCGCGGCGGCAAGCGGCGAATAGAGCGCCCAGGCGGCCCTCTGCTCGGCGCTCCACGCACCGTCCGGTTCGGCGCGGCCCTCGCGCTTGAGGCGCAGCAATTGGGACCATACCGCATCGGACATCTCCGCGCGATGGAATGCCGGCTGCTCGCCGGCGCGACCGTCGTCATTGTCCGGTGTCGGCTGGCGGGACAGGCGGGCTCGGCTCGGACTCATGACGAAGGCTCTCTGACCAATGGAGCGTTTCCGGTCTCGCGGTCCGGCGGACCGGAGAAAGCGGAGAGAAAACGGTCGCGGAACATATCCATACGCCACACCGGCGACACGGCGTCCGGCACCATGCCGTCCGCCCACCCCCAACCGTCGAGCGCGGCAATGGTTGCGGCGTCGCCGATGATATGGACCGGAACGTCGCGGTTGGCGTCGGTGCCGGAAACGAAAGGCGCGGGCTGGTGATCGCCGAGCACGACGATCAGCGGCGCGGTGTCCGCCCGACGCAACGCAAACTCGCCGATGGTACGGAGCGCGTAGTCGACTGCCTGCCGGAACTGGTCGCGCACGCGGTCGTGGTCGCTCCAGACCTTTTCAGGCGTATCTCCCGCCGACGCCTGCATGTCGAAGATACCGCCGTCGCCCACGGCTTCCCATGACACGAGCCACGGGATCGGCGTCCACGGCGCATGGGAGGAGATGAGCGCGACTTCAGCGAAGACGGGAGTGCGATCCGCCGGCGCGAGTTCCATGCGCTCGAAGGCCGACCACGTATACTGGTCGGGCATCGTCACCCAGTTGAAAGGCAGGCCTTTGTAGCCGAGATCCTTCGCGGCGAGCACCTCGGTGTAGCCGTAGAAGCCCGCCTCGGGCCAGGGCTGCGTGATGGCGGGCATGACGCCGACGCTGCGCCAGCCGTTCTCGGCGGCGAGGCGAAGCAGCGTCTTGCGCCGGCTGGACATGAGCGCGCCGTAACGGCCCTGCGAATCGACCCACAGACCCGACAGCAGCGTCGAATGGGCCAGCCAGCTCTGGCCGCCGACGGTCGGCGACGTCAACCATGCCGAGCGCGCGACGAGATCGCCGGCCTCCAGCTTCGAGCCGATCTCCAAGAGCGCGGCGACGGTGGTCGGCGCATAGGTCGGATTGTCGATGGACGAGCGGCCGTAGGATTCCACGAAAGCAAAGATCACGTCGCGCCCGCGCAGCCGCTGGAGCAGGCTGCCGGCCGGGAGATAGGCATAGGCGTCCTCGCCGGCTTCGCGCGCGAGCGCCGCGATCTCGGCGCGTGCCTGTGCCGCCGATTCGACATGGGAGGCCAGGGATCGCGTCGTCAGGTTCGAGGTCGGAATTCCACCGTTCGCGCCAGCCGCTGCGAGCGCGGCGATCGCCAGTGCCGCAAACGTGGCGGCGATGCCGCCGCGACGGGTCGCGACGGCGCCTGTCGCCCACCAGACGGCGAGCGCGGCGAGGGCGAAGGCCGCGCCCGCGCCGACAATGTATGCGCCGGTTTTCAGCAGGCCGCTCGATCCGTACAGCACGTTCAGGCCGGCCGGAACGAGCGGCAGATCATAGGCGAAATTGAACGGCCGGCCGAAAGCGGCGAAGAGGCCGATATCAGCCAGCTTGACGACGAGCGACACCAAAATAAAGCCGGTGACGGCGAGCCGCAATGGCGTCGCGGTGGCCTTTATCAGGTCGGCCCCCAGAAGAAGCGTCGCTATCACGGGGAGTTCGACGGGGATCGTCGCGAGGACGGCCGGCGACAAAGCGTCGGGATGGTCGGGAAGCGACAGCGCGGCATGAAGAACGGCCAGCCCCAGCGGCACGAAAAGCCAGCGCCGGCGCGATGCCGGTGCGTCCGGCAAAGATCCGGGATTGCTCGACGCCGTCACTCCCCCACCGCTTCCGACCATCGCCGCCGCAACGTCCTTTCCGAGCCAACGCAGCATGGCGGCCGAATATTCCCCGCGCCTGTGTCGACACAAGCGTATATGTCGCCCGAACGCTCGTTCGGCCGGATGCGGGACAGCCGCTCCACGATGCGGCTGGCAGCGACCCATTCCGGCAACTCGAAGTCCAGCCGTTCTCCGCGTATGAGATTGTAGCGGTAGCGGCCCAATTGTTCGATACGCGCGATGCAGGCGCGGGACGCATCCGGCATGGCGGGCAGGAACTCGAAGGCGATGGTGCGGACGGGGCGGGTAAGTCCCGCCAGCACCTCGGCTTCCAGGCCTTCGACGTCGATCTTGACCAGAGCCGGTTCGCCATATTGCGCGATCAGCGCGTCGAGCGTGGTCATTTCGACAGGCTGGGAACGGTCCCATGTCACCGTCGCGAAGCTCCGGGAAGCAGCGACGCACCGGGCGAAATCCTCGGCGACGGTGGAGACGGTAGGATGCAGCCGCGACACCGACATGGACGCCTTGCCACATCGCGCGCCCGCCGCCAGCGGCAGCGTCGTCACGCCTGAAGGCATTGTGCGGCGGAGAAAGGAATAGAAAAGAGCCTGCGGCTCAAGCGCGACGACGCGCGCACCGGCGCTGGCCAGAGCGCGGGAACGGTTGCCGACATGCGCGCCGATGTCGAAGGCCAGTTCGCCCGGCTGGAGAAAGCGGGAATAGAAGCGGCTCCATCGGCCGATGCGCCACGGGCGGCCGTAATAGATCGCCAGCGAGCGCGCGAGTCCGGCGAGGCTGCGCAGATCCGTCACGGCGTGCGTGCCTTCACGAGCCAGAATATGTCGATGAGAAAGGACCACGACAAAAGCATGAGTGCGCCGAACGCAAGCATGCCGGAAAGCGGCTGCACGAAGGCGGGGAGCGAAAGCGCCGCCAGGACGACGATCTGGACCGCGCAGATCAGCTTCCGGCGCAGGGAAGGGGGCAGTTCGGCTGCGAGCGCGGGAAACAGGAATCCGGCCGCGACGAAGGCATAGCGCATCAGGCCGAGCATCAGAACCCAGACGTCCGCCTTGCCAGCGAGCCATGCAAAGCACGCCAGCACCATGATCAGCAACGCGTCGACCTCCATGTCGAAGCGCGCCCCGAAGCGCGAAACGGTGTGCAGGCGTCTCGCCAGCCATCCGTCAAGGCCGTCCAGCAGCAGGATGGCTATGGTCACGCCGAAGACGACCGATCCGCCAGTCTCGCGCAAGGCGTCGAAAAAGACGAACGGCGTCATGAAGCTGAGCATCGCCGCCCTGACCAGCGTCACCAGATTGGCGATGCCGAAGGCCGGAAACGGATGGAACATGGCGAGCCGCAAGATCACAATGGCCGCTATGAGGGCATAGAGCGCTACGGCAACGGTGGCTGCACCGAGATCGATCGAGATGGACGCCATGGCAAGCAGTGCGCCCACGGAAGACACCGACGCCAGAGCGCCGTTGCGTTGCGCCGCGTTGACGAACCCGATCGAAGCGGCCGTGTCGGCCATGGTCGCCGTTCCCCTCGAAAGCTACTATCCGCCGGTTTGCAGCCGCCGGCAAGCAAGCGGCTTTTCAATCAAACGGAACTGGGTCATGATTCGCATCTGACGAGGGAGGACAGTATGGGATACGGCAGAACCGCGCGCGTCTTGCACTGGACGATGGCCGTCCTCGTCATTCTGATGATCGCCGCCGGGATGACGATGACCAGCGACGTCGACCGCGCCATGCAGGACCGTCTGTTCATCTTCCACAAGGGCACCGGCGTCATCCTTCTTCTGCTCGTCGCCTTCCGCATCGTCTGGCGCATCGGTCATCCGGCTCCGCCGTTGCCCGCGTCCGTGCCGCCGCTTCAGCAGTTCGCCGCTCATGCAACGCATATCGGGCTCTATTTCTTCCTGGTGGTGATGACGGTGAGCGGCTATGTGCGGGTCACGACGGGGGGCTTCCCGATCGAACTGCTCAATGCGATCGGCATCCCGCCGCTCCTGCCTCGCTCCGAAGGCGTCGCGGATGTCGCGGAGGGTGTTCACGCCACCGCGAAGTTCGGGCTGATCATCCTGCTCCTCATGCATATCGGTGCGGCGGCTTTCCATGGCATCGTGCTGCGCGACGGCGTGTTCTCGCGCATGTGGCCGCCCTTTTCACGCGCATCCAGATAGGAAGGCCGCAATCGTTTCAGGATAAATCCACGGAAAACCGGCTCTTTTCCGTCTGGCCGGCCTTGTCCTGCGCGCTCTTTCGAATACTTCTTGCCCCGACTTCGTCCCGGATCGCTGCGGCGGCGCTCGGACGCACACGATCGGGGAGAATTCCGTCATGACAGGCATGAGGCTCAAGCGGACGCCGCGCGTCGCCGTGTCGGCATACTTTCTCGCCGGCGGCGTCGGGCTCGGGGCGTGGGCGGCGAGCCTGCCGGCGCTCAGCGTGCGCGGCGACCTCGACAAGGGCGACCTCGGCATCGTGCTGCTCTCCTTCGCCGCGGGCGCGATCATCGCCATGACGAATACGGGCCGGATCGTCGCCCGGCATGGCACGGCTTTCGTGTGCATTCCCGGCGCGCTGACATTCGGCGCCGTTCTGCTCGCCGTTCCCCTCGTGGCGTCGAGCTTCTGGGGACTGATGGCGCTGATCTTCATCGGAGGCGGCGCCTTCGGCGCGCTGGACGTTTCCATGAACACCGAGGCGTCCTTTCTCGAACGGCAGGTGAACCGCCACATCATGTCGTCGTTCCATGCCGTCTTCAGCTTCGGCAACCTGATCGGCGCCGGCGCTTCGGCGCAATTGTTGCGCGCAGGCGGGACGATGGACACCTGTCTTACGGCGGGGGCCATAGCGGTCTTCGTCCTGACTGTGTTCGCGTGGCGCTGGGCGCCCGCGGTCAGGCATGGCGGCGGCACGCGCGAGAAAAGCGTCCGCATTGCTCCCAAATTCGATGGCGACCAGAACCGTCTGCTCTGGCTGCTTGGCGGAGTCGCCTTCCTGGGACTGCTCAGCGAAGGGGCGTTGATGGACTGGAGCGCCATCTATCTGGTCAGCGCGGTCGGCACCTCCGAGAGCGCCGGCGCGCTCGGCTTCGCCATATTCGCCGCCGCCATGGCGATCAGCCGCGGATTGGGCGATTTCGCCGCGCATGCTCTCGGGCCTGCGCGGCTCTTGCGGTACGGTGCAGGCATGACGGCGCTGGCGCTCGGCGTCGCGCTCGTGCTGAACAGCCATGCCGCGACCTATGTCGCGCTTGCGCTTTGCGGGGTGGGTATCGCCAACGTCGTGCCGATCGTCTTTTCCGCAGCCGGCCGCATCGGCGGGGAGGCGGCCGGTCCGGCGATGTCGCGCGTCACCGCGATGGGCTATGCCGGGCTTCTCGTCGGCCCGCCCCTGATCGGCTTTCTCGCCGAGGCGACGTCGCTTACGATCAGCCTCGTGACGATCGTGGTCTTCGCCTGCATAGTGGCCTATGGAGCGCGGCTGGTGGGAAAGCGCTAGCAGTGGATGACGAAGGGGGCATGTTCGACGGATTCGAATGGCTCAACGAGCCGGCGCGATGGCGGGCCGAGGCTTCCGGCCTCACGACCGAGACGGACGAGGCTACCGACTTCTGGCAATCGACCTTCTACGGCTTCGAGCGGGATTCCGGCCATGCCTTTCTGAAAGCCGTCGAAGGAGACTTTTCATTCGAGGCGACCGTCATCGGAGGCTATGAACAGCTTTACGACCAGGCGGGGCTGATGCTGCGGCTCGACGGCCGCAACTGGATCAAGACCGGCATCGAATATACGGACGGGCTGATGCATTTCAGCGTGGTGGCGACGCGGGAGCGGTCGGACTGGTCCGTCATTCCGCTGCCGGATGCGAAGCCGGCCGACGAGGTCCGCATGAGGCTGACGCGTCATGGCGACGCCGTCCGCATCCAGTATGCCGTGGGCGGGGATATCTGGAGGATGGCGCGCCTCTGCCCCTTCAGCGACAGTGCCGCACGCATCGGCGTCATGGCGTGCTCTCCCGAGCGGGGCGGTTTCAAGGTTCGGTTCCGCGACGTGATGCTGAGTCCGCCGATCGCGCGCACTCTGCATGCCTAGCTGAGACGAGTTCAACGGCTTCGAGGGAGGATGGCCGATGTTCGTACTGGTGACGGGAGCCACCGGCAAGGTGGGGCGGGCGCTGATCGCGCGCCTGATGGCGGAGCCGCCGGCGAGCCGGCCGAGGATCAGGGCGCTGTGCCACAATCGCGTTCTGCCCGAGCAGGAGGGCCTGTCGGTGGTCAAAGGATCGATCGCCGACCGTGAGACCTGCAAGGCGGCGCTCGACGGCATCACGCATGTCGTGCACCTCGCCACCTGCAAGGAGACGCCGGACGACGTCATGGACGTCGCCGTCAAGGGTCTTTTCTGGCTGCTGGAGGAGTTCCGCGCCAGCCTGACGGCGCAGCGCTTCGTGCTGATCGGCGGCGACGCCGCGATCGGGCACTTCTTCCACCGCCATCCAGCGCCGATCACCGAGGCCGCGCCGCACATGGCCTATCCGGGCTGCTACGCGCTGTCGAAGGTGCTCGAGGAGGTGATGGTCGAGCAATACGGCATCCAGTACGACATCGACTGGACCTGCCTGCGCGCGCCGTGGATCATGGAGAAGGACGATTTCCGCTACACGCTCTCCTTCGGCGACGATCTCTTCGGCGGTCCGGACTGGAAGACGATGGTGCCGCCGGAGACCGCCGAGGAAGCCTGCCGCAGCGGCGCGGTGCCGATCCTCCTGGAGGCGGACGGCACGCCGGTGAAGCGCAATTTCGTGCATGTCGAGGATCTCGTCGAGGCGATCGCGCTGGCGCTCACGGCCGTCAGGGCGCGCCAGCGCCTCTACAACATCTGCATGGACGAACCCGTCGACTATGCCGAGGTCGGGGCCTACCTCGCCGCCACGCGCGGCCTGCCGACGATACCGGTGCGCGGTCCCTATGTCGGCAACTGGATGGACAATGCACGGGCCAGGGCCGAACTCGGCTGGCGCCCGCGCTACGACCTGCGCAAGCTCATCGATGCCGCGTGGGACTATCAGCGGCCGCCGGACGATCCGCGCAAGGTCTGGTATCCCGGATAGGCCCGCAGTCGTGGCGGATGACTTGTATCATGCAGTCCGCTAAACCGGGTCGATCTTTCCCTCGCGGAGCCAATGATGAAAGCCAAACTGGGTATTGCCCCGATCGCCTGGTGGAATGACGACCTTAAGGAGCTGAGCGACGACGTCTCGCTGGAGGAATGCCTGCGGCAGGCGCGCGAGGCGGGCTTCACCGGCATGGAGACCGGCCGCCGCTTTCCGATGGACGCGGCCGTGCTCGGGCCTATCCTCAAGTCCTACGGCATCCAGGTCTGCGGCGGCTGGTTCTCCGGCCGCCTGCTCGATGGCGATATCGAAGAGGAGAAGGACCGGATCGCCGCGCAGATGGCGCTGTTCAAGGCGACGGATGCGCCCTGTATCGTCTATGGAGAGACGGCGCGCACCATTCAGGGCGACCGCAACGCGCCGCTGGCGACGCGTCCGCGTCTGGACGAGGCGCAGATCGAGGTCTACGGCCGCAAGATGACGGCCTTCGCCGAATGGTGCGCCGGGCAGGGCATGCCGATCTCCTATCACCACCACATGGCGGCGGCGATCGAGAGCGAGGAAGACGTCGACCTGTTGATGAAGCATTCCGGCGAGGCGCTGCCGCTGCTCTACGACGCCGGACACATGGCGTTCGCCGGCGGCGACGTGCTGCGCGTCATCGACAAGCACCACACGCGCATCAGCCACGTCCACACCAAGGACGTGCGGCAGGGGGTGATCGACGGTATCGATCGCACGAGGGAGAGTTTTCTCGACGCGGTGGTGAAGGGCGCCTTCACCGTGCCGGGCGATGGCTCGCTGGACTTCGAGGCGATCGTGAAGCGGCTTGCGGGCTACGGCTACGAAGGCTGGTTCGTGGTGGAGGCGGAACAGGACCCGGTGAAGAGCCCCCCGCTCAGGATGGCGCAGATCGGCCATAAGGAACTGCTGCGCGTCATGGCCGCGGCAGGGTACACCGTCGAGGCGTGAGCGGCCGGCGATCCACAGGCGGGCAGCACGGGTAGCTTGACCGAAGGTAAGCGGACGACGACCCTTCTCGCTGATTCTGTAAGCGTGGAGGGTCCCGTGTTTCTTGAGGACGAGCGGCGAGGCGGACGCGGCTATGACTGGAGCGGCCGGCAGGCGAAGCGCCGGCGGATGGCGCGTACGGTGCTTGCCGCCTGCGTGTTGTGCGCTGCCGGATACCTCCTGATCGCGAGCGGATATTTGGAGTTGCCGCCTTTCGGTGAGAACCTGTCGCCCAGATGATCGAGTTCCCTGCGGGAGGACGATGACCGCCGACGACATGAAGGCCCTGTTCGAGGCGCAGTTCGCCGCATCCCGCGCGCAGCCTGCTCCGGACGCTGCGGCGCGCAGGACGGCGCTTTCGACGCTGGAGAGGATGGTTCTCGACAATGCCGACGCCATCGTCTCGGCGATCGCGCAGGATTTCAGGGGCAGGGCGCGGGCGGAGACGGAACTGCTGGAGATCGTGCCGACGGTACGCGCAATACGCCATGCGCGTCGAAGGGTCGCCCGCTGGATGCGCCCGCAGCGGCGGCCGGTGGACATCGTCTTCCAGCCTTCCCGCGCATGGGTGCGCCGCGAGCCGCTC
This sequence comes from Rhizobiaceae bacterium, assembly GCA_023953845.1. NCBI lineage: Bacteria > Pseudomonadati > Pseudomonadota > Alphaproteobacteria > Hyphomicrobiales > Rhizobiaceae > Rhizobiaceae bacterium. Next base: position 471,668 of record JAMLJC010000001.1, on the reverse strand, counting down.
GGGGTGATCGGCATCATCTCGCCATGGAACTACCCGCTTCAACTGGCGCTCATTCCGCTGTGCGATGCGCTCGCGGCAGGCAATCGCGCGATGATGAAGCCGTCGGAACTCACGCCGGCTTTTTCCGCTTTCCTGGAGCGGCTGGTGAGCACCTGTTTCAATACGACCCAGGTCGCGGTCGTGACGGGCGGCGTGGAGACCGCCCGCGCCTTTTCGGCCCTGCCTTTCGATCATCTGGTCTTCACAGGCTCCACGGCTGTGGGCCGGGAGGTGATGAAGGCTGCAGCCCAGAACCTCACCCCGGTGACGCTGGAACTCGGCGGCAAGTCTCCGGCGATCGTCGATCCCGACTATCCGCTCGACAAGGCAGCCCGCTCGATCGCGTCCGGCAAATTCCTCAACGCGGGACAGACGTGCATCGCGCCGGACTATGCGCTGGTGCCGGCCGGCAAGGTCGACGAATTCGCGCGCGCCGTGCTGGCGCAGGCCGAACGCGCCTATCCCGCCATCGCCGGGAATGACGACTATACGGCCATCATAGACGAGCGCCGGCGTGCGCGCCTGGAAGCGGCGGTGGCGGAAGTCCGCTCCGCCGGGGCGACCGTGCTCGCGAGCGGGGAAACGGGCAACGATACGGCGCGGTTTGCGCCGACGGTGGTGATCGGCGCGCCGGCCGGCTCGGCGCTCATGACCGAGGAAATCTTTGGCCCGATCCTGCCGGTGGTGCCTTATGGCACACTGGAGGAAGCCATCGCCTTCGTCGCCGCGCGCGACAGGCCGCTGGCGCTCTATCTGTTCTCGAACGACAGAGCGATACGGGAGGAGGTGCTTTCCCGCACGATCTCCGGCGGAGTAACGCTGAACGGCACGCTCCTGCATATGGGGCAGGAGGCGTTGCCCTTTGGCGGCGTAGGATCCAGCGGCATGGGCGCCTATCACGGACATGCGGGCTTCGAACGCTTCAGCCATGCCCGCGCCGTCCATCAGGTCGGCCCCGTCAACCTGTTCGAACGCCTCGGTCCGCCATGGGGCAGCCTCGGCAGGATGGTCGGCCGCCTTCTCTCGCGGCTCTAAGCCCGGATGCTTCCGGAAGAACTGAAGTGCCTTCAGCGACACGAAGGCTGCCTAGAAGTGTTCGTAAACGTCGCCTTCGCCCAAACTATCGAGCCATTCAAAGACGAAGTCGGCCCCGAGAGCGCCCAGCAGCCCTCCGACGAATGTCGTCAGGCCTATGATGATGGGCGACAGGTTCGGTGCGTAGGAACTCAGGGCGCTGCCGGCGACAAATCCCCCGGCCGCTCCGCCGGCGAAGCCGATCGCCTCACGGGCGGCCTGTTTCATCTTGTCTTCCGCCGTGGCCACCTTGTAGATCGAGACGGCGATTGCGACCACCAGCAGGCCGCGCCCGATCTTTGCCCAACGTCCCGCGGCGGGCGGCTTGGCCGTTGCGCGGTTCGGGTTCACCGAGTCGACGATATCCAGACGCACCTGCGCCTGCTCGGTGGGCGCAAGGCGCTCGAAGAGTCGCTTCCCGGCTCCTCCGGGTCTGGTCCGCAAGGCCTCGCCGAAACGGCGCGCGGCGAAAGTCTCCTCAAGCTCGGTGAGCGTCTTGCCGGCGGCACGCTGCGCTTCGGCAAGTGATCTGGCGTAACCGGATTCGATGACCTGCACCCTGATTGTCTCGGTTGCCGCTCCTTCCACCTTGAAGCCGTAGAGACCCTTGACCTCGCGGATCGGCGCGCTCTCCGCCGCGACACCCATGACTGCGAGATCGGACATCGAACTCTGGCTCATCGGGCCAATTCTGAAAACAAGCTCGCCGTAGGTGACGTTCTTGATCTCGCCCCATCGTGCCCATGAGGAGTGCGAAGTGGTGGTGACGCCGTTTCCCCGAATACTTTGCGTCGCTTGCGACGGCGCGAAATGAACCCACGCGCTGTCCGGCAGATTCGGGCGTCCGAAAGCTTCGATGACCGTCATCGTGCCCTTGCCGCCCCAGGCCGCCGCACCGGCTGATGCTTCGGCGGCGGCCTGCGCCATCCGCTCCAGAAGTCTGCCTCCGGGCAAAAGCCCTGCCACGGCCCTGTGCAGGGCTTCTATCTCTCGTACGGCCTCCTCCTGGGAGAGGCGTTTCTGCTTTATTTCCGTGAGGATGGCGGCGCCGTATTTATCGCTGTTCGAGAGGTACTCCCGCTTGGTCTTGGGGTCCTCCTGCATCACGGCGTCGGCAAACTGCCGGTTCGCCTGCTGAAGTTCCGCCAACGCCCGGATGACGCGCCCCGGCGGCCCCGTGCGTATCGGCTCCGCCATCACCGACGTATCCAGCGTACCGGTGAAAGTCACGTCGAGACGGCGAGAGTCGTCGATCGTCGCCTCAATCTTCCCGTTATTGGCGCCGAACGTGTAATTGGCGCGAAACGACGTGGGCGTCGGCGCGACGAGATTGGCAAGTGGCGAGGTGATCGGCTGCCGACCGATGCCTGTACCGGTTTCCGCAGTTCCCGTGCGGCTGTCGAAATTGATTTTCAGCGCAACGAAGGGCGGATCTGGCCGCCAGAATGCCTTCGGCTTGGCCAGAATCCATTCGCCGGACCCGATAACGAAATCCACCATGACATTCCCCGGATGTCATGAGCGCTATGGTTTATCCTAGCTCAACGCGATGTCGGGCGAAAGCCATCGCATTCAACGACGTTGGCGATCGGGCAACACTAATCGTAGGACGAGTGGCCCTATGGGATAAGCGTGCTGCCACAAGGTAAGTCGCACCAGTCGGCCTACCTGAATCTGTGCGGGCGCTTTCCTCCCATTGTGGCCCGCGTTCCCCTCTGGAGGCTACAGCCTTCCACCTGGCCGGGCTAACGCTCGGCTTTTCTTTTGCAGACCCCCGGCGAGATCAAGGGGGATACCGTGTCAGTGAATTGAGACGGTCAGAATCAAGCAATCCCTCATCGTCGGCGTCCACACTCTCGCCTTGAGGTGTCAGGATGCGGGCGTTAGCCGTCGCGATATACTTTGTCTCCTTCGTTACGTTCGGCGGTTCCGCATGGGCTGGCGACTTCAATGGCATGTGGCGGCAGATCGGCTCGAACGCCGGGCAGTGTCCGGGCTGCCAGATCGCAATCTCGGGGCCAGGGCCGGAGCTTGCCGTTCAGGCGAATAACGATTGGAAGGCCATCGTCAGACCGATAGCGAACGGCTCGATGCTAAGTGGCAGAGGTGACTGGCACCCAATACGCGCAGAACCTACTCTGGAAAGCCTTTTACCGCGCTTCACTCTTCTGAGAGACGGTACGCTGTTCATGGAGATGACTGTCCATCTCGTCGCAAACAAACGTATCATCCGCGCCGCCTTCCGGCGCGAGGCGCTTACTTCGTAGCTTTCGGGTATCTCGGCGAAGCCGCTTTTGACGCAGCCGATACGCCCCGGCCACCACGCTACAATGCCGATTTGGACATGACAACGTGAACCGGAGCTTTCAAGCAGCCAAGCGTGGCTCTGAATGTCCATCGAATTGTCCATAAATCGGATGGCGTTAGAAAATCCGATGAGATCTCAGATGCTGATCGCTTGAAATGGCGGAGAGGGAGGGATTCGAACCCCCGATACCCTTGCGAGTATGCCGCATTTCGAGTGCGGTGCATTCAACCACTCTGCCACCTCTCCACAGGTGCCTTGGTTGAGCGGCGACTAGATAACGGCTCGACTCTCACCTTACAAGGCCATTCTCCGGGAAAATTTCGGCCGGTGCAGTGGAGCGCCGTCGCGGCAGGCACGACAATGCGGGCAGGCGCAAAAATATGTCACCATGACAAGCTTTGCCGCAGCTTGCGCCGGCGCGTCGTCCCGGAAACCTTGACTGGACGCCGCACATAGGTTAGGCACGCGCCCGAACGGCGTGGAGGAATCCGCGCCGGTTCGTTTTTAACGTAACCCGCAACGACTGACAAAAAGACGGCCGGACCGCTCACGGGGCGTTCCACAAGGCCGACCGAACAGCGAAAGGCCAAAAAATGTTCGCAGTCATCAAAACGGGCGGCAAGCAGTATCGCGTCGCCGCCAATGACGTCCTGAAAGTTGAAAGAGTCGCCGGCGAAGTCGGCGAGATCGTGCAGTTCGGCCAGGTCCTGGCCTTCGGCGAGGGCGACAGCGCCACGCTGGGTGCTCCCTTCGTCGATGGCGCCAGCGTCGCCGCAGAGGTGGTGGAGCAGGGCCGCGGCGAGAAGGTCATCGCCTTCAAGAAGCGCCGCCGGCAGAATTCGCGCCGCAAGCGCGGCCATCGCCAGCTTCTGACCACCGTGCGGATCACCGAGATCCTGACGGGCGGCGCCAAGCCTTCGAAGAAGGCTGCCGAGGCGAAGCCGGCCAAGAAAGCCGAGGCTGCGGCTTCCACCGCCGCCCCGCTGTTCACGGCTCCGGCCGGTGAAGGCGACGATCTCGTGGTCATCAAGGGCATCGGCCCGGTGGCCGCCGGCCAGCTCAAGGAACAGGGCATCACGACCTTCGCCCAGCTCGCCGCGCTGACCGAGGAGGACATCGCCAGGATCGACGCGAACATGCCGTTCAGCACCGATCAGATCAAGGACTGGCAGGCTCAGGCCAAGGATCTGGCGAAGTAAGCGCCGTCCGAGGGTTGAATTCGGTCGCGAATGCGACCATAGGGAATGTGACGCGCCTCGAAGGCGCAAAGGAGTAGTGAAATGGCACACAAGAAAGCTGGCGGTTCGTCGCGCAACGGTCGCGATTCCGAATCCAAGCGCCTTGGCGTGAAGAAGTTCGGCGGCGAGAAGGTCCTCGCCGGCAATATCCTTATCCGTCAACGCGGCACCAAGTGGCATCCCGGCGTCAATGTCGGCATGGGCAAGGATCATACGCTTTTCGCGCTTTCGCAGGGCGCAGTCGCCTTCAACAAGAAAGCCAACGGCCGAACCTACGTATCGGTCAACCCGATCATGGACGCAGCGGAATAGCCGGTATCCGCACTTCAACACCGGCGCCCCATCTCGGGACCGGTGTCTGGAGCTGAAATCCAGAAAGGATCAGGGGAGATGGGTCGCCATCTCCCCTTTTTCTTTGACTGGAGGATCACATGGTTGCCGAGAAGCAGGACGTCGAGGACGAAAGTCTGAGGATCGACCGTCCCGTCCTCAGGACCGAAAGACTGGTGATGCGGGCGCCCCATGCCGGCGACATTCCGTCGCTTGCCTTGCTCGCCAACAACCGGTCGATCGCCGAGATGGTGGCGCGGATGCCGCATCCTTACGGCGAGACAGAAGCGCGCGCCTTCGTCGCGATGGCCACTGAAGCCGACCGCGCCGGCGTGATCTATGCGCTGACACTGGCCGACAATACGCTGGTGGGCTGCGCGGGCCTCAGCGCGACAGAGCGCGGGCTGGAGCTTGGCTACTGGGTCGGCGAACCCTACTGGAACAAGGGTTATGCCACCGAGGCCGCGCATGCGCTGGTCGACCTCGCCTTCCGGGCGACGGACATCCAGGTGCTGCACGTCGCCTGCCGCGTCATCAATCCGGCGTCGCGGCGGGTCGTGCACAAGTGCGGCTTCCAGTATGCGGGGCAGGGGATGATCGATTCCATCGTCGCCGGCCGCGTGCCGGTCGAGCGCTACCGGCTGGACCGCAAGGCGTGGGCGAGCCTCCGGAACTGGCCGCGATTCTGACATATGCCATCAGGACGGGCGACATTGCGGCCGCCCGTCTTCGTGCCGGCTGAAATGCGGCCTCGCGCCGGGAGCCGCCTTGCGCTACAGGAAACGCCGTCCGAACCGAAACCGCGTACTGCCGACCATGAAATTCCTCGATCAGGCCAAAGTCTACATACGCTCCGGCGACGGGGGCGCCGGCTCGGTCTCGTTCCGGCGCGAGAAGTTCATCGAGTTCGGCGGGCCGGACGGCGGCGACGGCGGGCGCGGCGGCGACGTGTGGGCCGAGGCGGTGGATGGGCTCAACACTCTGATCGACTATCGCTACCAGCAGCATTTCCGCGCCAAGACCGGCGTGCACGGCATGGGCCGAAACCGCGCCGGCGGAAAAGGCGCGGATGTGACGCTGAAGGTGCCGGCCGGCACGCAGATCTACGAAGAGGACAACGAGACGCTGATCGCCGATCTGACCGAGGTCGGCCAGAGAGTGCGGCTGGCGGCGGGCGGCAATGGCGGCTTCGGCAACCAGCATTTCAAGACCTCGACCAATCAGGCGCCGCGCCGCGCCAATCCCGGCCTGCCGGGCGTGGAAAAGACGATCTGGCTGCGGCTGAAGCTGATCGCCGATGCCGGGCTGGTAGGCCTTCCGAATGCGGGCAAGTCCACCTTCCTGGCGGCGGTGACGGCGGCGAAGCCGAAGATCGCGGACTATCCCTTCACGACGCTGCATCCCGGCCTTGGCGTCGCGCGCATCGACGGGCGCGAATTCGTGCTGGCCGACATTCCCGGCCTGATCGAGGGCGCGCATGAGGGTGTGGGCATTGGCGACCGCTTCCTCGGCCATGTCGAGCGCACGCGCGTGCTTCTGCATCTCGTCTCGGCGCAGGAGGAGAGCCCCGGCAAGGCCTACAAGACGGTGCGGGCGGAACTGGCCGCCTACGGTCATGGGCTTGCCGACAAGCCGGAGATCGTGGCGCTGAGCCAGATCGACACGCTGGACGCGGATCAGCGCAAGAAAAAGGCGGCCTCGCTGAAGCGCGCTGCCGGCAGGACGCCGATCCTGCTTTCGGCCGTCACGCGCGAGGGCGTCGAGGAGACGCTTCGTGCGTTGATGGCGGTGGTGAAGGAAGCGCGTGGCGAGGCGGTGTCGCAATGACCCTCTCCCTGCAGAAGTACCGCCGCATCACGGTGAAGATCGGCTCGGCGCTGCTCGTCGATCGTTCGACAGGCCTGAAGCGGGAGTGGCTGACGGCGCTGACGGACGACATAGCCGGGCTGGTCGAGGGTGGCGCGGAGGTGCTGGTCGTGTCGTCGGGCGCGATCGCGCTCGGGCGCACGATACTCGGACTCGGCAAACGCGCGTTGAAGCTGGAGGAGAGCCAGGCGGCGGCGGCGGTCGGGCAGATCGCGCTGGCCGGCGCATGGTCGGACGAGCTCGGACGCAAGGGTATCCGCTCCGGCCAGATCCTCGTCACGCTGGGCGACACGGAGGAGCGGCGCCGCTACCTTAACGCGCGCGCCACCATCTCGACCCTGCTCAAGATGGACGCCGTGCCGATCATCAACGAGAATGACACGGTGGCGACGACGGAAATCCGCTATGGCGACAATGACCGGCTTGCGGCGCGCGTGGCGACCATGATGGGTGCGGACCTGCTCGTGCTGCTTTCCGACATAGACGGGCTCTATACGGCTTCGCCGGCCGTCGACCCCAAGGCGCGATTTATCCCGGTCGTCGAGCGCATCACGCCGGAAATCGAAGCGATGGGCGGCGGCGCGGCGTCGGAACTTTCGCGCGGGGGCATGCGCACCAAGCTCGACGCGGGCAAGATCGCGACGCTGGCCGGCACCGCCATGATCATCGCCTCCGGCAAGCGGCTTAACCCGCTGTCGGCCATCGAGCAGGGCGAGCGCGCCACCTTCTTCAAGCCGAGCATCCGGCCGGTGAAGGGCTACAAGACGTGGATCGCCGGCAACCTCGAACCCGCCGGCCGGCTGACCGTCGATGCGGGCGCCGTCGGGGCGCTGATGTCCGGCAAGTCGCTGCTGCCGGCCGGCGTCAGACTGGTCAGCGGCAGCTTTTCGCGCGGCGACACGGTCGCCGTCCTTGCGCCCGAAGGGCGCGAGATCGCGCGGGGCCTTATCGCCTACGATGCGGCCGACGCGGTGCGTATCGCCGGGCTGCGGACGGCGGAGATCGAAGCCATCCTCGGCTATCAGCCGCGTTCCGCGATGATCCATCGCGACGATCTGGTTCTTGCCGACATCAAGGCGGAGACCGCCGCCGAGTCATGAAACCGCGCGAGTTGCCGCGATCGGCGGCGCGGTGTATCCAACCGATCTGACAAAGCCGACGAGGCGAGGATGCTGACGACCAACGAGACTTCGCGCGGAGACACCGCTCCTCTGATGGCCGAAATCGGCCGTAAGGCCCGGGCCGCCGCGCGGCCGTTGGCGATCGCGACGACCGCGCAGAAGGACGCAGCGCTTGGCGCGATGGCCGCGGCCCTGCTCGCCGCCGAGCAGGCGATCCTCGACGCCAATGCGATCGACCTCAAGAACGGCGAGGAGGCGGGGCTCTCCGCCGCGATGATGGACAGGCTCAAGCTGACGCCCGCGCGCATCCGCGACATGGCCGCGGGCATCAAGACGATTGCCGGACTCTCCGATCCGGTCGGCGACGTGATCGCCGAATGGGATCGCCCCAACGGCCTCCATATCGAGCGTGTGCGCACGCCGCTCGGCGTCATCGGCGTCATCTATGAAAGCCGGCCGAACGTGACGGCGGATGCCGGGGCGCTCTGTCTGAAGGCGGGCAATGCAGTGATCCTGCGCGGCGGCTCGGACTCCCTCAACTCGTCGCTGGCGATCCACGTCTGCATGGTCGAGGGCCTGCGTGCCGCCGGTATGCCGGAGAACGCGATCCAGCTCGTGCCCACGACCGATCGCGCCGTCGTCGGCGAGATGCTGAAGGGGCTCTCGGGCAATCTCGACGTCATCGTGCCGCGCGGCGGCCGCAGCCTGGTCGAGCGCGTGCAGAACGAGGCGCGCGTGCCGGTCTTCGCGCATCTCGAAGGCATCTGCCACGTCTATGTCGATCGCTCGGCGGGGCTCGATATGGCGGTGAAGGTGGTCGTCAACGCCAAGATGCGCCGCACGGGAATCTGCGGCGCTGCGGAAACGCTGCTGGTCGATCGCGCCGTGGCGGAGACGCATCTCGTGCCGATCCTCGACGCGCTGGCCAAGGCCGGCTGCGAAATACGCGGCACGGAAGAGGTGCGCGCGGCGTTTCCGGCCGCGAAACCGGCGAGCGAGGAGGACTGGCGCACCGAATATCTCGACGCCATCATCTCGGTGAAGCTGGTCGACGGCATCGGCGAGGCGATCGCGCATATCGAGACGTGGTCCTCGCACCATACCGAGGCGGTGATCGCGGAGGACCCGGAAGTCGTGGCGCGCTTCTTCAACGAGATCGATTCCGCGATCCTGCTGCACAATGCCTCGACGCAGTTCGCCGACGGTGGTGAGTTCGGCATGGGCGCGGAGATCGGCATCGCGACCGGCAAGATGCATGCGCGTGGGCCGGTTGCCGTCGAGCAACTGACGTCTTTCAAGTATCGCGTGCGCGGCTCCGGCCAGGTCAGGCCATAGGTTTCGCTTGGCGCGCGGGGGGGAAACGGTCGCGGACGAATATTTCCGCATGCCGCATGTCGAGAAGGGCATGCAGGTGGGGCTGTTCGGCGGCTCCTTCAATCCGCCGCATGCCGGGCACGGCCTCGTCGCCGAGATCGCCTTACGGCGGCTGGCCCTCGACCAGCTCTGGTGGATGGTCACGCCCGGCAATCCGTTGAAGAGCACGCGCGAACTCGCGCCGCTCGCCGAGCGCATCCGCCTGTCGGAGGCGGTCGCGGAAGATCCGCGCATCAAGGTGACTGCGTTCGAGGCGAGCTATCGCGTCCGCTATACCGCCGACACGCTGGCGCTGGTGAAGCGGCTCAATCCCGGCGTCGACTTCGTCTGGATCATGGGCGCCGACAATCTGCGCGACTTCCACCGTTGGCAGCGCTGGCGCAAGATCGCGATGACCTTTCCCATCGCCGTGATCGACCGGCCGGGCTCGACGCTCTCCTTCCTGTCGTCGCTGGTGGCCAAGACGTTCGACTATGCGCGCATCGATGAGGGCGACGCACCGCGGCTCGCTCGGATGAAGCCGCCAGCCTGGACATTCATCCACGGGCCGCGATCCTCGCTCTCCTCGACGGCCCTGCGGCAGATCGCAAAAGGCTCCGACGCCGCAGTATGACAATGCGACGCCAAAGCCGGCCGATCACGGCGACGTGCGGTTACTCGCCAATGTCGCTTTTACCGCCGCCCCGTCGCTGCCTTGGGCGCATTCTGCACTGATGGATTCGGCTCGGCGCGAGAATATCCCCGCCCATGGGACGCGGATAGCCGCGGTGGCGAGCGTCATCGTGTCCATGGCGCTGACGGCGGTCGGCAACGGCCTGCTCTTCACCTACATCCCGGTGCGGCTCGGGGCGGAAGGCTTTCCGCCATTGTGGGCCGGCGCCATCCTCACAGGGCTTTCGGCCGGCGGTCTGGCGGGCTGCCTCCTGACCGGAGCGATCGTCCGCCGCGTCGGGCATGCACGCAGCTACATGCTGTTCACGGCGCTGATCGTGTTGGCAAACGCGATCGTTGCGCTCCGTGTCGATCCCGTCATGTGGATCTTCGCGCGAGCTCTCTACGGCTTCACCATCTCGGCGCTTTTCATCGTGGCGCAAAGCTGGCTGAACGACGCTGTGGGGAACGCCGTTCGCGGCCGCGTCATGGCGATCTTCTACGTATCCTATATCGTCGGCCTCGGCGTCGGGGCCTTCCTGCTCGGTTTCGCCGATATCGGGAGCGCCGAGGCGCCAATACTCGCCATCGTCTTCACGGCCTGTTCCATCCTGCCCGTCGGGCTGACCCGTCTCGCGCAGCCGCCCCCGCCGGAGGCTGCTTCCGTCGCGCTCGCAAAAGCCTGGCGGATTTCGCCGGTCGGGGTTGCAGGCATGCTGGCGGTCGGCGGGTTGTCGATGCTCATCTCGGGCTTTGCGCCGATCCATGTCACGGCGAAAGGCTTCAGCCAGCAGGAAGTCGCCATGCTGATGTCGGCCATGCCGCTCGGCACGCTGCTCCTGCAGATTCCGTTCGGGTGGATATCGGATCGCACCGACCGGCGCTATGTGCTCATCGCGACGTCTTTGCTTGTGGTCCTGATGGGGTTCGCTGCCCTTCATTTCGACGGCGCGACGTTGCTGGTCGTCATCGCGGTCTACATGATCTGGGGCGGGGCGTCCGAATCCATCTACTCGCTGTCCAGCGCCCATGCCAACGACCGCGCCAGCAAGAAGGACCTCGTGACGCTGTCGAGCTCCATGCTTTTCGCATGGTCCATTTCGGGCCTCATCGCCCCGGGTCTCGGAACGATGCTGACGGTTCTCTACGGAACGCAGTCCTTCATCCATGTCGCCATCGCGGTGGCCGCGGCGTTCTGCGCCTTTGTGTTCTGGCGGGTGCTCAGGGTGCCGCCCGTGCCGCAGGACGACACCGGCACATTCGCTCCGATGAGCGCGCAGGCGCCGCCCGCCGTCGATCTGGCCTTTCCAGCGGACGGAGAGACCCCGCGAAGATAGCCGTTACTGACGTGGAGACCGAAGGTTCGCCTGCGCGGCGGCGGGCGCCCGATGCGGCGGCTCCGCGAGCCGAGGCGCGTCATCCTCGCCCGCATCGGGATGTTCGGTCGGAGCGAAGGCCGCCGGCGGGAAGCGTATGTCCTTTTCGCGGAAGCGCTTCATCACCGCGTGGGTGAGATCGATCTTGGTCTTGAGGAAATCCCTGTCGTGCGTCCAGTAGCGCAGGGTCAGCGTCATCGAGGCGTCGGAGAGGGCGCTGACGAAGGCGACGGGAGGGCGCTCCTTCTTCACCCGTTCATCGGCCGTGGCGAGATCGAGCAGCATCTGGCGTACCCAGTCGACGTGATTGGTGTAGGCGATGTTGAAGGTGATGTCGCTGCGCCGCATGTGGTTGCGGGTCGTGTTGTAGACGGGCTCGTTCCACAGCTTGGAGTTGGGCGCGAGGATGTAGGTGCCGTCCACGGCGCGCAGCCGCGTCGCGAAAAGCCCCACTTCCTCCACGTCGCCGTCGATGGAGCCGACCTTGATCGACTCGCCGATGCGGAAGGGGCGCAGGATGAGAATCATGATGCCGGCTGCGATGTTCTGCAGCGTGCCTTGCAGCGCGAGCCCGATGGCCAGGCCGATGGCGCCGATGGCGGCGATGATCGATGCAGTCTGGACGCCGAACTGGCCGAGCACCATGACGAGCACCAGCGCCAGGATCAGGTACCGGGCCGTCTGGGAGAAGAAGTGGCGCAGCGTACTGTCGAAACCGTGCACCTGGCCGAGCGCCGCCTTGACGCCGCGTTCGACCAGTCCGGCGACGATGTAGCCGGCTATCATCAGCAGAATCGCGCCGATGACGGAGAAGGAGTAGGTGACCGCCAGCGCGGTGAGCGCACCCCACCCGCTTTCTATCCTGGCCCAGGCGTCGTCGAGCTGCATGGAACTTTCCTCATTGGTCGGCGGTTCCTAAACAGGTCCGCTACGGAAGGGTTCCGCAGAAAGGCGGCGTCTTGAAAGTGTTAAGGAACCGTGCCTATCTTCATTGTGCATCGTGATCGTCGCGGTGATTTGGTTGTTCCGGATCGAAAGGAAAGACACTGAGAACAGCACTGCGGAAGAAGGCGGAAATTCTGCCTTCGCCGGCGGAGATGAACCGAGACATCGCTTCGTCTCAAGCCATCGAAACCGTCTTGGCCAGTCTCGAGGACTCGAAGGCCGAAGACATCGTCTCCATAGACATTCGACGCAAATCCAGCCTCGGCGACTATATGGTGATCGCTTCCGGTCGATCGCACCGTCATGTCGCGGCGGTCGCGGAGCATCTGATGCAGGCCCTCAAGGATGGGGGGTTCGGCCAGGCGCGCGTCGAGGGATTGCCGGGCGCCGACTGGGTGCTCATCGATTCCGGCGACGTGATCGTGCATATCTTCCGGCCGGAGATTCGGGAGTTCTACAACATCGAGAAGATGTGGCAGGCTCCGGATCTCGAGGAAGAGACGATCCACTAGGCGGAAGCCCGCGCGGCCGAAGCCCCGGATGAAGGGTGCAGGCGGACGCGGATGAAGATCCACATATGTGCCGTGGGCCGGATGAAGACCGGCCCCGAAAAGGAACTTGCGGACCGCTATTTCGACCGTTTCGCCAGAGCGGGAGCGTCGCTCGGGCTGGAACTCGCCGGCGTGGCCGAACTTCCGGAAAGCCGGGCCAGTTCTACCGGTGAGCGGCAGGATGACGAGGCGCAACGCCTGGTCGCGCAGGTTCCCGCCGGCGCGGCGCTTGTCCTGCTCGACGAACGCGGCCGGAATTTCTCCTCGCAGCAGTTTGCCGACCGTCTTGCCGCTTTGCGCGATGAGAGCACGAAGGCGCTCGCCATCGCGATCGGCGGCCCGGACGGCCATTCGGAGACGCTTCGGCAGCGGGCGGGACTCCTCTTGTCCTTCGGCGCGATGACGTGGCCGCACCAGATGGCGCGCATCATGCTCGGCGAGCAGCTCTATCGGGCTGCAACGATCCTGTCGGGACATCCCTATCATCGCGCCTGAATGGCCGACATGCCGAACGGAGAGGCGGGATGCTGACAGGCGGGCGGATTTCGGACACATTGAGTGCGCAGCTTGCCGTATTGAGGCCCACGACGGGAAGCTATGGTTGATGGTTCGTTAACGAACGGGCCGCTAGAATCGGCGGTCTTCTTGTTCCGGTGCATGCGCGCTTGCTGACCCGATCGAAATGCAGGCTTGGCCTTCTTCTGCTGCTGGCGCTGCCGGCGGCGGCCGGCGCTTGGCCGGTCGCGGCGCAGGAGGCCGACCAGACCTCGTCGATCGAGACGCGCCGTCAGTCGGGTCTGGAGGAATATGAGCGCGTCACGCGCGAAATCACGCTGACGGACGAGAAACTTGCCAGACTCGCGGCCGACATCGCCACGGTGAAGAAGGACAGCGTGACGCTGACGGCGGCTCTGATCCAGTCGGCAAAGACGGAAAAGAAGCTCTCCGAGGACATCACGGAAATCGAGCAGCGCCTTGTGACGCTGAAGGAGCAGGAGGCTTCTGCCCGCCTGTCGCTTATCGCCCAGCAGGACGTGATGGCCGACGTGCTGGGCGCGCTGGAGCGCATGGGGCTGAACCCGCCGCCGGCCCTGCTGGTCCGGCCCGAGGACGCGCTTTCTTCGGTGCGCAGCGCCATTCTGCTCGGGGCGGTGGTGCCGGAAATGCGCGCCAAGACCGATCTGCTTCTGGCCGATCTCCAGAAGATCTCCCGGCTGACGGCGTCCATCGCGGCTGAGCGCGACAGCCTCGCCGAGGCCGTCTCACAGCAGGCGGTCGAGCGCAAGCGGCTGGAAATCCTCGTCGAAGAGAAGCGCAAGCTCCGTCACGACAGCGAAGCGAGCCTCATCGAGGAGCGCAAGAAGGCGGCAGAACTGGCGTCGCAGGCGACCAGTCTCAAGGGGCTGCTCGCGGCGCTGGAAAAGGAGGCGCAGAAGGCGCCGCCGCCGGCCGCCGCGCAACCACCCGAGGCGCCGGCCGGACAGGTTGCGATGCCGCTGCCCGACATCAACATGCTGCTCGGCCCGCAGTCCTTCGACACGCTCCAGGGGCAGATCGCCACGCCGGTTTCCGGTAGCTTCGTCAAGCGTTTCGGCAAGCCGGACGGTAACGGCGGAGTGATGCTCGGCGACACGGTTGCGACACAATCGGACGCGATAGTCACGGCTCCGGCCGATGGGAACGTGCTCTATGCGGGGCCTTTCCGTTCTTACGGACAACTCTTGATCCTGAATGTCGGCGGTGGCTATCATGTCGTGCTCGCCGGGATGAACAGAATCAACGTGTCCCCTGGGCAGGCCGTGCTCGCGGGAGAGCCGGTCGGAGCAATGGGAGATGCCAAGGTGGCGAGTGCCGCTGGAAGCGCGATTGGAACGGCCGGCCGCGAACTCTATATTGAGTTCCGGAAAGACGGAAAGCCCGTCGACCCGGCGCCTTGGTGGGCAAGACGCCTCTCTGGAAGGACAGGAAATGATACGTAAGTTGTCTCTTCTGCTTACCGGCGCGCTAATGGGCGCGACGGCGATGGGCGTGATCTACGGCGCGCCCGGGATTTCCGCCAATGCCGCGGGCTCGGAGACCTATCGTCAACTCGCGATTTTCGGCGACATTTTCGAACGCGTGCGCGCGCAATATGTGACGCCGCCCGACGAGAAGACGCTGGTGGAGAACGCTATCAACGGCATGCTCACCTCGCTCGATCCGCATTCCTCCTATCTGAACCAGGAAGCCGCAAAGGACATGCGGGTTCAGACCAAGGGCGAATTCGGCGGCCTCGGCATCGAAGTGACAATGGAGAACGAACTCGTCAAGGTCATCACGCCGATCGACGACACGCCCGCCGCCAAGGCCGGGGTGCTGGCCGGCGACTATATTTCGAAGATCGACGGCGAAGAGGTTCGCGGACTGACGCTGAACGACGCCGTCGAGAAGATGCGCGGCCTCGTCAACACGCCGATCAAGCTGGAAATCCTGCGCGAAGGCGCCGACAAGCCGATCGACATCACCATCGTCCGCGACATCATCAAGGTGAAGGCGGTGAAGTTCCGGGTCGAGGAAGACATCGGCTACATGAAGATCACGTCCTTCACCGAGAAGACCTATGACGACCTGCAGGACGCGATCACCAAGATCAAGGCGCAGATCCCTTCCGACAAGCTGAAGGGCTACGTGCTGGATCTCCGCCTCAATCCGGGCGGTCTGCTCGACCAGGCGGTCGGCGTGTCCGACGCCTTCCTCGACCGCGGCGAGATCGTCTCCACGCGCGGCCGCGATCCGAAGGACATCTCGCGCTTCGACGCGCGGGCCGGCGACGACATCGACGGCAAGCCGCTGATCGTCCTGGTCAATGGCGGTTCGGCAAGCGCCTCGGAGATTGTGGCCGGCGCGCTGCAGGATCATCGCCGCGCGACGGTGGTGGGCACGCAGTCCTTCGGCAAGGGCTCGGTGCAGACCATCATCCCGCTGCCCGAGAACGGCGCGCTGCGCCTGACCACGGCGCTTTATTACACGCCGTCGGGCAAGTCGATCCAGGGCAAGGGCATCACGCCTGATATCAAGGTGGAGCAGCCGCTGCCGGCCGATCTGCAGGGACGCGACGTCAGCCGCGGCGAATCGGACCTCAAGGGCCATATCAAGGGCGTGGAGGAGAGCGACGCCGGCTCCGGCTCCGCCGCCTACGTGCCGCCGGACCCGAAGGACGATATCCAGCTCACCTACGCGGAAGACCTGTTGCGTGGCGTGAAGACGGACCCGGCCTTCCCGCCGAATCCCGACAAGGCCGTTTTCAATCAGTAATTCCAGCGCGGCCGAACGGGGACGGCCTCACGCAAGGAAAAAGGTGTATCCGCCGAAGCAGAAGCTTCGGCGGAGTTTTTGAGAGGATTCCGTTCCCGCCGACAAAGGATGCGGTTTGTCGTCAGTGAACAAGGAAATCGACCGTCCGCTCGGCCAGCCGGCGATGCCGTTGAAGCCAGCCCGGACACGTGTCCTGCCAGCGCGCACGACGGTCTTCGCGGTGCTTGCGGGCGTGGCGCTGGTTGTGGCTTCAGGCTTCGTGGCCACGAGGGACCGCGGTTTTCGTGATCCCGCAAAGGTCGTGGTGGCGACGCCGGCAGCCGTTCCGGAGCCGGCTCCGCAGCCTGTCGCCGCGGCCGCGCCGGCGGAGCCAAAGGTCGTAGGTTCCATCGCCCGTTCGGAGCCTTCCGCCGGGCCGTCCATCATCAAGGTCAATCCCGACGATGGCGGTGCTGCAAGCAAGGGCGTCGTGGTCATTCGCGACCCGTCGGCCGTCGGGCAGGATCTGCGTGTGGCGCATCTCCCGGACAAGGCTCTCATCGAGGATTCGGCCGACGGCAAGCTGCCGGCCCGTGCCGCCGACGGCCGGCGTCCCTTCGACGTCTATGCCCGCCCCTGGTCTGGCGCGCGGGGAGCGCGCGTCGCCATCGTCATCGGCGGCCTCGGCCTGTCGCAGACCGGAACGCAGGACGCCATCGCAAAACTTCCGCCGGAGGTGACGCTCGCCTTTTCGCCGCAGGGCAACAGCCTCGACCGCTGGATGCAGGCGGCGCGACACAAGGGGCACGAGCTGGTGCTGCAGGTGCCGATGGAGCCGTTCGACTATCCCAATGTCGATCCGGGACGCAACACGCTGACGGTGGACGCATCGCCCGGCGACAATGCCGTCCGCCTGCACAAGTCGCTCGCGCGCATCACCAACTACACGGGCGTCATGAACTATATGGGCGCGCGTTTCACGGCGGATGGCGGCGCCATGGAAACGCTCATGGCGGAACTCGGCGAGCGCGGCCTGCTCTATCTGGACGACGGGACCTCCGCCCGCACGGCTGCGCCCGAACTCGCGGTAAAGAACCGCGTGCCTTTCGCCGCCGCCGACGCCACGATCGACGGCGCCCGCGATCGCGGCTCGATCCTGAAGAAGCTCGACGAGCTGGAGCGCATCGCCCGCGCCAAGGGCTTCGCGCTCGGCACCGGATCGGCTTTCGACGTGACGGTGGGCGCCGTGGCAGCATGGGTTGCGGAGGCGCGGAAACGCGGCATAGAGATCGTGCCGGTTTCCGCCGTCGCGGCCGATCCGGAGCGTGGGTGAGGTTATGCCTGAAACCGGAACGATCGATCCCGAGAGCCTTCCGTATCGCCCCTGCGTGGGAATGATGGTGCTGAACCAGCGCGGGCTGGTGTGGTGCGGGCGTCGCATCGCCGAGCCTGACAGCGAGTTCACCGGCACCGACAGACTGTGGCAGATGCCGCAGGGAGGCATCGACGACGGAGAGGATCCCTTCGCGGCCGCGCGCCGGGAATTATACGAGGAAACGGGAATCCAGTCGATCGAGCTGGTCGCCGAGGCGAGCCGCTGGATAAAGTACGACCTGCCGCCGCATCTGGTCGGCGTCGCGTTCAAGGGGAAGTACCGCGGCCAGATCCAGCGCTGGTTCGCATTCCGCTTCATGGGGCCGGAAAGCGAGATCGCGATCGATCCCCCGCCGGGCGGACACAAGGCGGAATTCGAGGAATGGGCATGGAAGCCGATGGCGGAACTGCCGGAACTGATCGTTCCCTTCAAGCGCGCGGTCTATGAGCAGGTGATCGCCGAATTCGCCGCTCTCTCGACCGTTCCCGCAAGCGTTCGATAGGCCCTCAAAAGGTTCCGCCGGCCTCCGCTTCCGAAGAAGCAGGAGCCCGGCGGCCACCGAAAGCCGGTTGAGGGGTGCGGCTCCCGGTTTCGAAGTCCGACGTCGGTCGGAACTATCTCAGGACGTGCGCCGGAACATGCCGGCAAGCAGCGAGATCACCAGAAATGCCAGGAAGATGAAGAACAGGATCTGCGCGATACCCGCAGATGTTCCGGCAATTCCGCCAAATCCAAGTGCTCCGGCAATGATGGCGATCACCAGGAAAACAAGTGTCCAGTAAAGCATCGAAAATCTCCCTCGTTCGTAAATTATAACGCCGTTTTTCAGGACTTGTTCCCTGTCGGCGTCAGTTTCTTCACGAATTCGACTAGGCCGCCGCCGCGCGCGCCTGACGATCGAAGAAGAGCGCCTGGCTGATCAGCGCTTTCACCATTTCCGGATTGAACGGCTTGGTGACGAGGAATGCCGGCTCGGGACGTTCGCCCGTCAGCAGGCGTTCCGGGAAGGCGGTAATGAAGATGACCGGCACGGCGGTAGAGGTCAGGATCTCGTTGACCGCGTCTATGCCGGAACTGCCGTCGGCGAGCTGGATATCGGCGAGAATCAGCTTCGGATGGGTCTTGTCGAACAGGGAAATCGCCTCGCGATGCGTCCGCGCGGTGCCTACGACCCTGTGGCCGAGGCTCTCCACCATTTCCTCGATGTCCATAGCGATCAGCGGCTCATCCTCGATGATCATGACATCGGTGGCCACCTGACGCGAGATTTCCGCGCTCGCCTGGGACAGCAGATTGGCGAATTCCTCCTGCGGCACATCAAGGATATCGGCGGCCTCCTCTTCAGTGAAACCCTCGACGGCGATCAGCAGGAAGGCCTGACGCTGGCGCGGGGCGAGCGATCCGAGATTGGCGGCAGCCCGCTGCTCCCACAGGGCGCTCGGCGTCTCCTGCGGGATGCGAACCGCCACAGACGTGAAGAGTTTCGCATAGAGCTTGTAGAGGGCGACACGTTCGCTGGACGCCTCGGGAAATACGGAAATATCTGCGATTATCGCTTCCAGCGTCGCGGCGACGAGCGCATCGCCACTTGTCTGCGAACCCGACACCGCCCGCGAAAATCGTCTCAAGAACGGAATGTGCGGCGCGATTCGTGCTGACAAACTCATAGAAAGTGTCTCCCTCAATGGACATCTATATGGCAGCCAGCGTGAGCGGATATCGGCCACACTCCACCGGGGCAGAAACCAGCAGACCGAAAAAAAGTTCCGGTCGGACGGAACTAAATTTATCGGAAGGCGTTTTCTGCCGCGGATCGAAGCCGGCGGCGTCAAGAAGAACATGGCCGGCACGACTGAAGCGGATGGTTGCCGAAAGGGCGTCGGACAGGGCGGATGGATATAATGCAAAAACCGCAGGATGCGGAAACAAGGGCCGCGCGCGCAAGCAAAAACGCGGACCCGCTTGGGGCCAACAGCGAGATCGGCCGGAAACTCAAGCAATATTACGACGATCTCGTGAGTGAAGACATTCCCGATCGTTTTGCGGACCTTCTCAGCAAGCTTGAGCAGGCAGAGAAACCCGAGCGCAAGGACTAACCAGATGGCGGTCTCTCCCGGTTTCAAGGCGGACCTCTTGGCCGCCATACCGAGCTTGCGCGCCTTTGCGGTGTCGCTTTCGCAGAACGCCGACAAGGCGGACGATCTCGTGCAGGAAACGCTGGTGAAGGCATGGGACAAGCACGAGAGCTTCCAGATGGGCACCAATCTGAAGGCGTGGCTGTTCACCATCCTGCGCAATGAATTCTACTCGCAGATGCGCAAGCGCGGCCGCGAGGTGCAGGATACCGACGGCGCGATGACGGCGCGGCTGGCGGTTCATCCAAGCCAGCAGGGCAAGCTCGACCTTCAGGATTTTCGCGCCGCGCTCGAGCAACTGCCGGAAGATCAGCGCGAGGCGATCATCCTTATCGGCGCTTCCGGCTTCTCTTATGAAGAGGCCGCGCTGATCTGCGGCTGCGCCGTCGGCACGATCAAGAGCCGCGTGAGCCGTGCACGCACGCGGCTTCAGGACATCCTGAAAGTATCGGGCGAGGCGGAATACGGGCCGGATGCGATTTCGGCCCAGGTGATGGGATCGTCAGCGGCCTGATCTGGAGCGGATCGCGTCCGCCAGCGCGCCGATGAGGTCGTCGCCCTGGTAGGGTTTTCCGACGATGGAAACGCCCGGAAACGCCTCCGCCACATCGCCGCGTTCCGTATAGCCCGAAGCGAAGATGAAGGGCACGCCTTCGCTGCGCAGCCTTTCCGCGAAAGGCAGCGTGCTTTCATTGTGTAATATCAGGTCGATGATGGCCGCGTCGTACGGTCCGGGTACGGCATTGGCCTCCTGGAGGTTCTTGCATACCACGACGTCCGCGGCGCCATGATCCCGGCACAGTTGCTCGACATCCATAGCGATGAGGAATTCGTCTTCGAGAACAAGCAGGCGAAGGCCCGTCAAAGGATTATTGGTCAATGAAAACTCCGAAGCGGCAACGACGCACGTTTGGATGCGCCGAGGCGAAAAGTCATTTAAAAAAGACATAGCCAGCAGGCGGGAAGTCTGCTGCAACCCTGCCGGTGCGACGATGCGCGTCGCTGAGGGGAACGTCAATGGCGGAAGAGACTGCCAAGCGTGCGGTCGGCAAGACAACGCCTTGCGTCAACTGCCCGTTGAGACCGCGTCCGGTATTTCGCAACTTCGAGCCTGACGAACTCGCCTTCGTCAGCGGATTCAAGCGCGGGGAACTGGTGGTCGAACGCGGTTCGACCATCCTGCACGAGGGCAGTCGCAGCGCCCATCTCCATACGGTGCTGCAAGGATGGGGCTTCCGCTACAAGCTGATGTCGGACGGCAGGCGGCAGATCCTGAATTACATCCTGCCCGGAGATCTCATCGGGTTGCAGGCGAGCCTTGTCGGAGAGATGGAGCATTCCGTCGATGCGCTATCGCCCATGGTGCTCTGCACCTTCGACCGGGAGCGCCTGCGCGAACTCTATGTGCGCTTTCCCGGCCTTGCCTTCGACGTGACATGGCTGGCGTCGCGCGAGGAGCAGATGCTGGACGAAAACCTGTTGAGCGTTGGCCGCCGCAGCGCGGTCGAGCGTGCAGCCTACATCCTCGCTTTCCTGTCGGCGCGGGCGCGTCTGCTCGGGGCGCGGCCCGATGAACCGGTGCGCATTCCGATCACGCAGCAGCATGTCGCCGATACACTCGGCCTTTCCCTCGTGCATACGAATCGCACGATGAAGAAACTCGCGGACCGTCATCTGATCGCATGGCGGGATGGCGCGTGCCAGGTTCTCGACGTCGATGCCCTGGCCGCCGTCGCGCGATGGAGAGGTCTCGGCGAACGGACGCGCCCCCTGATCTGAGCACTGCCGCCTTCTCACAGTGCAGACGCTTCGAACGGCAGCGTCACCTCGACCCTGACGCCGTCCGGGCGGAATTCATGCTTCACGCTGCTCTTCAGCAGCTTGTCGAGACTGCGCCTGATGAGGAGTGAGCCGAAGCCCACGCGGCCGGGCGCGGCGACAACAGGGCCTCCGCGCTCCTGCCAGACGAGCACGATGCGCTGCATGTCGTTCTGGCCGTCCATGGCAGCGGAGATGTCCACGGCGCCTCCGGGCACGGAAAGCGCCCCGTGGCGGGCCGCGTTGCTCGCCAGTTCATGCAGCATGACGCCGAGCGCCAGCGCCTGATCCGGCGTCAGCCACACCATGGGACCGACAACGTTGAACCGGGACGACCGCACGTCGTCGAAGGGCAGGGTCTGGAGCCGGACCAGATCCCGGAGCGAAATGCCACGCCATTCGTGGTCGGACAGCAGGCCGTGAGCGCGCCCGAGGCTCTGCAGGCGGGCGCTGAAAGCCTCGACGAACTCTTCGGGCTGCCGGGTGTGCCGGGCCGTCTGCGAGGCCAGAGCCTGCACGGTCGCCAGCGTGTTCTTGACGCGGTGGTTCAACTCGCGGAGCAGCGTGTGCTGGCTTTCCTCGGTGGAGCGGCGGCGCGTGACGTCGTAGCTCACGCCGATGACGAGCGAGGGCTTTCCTTCGCCGTCGCGCTCGATGACCCGGCCGCGCGTCGATACCCAGCGCGGCGGGCTGGCGCCGCGTATGCGATACTCTCCGGAATAATCGGCCCCGGTCGCCAGAGCGGCATCGAGTTCACGCGTGGTCTGCCTCAGATCGCGCCGATCGATCGCGAAAAAGAGTTTTCGGGCGCGCAGCCGCGTGCCGGGCCGCAGATTGAACAACTGTGGCAGAAGCGGATCGCACTCGACCATGTCGGTCTTCACGTCCCACATCCAGCTTGCGATCGTCGCCGCTTCCAGCGCGAGTTGGTGGCGTTTTTCCACGCGGGTCAGGGCGAGCGCCGCCACGCTCCCCCGCTGCTCGCTGTCCTTCAGGGCAAGCAGGCTGGATGCCAGTGCGGCGAAGTTCGCAAGCCGATCGAGCCGAAACGCATCGGGAGGCCTTGGTTCGGGCGCGACGACGCACAGTGCGCCCACCCTGGCCCCGTCGAATGTCAGAGCCGCGGCGGCGCAAAAGCCGGTTCCGGCCATCGCCACCGCCGCCAGTCCCGGTTCCGTTCGCGCATCCGCGCTGGCGAAGACGCCATCCGGGGCAACCACTGCAAGCGCTGTCAGCATGGCGTGAACGCGCATGTCGGTGGTGTCGTCCACGCCGGTGCGGGATGTTTCCCATCGGCTTTCCATATCTGCCAGACTGACAAGCGTGACGGGCGCTGCGAACACGGCGGATGCGAGATCGACAAGCTTGTCGATATCGGGATCGCAGCGCGGCAGCCTGAACTTGCCCAAAGCGGCCCGATGTTCGGGGTCGGCGAGCAACTGCGCGATTTCGGCTGGAAGTCCGGTTATAGCCAACAGTTCCTCTAGCTGGGCGAAAGCCATCCCGCGTCCCCGAACAGAAGCCGCCTGCCGCTGGCGGAACAAACATCGGACCGAGACATTTCCCAAACGTTGCTCAATTCCGGCAGAATGCGAGAAGACGATGGTGCAGAAGACGATCGAACCCGAAAAGGCGCGACAGGGCAGGTGGGGCTGGCATGTCCTCGCAATCCTGGTCGGCGGGCTGCTCCTTGCCATGATAGCCTGGTACGCCGCCGAGACCCTCGCGCCCGATACCGATCAGACGCCGGCCGCGACGCAGTCGACCACCACGAACTAGGCGCGAACGGCATTTTTTCGCCTGCCCGATTCCGGTCTTTCGGTGCCCTCGGTCCTGGGCACCCATACGTTGAGCGAAGAGGGGTGGATTTTCAGGGTCGTTTCCCGGTCGAGCTTCATCAATTCTCCGTCGATGACGCAACTGTGGCGGAAACGCTTGGAAAGGATTGTAAGAACCGCTTCCTCCGCCTCGTGAACTTCCACCTGTTCGTTGTCGCGCCATTTGCCGCGGGCGAGCTTCGCAATGAATCTCAATAGTTCCCCGCGCTGCCGCGCCACGGTAATATAGACACCCAACGTGCCGCCGGCCGGATCATGCGCGTAAGGCAATGTGCCCTCGCCGAAGAGATTGTTGGTTATCCCGATCCCTGTCGTCCTGGTGGTCAGCTCCACGTCGCGGAATTTCAGTCCGACCCGCAGGGAAGGCGGGGTCATCAGGGTTGCATAGGCCGCGCGTGCCGAGGCGCCCATCTTTCCCCATCGCGACCCGAATTCCATCTTCGATCTCAAATGCACCATTTTCGCATGCATGCCGATCGAAAACTGGTGCACGAACGGACGGCCGTTGGCCGTTGCCGTGTCGACGGCCTTCGCCTCGCCGGTCGCGAAAGCCTCGATCGCCTTGTCCAGCGACAGGGGAATTCCCAATCCGCGTGCAAAGAGATTCATGGTTCCGGCGGGCAGGACGGCGAGCGCCTTCTTCTTGCCCATCAGCGCTGCGGCGGCGGCTGAAATGGTGCCGTCCCCGCCGCCCGCCATGACCACGTCGACCTTGCGGGCACGGGCGGCGCGTTCCAGCGCGGTCACCACTTCCTCGCCCGACACCACCTCGAAGGAAACCGAATGGTCGTGTTCCGCCAACGTCCTGGCGATGCGATCCGTGAGCGCTTTCAAATCCGTGGTGCGAAGGGTGCCCCCGTCGCTGTTGAGAACCGTGTGGAAACGCAACACACCCTCATCCAACTCCCGCCCGCCCGGATGCGGGCTGCGCCGTGTAACGCGGACGCGCCGGATTGGTTCCGATATGTCGGGACGGCCCGGCAGCCTTTGTCTGCGGAACCACTACCGTATCAAGGCGTTGTGTGATGGCGAGGCCGCGCCGGCTCGACTTGGAAGGTGGGAACCGGCGCGGCGTACATGAAGAGATCACGCACGAGGAGACGATTACCATGATCCGCACTCTTTTGGCTACGACGGCAGTCGCCACCCTGCTCACCACCGGCGCTATGGCTCAGGAGGCCACGCAGCCGGCCCCTGCCGCTCCTGCCGCGACCGAACCCGCAACAGGCGTGCCGGCCGCCGTTCAGCCTTCGTCGGGTTATCTGGCGACCAATATGATCGGTGAGACGGTTTACGACGGCACCGGAGAACAGGCCCAGAATATCGGTTCCGTCAACGATCTGGTGATCGGCGAGGACGGCTCGATTCAGGCCGTGGTCGTCGGTGTGGGCGGTTTTCTTGGCATCGGACAGAAAAACGTCGCGCTCGAATACAAGGAGATCAGCTGGGCCGAACAGAACGGTGATCGCTGGATCGTGATCCCGACCTCGAAGGAGGCGCTGGAGGGCCTGCCGGACTTCGACCGTCGTCCGTATGACCCCGCCCCGCCGGCAGCGGCGACGGATGCCACCATGGCGCCCGCGGACCAGACAGCCACGGCGCCGGCCCCGGCAGCACCCGCTGACGAGACAGCTGCGGCGCCTGCTCCGGCGGCTCCTGCTGATCAGGCAGCCGAGGCCCCCGCAGCCAGCGATCCGGCGATGCCTGCCGATGAGACGGCACAGGCACCTGCCGCGAATGACAATGCAGCGACGACCGACACAATGTCGACTGCCGCTATCGACAAGTCGACGCTGTCGCCGTTCGACACCGCGGCCGTGCGCGCCGAGGATCTGGTCGGCACGACGGTCTACGGTGCCGACGACGCCAATGTCGGCGAGATCGGCGACGTCGTTGTCAGCCAGGACGGCAAGGTCGACTCGATCATCATCGATGTCGGTGGCTTCCTTGGCATGGGCGAGAAGGAAGTGGCCGTCGGCATGGACAACCTCTCCTTCATGACCGACAAGGACGGCAACAAGTACCTTTACACGAACATGACCAAGGAACAGCTCGAGGCGCAGCCCGCTTATGACAAGAGCACCTGGGCAGAGCAGCGCGACACCCAGCGCATGATGATCCGGTAATTTCCCGGTTCTTGAATACAGGCCGGCGTGGCGACACGCCGGCCTTTTTCATGGCCTGCGTCCCGGCCGGCAGTTTGATCTGCTCAGCCCGTAGCCGCCACCTTGTTCCGTTCAAGGGCGGTCATGACGCCGCGCAGTTCCGCCAGACCGCGCAAGCGCCCGATGACCGGATAGCCGGGATGAGTGGCGCGCGTCACGTCGTCTATGAGCTCGTGGCCGTGATCCGGGCGGAAGGGGATGAGAGACCGTGGCAAGCCGTCCTTTCTGCGCCGCCTTTCCTCGTTGAGCAGCACGTCGATCACCGCCACCATGTCCACATCGCCGCCAAGATGCTCTGCCTCCATGAACGAGCCGTCGGCTTCCTTCGAGACGTTGCGCAGGTGGGCGAAGAATATCCTGGCTGCGAAGCGCCCGGCGATCGCGGCCACGTCGTTCTCGGGATTGGCGCCGAGCGAACCGGAACACAGGGTCAGGCCGCTGTTCGGCGACGGCACCGCGTCGAGGATGAAGGCGATGTCTTCGGCATTCCTGACGATGCGGCTTAGCCCCATAATGTCGCGCGGCGGGTCGTCCGGATGGATGCACATGGAGACGCCGGCTTCCTCGGCGGCCGGCAGGACGTTTTCGAGGAACTGCACAAGATTTGCCCGCAGCCGCTCGTGCGTCATCCGCGATTGCTCGGCGATCACGTCGCGCAGCTCCTCCACGCCATAGCGTTTGAAGGCGCCGGGAAGGCCGGCCATGATGTTGGCGAGAAGGCCGGCTTTCGCGGCCTCCGGCGTCTCGTCCATCCAGCGGCTCGCGCGTTGCAGCACGGCGGGGGCATAGTCGCGTTCGGCGCCTTGGCGCTTGAGGATGTGGCAATCGAAGGCCGCGACCTCGTGGATGTTGAACTTCAGCGCCCGTCCGCCGCCGGGAAGGGGTACGGCGAGATCGGTGCGGGTCCAGTCCAGCACCAGCATGAAATTGTAGCAGACGGTGCGGATGCCGCACGCACCGAGATTGCGCAGCGTCTGGGCGAAGTTGGCATAGAGCGTCTTCAGATCGCCGTGGCCGCTCTTGATATGGTCGTGCACCGGCACGCTCTCCACCACGCTCCAGCGCAGGCCGAGCGACGGATCGGCCTCCTCTATCTCGGCCTTGCGCTGCCGGATCGCCTCGATGGGCCAGATCTCGCCGTAGGGGATGTCGTGGAGGGCGGTCACGATGCCCGTCGCGCCGGCCTGCCTTGCATGGGCAAGCGTGGCCGCATCCTTGGGGCCGAACCAGCGCCAGGTCTGTTCCATTCGTTCCTCCCGGCCGGCTGCGAAATTGACCGTCCGGCGCAGTGAGGTGTACGTATCCGTGGCCTCGCGCGTCAACCTCGCATCGGCAAACATTACGGGGAGGGAAATGGCGGCAACCGCCAGACTGGTGCTCGACGCGAAGAACATCGTCGGCGAAAGCCTGATATGGGTCGCCGACCACGCGGCGTTCTTCTGGGTCGATATAGGCGGCAAGTCGATCTCGATGTTCCGGCCGTGCGACGGCCATTTCGAGACCTGGCCCACGCCGGATTTCCCGACGTCGATCGGCTGCCGCAAGGATGGCGGCTTCATCGTCGGGCTGACGCGCGACGTCTGCCTCTGGGAGCCCGGCGACATCTTCGAGCCGGTCGCAACACCCGAGCCGGAATTTCCGGGCAACCGCCTGAACGAGGGAGTCGTCGCGCCGGACGGCTCGTTCTGGGTCGGCACCATGGACAACAATCTCGATGCCGACGGCTCGCCCAAGGAACAAAGCGCGAAATCGGGCGCCTACTATCGGATCGATCCGGATTTTTCGGTCCATCGCCTGACACCGAACGAATACGGCATCACAAACACGATGGGATGGCTGCCGGGCGGACGGTTCGTGACCGCCGACACCACCGCCAATACGCTCTACCAGTTCGACATCGGCGCGGATGGCGGGCTGTCGAATCGCCGTGTCTTCGTCGAAGGGTTCGAGCGGGGCCTTCCGGATGGCTCCTGCGTGGATGCCGAAGGTTTTCTCTGGAACTGCCGTGTCGTCGGCGGCGCGTGCGTCGCCCGTTTCTCGCCCTCCGGCGCAATCGACCGGGTGGTGGAACTGCCCTGTTCCTGGCCGACAAGCTGCGCCTTCGGTGGTTCCGATCTGACGACTCTCTATGTCACTTCGGCGCGCTTCACGATGAGCGAAGGACATCTCGTCGCAAATCCCCAGGAGGGCGGGCTCTTCGCCGTGGATGCGGGGGCACGCGGCCTGTTGCCCAACCTCTTCGGCTGAGTGCGACGAACTGCCGGGATGGCACGGCGGAAAACCGTGACAAATCCGCGTTTCCGCGGCGATGAAGGGTCGCGCCGGCACGATCTTGACGCTATAGAGGCCGGTGATTTTGGCGTGCCCCGATCCGGCACGCGCTGTTCGGGAAGATTTCATGGCTAATGTGGTGGTCGTCGGCTCGCAGTGGGGCGACGAGGGCAAGGGCAAGATCGTCGACTGGCTGTCGGAGCGCGCCGACGTGGTGGTGCGCTTCCAGGGAGGTCACAATGCCGGCCATACGCTGGTGGTGGACGGCAAGGTCTACAAGCTTTCGCTGCTGCCGTCCGGCGTCGTGCGCGAGGGCAAGCTTTCCATCATCGGCAACGGCGTCGTCTTCGATCCGCACGCCTTCGTCGCGGAAGTCGAGAAACTCAAGGGGCAGGGCGTCGATGTTTCGCCCGCCCGCCTGAAAATTGCCGAAAACACGGCGCTTATCCTGTCGGTGCATCGGGAACTCGATGGTTTTCGCGAGGACGCGGCGTCGAACTCGGGAACGAAGATCGGAACGACCCGGCGTGGCATCGGGCCAGCCTATGAAGACAAGATCGGCCGCCGCGCTGTCCGGGTCATGGATTTGGCGGATTTGGAAACGCTCCCCCTCAAGGTAGACAGGCTGCTCACCCATCACAATGCCTTGCGCAAGGGGCTCGGCCATCCGGAAGTCGCGCATGCCGCGTTGATGGACGAGCTCACCTCGGTGGCGGGCAACATCCTCCCCTATATGGACCGCGTCTGGAAAATCCTGGACGACGCGCGCCGCGCCGGCGATCGCATCCTGTTCGAGGGCGCGCAGGGCACGCTGCTCGACATCGACCACGGCACCTATCCTTTCGTGACGTCGTCGAACACGGTGGCGGGGCAGGCGGCCTCCGGTTCCGGTCTGGGTCCGAACGCCATCAACTATGTGCTCGGCATCACCAAGGCTTATACGACGCGGGTGGGCGAGGGACCGTTTCCGACTGAGCAGGACAACGAGATCGGCGAGTTCCTCGGCACGCGCGGCCATGAATTCGGCACAGTTACCGGGCGTAAGCGGCGGTGCGGCTGGTTCGACGCGGTGCTGGTGCGCCAGGCCGTCGCCGTCAACGGCATCAAGGGCATCGCGCTGACGAAGCTCGACGTGCTCGACGGGCTGGACGAGATCAAGGTCTGCACGGCCTATCGGCTGGACGGCGAACTGATTGACTATCTGCCGGCAAGCCAGGGCGCGCAGGCGCGGGTGGAGCCGGTTTACGAAACGCTGGAAGGTTGGAAGGGCACGACCGGCGGGGCGCGCAGCTGGAACGACCTGCCGGCACAGGCGGTCAAGTATGTGCGCCATATCGAGGAACTGATCGGGGCTCCGGTGGCGCTCTTGTCCACAAGCCCCGAGCGGGACGACACGATACTTGTGACGGACCCGTTTCAAGATTAATTTTTGTGCCCCGTCGAGCGCCGCGAAAAAGCGCTCCGGGGGAGGACAGGTCAGGAACGAATGGCTGATTTCGTCGCTGTTTTGAGGAAGACGCTGGATGGTCTCGGCGAGACCACTCCGGAGATTCGCACGAAAGTCTATGACAAGGCTCGTGCGACGGTCGCCGCCAAGCTCGCCGCGCTCAATCCGCCGCCGCCGCCGGCCGTCGCGGAACGGCAGAAGAAGGTGCTCGAGGACGCGATCGTCACGATCGAATCGGAATATGCGCCGGCAAAGCCCGCCTTCGAGGACCCGCTGGAGGAACTGGAGAACGTCTTCGCTGCGCTGAAGGAAGCGAAGCCGCTGGCGCCGACGAAGCCGACCGCGACCGCCGCGCCTGCGGCGAAGCCGTCGCTCGCCACGCCGACCTTGAAGCCGGCGGCGCAGCCCGCTCCCGTCACGGCCAGTGTGGAAGCGCCCAAATCGGTGCCCATGCCGAAGGCCGTCACCCCGCAGCCATTGCCTTCGTCAGAGCCGGACGACGAGATTGAAGCTGCTCCGGTCGAGGAGCGTCCGTTCCAGGACAATATCGACTATGACGAGCCGGAGCCGCGGCGCCGCAGCTATGGCGGCGTCATCGCGGCGGTCATCGCGCTCGCGGTGATTGGCGGCGGTGGATACGGCATCTGGCTCAACAAGGACGAGTTCACCCAGATGCTCGGGTTGAGCCAGTCCGGTCCCCTGCCGACAACGCCGGCCAGCCAGCCTGCGGAGACGCCGGCGGGCGAAACGCAGCAGCCGGCCGATGTCGCCGCTGCGCCGGCCAGCGATGCGGCGACGCCGGCTGGACAGGAGCAACCGGCAGGCCCGCCGAAATTCACGCAGCGGCTGAATGCCGACGGTACGGAAGTCGATGCCGGCCCGGCGGGCGGCGAGCAGACTTTTGGCGAAGGGACATCCGTCGCCTCGCTGACGACGCCGGTCGCCTCCGATCAGCCGCCGACCTTGCCGCCGTCCGGGGGCTCTTCCGATCAGGTCGCGCCTGCCGACGCGACGCCTCCAGCCGATGCTGCGACTGCTCCGGCAGACGCTACGCCACCCGTGGATGCCGCTTCCGCACCTGCCGCAGACCCCGCCGCTGCGCCGCCCGAAGCAAGCGCGCCCGATCCCGCTGCGCCGGCAGATCCGGCTGCGACGCCGGACCCTGCCGCGCCCGCAAATGTCGTTCCGCCGGCCCAGCCTGCCGCAGCGCCTGCGGGGCAACAGCAGGTGGCGGTCGGCCAGCGCGCCATCTTCTACGAGGAGCGCACGAGTTCCGCGCAAGGCTCGGCCGAGCCCGGCACCATCGTCTGGACGGAAGTGCAGGAGTCGCCGGGCGGCGACCTGCCGCCCGAGCCGGCCATCCGCGCCGAGGCGACGATACCCGGCAAGGATATCCAGCTTCGCATGACGATCCGGCGCAACGGGGACAAGACCCTGCCTGCCAGCCACATCATCGAAATGATCTTCCTGACGCCGGAAGGCTTCGACGGCGGCGGCATCGACAACGTGCTGCGCATCGCGCTCAAGGGTTCGGAACAGGACGCCGGCAGCCCCTTGCTCGGCATTCCCGCAAAGATCGCGGACGGCTTTTTCCTGATCGCGCTCAACGACAGCAAGAACGAGATCGAGACGAACCTCAACCTGCTGCGGCGGCAGAACTGGATCGATATTCCGATCGTCTACAAGAGCGGGCGTCGCGCGCTTTTCACGATGGAAAAGGGCGTGCCGGGCGAGAAGGTCTTCGACGAGACGATCAAGGCCTGGCAGCCGAACACCGCCGGCTGAGGCGCGTTCAGCGCGGTTCCGGTCGGTCTTCCACCGGCGCAGGCAGCAGAATCACGAGCTTGTAGCCGGCATGTCCGGCCGGATGGAACGTGTGCTGGATAAAACGCAGCACGCCGCCGTCACGGTCGCGAAAACTGCGCAGTCCGCCCTCGCGATGCTGGACGTCCTGCGCGTGCCAGGCCTTCGCGAACAGCGGACTTCCGGCGAGAAGATCGTCGACGAGCGCCCGCATCCGCATATCTCTGAAATTGTGGGCGAAATCGGCGCGAAACTCGGCGAGCAGGCGGCGCGCACGCTCCTCCCATTCAGGGATCAACGTCGGCGCGGCGTGGTCGAGGAAGACGAAACGGAGCAGATTCCGCTTACCGGCCCTGTCGCTTCCGCCGTCAAGCCAGCCGCGAAACAGCGCCCCGGCAGGCGTGTTCCAGCAGCAGGCGTTCCAGAATGGATCGAGCCCGTAGGCCGGGCAGTCCAGCAGCCCGACTGCCGTCCGCAGCGAAACCAAAGCGTCCGGACCGTCGGCGTCACCGGCGTCGGGATCGATCCGGCCGGCCAGCTCGAACATGTAGCTTCGTTCGGCCGGCGACAGCGCCAGCGCGACGGCCAGCCGTTTCAGCGTCTCCGGAGAGGCGCGAACCTCGCGGCCCTGCTCTATCCATGTGCACCACGTGGCGCTGATGCCGGCGCGTGCCGCCAGTTCCTCGCGACGCAGACCCGGCGTGCGCCGCCTGCCTCCCGGCTCAGGCGGCGGCAGGCGTTCGCGGTGAGCGCGAACAAATTCGCCGAGGAGTCGGCGTTGGTCATGCTCGATCATGATAGTTTTTATACCGGAATAAGATTTTCGATTGTAACAGGATACGCTTGTGGCATCCGTATCCGCAACCGAGGAGACAAAATGACCCAGGCTCACAAGGAACTCGTCGAGGCTCAGTTCGGCCCGCGCGCCGCCGCCTATGTCGAGAGCGCCGTGCATGCGCAGGGCGAGGATCTCGCGGCGCTCGAGGCGGTCGTCGCGGCGATCCGGCCGGAACGCGCGCTCGACCTCGGCGCCGGTGGCGGCCACGTCTCCTACCTGATGGCCCGCCATGCCGGTTCGGTGACGGCGGCGGACCTGTCGCCGGAAATGCTTGCGGCTGTCAGGGAAACGGCGCGGGCCAAAGGACTCGGCAACATCGGGACCGTCGAGGCGGCGGTGGAAAAACTGCCCTTTGCCGATGGCGTCTACGACTTCGTGGCCAGCCGCTACTCGGCGCATCACTGGCACGATTTCGAGGGCGGGCTGCGTGAAGCGCGCCGCGTGGCGCGACACGGCGCGACGGCTGTCTTCATGGACGTCTTCGCGTCCGAGACGCCGCTGCTCGACACGCATCTGCAGGCGGTGGAACTCCTGCGCGACATGTCGCATGTCCGCGACCATTCGCTGTCGGAATGGCTGCGTGCGGCGGGCAGGGCGGGTTTCGTGACGGAAGGCCACCAGACCTGGCGGGTGCGCATGGATTTTCCCGTCTGGATCGCGCGCATGCAGACGCCGGAGACCAATGTGCGGGCAATCCGCGCACTGCAGCAGGGCGCTTCGGAGGAAGTGCGGCGTCACTTCGCCATCGAGGCCGACGGCTCTTTCATGCTCGACGTGATGATGATCCGCGCCCGCGCGACATAAGCCCGGCGTGTATGTCGGCTCGAAAACAAAACCGCCGCCCGAAGGGGCGGCGGTTGTTGTTCTAGGGAACGTTCCGCGCTTACTGGGGGCGGGCCTCAATGGTGCGCAGCGCGCTGGCCTGCCGCTTGGCGGCTGCCTTCACCGCGTCCTGCACCTTCTCGAAGGCGCGCACCTCGATCTGACGTACACGTTCGCGGCTGATGTCGAACTCGCTGGAGAGTTCTTCCAGCGTCAGCGGCTCTTCCGCGAGACGGCGCGCCTCGAAGATGCGGCGCTCGCGATCGTTCAGCACGGACATGGCGCCCGCCAGCATTGTGCGGCGGTTCTCCAGTTCGTCCTGCTCGATCAGCATCTCTTCCTGGTTGTCGTGTTCATCGACAAGCCAGTCCTGCCACTCGCCGGATTCGCCTTCCGTCGCGCGGATCGGAGCGTTCAGTGACGCATCGCCCGAAAGGCGACGGTTCATCGAAACGACCTCTTCCTCGCTGACGTTCAGCCGCGTCGCGATCTCGGCAATCTGGTCCGGCCTGAGATCGCCGTCGTCAAGAGCCTGGATCTTGCCCTTCACCTTGCGCAGGTTGAAAAACAGCCGCTTCTGGTTAGCGGTCGTTCCCATCTTCACCAGGCTCCAGGAGCGCAGGATGTATTCCTGGATCGAGGCCTTGATCCACCACATGGCATAGGTCGCCAGGCGGAAGCCGCGCTCCGGTTCGAACTTTTTCACGGCCTGCATCAGGCCGACATTGCCTTCCGAAATCACCTCGCCGATCGGCAGGCCATAGCCGCGATAACCCATCGCGATCTTCGCGACGAGACGCAGGTGGCTGGTGACCAGCTTGTGCGCTGCGCCGGTATCGGCATGCTCCGCATACCGCTTGGCGAGCATGTACTCTTCCTGCGGCTGAAGCATTGGAAATCTGCGGATTTCTTCCAGGTAGCGGGACAGGCCGCCTTCACCGGAAACGATGCTGGGTAGTGTCTGGGCCATTCAAGCACCCTCCTCTCTTCAGTCGTGCCCCCTGAATGAGGCGGGCACATGCCGCTTGCACCCCAATGGTGGCTGCAATGCAGCGACAACCGGCTTATATAGGAACAAAACGAGAAAACCAAGCAAATTGTTCAAGCCAGAACAGATTGTCACGGCGAAGTGATGGGCGCCAGTCAAACTACTTGATGCTTCGATCAAGTTTCCGAAAGGCGTCTACAAGCGTCGCCATGTCTTCCGGCAGCGGCGTCTCGAAGCGCATCAATTCGCCGGTCGCCGGATGGCGGAACACCAGCAGCTTCGCGTGGAGCGCCTGTCGCGGAAAGGCTTTCACCATTCCTCCGAGCGGTTCCGGCAGCTTGTTGGCCTTGGTCCGGAATGCCGCGCCATAATCGGGATCGCCAATCACCGGGTGGCCGATGTGGGCCATGTGCACCCTGATCTGGTGCGTCCGGCCCGTCTCAAGCCGGCATTCGACGAGCGAAGCGGCCGCGTTTTCCCGTGCGCCACCAAACCGCTCCTCGACAATATAGTGCGTCACCGCATGCCTTGCATCCGCCTGCGTCTCCTTCACGACGGCGCGCAGCGTGCGGTCCCGGGCGGCGCGTCCGATCGGCGCCTCGACAGAGCCCGCATCGCGGGTCGGCGCGCCCCAGACGAGGGCGGCATAGGCGCGTTCGAGATCGCCCTCACGGCCATGATCGGCAAAGGCCTCCGCAAGCCTGCGATGCGCTGTGTCGGTCTTGGCGACGATCATCACGCCGCTCGTGTCCTTGTCGAGGCGATGGACGATGCCGGGGCGTCTCACGCCGCCGATACCGGACAGACTGTCGCCGCAATGGTGGATCAGCGCGTTGACCAGCGTGCCGGTCCAGTTTCCCGCGCCGGGATGGACGACAAGCCCCGCCGGCTTGTCGATGACGATCAGATGATCGTCCTCGTAGAGAACCGACAGCGGTATGTCTTCGCCCACGGGTTCGGCAGGCTCGGGCTCGGGCAGATCCACTTCGACGATATCGCCCGCCAGCATCTTCCGCTTCGGCTCGGATACGACGGCGTCTCCCACCCGCACCGCGCCTTGCCGGATCAGCTGCTGCACGCGGCTGCGCGAAAAGTCGGCTCCCAATGCGGCCGCCAGCCATTGGTCGAGCCGCTGGCCTTTCGCCTCGCCGCCGGCGACCACTTTCAATGCCGGCCCGGCTTCGCTATCAGGGTCGTCCATCATCCGTTCGAGAACCTATGAGCAGGACAGGGCCGTTGACCGACGAAAACGAGGAAAAGCCGCTCGATCCCGCCGTCGAGCGCGTCCGGCGCAGGCTCTTGCGCTTCGTCGTCATCAATCTTGGCCTGCTGTTCACGGCCGTTATCATCGTCATCGCCGCCGTTGTCTATAGATCGGCAACGAAGGATGCGCCGCCAGTCGCGACCGACATCGCCGTCCCGGACGGAGAAATGATCGACGCGCAGATTCCGGTTCCGGCCGGGTCGCGCCTTGTTTCGCAGTCGCTTTCGGGCAATCGCGTCTCGCTCGATCTCGAAACGGCGAACGGCGAACGTATCATCCTCGTGTACGATATCGGACAGCGCCGGGTGATCGCCCGTCTCGCCCTGGCATCGCAATGATCCGTATCGCCATTCTCGCTGCCCGCTGCGTCCCGTCGCTCGCAGGAAGGCAATCGGCAGATTGAGAGTTGCAATTTCCGATCCGGCGGACTAAGTGACGTCATCGGCTGCGCCCATCGTCTAGCGGTCAGGACGGCGCCCTCTCACGGCGCAAACAGGGGTTCGATTCCCCTTGGGCGTACCAGTTTTCCTGATGTTTCAAATAGTTGGAAGTCGGTTGGCCCAAGGCGCTCGCCGCATGGTTCGCCATGTCCTGTTTCCGGCGGCAGGCGTGATCCGGCATCCTCCACATCCCCTCTTTCGATTCCCGAATGCAACGGATCGTGACGCTGATCGTTGGCGTGGAAACGAGGAACCGCGCCATGCCCCGTCAACGGAAAATCGATACGGATGACCTTCCCCTTCCGGTGGGCGTCGACTGGGACGCGATGGCGGGAGATGAGATAGAAACGCCGGCGGACGAGATTCTGGCGGACGAACTGTCGGAGGAGCCGAAAGCTGACGACGCGCCGGAAGAGGATGACGATAATCCCTTTCAGGAGAGCGACGAGGCGCTGCCCGACGATGCGGAGGAGCGGGCGATCAGGCGCCGCAACATCCGCGAGGCTGGTGATCCCGTATAGTGTGTCATGCGGGACAGGAACGGAGGCCGGGTGATGGACCCGAAAGAGCCGCCGCTGGAAAATCCGGACGATCTTGTGACGCCGCCCGCGCCGGATTCACCCCCGGACGTCCATGATCCGGAGCCGGTCATCGAACCTGACGACGTTCCCGTGCCGCATCCTGACGACATGCCGAAGCCGACGCGGCAGATCTGAGGCATACGAGGATCGTTTCTCCGCGTTTTGACGTGGCGGCACGATATCCGCGAGTATCACGGCGACGACCACTTGTCCGGACTGGCCGAGCTACGCACCATCCCGCGCAACTGACGTCATGACGCAGCGACAAAAGAGCATCTGGCGCTGCTGCCAGTCTCTGCGCTACGGACGAAAGCGGAGTGGCTCAGTGAAGAAATCCCGCCGAACGCAGAACATAACGATCGCGCTTGTCGCGAGCGTGATGCTTTTTCTGCAAGGCGTCGTCACGGCGTGGTCGGCCGGCATCATGTCGCTGGGTCCCATGCTGGATGCGTTTGGCAATCCGCTCTGCATTACGAGCACCGAACACTCTCCGCCTTCGGAAAACCACTCTTCGCTTCCTGATTGCTGCACGATGGGATGCGCCAGCGCTTCCCCGCTCGTGGCCCTGCCGGCCAGTGACGGCCATGGCGCGATCCCCTTCTTCGTAACGGTTTTCGAACCTGGAGTTTCCGAAGGGCCCGCTGTCTCCGGTCTGGCGCATCATCAGGGACAGCCCCGGGCGCCGCCGCTGAAATCCTGAGAACCGCGCATACCGATCCGATTCGTCGTCCGTGAAACGGATGCGCGCGTCGCGGTTCCGGGGGCGTCCGCCCCGATTGCCGGTATGCGCCAGCATCAGAGAAATCAGCCATGTGCCGGCCGCAGCGCCGGACGACAATCACGGTATCATGATATGAAAAAGCTTCTTCTTGTGGCGGCTATCGCCAGCATGTCCTCTTCCGCCTTCGCTCACGTGTCGCTGGAAAAAACCGAGGCGCCGGTGGCGTCGACATACAAGGCGATATTCCGCGTTCCGCATGGTTGCGAGGGTACGCCTACCAATGTCATCCGCGTTCAGATCCCGGAAGGCGTCATTTCCGTCAAACCGCAACCGAAGGCCGGTTGGAAACTGGAAAAGGTCAGAGGCAAATACGCAAAGACGTATGATTATTATGGAACGCCGACGAGCGAAGGCGTGAAGGAAGTCGTCTGGAGCGGCGGCAGTCTCGGTGACGATGAGTATGACGAGTTCGTCTTGCGCGGCTACGTCACGGGAGACCTGAAGGTCGGGGAAACCCTCTATTTCCCGGTCGTGCAAGAATGCCCGGAGGGAAAGGCCGAGCGCTGGATTGAAATCCCCGCGGCTGGTCAATCGGGCGACGATCTTGAACTACCGGCGCCGGGGGTGAAGCTGCTGGAACAGGCCGGCGGCCATTGACATCGCGCTGCGGCGCATGTTGCAGGCGTTGCCGTCCCACTCTTCGGAGAGGCCGATATGGTGCAGGCGTTCCAGATGAGCCTTGCCCGCGTTGTCAGGCTGCTGTCGTCCGCGATGCTTGTCCTGTTTTGGCATGTCGCGACGGCATGCGCGCACGCGTCGCTTACGGTAGCCGAGCCCGCGGATGGATCGGTGGTCGAACATGCGCCGAGCCGGTATTTGCTGACGTTCAGCGAACCGGTTTCGCCGCTGGCGCTGAAGCTGGTGAAGCCCGATGGCGGGTCGATTGCGCTGGATCTGTACCAGCTCAGAGACCGCACGGTCGAGATCGAGGCGCCCTCATCCCTATCGCGCGGCACGCATGTGTTGAGCTGGCGAGTCGTGTCCGAAGATGGTCATCCCATCGGAGGCTCGGTGGTGTTTTCGATCGGCGAAGCCAGCGTCCAGGCGCCGGCGGTCGAAGACCAGATCGATTGGACGGTCAGAGGCGGACTCTGGCTTTCGAAGCTCGCTCTTTATGTCGGGCTGTTCACGGGCGTCGGCGGCGTTTTCGCCAAAGCCGTCCTTATGCCCCGCATGGCGAGCGGCCGCCGGTTCGTGGGCGCTGCGTTGGTGATCGGTGCGGGAGGGGCGATCCTTTCAGGAGGCTTCCAGGGACTGGACGCGCTCGCGGCGCCCGCCCAGAACTTCCTTGACCCGATCGTCTGGTCCGCCGGGCTGACCACGACCTATGGCTGGACGATACTCGTGTCGCTGGCGGCCATTGCCCTTGCGGCATCCGGTCTGGCGCTGCCTCGACGCTTCGATGTTGCAGCCGCTGTCGTCGCGCTGCTCATGGTCGGCATGGCGCTTTCGCTAAGCGGCCATGCCAGCGCGGCGGCGCCCCAATGGCTTATGCGGCCGGCTGTCTTTCTGCATGCGGTGACGTTGGCGGTGTGGATTGGAGCGCTTGTTCCGCTGGGCTTGGCCCTGAGACGGAACGGGGAAGATTCAAAGGCCGCGTTGCGGCGCTTCTCCCGCGCCATTCCCGTCTTTGTGGGAATGCTGGTGGCTACGGGCTTTGCGCTGGCTGTTGTTCAGGTGCAGCGGCCGGCAGCCCTTTTCTATACGGCCTACGGACAGGTATTGTTTGTCAAACTCATGCTTCTCGTCGGCCTCTTTCTGCTGGCCGGCGTCAACCGGTGGTCGTTGACGGAATCCGTCCAGTCGGGAGACGAATCCGCGACACGCAGGCTGGTGCGTTCAATCGCCGTGGAGACGGTCGTTGCGATCGCGATTTTCGGGACGGCGGCCGTCTGGCGGTTCACGCCTCCGCCGCGGGTGCTTGCGGCCCAGGCGGTAGAGCCGGTCACGGTCGAACTGCAGTCCGACAAGGCAGCGGTGGTTCTCTGGGTAGGCCCGGCGCGAGCCGGGCCGGTCAACGTTGTGGCGAATGTGCTCGCGGCGGATTACGGCGCCATCGAACCCAGGCAGGTATCGATCACTTTCTCGAAGCCGGATGCCGGCATCGAACCTTTCAAACGTCCGCTCTCACGGGGAGAAGGCATGGCGGACTGGCATGCCGATGGCGTCGCGATTCCGCTCGCCGGCCTGTGGCAGGTTCGTGTCGACGTGCTCATCAGCGATTTCGACATCGCGAGGCTCCACGGTGAAATCCGGATCAGGCCCTGACACCGCCGGAGCGCAGCCGAAGGGGGTGGGCGAACCGGACCGGTGCATCGTGATCGAAGCTACATAAAACTGTCATCCAGCTGTTACAAAGGAGCGTTAGAGCCTGCCCGCAGACGCAGAAGCGTCACGAAATGTTTTCCGAACAGGAGCAGGCCCAATGAAGAAATTCCTCCTCACGGCTTCCGCCGCGGTGGTCGCGATCGCCGCCTCGGCCGGCTACGCCGCCGCCCGCGACCAGATCCAGATCGCCGGTTCGTCCACCGTTCTGCCCTATGCCAAGATCGTCGCCGAGACCTTCGGCGAGACCTTCACCAACTTCAAGACGCCGGTCGTCGAGTCGGGCGGTTCGGGCGCCGGCATCAAGGAATTCTGCAAGGGCGTCGGCGAAAGCACCATCGACATCGCCAATTCCTCGCGCAAGATGAAGGAAGACGAGTTGAAGTCCTGCCAGGACGCCGGCGTGAAGGACGTCGAGGAAATCAAGATCGGCTATGACGGCATCGTCTTCGCCACCTCGGCGACCGGTCCGGACTGGGCGCTGACACCGGAAGACGTCTACAAGGCGCTCGCCGCCAAGGTCGTCGTGGACGGCAAGCTGGTCGACAACACCTTCGCCAAGTGGAACGAAGTCAACCCGAATCTGCCGGACTGGGACATCGCCGCCTACATTCCGGGCGAGAAGCACGGCACGCGCGAAGTTTTTGAGGAAAAGCTGCTGATCGCCGGCTGCAAGGCGCTTGGCGGTCCCGAGGCCGCCAAGGCTTCGGGCCTGGACGAGAAGGCCGCCGACGCGGCGTGCAAGGCCGTGCGCAAGGATGGCAAGGCCGTTGACATCGATGGCGACTACACCGAGACGCTGGCCCGCATCGACTCCAACAAGACCGGCGTCGGCGTGTTCGGCCTCGCCTTCTACGAGAACAACGCCGACAAGCTGAAGGTCGCCACCGTCGGCGGCATCACCCCTTCGGTCGAGACCATCGCTTCCGGTGAATATCCGGTGTCGCGCCCGCTCTACTTCTACGTGAAGAAGGCGCATCTCGGCGTGATCCCGGGCCTCAAGGAGTATGTCGAGTTCTTCCTCGACGACCAGATGGTCGGTCCGGAAAGCCCGCTGGCCGACTACGGCCTCGTTGCCGCCCCGGACGCGGAGCGCCAGCAGCAGCGCGACGATTTCGCCGCCGGCAAGACCATGTAATGAGCGGAGCGACCGGCGGCGCGGCTTCGCGCCGCCGGTCCTCCCGTTTCGATTTCACCTCGACGCCGGTCGCCGGGATTCGCTGATGTCGCCTTTGCTTGTCTGTGTGCTGCTGCTTGCCATCGGGCTGGTGGCCTATTTCATCGGTCGCACGCGGGCCGTGCGGTTCGAGGGCGGCCAGATCAAGCCGCATTCGCGCGCTCACTATCACGGCTGGTGGGCCCTCTTGCTGGCCGTAGTGCCCTCGTTCCTTTTCCTCGCGGTGTGGCTGATCGGCTCGTCGATCTATATCGAGCGCAGCGTGCATGCAGCGCTGCCAGCGGAAGTCGCCGAAAGCGGTACGAGCGAAACGCTCGCGGTCAGCCTGATCAAGAGCCTGGCGCGGGGCATCAACCGGCTCGATGCCGAGACACAGGCGAACCTTCCCGGGACTTTCGCCGAACTGCAGCCGCTTCTCGCGGCGAAGGGCGTAGCGCTGGCTCCCGACACGCAGGACTACATGATCCCCGCCGCGGTGGAACTGAATGCGAAGTCGTCGCTTCTTTCCCTCGTCGGCGGTGCGGTCGCGATCATGCTGGCGCTCGGCGGCGCCGTGATCGGCCTGCGCCAGATCGAGCCTCGGGCGAGGGCGCGCAATTCGGTCGAGAAGCTGATGCTGTGGGGCCTGCTGGGCGCGTCCACCATCGCCATCCTCACCACCATCGGCATCGTTTTGTCGATGCTGTTCCAGACCATCACCTTCTTCGAGAGCGTCTCGCCGATCAATTTCTTCTTCGGCACGGTCTGGGACCCGCGCTTCGCGGCGGCCGGCTCCGGCGGCTCGGAGGGCCAGTTCGGCCTGATACCGCTGCTGGCCGGCACGATCTACATCGCGCTGGTCGCGCTTCTCGTCGCCGTGCCGATCGGGCTGATGTCGGCCGTCTACATGGCCGAATACGCCTCGCCCAAGGTGCGGGCCGTCGTGAAGCCCGCGCTGGAGCTGCTGGCAGGCATCCCGACCATCGTCTACGGCATCTTCGCGCTGGTGACGCTCGGGCCCTTCCTGCGTGATTTGAGCGCCGCGCTGGCTGGCGGATCGCCCTTCATCCAGGCGCAGTCGATCTTCACCGCCGGCTTTGTCATGGGCATCATGCTCATTCCGGTCGTTTCCTCGCTGTCCGACGACATCATCACGGCAGTGCCGCGCGCCATGCGCGACGGCTCGCTGGGCCTCGGCGCGACGCGTTCCGAGACGATCAAGCGTGTCATCCTGCCGGCCGCGCTGCCCGGCATCGTCGGCGCCATCCTGCTGACCGCTTCCCGCGCCGTCGGCGAGACGATGATCGTGGTTCTGGCGGCCGGCGTCGCCGCCAACCTCACCCTCAATCCGTTCGAGGCGATGACGACGATCACCGTCAAGATCGTCAACCAGCTGACCGGCGATCTCGAATTCAATTCGCCGCAGACGCTGGTCGCCTTCGCGCTCGGCATCACGCTCTTCTTCGTGACGCTCGCGATGAATATCGTCGCCCTCTACATCGTCCGCAAATACCGGGAGCAGTACGAATGACCGACATCGCCATCGGATCGGTCTCCGTCGCGCGTCCGCGCCGCGACATCGGGCTCAAGAAGCGCTATGCGGCCGAGCGCCGCTTCCGCCTCTACGGCGTGCTGGCGATCTCGGTCGGCATCATCTTCCTGGCGGTCATGCTGCTCTCGATCGTATCGAAGGGCTACACCGCCTTCTGGCAGACGACGGTGACGCTCCCGGTCACCTTCGAGGAGACGGTGATCGATCCGCAGAACCAGCGCGCGACGGACCCGAACGTGCTTGTCACAGCCAACTACCCGAAGCTCGCGGAAAACGCCCTGGTCGCGGCACTCGGCATCGATCCCGGCGACAGGGTCGCGGTGCGCAACCTCAAGGGCTTCCTGTCCGACAGTTCGCGCGTCACGCTTCGCGACATGGTGATGGCGGATCCGTCGATCATCGGCAAAACCGTTCCAGTCGGCATACTGGCCTCGGCCAATATCGATTCCGCCTACAAGGGTCAGATCGACCTCTCCGTCGACGAGGCGCGCCGAAAGGTTTCCGACCTGCAGGTGGAGTGGATGAACAAGCTCGCCGCCGACGGCGTGCTGGCGGAGAAGTTCAACACCGGCCTCTTCACCTTCGGCGCGTCGAGCCGCCCCGAAACGTCGGGCATGGGCGTGGCGATCATCGGCTCGCTCTACATGATGCTGATCGTACTGGTGCTGGCGCTGCCCATCGGCGTCGCCGCCTCGATCTATCTCGAAGAATTCGCCAAGAAGACGCGGCTGACGGACATCATCGAGGTCAACATCAATAACCTCGCGGCTGTGCCGTCGATCGTCTTTGGCCTGCTGGGCCTCGCGGTCTTCATCAACTTCATGGGCCTGCCGCGCTCGGCGGCGCTGGTCGGCGGTCTGGTGCTGACGCTGATGACGCTGCCGACCATCATCATCGCGACGCGCGCCGCACTCGCGGCCGTGCCGCCGTCGATCCGCTCCGCCGCGCTGGGGCTCGGCGCCTCGCGCATGCAGATGGTGTTCCACCATGTCCTGCCGCTGGCGCTGCCGGGCATCCTGACGGGCACCATCCTCGGACTGGCGCGCGCGCTGGGCGAGACGGCGCCGCTGCTGCTCATCGGCATGGTGGCCTTCGTCGCCAATTATCCGGCGACGCCGTTCGATCCGGCGACGGCGCTGCCGGTGCAGATCTACATGTGGGCCAACGAGGCGGAACGCGCCTTCGTTGAAAGAATGTCCGGCGCGATCATCATCCTGCTTGCCTTCCTGATGGTGATGAACATCACCGCCATCGTGCTGAGGCGGCGGTTCGAGCGTCGCTGGTAGGCAGGGAGAGTTCGAAGATGAACATCATGACCGATACGTCCCTCGAAAAGGCGGTGAGCGACAGTATGAATGCGGGGACCAACGAACCGATCAAGATGAAGGGCGACAAGGTCACCGTGCACTACGGCGAGAAGCAGGCGCTGTTCGGCGTCGATCTCGACGTGCGCGAAAAGCAGGTGACGGCGCTGATCGGCCCGTCCGGCTGCGGCAAGTCGACCTTCCTGCGCTGCCTGAACCGCATGAACGACACGATCGACGGCTGCAAGGTCGGCGGCAAGATCACGCTGGACAGCGAGGACATCTACGATCCGAAGATCGACGTGGTGGAACTGCGCGCCCGCGTCGGCATGGTGTTCCAGAAGCCGAATCCATTCCCGAAGTCGATCTACGAGAATGTCGCCTATGGTCCTCGCATCCACGGGCTGGCCCGCAGCAAGGCCGACTTCGACCGCATCGTGGAGCAGAGCCTGCAGCGCGCCGCACTCTGGAACGAGGTGAAGGACCGTCTGCACGAGCCGGGCACCGGCCTTTCCGGCGGCCAGCAGCAACGCCTCTGCATCGCGCGGGCCATCGCGGTCGCGCCGGAGATCATCCTGATGGACGAGCCCTGCTCGGCGCTTGATCCGATCGCAACGGCGAAGGTCGAGGAACTGATCGACGAGTTGCGGCAGAACTACACGATCGTGATCGTCACCCACTCGATGCAGCAGGCGGCGCGCGTCTCGCAGCGGACGGCCATGTTCCATCTCGGCTATCTGGTCGAGGAAGGGCCGACCGAGAAGATGTTCACCAACCCCGACGACAAGCGCACGCAGGACTACATCACCGGCCGTTTTGGCTGAGCGATCAGGCACCCGAAAGTTCCGAGGACATCATGGGCGAACACACCGTCACCTCCTTCGACGAGGAACTGGACCATATCGACCGGCTCATCACCGACATGGGCGATCATGCCCGGCGCATGGTTC
This sequence comes from Rhizobiaceae bacterium, assembly GCA_023953845.1. Taxonomy (NCBI): domain Bacteria; kingdom Pseudomonadati; phylum Pseudomonadota; class Alphaproteobacteria; order Hyphomicrobiales; family Rhizobiaceae; species Rhizobiaceae bacterium. Next base: position 427,669 of record JAMLJC010000001.1, on the reverse strand, counting down.
AGAACGCCACGCGCGCGCTGCTGACGTCGGACGCCGGCCTCGCCCAGAACGTCATCTCGGATGACGTCATCATGGATGCCCGTCAGCGCGAGCTGGACGACCGGGCGATCACGCTGATCGCCAAGCGCCAGCCCATGGCGCAGGATCTGCGGGCCGTGGTCGGCGCGATCCGCATGGGCGCGGATCTGGAGCGGATCGGCGACCTTGCCAAGAACATCGCCAAGCGCGTCGGCGCCGTCGGCAAGACGGTGACGCCGAAGACGCTGTCGAACAGCATCGACCTCATGGCGGGGCTGGTGCTCGGGCAGGTCAAGGGCGTCGTCGACCACTATGTCGCGCGCGATGCCGACGCGCTGGTCACGCTGCGCGCCGACGACGAGGAGATCGACATCAAGTACACGTCTATTTTCCGGGAGCTTCTCACCTACATGATGGAAGACCCGCGCAACATCACGACCTGCACGCATCTGCTGTTCTGCGCGAAGAATCTGGAGCGGATCGGCGATCACGTGACGAACATCGCCGAGAACGCCTATTATGTGATGACTGGAACGCAGCTTCCGATAAACCGGCCCAAGCAGGACGAGACATCCGTGCCGGCTCTGGCCGAATAGCGACAGGATCGGGAGCGAACCGGGATTTTGCAATGATCGCACCGAAGATCATGGTGGTCGAGGACGAGGAGCCGCTCTGCGAGTTGCTCCGCTACAATCTCGAGGCCGAGGGCTATCAGGTCGAGATCGTGACGCGCGGCGACGAGGCCGAACTGCGCCTTCAGGAGAACGTGCCGGACCTTCTGGTGCTCGACTGGATGGTGCCGGCGGTATCCGGCATCGAGCTTTGCCGGCGGCTGAGGATGCGGGCCGAGACGGAGCGGCTGCCGATCATCATGCTCACCGCGCGCGGCGAGGAGAGCGACCGCGTGCGCGGCCTTTCCACCGGCGCCGACGACTATCTCGTCAAGCCGTTCTCGACGCCGGAATTCGTGGCGCGGGTGAGGGCGCTGCTGCGCCGGGCCAAGCCGGAAGTGCTGTCCAGCGTGCTCAAGGTCGGCGAGATCGTGCTCGACCGCGAGGCGCATCGCGTCTACCGCAAGAAGACCGAGATCAAGCTCGGGCCGACCGAATTCCGGCTGCTCGAATTCATGATGCAGCATCCGGGCCGGGTTTTTTCCCGCGGGCAGCTTCTCGACAATGTCTGGGGCGAGACGATCTATATCGACGAGCGCACGGTGGACGTCCATGTCGGCCGGCTGCGCAAGGCGGTCAACAACGGCCGCATGCCCGACGTGATCCGCACCATCCGCGGCGCCGGCTACGCCATCAACGAGGCCTAGGGCTTATCGCGATCTGGTTGCGGCATTGTCCGCGCCGGACGTCAGGTTTTGACGCACGGGAGACTGTGCGTCGCGCCGGCATGCGCTATGAGGGCGGCCTGCAATTTTCGCGGAGCTTCCCTTGATCGTCCGACCTCGCCCCGGTTTCCTGAAACTGTTCTTCGTCATCCATGGATCTGTCGTCCCGCGTATCCTGCCGCAGATCATCGGCTTCGCGGTCTATGCGGCAGCGATCGTGCAGCTGGTCGAATTCCTCGAACTCGATACGTCGGATTTCACCATTGCGCCTTTCGGGCTGCTGGCGGTGACGCTGTCCATCTATCTCGGCTTTCGCAACAACGCCGCCTACGACCGGTGGTGGGAGGCGCGCAAGCTCTGGGGGCAGCTCGTCTACGAGACGCGCAATCTGTCGCGTGTCGCTCTGGCGCTGCTGTCCGGCGCACCTGAGAAGCGGCCGCTGCTGATGAACCTGCTTCTTTTCTGCCATCTGTTGCGGGGACGTCTGCGCAACGTGGATGTGAGCACGGAGGAGCAAGCTTTTGTCCGCGACGGTGTCGAGCGCTTCCGCGCCTCGTCCAATCCGCCCGATGCCGTTCTGCGTGAGATGGGGCAGCAGAGCGCCGGCGTGCTGGCCCGCGGCGGGATAGACAGCATCGGCTACAGAATCCTTGACGAACGGCTGGCCGCCCTGGCAGCGATCCAGGCGGGCTGCGAGCGGGTCGCCGGCACGCCTTTGCCCTTCGCCTACACGCTGCTCTTGCAGCGCACGGCCTATATCGTCTGCCTGCTTCTGCCCATCGGTCTGGTTTCGGCGACCGGCTGGGCGACGCCGCTGTTCACGGCGCTCATCGCCTACACGTTTTTCGGGCTCGACGCGCTGTCGGAGGAACTGGAGGACCCGTTCGGGCTCGAACCCAACGACCTTGCGCTGGATGGGCTCTGCCGGGTCTGCGAGATTTCCGTCTTCGAGGCGCTCGGGGAGCCCGCGCCTCCGATGATCCCGGCAAAGGACTTTTATTATTCGTGACGGCTGATGCCCTTGGCGGCACAAACGCAAACCCCGCCAAAAGGGCGGGGGTTGTCGCAATTTGTCCGATGTCGCGCCCGCGCCCGGCGCTCAATAGCCGTCGGGGCAGCGCGTCACATAGCGCTCGCCGGTGCGGCGGTCGCGATAGAGGCAGCGGCCGTCGCGCTGCTTGGTGATCAGGTAGCCGGCCAGCGCGCCAGCCGCGCCGCCGACAAGGGCTCCCTCGACGTCGCCGCTGATGACGGCGCCGGCCGTCGCGCCCACGGCCGCGCCGACCGCCACGTCCTGCTCGGCCGTCGTGCAGCCGGCGAGGGCCAGGGACGCCGCCATGGCGAAAATAACTGCCTTCATTGTCGCTCTCTCCTCATGTTTCGCCGCTGCGGACTATTCCGCCGCAGGTGTCCCTTCCTGCATCAGCGAAGCGGGTTGCCCTCGCGGCGTTCGGAAGAAGCAACAAGCGTCTTCTGCCCATCGGCCGTGATTTCGGCGACCAGCCGGCCATCCTTGGTGACGTCCCATTCGAGCACGGCGTCTTCTTCCTCCATCGCCGGATCGACATAGACGCAATCTGCAAGCACATGCGCGTCTTTACTACCGCGTGCGCCCTTCAGAGGCAACGGCAGCGCGGCCGTGCATTCTTCCATCGTTTCGAAGACCGGAACGGGAGCCGGCAGTTCCCGGCATTCGGAGAGGTCTCCCGAGCACCCGACGATCAGCAACAGTGCGGCAATGTGTTCCATGGCCCACTCCTTTCGGACCATGAACGGATTTTCGGGAGTTTCGGTTCCGGATTTTCGGGGCGCGCTGGCTACCAGCGCGTCGCCTCGCCGGGCGCGGCCGGTTCGATGGCGAGAGCGTGGACGCCGGCCTTCAGTTCCGCCGCCAGCAGATCGTGGACGGCGCGATGGCGGGCCACACGGCTCATGCCGGCGAAGGCGGCCGACACGATTCGCACACGGAAATGTGTTTCTCCCTCGCCGTCGAATACGGCGTGGTGACCGCTCTCCTCATGATGATGGCCGGCATGAAGGTGGCTCTCGTTGATTACGAGGAGGCGTTCCGGCGCGAAGGCCTGCGTCAGCTTGTCCTCGATCGTCGTCCGGATGGACATTTGCAGCCTCACTTCCCAAATATGCCGCATCCATCACAAAGACAGCTGGTGCGGATTGCGTCGACGCGATTCAGCGGTTAGGTCCATCGCGCGCCGAATGTCAATTCTTGTATCGCACGGCGAACATCTCATAATCCCGTCCGTCCATGAGCAGCTATTCGAAATATTTCGAGAAGATTCGCGTGCGCCCCGACCCGCAGGCCGAGGTGAAGTCGCACGCGCCGCGCTGCCAGTGGGATGGCTGCGTCGAGGCGGGCACGCATCGCGCGCCGGTCGGCCGCATGCGCGAGGGCGAGTATTTCCGCTTCTGCTTCGACCACGTGCGCGAATACAACAAGGGTTTCAACTACTTCTCCGGCCTTGCCGACACCGAGATCGCGCGCTTCCAGAAGGAGGCGATGACGGGTCACCGGCCGACCTGGGTGATGGGAGCCAACAGCGGCAGCCGCGCGGCCTCCGACTTCGCGCAGATGCGGTCCGGCCGGGCCGGCTACTACAAGCGCGTGCGCGACCCGTTCAACATGTTCGGCGACCGCATGCGGGAGGCGCCGCGCGAGCGCAAGGCCAAGCCGCTTGAGGCCAAGGCGCTGGAAACGCTTGGACTTGATACGAAGGCGACTGGCGCGGACATCAAGGCGCGCTATAAGGAACTGGTGAAGCGTCATCATCCCGATGCGAATGGTGGCGACCGAGGTTCGGAAGACCGGTTCCGCGACGTGCTTCAGGCCTACCGCGTGCTCAAACAAGCTGGTTTGTGTTGAGCCGCGCGTCTGATAAGACCGCCTCCGACTAACGATGTTTTTGAGCCGGCTCCGTCCTCCCGGGCAGCCGGCATGAGGCTGGAATGAACAAGATCGATCGCGATATCGCCAATCTGCCGGATACCACCGTCTCGGTGAAGGATGTCTTCGGTTTCGACTCCAAGATGGTGGTGCCGGCCTATTCGGCGGCCACCGAGCATGTGCCGGATGTCGATCCGGACTATCTGTTCGACCGCCAGACGACGATCGCGATCCTGGCAGGTTTCGCCTACAACCGGCGCGTCATGGTGTCGGGCTACCACGGCACCGGCAAGTCGACGCATATCGAGCAGGTCGCGGCGCGGCTCAACTGGCCCTGCGTGCGTGTCAATCTCGACAGCCATGTCAGCCGCATCGATCTCGTCGGCAAGGACGCCATCGTGCTGCAGGACGGCAAGCAGGTGACGGAATTCCGCGACGGCATCCTGCCCTGGGCCTACCAGCACAACATCGCGCTCTGCTTCGACGAGTACGATGCCGGCCGCCCGGACGTGATGTTCGTCATCCAGCGCGTGCTGGAATCGTCAGGCCGCCTGACGCTGCTCGACCAGAGCCGCGTCATCCGTCCGCACCCGGCTTTCCGCCTGTTCGCCACCGCCAACACGGTCGGCCTCGGCGATACGACCGGCCTCTATCACGGCACGCAGCAGATCAACCAGGCGCAGATGGACCGCTGGTCGATCGTTACGACGCTGAACTACCTGCCGCATGACAACGAGGTGAACATCGTGCTGGCCAAGGCCAAGCACTATCGCGATGCCAAGGGTCGGGAGATCGTCAACAAGATGGTCCGCGTCGCCGACATGACGCGCTCGGCCTTCATCAATGGCGACCTGTCGACCGTGATGAGCCCGCGCACGGTCATCACCTGGGCCGAAAACGCCGAGATCTTCGGCGACATCGGCCTCGCCTTCCGGCTGACCTTCCTCAACAAGTGCGACGAGCTCGAGCGCCCGGTCGTGGCTGAATTCTATCAGCGCGCCTTCGGCCAGGACCTGCCGGAAAGCGCGGCGAACGTCGTGCTCGGGTAGCGATTTCGAGCGTCATTGATGGCCGGGCCGGGCGACAACACACGCAACAAACCCAAGGCGGGCGCGGAGACGGACAGTTTCAAGCGCGCGCTGACGGTGTGCATGCGTGCGCTCGCGGGCGACAACGAGATGGAGGTCGGCTTCGCCAAGGACAAGCCGGCGCTGGCGGGCAATCGCGCGCGTCTGCCGGAACTGCCGAAGAAGCCCACCGCGAGCGACATAGCGATAACGCGTGGCCTCGGCGATTCCATGGCCCTGAAGCGCGCCTGCCATGACAGCCGCGTGCATCTGAAGCTCGCGCCGGAAGGCAAGCTCGCCCGTGCCGTCTTCGACGCGGTGGAGCAGGCGCGCGTCGAGGCGATCGGCAGCCGTGCCATGCAGGGCGTCGGCGACAACATCACCTCGATGCTGGAAGACAAGTATCTGCGCGCCAACCTCTCCGAGGTGCGCGAGCAGGCGGACGCGCCGCTTGAGGAAGCGCTGGCGCTGATGGTGCGCGAGAAGCTCACCGGCCGCGCCGTGCCGAGGAGCGGCGAGAAACTGGTCGGGCTGTGGCGGGACTGGATCGAGGAGAAGGCCGGTGCCAATCTCGACGATCTTTCGTCCCGTCTGGACGACCAGCAGGCCTTCGCGCGCCTCGTGCGCGATTTGCTGGTGTCGCTCGAAATGGCCGAGGAACTCGGCGACGACGAGCAGCAGGACGAATCGGATTCCAGCGAGGACGATCAGCCGCAGGGCGAGGAGAACAATGAGGAAGGGGGCGAGGATGATTCGAGCGGCGAGCAGTCGCAGTCCGACGATGCCGACGCCTCCTCCGACGACGAACAGGCCGGCGAGATGGAAGCCGCCGACACCACCGCCGATGATGTTTCCGAGGAAGAAGCGGATGCCGAGACGCCCGGCGAAGCCAAGCGCCCGGACAATCCGCTGACCGGCCTGCCCAGGGATTTCGACTACAAGGTCTTCACCACCGCCTTCGACGAGACGGTCGGGGCGGAGGAACTCTGCGACGAGGAAGAGCTCGACCGGCTGCGCGCCTTTCTCGACAAGCAACTCGCCAATCTGCAGGGCGTCGTCGGTCGGCTGGCGAACCGATTGCAGCGCCGCCTGATGGCGCAGCAGAACCGTTCCTGGGATTTCGATCTTGAGGAAGGCCATCTGGACCCGGCGCGGCTGGCGCGTGTCGTCATCGATCCGATGCAGCCGCTTTCCTTCAAGCAGGAGAAGGATACAAAATTCCGCGACACGGTGGTGACGCTGCTCCTCGACAATTCCGGCTCCATGCGCGGCCGTCCGATCACGGTCGCTGCGACCTGCGCCGACATTCTGGCGCGCACGCTGGAGCGTTGCGGCGTCTCAGTGGAGATCCTCGGCTTCACCACCCGCGCCTGGAAGGGCGGGCAGGCGCGCGAGAAATGGCTGAAGGACGGCAAGCCGCCGGCGCCCGGCCGACTCAACGATCTGCGCCATATCATCTACAAGAGCGCCGATGCGCCGTGGAGGCGCGCCCGCCGCAATCTCGGCCTGATGATGCGCGAAGGACTGCTCAAGGAGAATATCGACGGCGAGGCGCTTCTGTGGGCGCACAACCGTCTCCTCGGGCGGCCGGAGCAGCGGAAGATATTGATGATGATCTCGGATGGCGCGCCGGTCGACGATTCGACGCTGTCGGTCAATCCGGGCAACTATCTGGAGCGGCATCTGCGCGGCGTCATCGATCTCATCGAAACGCGTTCGCCGGTCGAACTCCTGGCCATCGGCATCGGCCACGACGTCACGCGTTACTACCAGCGCGCCGTCACCATCGTCGACGCGGAGGAACTCGCCGGTGCGATGACCGAACAGCTTGCCGCTCTCTTCGAGGAAACGCCGTCGCGCGATCGTCGCGGCGGGCTGAGACGCGCCGGATGATGGCGCGCCTGCGCCGTTGGCTGCCCGCGGCTTCGGCGGCGGGCTTTCTGGCGGTGTTTTCGCTTCTCGCGCTCCCCGTTCAGTCGCCGGTGGCGGACGAATCGGCAGCGCCTTTCGCCGTCGAGATAAAGTCGCGGCCGATCATGGGCTTTCGCATCGGGCGCGACGACAGGCAATTCGGGCCGCTGGAATTCGTCGGCGGGCTGGAGATGACCGGAAGCTCCCGGCATTTCGGCGCCAGTTCGGCCTTTCGCTTCATGAAGCCGGGCAGCGATTTCATCGGCGTCGCCGACACGGGCTTCTGGTTCTTGGGCAGGATCGAGCGCGACTCCGCCGGCCGGCCGAGCGGCGTCAGCAATTTCTCGATGACCCAGATGGTGGACGGGACCGGCAAGCCGATCTCGCGCAAATGGGAGGTGGATGCCGAGGGGCTGGATGTCGAGGGTGACATCGCGACAGTCGGTTTCGAGCGCAACCATCGCATCGCCCAGTTCCGGATCGATCCCGCCGGCATGAAGGGTCCGTTCAAGACCGTGAATTTTCTCGTGCCGAAGAACGAGTTGCGCCAGAATCGCGGTTTTGAGACCGTGACCCGCGCGCATCCCTACGGACAGCACGAAGGCGGGCTGGTCGTGGTCTCCGAAAAGAGCCTCGACAAGGCGGGCAACATCTTCGCAGCCATCATCGAGGGGCCGAAGAAGGGTGTGTTCACCGTCAAGCGCAGCGGCGAGTTCGACATCACTGACGGCGCGTTCCTGCCGGATGGCGACCTGCTGCTGCTCGAACGCAGCTTTTCGATGAGCGCCGGCGTCAAGATGCGGCTGAGACGCATCTATGGCGAATCGGTCGCCAAGGGTTCCGTGGCCGACGGCCCCGTGCTTTTCGAGGCCGACATGAGCTACCAGATCGACAATATGGAAGCCATGGACGTCTGGACGCGTGAGGACGGCGCGGTGATCGTGTCGCTGATGTCCGACGACAACCACTCGATCCTCCAGCGCAATCTCTATCTCGAATTCGTGCTGCACCCCGATTAAGCAGGTCCGCGCTCGCAACTATCGGGGTTGGGATACGTTTCCTCCCCATTCTGATGCGTTGCGAGGAACGACGATGCTCAAGGACAAGTCATCATCGGCCATCGTTGCCGTCAAGGATATCGACCGCGCCCGTTCATTCTATCAGGACGTTCTGGGACTTGAACTCGGCGACGACGGCATGGAGGGCGTGCTCGGTTTCCGCACCGGCGATACCTGGCTGGTGGTCTACCGCTCGGATGAAGCGGGGACAAACCGCGCCAATGCGGTCGTTTGGAGCGTCGGCGAGGATATGGAGGCGATCGTGGACGACTTGCGCGCCAAGGGTGTCCGCTTCGAGCGCTATCCGGAAATGGGTCTGGAACTGGACGGCGATGTCTATGTCGGCGGCGGCATGAAGATGGTCTGGTTCAAGGACCCGGACGGCAATATCCTGCACCTGAACAGCATGTAGGCTCGCTCAGGCGGCCTGCTTTGTCGCCAGCCAGATTGTGTGGCGCGCGCCGCGTTTGTTGTTGGCCCGCACCTTCACTTCCTCGACGGCGAAACCCGCCTGCTTCAGCCGCTTCGTGAAGGCGGCGTCAGGCGCCGACGACCAGACCGCCAGCACGCCGCCGCGCCTCAGCGATCCGCGCGCTCTGGCGAGGCCTGAAACATCGTAGAGCGCATCGTTCGCGCGTCTGGTCAATCCTTCCGGGCCGTTGTCGACATCGAGCAGCACGGCGTCGTAGGCGGCCGGGCTCGACCTGACGAGGGTTCCGACATCGCCCTCCCATATCGTCACGCGCGGGTCGTCGAGGCAATCGCCGAACAGTTCCGCCATCGGGCCGCGCGCCCAGCGGACGACCGCGGGAACGAGTTCCGCGACGGTGACGCGGGCTGTCGCCGGGAGTGCCGCAAGGGCGGCGCGAAGCGTAAAGCCCATGCCGAGGCCGCCGATCATGACATGCGCCGAGGACCGGGCTCCGATCCGCTCGCAGGGCAGGCGCGCCAGCGCTTCTTCCGAACCGCTGAGGCGGCTGTTCATGAGCTCGGTGGCGCCGAGCATGATGGAGAATTCGGCGCCGCGCCGCTTCAGGCGGATTGCGCCGCCGCCGTCCGGCATCTCGGCGCTGTCGAGCTGAACCCAGGGGATCAAGCGGCTTTGACCACGGGCTGGCTCCAGCGCGCCGCGATCAGCCGGTAGGGGATGAGCGCGAAGACGGCGATCAGCAGCTTCACCGTCAGGTCGCCCAGCGCCCAGGAGAGCCAGCGCGGCGCCTCGGCGGCAAACAGGCCGAGCAGGGGAGCTGCTTCCAGCGCAAAGCCGTCTTCCGGGCCGACAAAGGCGAAGGCGGCGGAAAAGGCGACCGAGAAGAAGATCAGCGTATCGACGACCGAGCCCGCCAGCGTGCCGAAGATCGGCGCGCGCCACCAGCTTTGCCGGCGCAGCCAGTTGAACACCGTGACGTCGAGCAGTTGCGCCGTGAGGAAGGCCGTGCCCGAGGCGATGGCGATGCGTACGAGACGACCGGCGGCGGTCTCGAACTCGATCAGGCCGAAACGGAACAGCAGCGGCGGCACCACGATGGAGCACACGACCGCCGTCATGAAGCCGACGAAGACGATGCGCCGCGCGATCCGCGGCCCATGGCGACGGTTGGCGAGATCGGTGACGAGGAAGGCGAAGGGGTAGGTGAACGCGCCCCAGGTCAGCACGTCGGCCAGCGACAGGCCGCTCAGCGTTCCCTGCACCGGGAACTGGACGAGGGTGTTCGACGCCACCACGACGAGCGCCATAGCGGCCACGAAGGGCAGATAGATCGAAGAGGAATTCATTTTTTTATCCTGGGTGATGGAACCAGTGGTGCCGGCCAATCCCCCGATCGCCGGCTCCGGTCAGGCGGATGTCCCCCGCCTCGATATCAGATCAGGCGGAAGCCTGCTCGCTGGCCTTCTTGGCGATCTGCTTCTTCAGCAGGCGGGCGCGGGGCGAAAGCTCGGCCGCGTCGGCCTTGGCCAGGAAAGCGTCGAGGCCGCCGCGGTGCTCGACCGAACGGAGCGCGTTGGCGGAGATGCGCAGGCGCACGTTCTGGTTCAGGGCTTCCGACTGCAGCGTCACATTGACGAGATTCGGCAGGAAGCGACGCTTGGTCTTGTTGTTGGCGTGGCTTACATTGTTGCCGGACATGACGGCCTTGCCGGTCAGATCGCAGGAGCGGGACATTTTGTTACCTTCGTTCTCGTTCTGCCCAAAATCCTCGGTCGCACCTGATGCGGCGCGCGGTTTCTTCGAGCGGCCTTTGGGAAAAGTCGGCGTTCCATAGTGGCATTTCGCCGAAGCGTCAAGTCGAAGCATCAGGTTCCGCAGACCGCCCGCCGCGATGCCGCCAGCCATGACGCAACACCCCTCGCCGGACGTTCCCACAGAATTGCCCGATTCCCGCCGCAACGATTGATGATGCAGCTTCCGATCGAACGACAGCGACCATGAACGTGCTTTCCCGCGCCCTGCTCGGAACGGCCGTGGCCCTTGCCGGCGCCGCGCCTTCCGCGTCCACCGCGCGAACGGAATCGACTTCGTTCCGCGGCGACTATTCGGTGACCTATCTCGGCCTGCCGGTCGCGCGATCCACCATGGTTTCGACCCTCAACGGCACGTCCTACGCGATCGAGGGCTCGGTTTCGACCGCCGGGCTCGGCAAGATCTTCGACGATACGAGGGCGACGCTCTCGGTCAACGGCCAGATGTCGGCCGGGGGCGCGGTGCCGTTGCGAGCCTTCACCAGCTACAAGCATGAGAAGAAGAGCAAGAGCCTGACCATCAGCTTCGCCAAGGGCGATGTGGTGTCGACCGAGATGGTGCCTCCGCCGAAGCCGCGGGCGAAGGACTGGATTCCGGTGGCGGACGATCAGTTGCGCTCGGTTCTAGATCCGCTCTCGGCGTTTCTCGTCAAGGCCAAGGATATCGCCGACGTCTGCTCGAAGCCCTTGAGGATGTATGACGGCGAGATGCGGGTCGATCTCAAGCTCAGCCACAAGCAGACGGCCGACATCAAGCTGGACGGCTATCAGGGACCTGCGGTGACCTGCACGGCCCGCTTCAGCCCGGTTTCCGGCTATCGGGCGAACAAGAAGTCGGTGAAGTTCATGCGTGACAAGAGCCGCATCTCGATCACGTTTGCGCCGCTCGGCACAACCGGGGTATATGCGCCCGTCCATGCCAGCGTTGGCACGGAGATGGGCACGCTGACCCTGCAGGCGCGCAAGGTCGAAATGGTCGAGTAGAGGGGTGACTGCCCCGGAGGAATCTCATGGGGCGGGCGACACTGATCGGCTTCTCGGCGGTTGCCATGTGGGCGCTGCTGGCGTTGCTTACCGACGCGTCGGGCAGCGTGCCGCCATTCCTGCTTTCGGCCATCACCTTCGCCATCGGAACGCTTGTCGGCTTCGCTGCACGTCTTTTCATGCCCGCGCCGGAGCCGGTTAAAATTCCGCCGCAGGTGTGGGTCATCGGCATAGCCGGGCTGTTCGGCTACCACTTTTTCTACTTCACCGCGCTGCGCAGCGCACCGGCGGTCGAGGCCAGCCTGATCGCCTATCTCTGGCCGCTGCTCATCGTGCTCGGCTCGGCGCTGATGCCGGGCGAAAGGCTGCAATGGCACCATGTGGCCGGCGCGCTGCTCGGGCTCGCGGGCACCTTCCTCATCGTGACGAACGGCGGAAAGCTGGCCTTCGACAGCCGCTATGTCTTCGGCTATGCCATGGCGGGCGCCTGCGCCTTCATCTGGGCCGCCTATTCGCTCCTGTCGCGGCGTTTCCCGGCGGTGCCGACCAGCGTGGTGACGTGGTTCTGCGCGGCGACGTCGGCGCTGTCGCTCGCCTGCCATTTCCTGCTGGAGGAGACCGTGCTGCCGTCCGGCCCGGGCGAATGGCTGGCGGTCATCGGGCTCGGGCTGATGCCTGTGGGTGCGGCCTTCTATGCCTGGGATCATGGCGTCAAGCGCGGCAATATCCAGGTGCTGGGCGCGGCGAGCTATGCCGCGCCGCTGCTTTCCACGCTGGTGTTGATCGCGGCAGGCTTTTCGGAACCGACGCCGCATGTGCTGGCAGCCTGCGTGCTCATCACGGCCGGCGCGGTGCTTGCCGCGAAGTCCCTGCTGTTCAAGCCGCGCGTCAGCGCCGAGGCTTCCCGCGCATGATGCCTTTCCCGGGCGGGATCGAATCGACGGCCAACGGCACGCTGATCCTGTCGGCCGCCGCGGCACTGCTCTATCTCGGCATGGTCGAGCGGGAGGCAAACCTTCGCCGCACCGCCGCCAAGACGATGGCTGTCGCACTGCTGGCGGTGCTCGCCGCGCTCGAAGGCGGGTCGCCGCTGCTCGCAGCCGCGCTCGCGCTCTCGGCGATCGGGGACGCGTTTCTTTCGCGCGAAGGAGAGCAGGCGTTCCTGGCCGGCCTGGCCTGCTTCCTTGTCGCGCATCTCGTCTATGTCGTGCTGTTCGCGATCTCCGGACAGGGCTTCGGTATCGTCGCGCAGGAATTCTGGCGACCTCTGGCGGGTGCGCTGATGATTGCCGCCACCGCGTTTCTCCTGTTTCGGCTGCGTAACGCCGTCGATGGCCCGATGCGAAACGCGGTTACCGCCTATGCGGCCGCCATTCTTGCCATGGGTCTGTCGGCGCTCAGCGTGCCCGGGCCCTGGGTCGCGCTCGGTGCGGCGCTGTTCATGGCTTCGGATGCGCTGCTCGGAACGGAAAAGTTCCTGATTGCCGGCAATGGCGAGAGGCGCCGCGCGCTTCGGTATGCCGTCTGGATCACTTACTACACGGCTCAGCTGATGATCGTGCTTGCCGGACTGCTTCCTTTGTCCGGCTGAAATCCCAGCCGGCGGCCGACATCTTCCAGCCAGTAATCGCGGATGTTCAGCGCCTTCAGATGGTCGAGCGTGTTGAACACATACTCCTCGTTCGGTCCCGACTGGCCGATGGACCCCGCCACGACCTCGGCGGCGTGGGCAGAGTCCAGATTGCCAGCATACTGCTCGTGGCGGCGGTCGACAACGTAGCAGGCGGCCATCACCGCGCCGCCGCTATCAAGTCGCACCGGGAGACTGCGTTCCAGATAGACGTTTGTGACGAGTTCGCGCTCGCGAAGATAGGCGAGCACCTCGCCGCGCAGTTCGTTCGGCACGCGGAAGGCGAGGCCGATGCAGGAGCCGCCCCGGTCGAGGCCGAGGACGAGGCCCGGCCTCTCCCGCGTCCCCCTGTGCACGAAGGAGCGCACGCAGAGCGAGCGTCGGAAGCCGTGCAGCCGCGCGCGCTCGACCTCGACATGCGCGAAACCCGGCCGCCACATCAGCGAGCCATAGCCAAACACCCAAAAATCGCCCATATCGCCAAGCCTGTATGCCGCTCTGCCGGAGCGTAGCCCGAGCCCTATCGAAAGCCGCCTCATGACGTCAAGCGAGACCCGCAAGCCATCCTATTCCCGCCGCATGATGTGGATCGCGGTCTTTGTCGCCGTGCTGTTCGGCGGCTACAGCGCCGGATGGTTCTATGTCGGCAAGCTTCTGCAGGACCAGGTGAAGACGGCGCTGGCCGACGCCAACGCGAAAGGCGTTTCGGCCGATTGCGCCAACCCCACGGCGCGGGGCTTTCCCTTCCGCATCGGGCTGTTCTGCGATGCCGTAAGCTTCGACAGCCGCAAGGGCGCCAGCGTGTCGGCAGGGGCTTTCCGCTCCGCCGCGCAGGTCTACAATCCGTTCCACATCGTTGCGGAACTGGACGGCCCGGCGGTGATCGACGCCGCCGGCTCACCGCCTCTGCGCTTCAACTGGGAAGGGCTGCGCGCCAGCGTGCGGCTTGCCGCCCCGCTGCCGGAGCGCATCTCGGTCGAGGGAACAGACGTCGCCGCCGGTCCCGCGTCGGGTCAGCCGCTCGCCAAGGCGGCGTCGGTGCAGGGCCATATGCGTCCGAACGGCGCCGATCTCGACGTCGCCGGCAGCGTCGGCAACCTTGTCGCCGATGCTTCGGTGCTTCAGGGGCGCGTCGTGCCGCCGCTCTCGGCGGAGGTGGACGCGACCGTGACGAACGGCGTCGCGCTGTTGCAATTGCGCCCCAAAAGCCTGCGCGGCCAGTCGGCGATATTCCGCACCCTGACGATCTCCACCGACGCCAGTACCGGCGTCGGCATAGCCGGACCCGTTTCCGTCGACGAGGCCGGGCTGATCGATGCGGATCTGACGCTGACCGTGCGCAATGCGAAAGGTCTCGCAGAGGCGGCCGCCACGGCGTTTCCCGAGGCCAGGGACCGGATCGAGAAGGCGATGATCGGCATCGGCATGCTCGGTCAGAACACGTCGCTGCCGCTCAAGATCGTAAAGGGCAAGGCGTCGCTGGGATTCATCGGGCTGGGCGACATCCCGCCGGTGAAATGAAGCGAAGGGATCGGTGGAACAGTAAACGGTGAACTGCTCACCGTTCACTCTTCAAGTCTGCCTGTCCCGGATGCTCCACGGCCTGACGGCCGAAGTCCGGTGCATCGATCTCCTGCCCGGCCTCGATGATCGAGCGGCGGATGGCGCGCGTGCGGGTGAAAAGGTCGAACAGCTTTTCGCCGTCGCCCCAGCGTATCGCGCGCTGGAGAAAGGCAAGGTCCTCGGAGAAGCGCGCCAGCATTTCGAGGATGGCGTCCTTGTTGTGCAGGCAGACGTCCCGCCACATGGTCGGATCGGAAGCGGCGAGGCGGGTGAAGTCGCGGAAACCCGAGGCCGAATATTTGATGACCTCGGATTTGGTCACCGTCTGGAGATCGTCCGCCGTGCCGACGATGTTGTAGGCGATGATGTGCGGTAGGTGGGAGACGATGGCCAGCACCTTGTCGTGATGCTCGGGGTCCATCGTGTCGATGTTGGAGCCGCAGCGCCGCCAGAATTCCGAGAGCTTCTCCAACACCGCGGGGTCGGTGTCGGGCAGCGGCGTGAAGATGCACCATCGGTTCTCGAACAGGTCGGCGAAGCCAGCGTCCGGGCCGGATTTCTCGGTGCCCGCCAGCGGGTGGCCGGGGATGAAATGCACGCCCTCCGGCATATGCGGCTTCATCTGTACGATGACGGACGCCTTGGTCGAGCCGACATCGGTGACGATGGCTCCCGCCTTGAGGGCGGGGGCGATGAGTTCCGCCACCTCCGCGGACGAGCCGACCGGCACCGAGACGATGACGAGATCGGCGTCGCGCACGGATTCTGCGAGATCGGTGGTGTAGCTGTCGCCCAGCTTCAGTTCGGCGGCCCGGTCGAGCGTCTTCTTGCTTCGTGTGGCGATGACGACATGGCGGGCAAGGTTTTCGCGGCGAATGACGCGGGCCAGCGACGAGCCGATCAGGCCGATTCCGATCAGGGCGATGCGGTCGAAAAGGGGCTCGGCCATGGTCAACTCTTCAGGAATTCGGCGATCGCCGCGACGAGACCGCGATTGGCCTCTTCGGAACCGATCGTCGCGCGCAGCGCGTTCGGGAAACCGTAGGCCGATACGCGGCGCAGGATGAAGCCGCGCGCCGTCAGATGGTCGTCCGCTGCGGCTGCCGAAAGCTTCTTATCGTCGGGAAAGTGGATGAGGATAAAGTTGCCGACGCTTGGCGTCACCTTCAGGCCGAGCTTCTCCAGTTCCGCCGTCGTCCATGGCAGCCAGCGGTCGTTGTGCTCCACCGCGGCGGCGAGATGCGCGCGGTCGCGCATCGCCGCTATGCCGGCTTCGATGGCGACGGCATTGACGTTGAACGGTCCGCGCACGCGGTTCAGCGCGTCGATGATATGGGCGGGGGCATAGAGCCAGCCGATCCGCAGGCCTGCCAGACCGTAGATCTTGGAGAAGGTCCGCGTCATGACGACATTCTGCGAATTCGACACCAGCTCGATGCCGGCTTCGTAGTCGTTGCGACGGACATATTCGGCATAGGCCGCGTCGATCACCAGAAGCACGTCCTTCGGCAGGCCGGCGTGCAGCCGGCGCACCTCCTCGAAAGGCAGATAGGTGCCGGTCGGGTTGTTGGGATTGGCGAGGAACACGATCTTCGTGCGCGGCGTCACGGCGGCCAGGATGGCGTCGACATCGGCGCGGGCGTCCTTCTCCTTCACGGTGACGGGCGTCGCGCTCGCGGCCTGCGTGGCGATCTTGTAGACAAGGAAGCCGTGCTCGGTGAGGATCGCCTCGTCGCCCGGCCCGAGATAGGTCTGCGCGATCAGGGCGAGGCTCTCGTCCGATCCGTTGGAGCAGAGGATGTTCGCCGGGTTGAGCCCGTAAGCCTCGCCGATCGTCTCGCGCAGGCGCGTCGACGATCCGTCCGGATACAGCTCCAGCGAGCCTGCCGCCTTCTTCACGGCCTCGGCCACGCTCGGCGAAGGGCCGAGCGGCGTTTCGTTGGATGAAAGCTTGTGCACCTTGACGACGCCGGCCGGAGCGCTGCTCTTGCCGGGCACATAGGCTGCGATGTCCAGCACTCCGGGCTTCGGTTCTGGACGGTTCTTCTGGCTGGTTTCGGTCATTCTATCGTCCGTTCCGCCCTTGGGAAGGGCGCCAGCGGCATACAGGCGGCGGCGGCGAATGTCGAGGGTTTGCTGGCGCGGCGGGTGGCCGGACGTGCCGGGCCGCGCCTAGGGCGCGTAGACGATTACCGATTTCGGCCGGATGCGGAAATGCGCCGGCGTCCAGGTGCTCAGTTCGCCGTCGGTGTTGACCGGGCGCGGCGCCTTGGTGCGGATTGTGATCTCCGTCGTCTTGAAGGCGCGTACGTCGTCCCACTGTCCCTGCGTGCCACGGCGCAGGCTGGGCAGCAGACGCAGCAGCCGCCACCAATGGTCGACCTCAAGGCTGTAGAGATCGAGCCAGCCATCGTCCGCCGACGCCTTCTCCTCGACCGTCATGCCGCCGCCATAGTGCCTTCCGTTGCCGACGGAGACCTGCATGGTCCTGATCTTTTCCGTGGCGCCGTCATGGTCGAGATAGGCGGTGAAGAGCCGCGAACGCAACAGGATGCGCGCTGCGACTATGCCGTAGCCGAGCACGCCCCAGCGCTTCTTGGCATGCTCGGTCAGTTCCGCCGCGAGTTCGGCGCTGAAGCCGATAGAGGCGACGTTGAAGAACAGATGGCCGTTCACCTCGCCGAGATCGACATGCTTCGTCCTTCCCTGCACGATGAGTTCGGCGGCCTTTAGCGGGTCGAGCGGGATGTTCATCGTCCGGGCGAAATCGTTGGCCGTGCCGAGCGGCAGAACACCGAGCGGCAGGCCGGTATAGACGAGAGCGGAAGCGGCGGCGTTCAGCGTGCCGTCGCCGCCGCCGACGATGACGAGATCGCAGCGGTCGGCGTGACGCGAGATAAGATCCGAGATGCTGTCGCCTCCGGTGGGCTGCTCATCGATCAGCCTGAAACCCGAGGCCGCAAGAAAATCGCGCACCGGTGCGATCGAGGCCGCCCCTCGACGGGCGCGGGGATTCACGATCATCAGGGCGCGTTTGCCGGCGTTCTTTGTCATGGGGCGGAGTGCAAGAGGGGGTGAAGGGCAGGACGGGCGAATTCGTCGCAGACCTATCTAGGTGCGGACAAACAGGATGTCAGGCATTGCGGCAATCCGGCGCGCCGCGCTATTCGACGACCTGCATTTATAATGAAGCGCAGGCCCCGCAACACTCGGCCATGTCGCGCGTTGCTGATGTGTTCGATTCGGGGGAATTCCGTGACAAGCAGCCAGTTGCTGTCCTTCTCGGTGATCGCGCTGATGATGGCCGCCTTCGTCTGGGGGCGATTCCGCTACGACCTGGTAGCGACGGCGGCGCTGCTCGTCGCCCTTGCCGTCGGTGTCGTGCCTTTCGAAGCCGCGTTCAGCGGCTTCAGCGACGACATCGTGATCATCGTCGGCAGCGCGCTGGTCGTCAGTCATGGCGTCGCCCGGTCCGGCGTCATGGAATATGCTGTGCAGCGCTACGCGCCGGACGTCTCTTCGGTGCGGGCGCAACTGGCGCTTCTCGTCATCGTCGTCACCGTGCTTTCAGCCTTCGTGAAGAATATCGGCGCGCTGGCAATCATGATCCCCATCGCTTTCCAGTTCGCCAAGCGGTCGAACGCCTCTCCCTCGGTGTTCCTGATGCCGATGGCGTTCGGCTCCCTGCTCGGCGGGCTGCTTACCCAGATCGGCACATCGCCGAACATCGTGGTGTCGCGCGTGCGCGGCGAGATGACGGGAACGCCGTTCACCATGTTCGACTTCACGCCGGTCGCGGCCGTGCTGTGCGTCGCCGGCATCGCTTTCCTGATCCTGTTCTACTG
Organism: Rhizobiaceae bacterium; assembly: GCA_023953845.1. NCBI lineage: Bacteria > Pseudomonadati > Pseudomonadota > Alphaproteobacteria > Hyphomicrobiales > Rhizobiaceae > Rhizobiaceae bacterium. The sequence continues at coordinate 409,114 of JAMLJC010000001.1, read as the reverse complement.
GCTGGTGCCTATGCGCTCCCGCGAAAGCGCGGCCATGCACGAGGCGATCGACATCAAGAACTACCTCGCCGAAGCCAAAATCTCGGCAAAGTCCGCGTTGCGGGGCAAATCCGTCAGCGACTTGCTGAAGATCGCGGAAGGCGAGGTGGCAGTCACCTCGATCATGCGGAGCGGGTTGCGCATCGCGCCGCTGCCCGATTCGGTGTTCCGCGAGGGCGATGTGTTGCTTCTGGAGGGCGATCCGGAAGCGCTCAACCGGGTGGTTTCCCACGGCAAGCTCGATCTCACCGGCGACCGCGACTTCGCCAAGGGTCTCGGAGTCGAGACCGAGGCGATCGAGGCGGTGATCGCCGAGAACTCGCCGTTGATCGGGTGGTCGGCGAAGCGCCTGGCGCTGTACGAGCGCTTCAACGTCAATCTGCTCGCGGTGAGCCGGCGCAATGAAAGGCTGAACGAGCGGCTTGGCGAGGTGACGCTGCGGCTGGGCGACGTGATCGTGCTGCAGGGGTCGCGTGCCGCCATTCCCGAAATCCTGCGAGAGTTCGGCTGCCTGCCTCTGGCGGAACGCTCGCTTCTGCTCGGCAGCGTGCGGCGCGGCATCGTGCCGCTGGTGATCCTTGCCGCGGCGATGGGCGCGACCGCCGTCGGCGTGCTGCCCGTCTCCGTCGCCTTCTTCGCCGCCGCCGTCGCCATGGTCGCGTTCAACGTCGTGCCGATCCGCGCCGTCTACACGGCCGTCGATGGCCCTATCCTCGTGATGCTGGCGGCGCTCATCCCCGTGAGCGATTCGCTGCGGGCGACCGGCGCCACGGATCTCATTGCCGCTTCACTGGCCGACATAGGCGGGGCATTGCCGGGCTACGGCTCGTTGGCACTGATCCTCATCTGCGCCATGGCGGTGACGCCGTTTCTCAACAACGCCGCGACCGTTCTCGTCATGGCGCCCATCGCGGCGGGTTTCGCCAGCGGCCTCGGCTACCGCCCGGAAGCTTTCCTCATGGCCGTGGCCATCGGGGCGGGGTGCGACTTCCTGACGCCGATCGGGCATCAGTGCAACACGCTGGTGATGGGACCCGGAGGCTACCGCTTCTCGGACTATCCGAGGCTCGGCCTGCCGCTGTCGATCCTCGTCATCATCGTCGCCGTGCCGGCGCTGCTCGTCGTCTGGCCCCTTCAGTAGCTCTCAGACGCCGAAAATCTCCTCGATCCGACGGCGCATGACGCTCGCGTCGGCATCGACGCCGGTCCAGTATTTTATGTTGATGATGCCCTGGTTGACGAGCATGCCAAGGCCGTCGAGCACCGTGCAGCCGCGCGCTTCCGCATCGCGGACCAGCCGCGTGCGCGGCGGATTCGGTATGATGTCGGCGACGACCATGCCCGGTGTCAGCGTTGCCATGTCGATATCGAGCGTCGCGTCGACATCCGGGAAAAGTCCGATCGAGGTGGCGTTGACGACGATGTCGGTGCCGGCCGGCATGGCGAAATTCTCCGTCCAAGGCCGGAAATCGGCCTTGGTGTTCGTCCTTTCGCCGAGCATCCGCGCCAATTCCTCGCCCCGCTCGCGGCCGCGGTTGACGACTGTGATTGCCGCCGCGCCCGCGAGCGCGAGTTCCACGCAGATGGCGCGCGAGGCGCCGCCCGCGCCGAACACGACGACCGATTTCCCGGCAGGGTCGACCACTTCCCGCAGCGATTTCAGAAAACCCTTGCCGTCAGTGTTCTCGCCGATCAGCCTGCCGTCGCGCATGACGGCGCAGTTCACCGCTTCCATGATCGCGGCCGATTCGCCCAGGCCGTCGAGGTGTTGAATGACCGTCACCTTGTGGGGCAGCGAGCAGTTGAAGCCTTTCCAGCCCATGGCGCGGGCGCCGCGCACGGCATCCGCCAGCTTTTCCGGAGGCACCTCGCAGTTGATGTAACGCGCGTCGATGCCATGGTGGCCGTAGGCGGCGTCCATCATGGCGACGGTGGGATTCTCCGCCGCCGGCATGGCGAACGATCCGGTGATCGTGCTCAGGAAATTCATCTTCCCTCCCTGTTCTCATGCCGGACGGCATCGCGCTCCGGTTCGGACGATGGTAGCGCAACGAGCGGGCGACGCCAGAGCCCGCTTCCGTTTCGTTGGAACGTCGTCCGGCTCCACGTTTTTGTTGGAGCCATGATCTCTGTCGTCACCCGCCTTTTCGGGATCATGCTTCTGCCTCGCGAACCTGCCGCCGAGTTTTTCGCGCCCCGGCGGGCAGTTCAGCGTTTGTCAGGAGGCTGCATTATCCCGCAGGCGTCGGGGTGGCCTTGCCCCGCCGACGCACGTATAAGCCCGCCTCCAATCGTTCGAGGTACCGGTCATGTCAGTCCTGGCAGGTTCGAAACGCAAGGCGGCGATCGCTTTCATTTTGATCACGGCCGCCCTCGACATCATCTCGATGGGCATCATCATTCCCGTCTGGCCGATCCTCATCGAGGATTTCACCGGCTCCAACGCCGAGGCGGGCTGGTACAACGGGCTGTTCGTGGCGCTCTGGGCGCTGATGCAGTTCGTCTGCTCGCCGATCATGGGATCGCTGTCGGATCGCTACGGCCGCCGGCCGGTGATCCTCCTGTCGACGCTCGGGCTCGCGGCCGACTATGTGCTGATGGCGCTGGCGCCGAACCTCTGGTGGCTGGCGGCGGGACGCATCGTCGCGGGCATCACCTCGTCGAGCTTCACGACAGCCTTCGCCTACATGGCCGACATTACGCCGCCGGAAGGGCGCGCCCGCGCCTACGGCCTGATCGGCGCGGCCTTCAGCGGCGGCTTCGTGCTCGGGCCGGTGATCGGCGGCTTCCTCGGGGAGATTTCGCCGCGCGCGCCATTCTGGACGGCAGCAGCCATGAGCGGCCTCGCTTTCCTCTATGGGCTTCTGGTGCTGCCGGAATCGCTTGCAGCGGAAAAGCGCATGAACTTCTCGTGGAAGCGGGCCAATCCCTTCGGCGCCATGGTGCTGCTGCGCTCGCATCCCGAGCTTTTCGGGCTCGCAGGCGTCAACTTCCTGCTCTATTTCGCGCATCACGTCTTTTCGGCCGTGTTCGTGCTCTATGCCGGCTATCGCTACGGCTGGGGGCCGTGGCAGGTCGGTGCGGTGCTGGCGCTGGTGGGCGTTCTCGACATGATCGCGCAGGGCGTCGTCGTCGGGCCGCTGGTCAAGCGCTTCGGCGACCGCGCCGTCATGGTGTTCGGGCTGTTCGGCGGCTCGGTCGGCATCGCCTGCATGGGTTTTGCGCCGGACTGGATCACCTTCACCCTCGCCATGCTGCCAAACGCGCTCTGGGGCCTCGCCATGCCGACGCTGCAGTCCCTGATGACGCGTCACGTCTCGGAATCGGAGCAGGGGCAATTGCAGGGCGCGAATATGAGCCTCGCCAGCATTGCAGGCGTGCTATCGCCGCTGTTCTTCGGCTGGGTCTATTCGCACTCGATCTACGACGGCGCCCCGGTCTGGCTGTCGGGGCTGTCGCTGCTGATCGCATCGGGCGTCCTGCTTTCCGCGGCGATCCTTGGCTGGTGGGTTGCCCGGCGCGCCGGGTCTGCGGAGGCCGTTCAGCAGCCTGCCGTCTGACGCGGGGCGGCCTTGCGTGCGGCCGTCACCGGGGCCGTTCTTGCGTTCTGGGGTGTCAGCACCGGCACGAAGACGCGCCGGGAGGCTCTTTGCGTCGCCGGGAGCCCCTGATAGATGCGCTTCTGCGCCTCGACCACGATGACGCCGGAGAAGATCGGCCAGAATCGCCGTCCCATGCGTTCGAACATGCCGTGCAGCCGCATCATGAAGCGGCGCTTCGAAGGCGGGAAGAGCAGCGCCTCCGCCCAGGCCGAGGGCGTGAAATTCGCCTCGTGCAGGAGTTCGGTCAACTGCCCGCGCGAAAATGGCCGGCCGGTGCCGAACGGCGTGTGCTCGAATCGCGCCCAGACGCCGCGGCGGTTCGGCACGACGATGACGACGCGGCCGGCTGGGGAGAGCACGCGCCAGATCTCCTTCAGCGTCTCGCGCGGATTTTCCGCGTGTTCCAGCGCATGGACGACCAGCATCCGGTCGATCGACGCATCGACCAGCGGCAGTTCCTCGTCGAAGACGAGCGCGGTCGCCGAAGGACCGCCCGCCGGCCACACCACGGCGCCCTGCGTGGCCGGCATGAAGGCGCATGCGCATTCGGCATCGGTTCCGAAACGGTCGAGCCACGGCACCGTGTAGCCGAGGCCGACCAGCCGTTCCTTGGGCAGCTTGGCCCAGATCGAGGCCAGAGCCATGGTGATCGAGCGCTCGGCCAGCCGGCCGAGCACCGAACCATAGAAAGAGCGCAGGACGATGATGTCGGAATTCATTGGCGGAAAGCTATCTGCGACCGTTCGCGACTGCAAGAATGGGTGAGGGAGGGTGACAGGCAGGTCTCCGGACCCTATGTTCCGGCCGCAATCCGGAGACACTTCATGACGATCCAGATCGACCAGTTCACATGCCGCGCCGACAATTTCGGCGTGCTCATGCACGATTCGGCAACCGGCGAGACGGCGCTGATCGATGCGCCGGAGGAGGCGACCATTCTCGCCGCGATCGAGCGCACGGGCTGGAAGCCCACCCTCATCCTGACCACGCATCACCACGCCGATCATGTCGAGGCGAACCTCGCGCTAAAGCAGAAGTTCAATCTGAAGATCATCGGGCCGAAAGCCGAGGCGGACAAGATTCCGGGCATCGACGAAGAGGTGAGGGAGGGGGATGTCATCAAGTTCGGCGGCGAGGAGATCCGGGTCATCGAGACGCCGGGCCATACGGCGGGCCATGTCTCCTATCATCTGCCGAAGTCGAAAATCGCCTTCACCGCCGACACGCTGTTCGCGCTCGGCTGCGGACGGCTGTTCGAGGCGCCGCCTCCGGTCATGTACCAGTCGCTGAAGAAGCTCGCCGCGCTGCCGCCTGAAACGGTGGTCTATTGCGGCCATGAATATACGCTGTCCAACGCGAAGTTCGCGCTCACGGTCGATCCCGAGAACGATAAACTGAAGGCGCGGGCGGTACGGATCGAGACGCTGCGCGCCGAGGACAAGGCGACGCTGCCGACCACGATCGGCGAGGAACTGGAGACCAATCCGTTCCTGCGCTGGGACGATCCGTCGATCCGCAAGCATCTCGGCATGGAGAAGGCGACGGACGCCGAGGTCTTCGCCGAGATCCGCAAGCGCAAGGACAATTTCTGATCTCGTCGGCAAGCGGCGGCAGCATGAACGCCAGCGAGATCATCGCATTGCTCGGCATGAAGCGTCATCCGGAAGGCGGCTGGTATGCCGAGACCTTCCGGGACGAGGCTGGGGGCGAGCGCGGCCATTCGACCGCGATCTATTTCCTTCTCGAGGCGGGCGACCGGTCTCACTGGCACCGCGTCGCAGATGCCGCCGAGGTCTGGCACCATTATGCCGGCGCGCCGCTCGAATTGCAGGTGGCGAAACATGACGCCGGACCGCTCGTCCGGCATATCCTTGGTATCGACCTGACGGCCGGGGAGCGGCCGCAATTCGTCGTTCCGGCGGGCTGGTGGCAGGCGGCACGAAGCCTTGGAGACTGGACGCTGGTCGGCTGCACCGTCTCGCCGGGCTTCAGCTTCTCGTCGTTTGAACTGGCCCCGCCGGACTGGTCGCCCGGCGCATAAGCTTCAGGTCTTCACGCCCAGTTCCGCCAGCCGCTTGATGGCGGTGGGCGGCATGGGGGGTGGGTTCTCCGAACGCGCGGCGTCGACCAGAAGCGCGTCGCAGGCGGCCTCGGTCTCGGCGATCAGGCGGGCCATGAATTCCTCCTTCGACAGGCCGGGCTCGATCGGCTTCAGGAAGCGGGCCTTGATGGTGCCCGGAAAGCGCAGGAACTTCCGGCGCGGCCAGTAGAGGCCGGCGACATGAGCCACCGGCACCACGGGTATGCCGAGGGAAGTGTAGAGTTCGACGATGCCCCATTTATAGGCCGGCTCGGCGCCGGGGGCGCGGCGGGTGCCTTCGGGATAGATGATGAGCTGGCGCGGGTTGCGCGCCATCTCGGCCCTTGTCGCGGCCACCACCGCCTTCAGCGCCTTCGAGCGGCTGCCGCGATCAACCGGGATCATGCGCATCTTCATGATGTACCAGCCGAAGAAGGGAATCCACTGCAGCTCCCGCTTGAGGATGTAGAGCGGATCGTCGAGATACGGAAAGAAGCTGATGGCGTCCCAGAATGACTGGTGCTTCGGCGCGAGGATGAACGACCCTTCCGGCAGGTTTTCGGCGCCGGTGATCTCGGAGCGCGTGTCGGCGATCTTTTCGTAGAGCCATGCGCAGGTGCGCGCCCAGAACTTCGGCACGAACCATGCGGCATGCCGGGGCGACAGGAAATAGAAGGGCGCCCAGAAGATCATCTGAACAATCAGGCTGGCGTAGAAGACCGTATTGAAGGCCAGGGATCTCAGAACGAGCATGCAGCGGTCCGCAGATAGGAGTCGGCCGCTGTTACACCATTGCGCCGCGCCATGGAAAGCCGGCGCTTCGCCGTGCGGTCAGCCGTTGGAAGGCGCTACGTTGACCATCTCGGCGGGCTCTTCGTCTCCGTCGAGCGGCAGCAGGCCACGGGCGACGGCCGCAAGATACTTCGCATATTCGGTGAAAAGTACCCGCAGCACCTCGCCGCTGGTTAGCCAGTTGCCGTGGTCTATGCGCGTGTTGACGACCGGGTAGGGCACGAATTCCGTGTCCGGAACGAAGCGCTTCATCTCCAGCAGCGTGCGCGGCATGTGGTAGTTGTTGGTGACGAGGATGGCGCGGGCGAATTTGTGGTCCTTCAGCCATTTGGCGCTTTCCTGCGCGTTGCCGATCGTGTCCAGCGCGGCATAGTCGACATCGACGCAGCATTTGAACAGCGTGCGGTCGCCGCCGGTCACGGCGCGCAGATCGTCGAGATCGGCCGCCGGATGCACGCCGCTGATCAGCAGGCGCTCGCCCTTGCCGGATTTCAGCAGCCCGACAGCCGCCTCCAACCGCGAGCGGCCGCCGGTGACGACGATGATGGCGTCCGCCGGGTCCGGATTGCGCGGCGTTGCGAGCGTGCTCACATAGTCCGCGAAGAAGCCGAAGCCGCCGGCGAGGACGGCGACGCAGGCGAGCGCCGCGAGGAACACGAATCGGAAAACGCGAAATACCGAACTCGGCCGGAGGCGCGGGCTCCCGGTCGCAGCGGAATCGAAGCCAGAGGGCGGCGTCGGTTGGTCCTCGGCCATGCCGTGAAGGCTAGCGCCATTCGGCAGGCCACGGTAGACGGTTTTTCCGTCATCAACCGCCATCGGGTTGCCTGTTCTCGATATCGGTGAGATAGGCGACGACGGTGAGATGCGAGGTGAGCGCGGTGATGCCGGCGACGGCCAGCATGACAAAGAACACGCCGGCATAGCCGCTGGCGCCGATGGCGAAATTGCCGAAAAGGGCGGCGGCCTGATCGGCCCCCGGCGTCGCCATGTTGATGGACGACCACCAGGAGAAGACGATGAAGGTGAGGACCGCGGCCAATCCGCCGGCCGCCGCGCCCTTCGCGCCGGTGGCCAGGAAATGCCGGCGGAACTGCACGGCGATGAAGCGCGCCTCGGCGCCGACGAAATGCAGCACGTCGATGATATGACCGGACCCCGCCATCGCCCCGCGCGTCGCGAAGATCACGGTGAGCACCGTCGCCGTCAGCATCAGCGCCAGCACCGACATGCCGATCGTCACCATGCTGCGCGCCATGGAGACAAGCCGGTCCACCCATGTCCGGTGGTCGTCGAGGTTGGCCGAGGGGATTTCCGTGGCCAATGCGCTGCGTATGGCCGCGAAATCGGGCGGGCTGGCGCGGTCGATGGTGACGATGACGAGGCGGGGGATCGGCAGCTGCGCGAAGTCGATGTTGGCACCGAGCCACGGCTCCAGAAGCCGCGCGGTCGCCGCCTCGTCGACGATGCGCGTGCCGGTCACGCCGGGAAAGCCGGCGGCGATGTTGGCGGCGTTTCCGAGCGCGGCGTTCATGTCCAGTCCCTCGGCCGGCTTGATCTGGATGGTCGCCTCGCGCGCGATCTGGGTCTGCCACACGGATGCGGTGTCGCGGATCATCGTCACCGCGCCCAGCGTCAGGCACGACAGGAAGGTCATGATGGCGATGACGAGCACCAGCGACTGCCCGGACAGGCTTTGCTCCGGAATGATCGGCGCCGGCCGCCGCGCGGCGCGGTAGGCGGGCTGGGCGCGCGGAACGTCGGCCGGAACATCAGTCATAGACGTCCAGCCTTCCGTCGGTGAGCACCATGCGGCGTGCGTCGACCTGCTCCATCAGGTGCAGGTCGTGGGTGGCGATGACGACGGCGGTGCCAAGCCTGTTCATTTCGATGAAGAGGCGCAGCAGGCGGCGCGCCAGAGGCGGGTCGACGTTGCCCGTGGGTTCGTCGGCCAGCAGGATTTCCGGCTGCTCGATCAGGGCGCGGGCGATGGCGACGCGCTGCTTCTCGCCGCCCGAAAGCACCGGCGGAAGGACGTGCATACGGTCGCCGAGGCCGACCCATTTCAGGAGTTCGGCGACGTCGTGCCGGTAGCTTGCCTCCTCGCGCCCGCGCACGCGCAAGGGCAGCGCGACATTGTCGAAGGTGGACATATGGTCGAGCAGGCGGAAATCCTGGAACACGACGCCGATGCGGCGGCGCAGATAGGGCAGTTCCTTCGGCGTGATTCGCGAGCGGTCCTTGCCGAATATGTTGATCAGTCCGCGTGTCGGCTTCAGCGACATGAACAGCAGCCGGAGCAGCGACGTCTTGCCCGCGCCGGAAGGACCGGTCAGGAACTGGAAGGAGCGCTCCGGCAGGTCGAACGAAATGTCGCGCAGAATCTCCGGACCGAGTCCGTAGCGCAGGCCGACATTCTCGAACCGGATCAATTTGCGACTTCCTCAGGGGTTCGGGCGGCAGCGCCGACCCTTGGCGACAATCGTCCCGGCATGGTTAACCGGCGGTTAAATTTCCGCGGTTGCGAACGCTTCGCGGCGAGGCCGGTGAAGAAGCGTTAACCATTCTCTTTTACGCCTGCTTAAGACAACGGATAAAGAGAAAGACGCAGCACGGATGGCTGATTCCGGCACCGCACGCTCCGTTTCCGGCGAAATGATGGCCGGAAGGCGCGACGTTGTGCGCGCGTCGGCGGAGCCGGCTGGCATGCCGGCGGGAGACTGGGCGGCCCATGACGTGATCGACGCCGACTATATCGAGGTGTCGCCGGAGCCTCAGATATCAATTTCGCATGCTCGTACACCGCGTGCCGCGCCGAGAAAGCCGGCGGGTCTGGCCTTTCTGCAGCGGGGAAACGGCCGCTCGCAGGCCGGCGGAACGCGGGGAGGTCCGCTATTCTGGCTTGCAGGCGGCGTCGCGGTCGTCGCGGCGTTCTGGGTCGCCGGCGGGCATTCCGCCCTCGGGCCGGGGCTTGTCGCCGCGATCTCGGCGCAGGAACCCGACCTGCGCATAGACAATGTCCGGTCCATTACCGGCACGGTGGAGGGCGAGGACGCGCTCGTGGTCGACGGAGAGATCCGCAATGACGGCAAACTGTCCGGCAAGGTGCCCGCGCTGGCGGTGACTGTTTTGTCGCAGGGTGGCGAAACGGCGGTGTACAGGCTGGGGACATTGCGCACGCCACTGGCGCCTGGCGCAAAATACAGCTTTTCCGGGCGCCTTGTCATGCCTAAGGACGGAGTGAAGACCGTTTCGGTCGCCTTTGACGATTAGGGGCCTCTCCCATGCCTGTTGTCCGCGACAAAGAGATCGAGGTGCTGTTCTCCGCGTCCGCCATCGCGCGGCGCAACCTCGAACTCGCCAAGCAGATTGCCGAGCACGACTATCATGACCTGCTGGTCATCTCGGTGCTCAAGGGTTCGTTCATCTTCGCGGCCGATCTCATCCGCGCCATGCACGACGTCGGCCTGTCGCCGGAAGTCGAGTTCATCTTCATATCGAGCTACGGAACGGGCACGACGAGCGGCGAGGTGAAGGTGCTGCGCGATATCGACAACGATGTCGCCGGGCGCGACGTGCTTCTCGTCGACGACATCCTCGAATCCGGCAAGACGCTGAAATTCGCGCGGGATCTCATGCTGTCGCGCGGCGCGAAAAGCTGCTCGCTCGCCGTGCTTCTCGACAAGCGCATGCGCCGTAAGGCCGATATCGAAGCCGATTTCGTCGGTTTCGACTGCCCGGACTATTTCGTCGTCGGATACGGCATGGACGTCGCCCATGCGTTCCGCGAACTGCCCTTCGTCGGCGTGGTCAAGTCCTGAGGCGCCTCGGGCTTTCCGGACGGGCGGCGAGGCGCCTACAGCGTCGAGAACACAGGTTGCGGCCCGGTCAGGTTGAAGCCGACGATTCCCTTGTAGTGGCGCGAGATCGCGTCGTCCTTCCTGGGCTGCAATTCCGGGAAATATGTCGGCAGGGCGTGACGCTTCCCGAACATCATGTCGTATTGCAGGTAGCGGAAATCCCGGATCATCGGCGGGATCGCCTTTTCCCGCGACCAGTCTGCCGTCGGGGTGTCGTCGGCGCCGATCAGCATGTTGCGCTCCACCACACGGTACTGGTCCCGCACCCTGGCGAGGAAATCCGTATAGTAGGGATGCTCGATACCCGCCGTGCGGAAAATCTCCAGCGGCAGGAAGGCGGGGCTGATAGATCCGGTCTTGGTCGAGCCGGACCGGTTCGACCAGATGACCAGCGGCGTTTCGCGATGCAGCGCCATGCTCTCGGCCGACTCCTTGCGCTCCGGCACCGGCTTTTCGAGGAAACCCGTCTCGACATAGGCCGGCCCGAGCGGCGGCAGGTGATCGCCGAAAAACGCGATGATTGTCGGCCGCTCGCGGCGCTCGGCCCATTCGACCAGATCCTGCAGGCCGCGATCGGCGTCCGATATGCCCTCCGCATAGGTGAGGATCGAGCCCTGCGCCCATGGGCCGCCGATGGTGCCGACGGAGTGGGACGCGGTCGCGTAGCGGTTCGGCTCGTAGGGGCCGTGGTTCTGCAAGCTGACCGCGAAAATGAAGAACGGCCTGGTCTCCGCCTCGGCCTCGGCGATGATCTCCTCGGTCAGCGCGGCGTCCGACGCCAACTGGCCCCGTTTCCTCAATGGCGGCAGCTCCTCCGACGAAAGGAAGCGATCGAAACCGAACGCCTTGTAGACGGAGGTACGGTTCCAGAACCAGCCTTCGAAGGGATGGATCGCGAGCGTCCCGTAGCCCTGATCCTTGAGAAAGGTCGCCATCGACGGCAGCTTGTCGCGCACATATTGCTGATACGGGATGCTACCGTAAGGCAGGAAGGCGTTGGAGAAGCCGGTCAGCGCCTCGAATTCAACATTCGCGGTCATGCCGCCGAACTCGGGTGAGAACACGCTGCCGGATTGCAGCCTGCGGACGTTCTCGATCGGGTCGGGCAGAATCCGGGTGCCGGGAAGCCGCGCCGGGTCCCAGAACGATTCGCTCATCACCACGATGATGTCGGGCCGGTTCAGCGGCACGGCGGGAAGGGCGGCCGGTTGCGGCGCCGCCGCGATGGCCTCGGGGGAATAGCCTTCGGGCGCGGCGACCTTGGCCATTGGCACATTCATGGCGAAGGCGAGCGCAAAGCCGTTCTGGGCGTAGTTTTCCTTCTGATCCCACATCATCGGGAAGATCTGCAGGCGGTCGCGAGTCCAGGAAAACGTCGCGTAGTCCATGATGGAAGCGAAGAACGCCAGCGCGGGTACCGCGATCAGCAGGCGCGTGATGCGGTTGGCGGGCGAGAGTTTCGGAAATTTTCGCTGCCAGAAACGCCATGCATAGACGAGCGCGATGACGACGCCGGCGATCGACAGCGCCATGCCCACTGCGGTCCACGGCCGGTCCGCCACGAGCAGCGGCATCAGCTCGACAATCTGGCGGGCATAGAGGAAATCGGTCGGATAGAGCGGGTCGCCGAGATAATACGCCTTCTGATGCCCGGCGAAGGCGAGCAGCATGAATATCGGCGCCAGCACCAGCAGGCCCTGATGCGCCCGGCCCAACAGCGCGTCCAGCGCCAGGAAAAGCAGCGCGATGACGGCGACAGTCGTCCAGCCGGGCTTGTAGGGCTGGATCAGGAAGCTGAGAGCGCTGCCGGCCGAACCGCGCGCGACCATCTCGATGGCGAGCGTCAACAAGAGGGCGATCAGCAAGGTGACCGACACCGTCCTGAAGCCACGCCCGAATCGCTGCCGCCCCGGAGGCGTCAACGCCGGAAGGAACCTGTTCTTCGGCGTCGCTGCGCCTGCCACTGCTACTGAAACCAAAGCGTACCCTCGGGCGATACGGTGTCATGCCTCTGTCATTGAATTGTCATGAAAGCTAGGGGAGACGGCAAAAATGTGAAGGGCATCATGGCCTTGTCATATGAATTGATTCGCGGCGGGTGCGTCGCCGCGGGGCGATGCCGGCTCAAGACGTTGCGGAAACTGGAGAATTGGCGTGGCGACAGAGCGCCGTCGGCAGGCCGTCAGGTATCTGTGGATCGTGGTCGTGCGCGGCCGGCAAGCCGCGCGCTGAGGCTCAGCGCATCTCGAGCAGGCGCTCGAGGTAATCCCGCTCGATTTCCGGGCTGAGCGCGTTGCCAAGCCGCTTGCGGATCGCTTCGAGGATCTGGCGGGCGCGCTGGATGTCGATCTCGTCCGGCACCTTCACCGATTCGCCGAAGTCCGGGCCGGTGGTGGCACGCGGACGGCCCAGCGGGTCGCGGTCTGCGTTCTGCTGACGACCGCCGTTCTCGCTGCCGCCCTGATCGCCCTGCATGGCCTGCATCATCTGCTGCATCATGTTCTGCGCACCGCGCCGCAGGGCCTCCAGAGCGCGGCCCTGCTCGCCGACAGCGCGGTCGCCCTCGCCCTGTCCGAGCGCGCCTTCGGCCTCGCCCATGGCCTCTCCGGCGTCGCCGAAGCCTTCGCCGGGCTGGATGCCCATGCCTTCGAGATCTTTCATCAGGCCTTGCAGATCCTGCTGGAGCTGACCTTGGCCCTGCTGCAGCTGCTTCAGAGCTTCGGCGAATTCCTCGGGCGCCATGCCGGAGCCGGGCTGCTGGCCTTGCCCGTTCTCGCCTGGCTGTGGCTCGCCGTTCTGGCCTTGCTGGCCGCGTTGCTGCTGGCCGCGGCGCTGCTGGCCGAGCCCGAAGGTCTCGTTCATCATCTCCTGCTGGCGGCGCATAATCTCGCCCAGCCGGTTCATCTGCTGCCGCATCTGGTCGCTCTGGCCACTCTGCTGCTGTTGCTGCTGCTGACGGCCGGCCTGCAGATTGTTCATCATGTCCTGAAGCTGCGACAGCAGTTCCCGCGCCTGATCGCGGTTGCCGGACTTCGCCAGATTCTCGATCTGGTCCATCATGCGGTCGAGATCGCTCTGGCGCAGTTCCTGTCCGTTCTGCGGCATCTGATCGGCGAGGTTCGGGTTCTGCTGGGCGCGCTCGGCGAATTCGCGCAGGAATTCGTTCATGGCCTCGCGCAGTTCCTTCATCAGGCGGTCGATCTCCTCGTCGCTCGCGCCGTTCTCCAGCGCCTGCTTGAGGTTCTCCTGCGCCTGCCGCAGCCGCTTCTCGGCCGCCGAAAGGTCGCCGTCCTCGATGGTCAGCGCCATCTGCCAGAGATAGTCGGCCACCTCGCGGAACTGTTCGTCGCTGGCGGCCAGCGCCAGCCGCGTGCGGCCGGCGACGATGCCGAGATAATGCGCCATGTCGTCGAACGTGTCCTCGGGACGCAGCGTGACGGCGTCCATCAGGTCGAGCACGTCGCGCTTTCGATTGGCGTCGAGCGACAGGATACGGCGGTCCTCCACCACCGCCCTGGCGAGCGGATTGGTGAATGGCCGCGCCGGCAGGATGAAGGTCTTCGTCTCGCTGACCGCTTCCTGACCGGCATCGTCGACCGCCTTCAGCGTCAGCTTCACCGCGTCTCCGGCCCAGACGTGTTCGGTGAGATCGCGGGATACCTTGGCGGCTCTGGACTCGTTGCCCCGGCGGGGCAGGGCGAGCGGCATTTCCGGCGCGCTGTAGAGCGGGCGGGCGTCTTCCGCCTGCGGCTCGGCGAGATCGAACTCGGCCTTGGCGGAGGCCGCACCGTAGTCGTCGGCGATCTCGTAGTTGAGCTCCAGCGTGCCGTTGGCGGCGCGCTTCGGCTCACCGATGAATTTTATGGTCGGCGGATTGTCCGGAATGATCCGGAAGGTCCAGTTGCGCAGGTCGCTCTCGCCGGATGTCAGCGCCAGCACGCCGTCAGCCGTTAGCTTGCCCTCGAACTGCCTTGCGGCGACGCCTCCCTGCGGCGTATCGGCGGCCGCGCCCTTCGGCGCGATCTCGCGGATCATGCCGTCCGCTCCGGTGAAGTTCAGCGTCTCGTCGCCGCTGCCGCCCGTCACGCGCAACGCTAGGTCGCTGCCCTTGGGCACGGTGAAGGTGGCGCCGGGCTGGTTCACATCCGCGGTAAGGAAGATCGGCGCCTTGCGCGTATAGGCGGGCGGCGTGATCCAGGCGTCGATGCGCGGCGGCAGGACTTCCGCGCCGGCATGGGCGCTGAAACCATCGGTGAGCCGGCCGCCCAGCGGGCCGAAGGAGAAGGCGAAAGCCGTCACCACGAGAAGCGCGGCGACGGCGCGCAGGCCCCACGGATCGCGTTCTGGCAGGCGGGCATGCGGCAGGTCGCCGGCGACATTCGCCAGACGTTCGGCCATGCGTCGCTGGTGCTCGCGCCACAGCGCGCCGGCAAAGCCGTCGCCGCCGGCCGGCCGGTCGTTCTGCGTCGTCACCGGCGCATGCGGCAGCTCGTTGGCGCGCTCGATGCGGCGGTCGATCTCGGCAGCACGCGGACGGCGGAAGAAGCGCAACGGATAGAGAGCCGCCAGCGCGGCAATCGCGAAGAGGCTGACGAGAGCGATGCGCGCGGCGTCCGGCACGAACCTGAACAGGCCGAACCATGAGGCGCTGACGAACAGGCCTGCGACGACGACGACGGGCAGGAGCAGCGGCCAAAGCCGCTCCACATACACCGCCATCCACGTGCCGAGCCGGGCCCGGCGGAGGCGTGCCACGGTCGGTCTGGTCGTGTTTGCTGCCTTGTTGTCGCTCATCCGCCCTTTCCGGGTGGCGCGGCGCGGCGCCGCTCTACGGACTCAAACAATAGCAGCAAACACGGCAAAGGCGAGGCGCGCTAGCGAAAACGTGAAGCTCGCAACCCCGATCAGGCAAGCCAGCCGGGCACGGAATCGAGCCCGATCAGCGCATCGTAGCTGGTGCGCGGGCGGATGACGTGGAAACGGTCGCCGTCGACCAGAACCTCCGGGACGAGCAGACGGCTGTTGTACGTGCCTGCCTGCACCGCGCCATAGGCGCCCGCCGTGCCGACCGCCAGAAGATCGCCGGGATTCGGGCGCGGCAGGTCGCGGTCGTGGCCCAGATAGTCGCCGGTCTCGCAGACGGGTCCGACAACATCGGCCCGGACACGGGACGCATCGGGTGCGGTCTGGACCACGGGGCGAATCTCGTGGAAGGCGTCGTAGAGCGTCGGGCGGACGAGGTCGTTCATCGCCGCATCGACGATGATGAAGTTCTTCGCCTCGCCTTCCTTCAGGTAGATGACCTGCGTGACGAGGATGCCGGCGTTGCCGACGATCATGCGGCCCGGCTCGAAGATGACCTTTACGCCGAGGTCGGCCGTGTGCTTGCGCGCGATCTCGGCATAGGCGTCCGGCAGCGGCGGCGGATCGTTGTCTGTGCGGTAGGGGATGCCCAGCCCGCCGCCGAGGTCGACATGGTCGATGCGGTGCCCGTCGGCGCGCAGCGTCCGCACCAGTTCCGCCAGCAGGCGGTAGGCGTCGTCATAAGGCTGGAGATCGGTGATCTGGCTGCCGATATGGGCGTCGACGCCGGTCACCTTCAGCCCGGGCAGCCGCGCGGCATGGGCATAGACCTCGCGCGCCCGCGTCAGCGGAATGCCGAACTTGTCCTCTGCCTTGCCGGTGGAGATCTTCTTGTGGGTCCTGGCGTCGACGTCGGGGTTGATGCGCAGCGACACCGGAGCCATCTTGCCGAGCGCCACGGCGCGGGCCGACAAGAGCTCCAGTTCCGGCTCGGATTCGACATTGAAGCACAGGATTCCCGCTTCCAGTGCGAAATCCATCTCGCGCGCCGTCTTGCCGACGCCGGAGAAGACGATCTTCTCCGGCGGAACGCCGGCGGCCAGCGCCCGGCGCAGTTCGCCCTCCGAGACGACATCGGCGCCGGCGCCGAGCTTCGCCAGCGTGCGGATGACGGCCTGGTTGGAATTCGCCTTCAGCGCATAGCAGACCAGCATGTCGGCGCCGGCAAAGGCCTTGCTGAAGACATGGAAGTGGCGCGTCAGCGTCGCCGTCGAATAGCAGTAGAACGGCGTGCCTACCGCCGCCGCGATCTCTGGCAGGGGAACGTCCTCGGCATGCAGAACGCCATCGCGGTATTCGAAATGGTTCACGGTCTTGTCTTCAAAAGGAGGTCGTACGGGAAGCCGGGTCCGAATATCCGGCGGCTTCTAGTCTATCAAGCCGTCGAGAATGAAGCGTTTGTCGTTCGCGGGCTTCTCCGGCACGGGCTGGGCCGGCTGCCCCTCCTTTTCGGCCGCCTTCTGCGCCTCGACCTGCGCCTCGTAGGGCGTCAACAGGTCCGACTTGCGGCCGCAGGCGGCCGTGAGGCCGAGTGCGGCGAGGCAAAGTAGCAAGGTCACGGTGCGCGTTCGCATGGAACCCCTTCCGGAGATGTGTCGCGCGCTTGTAGCCAAGTTTCGTCCGTTTTGCACGATCAAGCTTTGGCCAACCGCTTCGTCCAGTAGCGAATCTGCTTCTTCACCTCGGTCGGGGCCGTGCCGCCAAAGGATTTGCGGCTCTTCACCGAATTCTGCACGGCGAGCACCGAAAAGACGTCGTCGGTGATGCCGTCATGGATCGACTTCAGATCGGCGAGCGTCAGCTTCTCCAGCCCGACCTTCTTCTCTTCGGCCAACGCGACGGCGCGGCCGGTTACATGATGCGCCTCGCGGAACGGAATGCCCAATACGCGCACCAGCCAGTCGGCGAGGTCCGTGGCGGTGGAATAGCCGGAACCGGCGGCCTTCTTCATCGCCTGCTCGTTGACGGTCATGTCCCCGACCATGCCGGTCATGGCGGCGAGCATGAGGTCCAGCGTCTCGGCGGCATCGAAGACGGCTTCCTTGTCCTCCTGCATGTCCTTCGAATAGGTCAGCGGCAGGCCCTTCATCACGGTCAGCAGGCCGATCAGGTCGCCATTGATGCGGCCGGTCTTGGCGCGCACCAGTTCTGCGGCGTCAGGATTCTTCTTCTGCGGCATGATGGACGAGCCGGTCGAGAACCTGTCCGAAAGCCGCACGAAGGCGAATTGCGGCGTCGACCAGATAACGATCTCCTCCGCCAGCCGCGACAGATGCGTGGCCGCAATCGCTGCGATCGACAGGAATTCCAGCGCGTAGTCGCGGTCGGACACCGAATCCAGCGAATTGCGGGTCGGCTCGCGGAAGCCCAGCGCTTGGGCGGTGCGGTGCCGGTCGATGGGAAAGCCGGTGCCGGCGAGTGCTGCCGCGCCCAGCGGGCTTTCGTCCATGCGTTCGATGGCGTCGCGTACGCGCGACAGGTCGCGGGCGAACATCTCGACATAGGCCATGCAGTGATGGCCGAAGGTCACCGGCTGCGCGGTCTGGAGATGCGTGAAGCCCGGCATGACCGTCGCCGCATGTTCTTCCGCCCGGCGTAGGAAGACCTTCATAAGGCTCTTCAACGCGGCCGCCACCCGATGCAACTCGTCCTTGACCCACAGGCGGAAATCGACCGCCACCTGGTCGTTGCGGGAACGCGCCGTGTGCAGGCGGCCTGCGGCGGGACCGATCAGTTCGGCCAGCCGCGCCTCAACGTTCATATGGATGTCTTCCAGCTTCGTGGAGAAGGTGAAGGCGCCGCTCTCGATCTCTTTCAAAATCGTGTTCAGGCCGTGAGTGATTTTCTCTTGATCGGCCTTGGAAATGATGCCCGTTTCCGCCAGCATTTCGGCGTGGGCGAGCGAACCGCGGATGTCCTGCGCATAAAGCTTCCGGTCGAAGCCGATCGATGCGTTGATTGCTTCCATGATGGCGGCGGGGCCGGAGGCAAATCGTCCCCCCCACATCTGGTTGCTGGTCTTGGCGTCGCTCATCGTGGTAACCGGAAGGCTGGAGAACAAAAAGAATGGCCGAACCGAGGAAAATCCTGCCCGCTCCAAGACTGCTCGCGGCAGCCGCGATAGCGGGGCTCCTCGCCGGGGCGGTCGCGGTATATGTCACCGGGCCGCTGTCTGGCAACCCGAGCGATTCTGCGGGCGAGGCCGTCGTCGATGCCGGTGACAACAATTGCGCCGACAAGGCGGACGAAGCCAGGGCGATCGCTGCCGCGGCGAAGGGCGACGTGGCCGCGATGCTGCCGGCCGATCCGCCGCAGTCGATGAAGAGGCTGGCGTTCAACGGCCCGGACGATGCGCCGATGACGCTCGCGGACCGCGCCGGCAAGACGATCCTGCTCAATCTGTGGGCGACTTGGTGCGCGCCGTGCCGCGCCGAGATGCCGGCTCTGGACGCGCTGCAGAAGGAAATGGGCGGCGCCGACTTCGAGGTCATCGCCGTCAATGTCGATACGGGCGACGACTCCAAGCCGAAGAAGTTCCTTGCCGAGATCGGCGTGCAGTCGCTGGCCTATTATCGCGACAACACGCTCGACCTCTTCGACGATCTGAAGACCCGTGGCCTGGCGCTCGGCCTTCCGGTCACGCTGCTGATCGACAAGGAAGGCTGCCTGCTTGCCAGCCTCAACGGACCGGCGCACTGGTCCGGCGCCGACGCCAAAGCGCTGCTCGCCGCGGTGAAGTGAGCCTCGAAGCCGGCTAATCTTCGCCGCGCATGATGCGGCCGAATGCCTACCTTGCATGATTTCCGCAAGGCTTTGCACGTCCTTTGTCCAAACGAAAGCCACCCGCGTCGCACACGCGCCGTCATGAAACCGTAACAAAAGGATTGTGCAGCTGTCGCATTGTGACAATAATCGATGGAGCGGTTAGGAGGAGAACGCGCCGCCCGCGGGTTCGCCGTCCTTTCTTCGCCAACGAACAGGGAGCGAACCAATGAGAATTTCCGGTTTCGCGGCCGGCTTCGCCGCTTTTGCCACGCTGCTTTCCACAAGTTCCGCCTTCGCCGTCACCGAGATTTCCTGGTGGCACGCGATGACCGGCGCGAACAACGAGGTCGTCGAGCAGCTTTCGAAGGAATTCAACGAGAGCCAGAGCGACTACAAGATCGTTCCGGTGTTCAAGGGAACCTATCCGGAAACGCTGAATGCCGGCATCGCCGCTTTCCGCGCCGGACAGGCGCCGCACATCATGCAGGTCTTCGATGCCGGCACCGGCACGATGATGGCGGCCGAGGGCGCCATGAAGCCCGTTGCCGAAGTGCTCTCCATGGGCGGCCAGCCGTTTGACAAGAGCCAGTACCTGCCCGGCATCGTCGCCTATTATTCCAAGCCGGACGGCACCATGCTGTCGTTCCCCTACAATTCGTCCTCGCCGATCCTCTATTTCAACAAGGACATCCTGCAGAAGGCCGGCCTCGACACGGAAAATCCGCCCAAGACCTGGAACGAAATCTGGGATGCGGCGAAGAAGATCAAATCGAGCGGCGCCGCGCCCTGCGGCTTCACCTCGACCTGGCTGACCTGGATTCACACCGAGAACTTCGCCGCCTGGAACAACTACCAGTGGGGCACCAACGAGAACGGCATCGCCGCGCTCGACGTCGAGCTGAAGGTCAATTCCGAGCCCTTCGTGAAGCATTTCCAGGCGCTCGCCGACCTCGCCAAGGACGGCACCTTCAAATATGGCGGCCGTACCTCGGAAGCCAAGCAGGTCTTCCTCGCCGGCGAATGCGGCTTCTTCACCGAATCGTCCGGCGGCCTCGGCGACATCGTGAAGTCGGGCATGAACTACGGCACGGGTATGCTGCCCTATGACACCGAGCCGCAGAACACGATTCCCGGCGGCGCGTCGCTCTGGGTGTTCGGCGGCAAATCGGATGAGGAATACAAGGGCGTCGCGGCTTTCTTCAACTTCCTGTCGCAGACCGATATCCAGGCCCGCCTGCATCAGGTGTCCGGCTACCTGCCGGTGACGCTGGCGGCCTATGAGAAGACCAAGGCGGACGGCTTCTACGAGAAGGAGCCGGCCCGCGAGATCCCGATCAAGCAGATGATGGGCAAGGCGCCGACGGAGAACTCCAAGGGCGTGCGCCTCGCCAACCTGCCGCAGGTCCGGGACATCATGAACGAGGAATACGAGAAGATGCTGGCCGGCGACCAGACGGCCCAGCAGGCGATGGACAACATCGTCTCGCGCGGCAATGCCGCGATCAAGGAAGCGATGGGTAATTGACCGGAAGGGGCCGGCCCTTGGCCGGCCCCACCCCATCTGACGATAGGACAACTGCTTGTCGCCACGCGTCGTCTTTCCCAACAAGCTCCTGCCCTACCTCCTGCTGGCGCCGCAACTCGCCATCACGCTGGTGTTCTTCTACTGGCCGGCCAGCCAGGCGCTGCGCCAGTCAATGCTGAAGGAAGATCCGTTCGGGCTGAGATCGCGCTTCGTCTGGTTCGACAATTTCGAGAAGGTGCTGTCGGACCCCAACTACCTCAATTCGGTCAAGGTGACCGTCATCTTCTCGGTATCCACGGCTTTCGTGGCAATGGCGCTGGCGCTGCTCTTGGCCGTGATGGCCGACCGCGTCATCCGTGCCAAAGGCTTTTACCGCACGCTGCTGATCTGGCCTTACGCGGTGGCGCCGGCGATCGCCGGCATGCTCTGGCTGTTCCTGTTCAATCCTTCCATCGGCAGCCTCGCCATCGGCCTTCGTTGGCTGGGCATCCCATGGGACCCGCTGCTCAACGGCAACCAGGCCATGATCCTCGTCGTGGCCGCCGCTGCGTGGAAGCAGATCAGTTACAATTTCCTGTTCTTCGTCGCCGGCTTGCAGGCGATCCCGAAGACGCTGATCGAGGCCGCCGCGATCGACGGGGCTGGAGAGACCAAGCGCTTCTGGACGATCGTCTTCCCGCTGCTGGCGCCCACCACCTTCTTCCTGCTGGTCATCAACACGACCTACGCCTTCTTCGACACGTTCGGCATCATTCATGCCGTCACCGGCGGCGGGCCGGGCAAGGCGACGGAGACGCTGGTCTACAAGGTCTATAGCGACGGCGCGCTGAACCAGCTCCTCGGCGATTCGGCCGCGCAGTCGGTCATCCTCATGGTGATCGTCATCGCCCTCACCGCCATTCAATTCCGCTACGTGGAGAAGAAGGTGCATTATGGGTGAGGGCTTTGCAGCCTCTTCCTTCTCCCCTTGTGGGAGAAGGTGCCTGAGCGAAGCGAAGGCGGATGAGGGGTGCTGGAAGAAATGAGACGTCGGCACTCCGTCCAACACACCTCATCCGTCTCGGCGCTACGCGCCGATCCACCTTCTCCCACAAGGGGAGAAGGGAGGGGTGCGCTTTCATGATCGGCCTCTCGCGCACACGCGGCGTGATCGCCCACATCGTGCTGATCCTCGGCATGCTGATCGTGGCGTTCCCGATCTATTACACCTTCGTCGCCTCGACCCACACGCTGCAGACGATTCTGCGGCCGCCGCTGCCGCTGCTGCCGGGGCCGGAATTCTTCACCAACTACTACGAGGCGCTGTTCGGCGGCATCGGCCGCATCGGCGGCGTCAATGTCTGGACGCTGCTCTTCAACACGACCGTCATGGCGCTGGCGATCGCCATCGGCAAGATCGTCATCTCGATCCTGTCCGCCTATGCGATCGTCTTCTTCCGCTTCCCGCTCAGGATGACCTTCTTCTGGCTGATCTTCATTACGCTGATGCTGCCGGTCGAGGTCCGCATCATGCCGACCTACAAGGTGATGGTCGATCTCGGCCTGATCGACACCTATACGGGCCTTACGCTTCCGCTGATGGCGTCGGCCACCGCGACGCTGCTCTTCCGTCAGTTCTTCCTCACCATCCCCGGCGAGCTGGTCGAGGCGGCGCGCATAGACGGCGCCGGCCCGTGGCGTTTCTTCAAGGATATCCTGCTGCCGCTGTCGCGCGCCAACATAGCGGCGTTGTTCGTCATTCTCTTCATCTACGGCTGGACGCAATATCTCTGGCCGCTCTTGATGACCAACCGCAACGACATGAACACAATCGTCATCGGCCTGAAGAAGATGGTGTCCTTCGCCGATGCCGACACGCAATGGCATCTCGTCATGGTCACGGCGATGCTGGCCATCGTGCCGCCAATCCTTGTCGTGGTCTTCATGCAGCGCTGGTTCGTGCGCGGCCTGATCGAAACGGAGAAGTGACTGCGTGGCGACAGTCGACCTGAAGGACGTCCGAAAAGTCTATGCCGGCAATGTCGAGGCTGTGAAGGGCGTCTCCATCGCCATTCCCGATGGCGCGCTCTGCGTGCTGGTGGGGCCGTCGGGCTGCGGGAAGTCGACGCTGCTGCGCATGATCGCGGGGCTGGAGACGATCACCGGCGGCACGGTCTCCATCGACGGCAAGGTTGTGAACGAGATCGGCCCGGCCGAGCGCGACATCGCCATGGTGTTCCAGAACTATGCGCTCTATCCGCATATGAAGGTCTACGACAACATGGCCTACGGGCTGCGCAACCGCGGCACGCCGAAGGATGAGATCGACCGGCGCGTGCGCGAGGCGGCCGGGACGCTGGAGTTGTCGCACCTCTTGGAACGCCGGCCGCGCGAACTGTCCGGCGGGCAGCGCCAGCGCGTCGCCATGGGCCGCGCCATCGTGCGCAAGCCGAAGGTGTTCCTCTTCGACGAGCCGCTGTCCAACCTCGACGCCAAGCTGCGCGGCCAGATGCGCGTGGAGATCAAGAACCTGCAGCGTTCGCTCGGCGTCACGTCGGTCTATGTGACCCACGACCAGCTCGAGGCGATGACGCTGGCCGACACGCTGGTGGTGATGAATGCCGGCGTGGTCGAGCAGGCCGGCGCGCCGCTGGACATCTACGAGAAGCCGGCCTCGACCTTTGTCGCCAGTTTCATCGGCGCGCCGCCTATGAACATGCTGCCTGCCGGTGGCGGGGGCCAGCCGGCAGCGCCGGACGGAGCGGCGACGCTGGGCTTCCGGCCGGAGGACGTCGTCATTGGAGCGCCGGCGGGCGAGGGCGTCCTGACGCTGACGGCAGCGGTCGAAGCCGTCGAACCCGTCGGAGCTGAGAGCTTTCTCTATTGCTCCGCGGATGGCCAGAAGCTGGTCGTGCGGGTGGCGGGACGTTCGGGCGTCAGCGTCGGCGATCGCCTGACGATCGCTGCCTCGCCCGAAAAGCTGCACTGGTTCGACAAGGCCGGCAAGCGGCTCGGCTGAGCCAGCGTGCGAAACCCTCTGGCTCTCGACGCGGATTGGCCTTGCCGATCTCCTGAAGCCGACAGATAGACCGGAGCCGCGGATATGGACCTGCCGCCCTTCCTGCTCGACCACTGGCTGGCGAGATACGAGTTCGCGACGCCGCCGATCCGCTACAATCTGGCGTCCAGCACCGGTCCGAAATGGGCGCTAAAGGAGCTTCTGGCGATCGGCGACGAGGTCCTTTCGCTGGACGACCTGAAGATAGGCTATGCCCCGCCAGAAGGGTCGGCCGAATTGCGCGCGGCGCTTGGCGCGTTCCTCGGCGTCGATCCGGATTGGGTCGTCGTCACCACCGGCGCATCGGAAGCGGTCTCGATCCTTTTCTGTCTGGCCGCAAAGCCGCTTGGCAACGTGCTGCTGCCGCGTCCCGCTTTCGGGGCGTTTCCGGCGATGGCCAGGGCGTGGGGCATGGGCACGCGCCGTTACACGCTTTCGCGGGAACGCGGCTTCCGTGCTTCGCCTGATGCCGTCGTCGCCGCGGCCAATCCGCAGACGGCGATCGCTCTCGTGAACACGCCGCACAATCCGTCCGGCTCAGTCGCGCCGCGGGAAGAGATCGAGGCAATCGCGGGCGGTCTGGCGGAACGCGGCATTCCGCTGATCGTCGACGAGGTCTACCATCCGCTCTATTTCGGTGCGCCGCAGAAGACGGCCGCGTCGATCGCGAACGTCAATGTCATGGGCGACATGTCGAAGGCGATGTCGCTGGCCGGCCTCCGCATCGGCTGGCTGATCGAACACGACCCGGAACGCCGGAAGAAGATCGTCGACGCCCGCGGTTATTTCACCATCAGCAGTTCGCCCCTGCTGGAAAAGCTCGCGGCGCATGCGCTCATCAACAGCGGCGCGGTGCTCGATCGCCTTTCGGATGTCGCGACCGCCAATCTCGAGGCTCTCGCCCGGACGATGGAGCGCGTTTCCGACGTGCTCGGCTGGGTCAGGCCGGAGGGCGGCACGGTGTGCTTTCCGTGGTTCCGTGACGGCCGTAACAGCCGTCCGTTCTGCGAAAGGCTCGCTGCGGCAGGCGTGCTTGTCGCGCCGGGTGACTGTTTCGAGATGCCGGACCACATGCGTGTCGGCTTCGGCGCGCAGGCGGAGGGCTTTTCCGATGCGCTGGCTATCTTCGAGAAGACGCTGCGCGCGCTTTGAAGCGCGCTGCGATCCTTATCGCGTGTCGCAGCGCCGAAACCGGCGCCACTTTCGGGTTCTAGCGCGTCGGGACGGGATGCTCGCCGCGGTAGTCGTAGAAGCCGCGGCCGGTCTTGCGGCCGAGCCAGCCGGCCTCGACATATTTCACCAGCAGCGGGCAGGGGCGGTACTTCGAATCCGACAGGCCGTCATGCAGCACCTGCATGATCGACAGGCAGGTGTCGAGGCCGATGAAGTCGGCGAGCTGCAATGGCCCCATCGGATGGTTGGCGCCGAGCTTCATCGCCGTGTCGATGGCCTCCACCGAGCCGACGCCCTCGTAGAGCGTGTAGATCGCCTCGTTGATCATGGGAAGCAGGATGCGGTTGACGATGAAGGCGGGGAAATCCTCGGCGACGGTGATCGTCTTGTCGAGGCTCTTAACGAAGCCCTTGGCCGTCTCGAAGGTCATGTCCTCGGTGGCGATGCCGCGCACCAGCTCGACCAGCTTCAT
This sequence comes from Rhizobiaceae bacterium, assembly GCA_023953845.1. NCBI lineage: Bacteria > Pseudomonadati > Pseudomonadota > Alphaproteobacteria > Hyphomicrobiales > Rhizobiaceae > Rhizobiaceae bacterium. Next base: position 383,906 of record JAMLJC010000001.1, on the reverse strand, counting down.
CACCGGAACCGGATTCATGAAGTGGATGCCGATGAAGCGCTCCGGCCGGTCGGTCTGCGCGGCGAGCCGCGTGATCGAGATCGACGAGGTGTTGGTGGCGAGAATGGCTTCCGGATTCAACTGCGGGCAGAGCTGCGCGTAGATCTTGCGCTTGACGGTTTCGTCTTCGGTCGCCGCCTCGATGACGAGATCGGCCTCGGCGAGGCCGGCCATTTCGTTCGCGCCGCTGATGCGGGCGAGCGCGGCCTGGCGAACCGCGTCGTCCAGCTTTCCGGAGGCAACCTGACGGGCCATGTTGCCGCTGATCGTCGCGATGCCCTTTTCGATATTGGCGGGCGCGATGTCGAAAAGCAGCACATTGTAGCCGGCCAATGCCGTCACATGCGCGATACCGCCGCCCATCTGGCCGGCGCCGATGATGCCCACCGTCTCGATCTTCATCTGGTCGTATCCCGTCGGGGCGGCTGCGCCCGCATTATTGTGCAGCGCAACCTAAAAGAGCCCAGGAACTTCGTCTACCCCGATCTGGCCACTTTTTGTGCGCCTTGCGTAAAAGTCAAACGTCATTTTGCGCCACCTGCACGACGGGCCATCTTATGTTCCTTGACGACATCCGATCGCATCGCGCGCGGTTGGGGATAGGCATCGCAGGCCCGTGGCGCTATCTCAGTCCTGAACGATGCCGACACGGCCATCGCCGCGCCTGAGGAAGACCTTATCGTGCCGCAAAGAGCGTCGACCCTCGCTCCATTCCAGCATCGGACCTTCCGCATTCTGTGGACCGCGACGCAAGCGTCGAATCTCGGCGGGCTCATACAGGGCGTCGGCGCCGGCTGGATGATGACCATGATCGCCCAGTCCGAAGGCATGGTGGCGCTGGTGCAGGGCGCCACGACCTTGCCGATCATGCTCTTTTCGCTCGCATCCGGTGCGCTGGCAGACAATTTCGACCGTCGCCGCGTGATGCTCGCGGCGCAGGGGCTGATGATGATCGCCTCCTGCCTTCTGGTGCTGTTCGCCTTTCAGGATTGGTTAACGCCCTGGCTGCTGCTCGGCTTCACCTTTGCGATCGGCTGCGGCACGGCGCTCAACAATCCGTCATGGCAGGCGTCCGTGGGCGATCTTGTGCCGCGCGACGACCTGCCCGGCGCGGTCACGCTGAACAGTATGGGCTTCAACCTCATGCGCAGCATCGGGCCTGCGCTCGGCGGCTTCATCGTCGCCGTGGCCGGTGCGGCGACAGCCTTCGCCATCAACGCTGCGAGCTACATTCCGCTTATCGCCGCGCTCGTCTGGTGGAAGCCCGAGCCGACCCAGAACAAGCTGCCACGCGAGCAGTTCGGCAGCGCGGTATGGGCGGGGCTTCGCTACATTTCCATGTCCCCCAACCTGATCACCGTGCTTTTCCGCGCCATGCTTTTCGGCTGCGCGGCAATCGCCATCCTCGCGCTGCTGCCGCTCGTCGCCAGCAACCTGCTGAAGGGCGGGGCGCTGAGCTACGGCGTGCTGCTCGGCTGCTTCGGACTGGGTGCGATCATCGGCGGCTTCCTCAATGCGCGCGTGCGCGAGCTGATGAGCAACGAGACCATCGTCCGGGTCGCCAGCGCCGGCTTCGCGGTGAGCTGCATCCTGCTGGCGATGAGCAGCAGGGCATGGCTGAGCGGATTGCTGCTTCTGCCGGCCGGCGCCTGCTGGGTGCTGGCGCTCTCGCTGTTCAACGTCACCGTCCAGCTGTCCACGCCGCGCTGGGTGGTGGGGCGGGCGCTTTCGCTCTACCAGACCGCCACTTTCGGCGGCATGGCGGCCGGCAGCTGGCTGTGGGGCGAGGTCGCGGAGGCGCAGGGGACGCCCGGCGCGCTGATGGCGGCGGGTGCGCTGCTCGTCGTCACCGCGCTGGTGGGCCTGCGCTATCGGTTGCCGGAATTCAGCTCGCTCAATCTGGCGCCTCTCGACCAGTTCAGCGAGCCGCAGCTGATGCTCGATCTCAAGGCCCGGAGCGGCCCGATCATGATCATGGTGGATTTCCGGATCGCGCAGGAGGATGTGCCGGCGTTTCTCGCCGCCATGGCCGACCGCCGCCGCATCCGCATCCGGGACGGGGCGCGGCAATGGGTGCTGCTGCGCGATCTGGAAAACCCGGAGATCTGGACGGAAAGCTACCACGTCGCGACCTGGGTCGAATATGTGCGGCACAACCAGCGCCGGACCAAGGCCGATGCCGACGTCACCGAACGGCTGATGAAGCTGCATCGCGGACCGGAACGCCCGCGCGTTCATCGCATGATCGAGCGCCAGACCGTGCCGTTGCAGGACGACATGCCGCTGAAGGGCAATCCGGAAGTTCCATAGGCTTCAACGAAAAAGGGAGGCCGGAGCCTCCCTTTCGGTATCGTTTTTGGAATCGAGAGGCTCACAGCGCCTTTTCGAGTTCTGGCAGGATTGTGAAGAGGTCACCGACGATGCCGTAGTCTGCGACCTGGAAGATGGGGGCTTCCTCGTCCTTGTTGATGGCGACGATGACCTTGCTATCCTTCATGCCGGCCAGATGCTGGATGGCTCCGGAGATGCCGACGGCGATGTAGAGCTGCGGCGCCACCACCTTGCCGGTCTGGCCGACCTGCCAGTCGTTCGGCGCATAGCCGGCGTCGACCGCAGCGCGGGAGGCGCCGACGGCCGCACCCAGCTTGTCGGCGACGGGCAGAATGACCTCCTGGAACTTCTCGGACGAACCCAGCGCCCGGCCGCCCGAGATGATGATCCTGGCCGAGGTCAGTTCCGGACGGTCGTTCTCCGACAGGCGATTCTCCACGAAGGAGGACAGCGCCGGATCGCTCGCGGCCGAAACCGTCTCCACCGAAGCCGAGCCGCCCTCGGCCGCCGACTGGAAGGAGGCCGTGCGCACCGTGATGACCTTCACCTTGTCGCCCGACTGCACCGTCTGGATGGCGTTGCCGGCATAGATCGGACGCTTGAACGTGTCGGGCGACACCACCTCGATGATCTCCGACACCTGCATCACGTCGAGCAGGGCGGCCACGCGCGGCATGACGTTCTTGCCGGCGGCGGTCGCCGCCGCCACGATGGCATCATAGTTGCCGGCGAGCGAGACGACCGTCGCCGCCAGAGGCTCGGCCAGCCGCTCGGCGAGAGCGTCGGACTCGGCCAGCAGGACCTTGCGCACCCCGGTCAGCTTCGCAGCCGCGTCGGCCGCCGCCTTGGCGCCCTTGCCGGCCACCAGAACGTCGACGTCGGAGCCGATCTTCGTTGCTGCCGTCAGCGCCTTGGCCGTCTGGTCCGACAGCGAGACATTGTCATGTTCGGCGATAAGCAGAATTGCCATAGTGCATACGTTCCTTCGATAAACAGTCATCAGAGGGCGAGCAGCGAACGGTGAACCGTGAACAGAGGGCGTCGAGCCTTCCGTTCACGGCTCACCGTTCACCGATCACAGCACTCCTGCCTCGTTCTTCAGCTTGTCGACCAGTTCGGCGACCGAGCCCACCTTGACGCCCGCCTTGCGGCCGCCCGGCTCCTCCGTCTTCAGAACCTTTAGACGCGGCGACACATCCGCGCCGAAATCGGCCGGCGCCTTCTCGTCGAGCGGCTTCTTCTTCGCCTTCATGATGTTCGGCAGCGACGCATAGCGCGGCTGGTTCAGCCGCAGGTCCGTCGTCACGATCGCCGGCAGCTTCAGCTCCACCGTCTGCAGGCCGCCATCGACCTCGCGCGTCACCTTCGCCTTGCCGCCGTCGATCTCGACCTTCGAGGCAAACGTCGCCTGGCCCCAGCCGAGCAGCGCCGCAACCATCTGGCCGGTCTGGTTGGCGTCGTCGTCGATCGCCTGCTTGCCCAGGATCACCAGACCCGGCTGCTCGGCTTCCGCCACGCCCTTCAGCACCTTGGCAACGCCCAGCGGCTCGACCTCGCCGTCAACCTTCACCAGGATCGCCCGGTCCGCGCCCATCGCAAGCGCGGTGCGCAGCGTCTCGGCCGCCTGCGCAGGACCGACCGACACAACCACGATCTCATCCGCCTTGCCCGCTTCCTTCAGACGGATCGCCTCCTCAACCGCGATCTCGTCGAACGGGTTCATCGACATCTTCACATTCGCCAGCTCGACACCAGACCCGTCGCCCTTCACACGGATCTTAACGTTGTAGTCAACAACCCGCTTCACCGGGACAAGGATTTTCATGCGATTGCACCTCTTCGATGGGATCTCGGACGTCCTTTTGGGGAGCGCCCATATCAGATGCCGGCTTCTTCAGTTTGTCGGAAGCCGACATCGTTCATGCCGGAAAAGACCTTCGAGCGGCTTGCCGGCCTTGGGAACCGGCGATGGCTGGGCATTCGTCTAGTGAGCGCCGTTGCCAGCGTCAATACGCCGAATTGGCTCAAACCGTTTGAATTTTTGCTCTTGAGCTGCTGCTTTTCCCGCCAGGAACGGAATCGGGCGTCCGGCGTTTGATCCGTCAGCAAAGCCGAGAGCCGTATGATGAAGGATATTCTGCAAACGACAGCCGTGATCGCAGCAATCGCAGCGAGCATCGTGATCGCAATCATGGCTCCGAAGGGTTTTCAGCTCGGGCCACAGAATCCCATCGTCGCGACGAGCGAGATGAACCAGGCGGAAACGCAATAATCCCGGAACGCAACCCGCGTTACTCCGCAGGCATGAGACGCTTGCGGCGCTCGTCCAGAAAGGCGATGGCAAGGCCGCTTGCGATCACCAGCGCGATGCCCGCAACGGCAAGCGCATTCGGCATATGGCCGAAGACGAGCAGGCCGGACAGCACCGCCCATATCGTGAAGGAATAATAGAACGGCGCGACCGCGCTGGTCGGTCCGATACGGTAGGCCATGAACAGGAAGAAATGGCCGAAGATCAGGAAGAGGCCGGCCCCCAGCAGAAGCAGAGTCGCGTAGAAGTCCAGCGGAACCCATTCCTCGAACGCCAGATGGGCCAGACCGGCACCCGCAAGCACGACGAGAATGGTCGAGATGGAGACGATCATGCCCGGGATGGCAGGAGAGACCTGCCTGCCGAGAAGATCCCGGCCGGCCCCCAGCACTGCTGTCCCGATCGCCAGAACGGCGTAGACGGAAACGCCGGCACCCGTCGGTTGCGCGACCATCAACGCGCCGAGGAAACCGACGGCGATCAGCACGACGGTGACGCGGGCAATCCGCTCCCGCAACATCAGGGAAGCGCCGAGCAGCACGAGCAGAGGCGTAATCTGGATCAGCGCTATGACATCCGCGATGGGCATGTTCGCAAGCGCCACCACATAGCACAGGACGGAGAGGGTCTCGCTGAGGTTGCGGGCCAGGACCCGGCCGTCGAACATTTGCCTCAGCCGCCCGCCGTAGCCCAGCGCGTAGAGAAGCGGCAGCCCCCAGATCAGCCCGGCAACGCCGCGCAGCATGAGAACCTGATAGGGCGGCAGGCTTTCCGTCGCGAGCTTCATGAACGTATCGTTTATGATATACGCTCCCGTCGCGATCAGCATGAAGAAGGGACCGCGGAAAGGATGGTTCTGCAGGGACATTGCGGGGCTGCTCGGGCGTGTTGCTGAGGAAAGGGACGGGATTCGCTACTGCCGTCCCCAGCGGGTGACGGGCTGCGCCGCATCGGGCCGCACGGCACTCGGCTGTTCGACGACGACGGCGCGCGGCGAGACGATCTCGCGGTCGAGCACCGGGACGTCGCGCCGCTTGAGGAGCAGGACAAGGATGGCGCCGGCGCCGATGCCTCCGAGATGGCACGCCCAGGAAATCTGCGCGTCGCCGGCGGCCAGGAACATGAAAACCTGGAACAGTATCCACAGCGCCAGCGCGATATAGGCAGGAACGCGAAGCGGGATACGGCCGAAGGCCAGAACCCAGATCTTCACCTTCGGGTGCAGGATCAGATAGGCCGAGACCACGCCGGCGATGGCGCCCGATGCGCCGATCAGCGGCACCTGCGAAGCCGGCGCGACGAGGCCGTGGAACAGCGCGCCGGCGACGGCGCAAAGCAGATAGAAGACGACGAAGCGGAAATGGCCTAGCGCGTCCTCGACATTGTCGCCGAACACCCACAGGAACAGCATGTTGCCGCCGAGGTGCCAGATGTCGCCATGCAGGAAGGCATAGGTGACATAGGTGAGGTCCTCGGGAAGGATGACGAACTGCGGCGGCAACTCCACCGTGTCGAAGACCACCGACGGGATGTAGCCCAGACCCAGCACCGCAGCGATCTCGGTCTCCTCGCCGTTCAGCGCCGTCAGCGCGAAGATGACGATGTTGGCGACGATCAGGCCGCAGGTCACATACTGGAACCTGATCCGTTTCAGGCTGTTCGCGTCATGCAACGGAATGAACATCGATCCCTCGCCGCCCGGGCCGTGTTCTCCATCCTACCGGCTCTTGCCCGGCACCCATAACACGTCGGCGTTTCCGTTGTCATTGACCGCCCGGGCCGCCACGAACAGGAAGTCCGACAGGCGGTTGATGTATTTCAGCGCCTCGGGTCCGACCTTTTCCTTTTCGGCCAGCGCCACCATCAGACGCTCGGCCCGCCGCGCGGTGGTGCGGGCGAGATGGAGCGCGGCGGCAGCCGGCGAGCCGCCGGGAAGGATGAAGGATTTCAGCGGCTGCAACGCCTTGTTCAGGCGGTCTATGTCGGCCTCGAGCTGTTTCACCTGCGAGGCGATTATGCGCAGCGGCTCGTATTCCGGCGGCTTGCCGTCGTCGGGCACGCAGAGGTCGGCGCCGAGATCGAACATCTCGTTCTGGATGCGGGCGAGCATCGCGTCGATCTCCGGATGCGACGCGCCGGTGTGGATGCGCGCCATGCCGATGCAGGAATTGGCTTCGTCGACGGTGCCGAACGCCTCGATGCGCAGATCAGCCTTCGACCGGCGTTCGCCCGTGCCGAGACCGGTGGTGCCCTTGTCGCCGGTGCGGGTATAAATCTTGTTCAGCTTGACCATCAGCGCGCGCCTCAGCCCCGGGTGAAATAGACCGCCAGCAGGATGAAGCACAGCGCGATGAACTGGAGCACCACGCGCGCTTGCATCAGCTTGTTCGATGTGTTGCCGGAGCCGCCCCTGAGCAGATTGACGAGGCCCCTGATCAGCACCGCGACGACGGCCACCATGAAGACGATGGCGATAATGTTGAAGACCGTAGACATCTGCACCTGTCCGTTTTGCGAAACTCAGTCCTGCTTGCCGAGGATGCGATAGAGCAAGGTTGACGGCAGGATGCGCTTCAGGAAGACGCCGACCTTGGCCGGCAGGGTTACGATATAGTGCGGCTTGGGGTGCGGATGCTCCAGTGCGTGACGCAATACCGCATAAACCGCATCCGGTCCCAGCTTCAACCGCGATCTGGAGCCGCCTTGTCGCAGCCGCGCCAGTTGTGCCCGATAGGCCTCGCGGTGGACGGAGTTCTCGTAGTCGATATTTGCCTCGAAGAACGGCAGGCCGTTCGATGCGATCCTCGAAACGACCGGGCCGGGCTCGATCAGCGACACGCTGACGCCCGAACCCGCGAGTTCTAGGCGCTGGCAGAGCATCAGGCCCTCGATCGCGTGCTTCGAGGCCGCATAGGCACCGCGGAAGCGGATCGGCGTCAGGCCGAGGATTGAGGAGCAATGGACGATCCGGCCGTGCCCCTGCCGGCGCATCACCGGAACGACGCGTTGCGTGAGGTCGTGCCAGCCGAAGAAATTCGCTTCGAACTGCGCCCGAAGCGCGGCGACGGGAAGGTCCTCAACCGCGCCGGCCTGCGCATAGGCGCCATTGTTGTAGAGGGCGTCCAGCGTGCCGTCCGTGCGCGCCAGCACGGCGTCGACGAGCGCGGCGATCGATTCCGGTTCGGCGTAATCGAGATAGAAGGCCTCCAGCCCTTCGGCCTCCAGCGCCGCTATGTCCCCGGGCCTGCGCGCTGTGGCGAAGACGCGCCAGCCGTCGCGCTTGAGCGCCCGCGCGCAATAGGCGCCTATGCCCGACGAGGCACCGGTGACGATGATTGTGCGCAATGCCCGATGCGCCTCCGTTTATCTGGCGCGAAAGCTTGCCAAGGGAGGCAATCCCTTCCCATATTCGCGGCCTCGAAACAACGCGTGAAACGGCCGGACAAGCAAGTGATGCGCAGGATCGTCGCGCTGCGACGGATCATCTGGGATGCGGCAGGGCATTTCAACGACGACGACGGGTGGGCGATGGCGAGCTATCTCGCCATTTCGGCGCTCATGGCGATATTTCCGTTCCTCATCTTCGCCACCACGCTCGCCAGCTTCCTCGGCGCGCAGGCCTTCGCCGAGACGGCGGTGCATCTGGTCTTCGACACCTGGCCGGAGCAGATCGCCGCGCCGATCGCGCGCGAGGTCGTCACCGTGCTCACCGTGCAGCGCGGCGACCTGCTCACCTACGGCGTGGCGCTGGCCGCCTTCTTTGCTTCCAACGGCATCGAGGCGCTGCGCACGTCGCTCAACCGCGCCTATCGCGTCGTGGAAACGCGCTCCATCTGGTATCGGCGCACGCAGAGCCTCGGCTTCGTGCTGATCGCCACGATCGGCTTCGTCGTCATCAGCATCCTGCTGGTCTTCGCGCCGCTGATCGCGCGCTTCCTGGAAGCGAACTTCGAATGGATCAAGCCCTATATGGGCACGATCACGCTGTGGCGCTTCATCATCGCCTCGACGGTCATCGTGCTCGGTCTGGTGGCGGTGCACATCTGGCTGCCGGATGGCAGGCGGCCGCTGCTCGACATCGTCCCGGGCATCATCTTCACCCTGGTCGGCTGGCTTATCGGATCGACGCTCTTCGCCACATACCTCGACAATTTCTCGTCCTACGTGACCACCTATGCCGGCCTCGCGTCGATCATGATCGCCGTGGTCTTCCTCTATATCGTCTCCGTGATCTTCATCCTGGGCGGCGAGCTGAACGCCTCCATTCGCCGCTATCTCGACGCTCGGGCCAAGGTCGGGGCCTGAGCCGTCGCCAGCCAGACGCCGACCGTCGCGATCGCCATGCCGCCGATCTGCACCGGCGTCAGTTCCTCTCCGAAGAGGAACCAGGCGATCACGGCCGTCACCGCGGGAACCAGATAGAAAAGCGAGGCGACCTTGGCCATTTCGCCTTCGCGGATGAGGATCATCAGCAGGAAGATCGCGCCGATCGAGAGCACAAGCACCAGCCAGGCCATGGCGAAGATCAGTTCGCCGTTCCAGACGACTGTCCGAGTCTCGAAAAGCGCCGAGCCGATCACCATGGGCATGGCGCCGCCGACATATTGCCAGAATGTGCCGGTGAAGACGTTGGCGGAGGTGGCGTGGCGCTTCTGCCAGATCGTGCCGGCGCTCATGGCGGTCACGGAAATGCCCATGGCGGCGAGCGTCGGCATGGTGACGCCGCTGGCGCCGACGCCGAGTCTCGGCGACAGCACGACGAACACCCCGACGAAGCCGATCAGCAGCCCCAGCCAGTGTCTGGGCAGGATCTTCTCGCCCAGCACGGGACCCGCCATGAGCGCGGTGAGCAGCGGCTGCAGCCCGATCACCACCGCCGAGATGCCCGCCGGCATACCATGCCGGATCGCCCAGAAAAGCGCGCCGAGATAGCCGCCATGCATCAGCGCGCCGGCGATCAGCGAGTGGAATGCCTGCCGCCGGGACGCCGCCCGGGCATGCAGCGCGAGCGCCAGCGCAAGCAGGATGGCGGCGGCCAGCAGGAAACGCGCCGCGAGAAAGGTGAACGGCTCCGACCACGGCATGGCGTAGCGCGCGCCGATGAAGCCCGTCGCCCAAAGGACGACGAAGGCCGCCGGGATTGATCGCTTGATGTCGGGCATCGGGGCTCCAGAGTCGCGGCGTGGATAGTCCCCCGGCTTCGGCGAGGCAACGCAAAAGCGTTGAAGCAATGATTGAGCCGGGCTTGACGACAATTCCGCCTTCCGGTGTCGGCGGGAGCGCCGGTCAGACGTCCTCGGTAGCGATTCCGTGGAAGCAGGAGGTTCGTGTGACGAGGATCAGCGTCGAGAACATCAACCATCCCGGCTCGCTCCGGCGGGTCGACGCGATGATGTACGAGGCGATGCGCGAGGCGTATCTCTCCGTGGTGCCGGAGCGTCGTCCGGGCCTGACGATCGCGGAAATCCATACCCGGCTGCTCGGGGCTGTGTCGCCCGATCTGTTTCCGGACCCCGTCAGGACAGGCTGGTGGGCCAAAACCGTCCAGCTCGATCTGGAAGCCAAGGGCGTGATCGCCAGGACCGGCGAGCGGCCGCTGCGACTCTACAAAGTATGAAGCGTCGAATTCCGGTGGAAGGCGCATCCACCGTCGCCTGAATGCCGGATTCCCGGATTGAAAGCGACCCGGGGACGTGGTCTACGGCGTTCCCGCCGAATCCGTTCAGTCCGCGAGGAAGAGCTGCATGAAGCGCGCCGTGGCCGCCCTTGTCGCCATGCTTCTGGCGGGATGCCAGTCCGCAACGCCCACGCTTACCGCCGAGGAGAAGGCGCCGGCGAAGCCTTCGGTTCCGACCCTCTCCGGCGAAGCTCTGCGCGGCTTCATCGTCGGCAGGGCGCTGCGCTACAACCATTACGGCGCGGTCTCGACCTTCTACGCCGACGGTCGCTACGGCTATCGCGACTACGAGGTGCGTGACGCAGGCACCTATGCGATCTCCGGCGATGCGGTCTGCATCACCTTCGAGGACGGCGGCAGGCGCTGCGACAGGTATGCCCAGATCGGCTCGGACTACTACCGCATCGAGGAAGGCGGCTGGCAGACCAAGGTCGACGGCAACGGCCCCGCCTGACGCTGCCGCTTTCGGCGTTCAGGCGTCGGCGTGCAGGGGTTCGAGGCCGACGAGACGGCGTATGTCGTCGGGCGTCCTGCCGTTTTCGCGCAATTCCCGCAGGCCGGTGTCCTTCGCGCTCTTGGAGAGCTTTCGCCCGTCCTCGCCCAGCACCAGCCGGTGATGGAAATAGACCGGTTCGGTCAGTCCGAGCAGTTCCTGCAAGAGCCGCTGAATGGCGGTGGCATGATAGAGGTCGCGGCCGCGCACGACATGGGTGATCCGCTGGTCGGCGTCGTCGAGCACCACGGCGAGATGGTAGCTGGTGGGCACGTCCTTGCGCGCGATGACGATGTCGCCCCAGTCCTGCGGACGCGCCTCCACCAGGCTTGAACGGGTCAGTTCCTCGTCGGCATATTCTGTCCAGGTCAGCGGCTGGCCGATCCGGGCGAGCGCGGCGTTTACGTCGAGCCGCCAGGCGAAGGGCGCGCCGCTGTCCATGCGTTTCCGGCGCTCCCGCTGAGACAGGTTCCGGTCGACCGGTGGATAGTGGGGCACGCCGTCGGGATCGCGCGGCCAGCTTTTTCCGTGATCGCCGGCTTCCGAAATATGGGCGCGGATGTCGCCGCGACTCATGAAGCCGGGATAGACCAGCCCCGCCCTGATGAGCTTCTGCAGCACCGCGTCGTATTCGGTGAAGTGTTCGGACTGCCGGCGCACCGGCTCCTCCCAGGCAAGCCCCAGCCAGCGCAGATCGTCATGGATGGCGGCCTCGAATTCCGGCGTGCAGCGCGCCACATCGATGTCCTCGATACGCAGCAGGAAGCGCCCGTCAGTCGCCCGCGCCATCTCGGCATTCAGCAGCGCGGAAAGGGCGTGGCCGAGGTGGAGGGCGCCGTTGGGACTTGGCGCGAAGCGGAAGACGGGTCGTGTCACCATATGGCGGGAAATGGATGCTCCTCAACGTTTTGCGATTGCTACTTCCGGCCGTGGGCGCGAACAAGGCGTAGGATGCGTAGAATTTTGACGCTGGATGATATTTCTCAAGGCCTCGAAGCCCTGATACGTCTTGATCCCCGGCTCTCCGCCGTGATCGAGCGGGCAGGGACCGTTCCCTTGCGCCTCTCCGAGCCCGGTTTTGCCAGCCTCGTCGCCATCATCGTCTCGCAGCAGGTGTCGCGCGCCAGCGCCGACGCCATCCTCGGACGTTTCATCCGCCTCCTCGATCCGCTGACGCCGCGCGCCGTGCTCGATGCGCCCGAAGACGTGTTCCGGGAGGCCGGCCTGTCGCGTCCCAAGCAACGGACGGTGCTGGCGCTGGCGCAAGCGGTGGAGGAGGGCCTCGACCTCGTCGCGCTCGCCGGCCTGGACGGCGAGATAGCCATGCGGGCGCTCACGGCAGTGTCGGGGATCGGTCCCTGGACAGCAGAAGTCTACCTGCTTTTCGCAGCCGGCCATCCGGATATTTTCCCGGCAAAGGACGTGGCGCTGCAAAGCGCCGTCGGCCACGCGCTGGGCATCGACCCGCGTCCCGGCGACAAGGCGCTCGCCGCGCTGGCCGAATCATGGTCGCCTTGGCGGGGCGTCGCTTCGCGCCTGTTCTGGGCCTATTACCGCAAAATGCGCGGCAAGGATGCCACACCACCGTCGGGACTGCCTGAAAATCAACGCGAATCCTGAATTTTTCAGGGCTGCTGAGGTGATCACACAGCTTCACAATCCTGCAATCTCCTGATTACACTATCCGCGCCGAAAGGTTCGACGCCTCAGGAGGGCGATTGAAGTGACGGTTCATGTATCGCCAGAGGCTCTGCCGGCACTGGTGCTGAACGCCGACTACCGGCCGCTCAGCTACTATCCGCTGTCGCTCTGGTCCTGGCAGGATGCGATCAAGGCCGTGTTCCTCGACCGGGTGAACATCGTCGCCGAATACGAGCAGTCGGTGTCCTCGCCGTCCTTCCAGATGCGGCTGCCGTCGGTGGTCTGCCTCAAGAGCTATGTCAAGCCGTCGCGCCATCCGGCCTTCACGCGCTTCAACGTCTTCCTGCGCGACCGCTTCCAGTGCCAGTATTGCGGCACGCATGAGGATTTGACGTTCGACCACGTCATTCCGCGCCGCTGCGGCGGCGCCACGACCTGGGACAATGTGGTGGCCGCCTGTTCGCCCTGCAATCTCCGCAAGGGGGGACTGCTGCCGGCCCAGGCGAAGATGTGGCCGTTGCAGAAGCCATACCAGCCCACCGTGCAGGATCTGCACAACAACGGCCGACTCTTCCCGCCGAACTACCTCCACGAAAGCTGGATGGACTATCTCTACTGGGACGTGGAACTGGAGCCGTAACCAGAGCCTTTCATGGCTACCCGGAACCGTTCTGCCGGAGAGCATTTGGTCCCAGGGTCGAGGGTTTCGGCGAAGGGCGTGGTGGCGCCACGGCCGAGCCGAAAGAAATGGGCCAAATGCACCCGGCCCGAAGGGTTTGCCGCTGGCGGGCGCCCGCTTTGTCGGCCGGATTTGGCCGTACCCCCGGTACGACCTGCACCGGCCTTCGCGCAGATCGTCCCGCCATCGGACAAACAGAACCGTTTCCGGCCAACCATGAAAGGCTCTGGCTCGCGGAACGCAGCGGCATCTTCGGCGTTCAACTGCGACGCCGAAGGACGACGCCATGCCCCGATACTTCTTCGATACCTACGACGCTGGACAGCTGCACAGCGACGATCATGGAATAGTCTGCGAAACGCGCGCCGAACTCAGGGAAAACGCCATCAACTCGTTGCCGGAGATCGCGCGGGAGCGGTTGCCGAACGGCGACAACCACGTTTTCACGGTGAAGGTCCGGGACGATACCGGTTCCGCGATCTTCGAGGCGTCGCTCATCTTCGAATCGCGCTGGCTTGACGGGGAGTAAGCGCCTCTCAGCGAGGCTCTTTTTCGAGGCAGAGATAAGTGTCGTCGAACTCCGCCAGCTCCGTCAGCTTGTCCCAGTCTTCTATCCTGACCAGATCGCCCTCCCATTTCACCGCGCCGTCGCGGCGCAGCCTCTGGATCGTGCGGTTGGCATGCACCACGGACATGCCGAGCACGTCGGCGATTTCGGACTGTGTCAGCGGCAGGCGGAACGACAGTTCGTCGGCCCGGCCGACGATCCTCAGCCGCACATAGAGCTCACACAGGAAGTGCGCCATGCGCGCTTCGGCGCCGCGCCGCCCCATGGCGACGATCCACTCGCGATGGATCGAGCCGTCGATCAGCGTATCGAGCCAGAGCATGCGCGTCAGATGCGGCGCGGTCTCGGTCAGGCGCTTCAGGGTCGCGTGCTCCACGATCGCAAGCCGGCAGGGCGTCAGCGCAACGACGCCGTGCGCCATCTTCTTCAGCAGGAAGCCGTGCAGGTCCATGAAATCGCCGGGCACATGCACGGCGGTGATCTGGCGCGAACCGTCGGCGAGCACCTTGTAGCGCCCCGCCAGCCCGTCGAGCAGCATCTGGCTGGTGCCCGGCCGCGCATCCTGCGCGACGATGTCCTGATCGGCGGCGTAAGTGCGTTCGCCGCTGAACGAGGCGGCCAGGAGCGCGGCTTCCTCGTCGGAGATGGCGTCGCGCAAGCGCAACTGCAACAGCAATGGATTCTGCATCCCGCCTCCGTTCGCTACAGCAACAGCGATGCCGTCGAAGAGTTCCACGCCGCCGGGAGCGATTCCGCGCGGTCGTCAACAGGTCCTGATCCTAAACCTCGTGCAGATAAAGATGATAGTCCAGTTCGCTCACCGTGCGCGCGACCCGCAGATACTCGCTTTCCTTGATGGCGCAGAACGTCCTGTGCAGGTCGGCGCCGAGCGCGTTTTTCAGGAATCCGGACGCCTTCGCCGCCTCTATCGCGTCGCGCCAGTCGGCCGGCATCGCGCCGCGCTGCGCATCCGCCGCCTCATAGCCGTTGCCGGTGGTCTCCGGCCCCGGATCGAGCTTCTCGTCCATGCCCCTTGCGATGCCGGCGAGCACCGACGTGGCAACCAGATAGGGATTGGCGTCAACGCCCGACGGGCGATGCTCGATGCGGCGGTTTTTCGCGTCGCCTGCGGGCACCCGAAGCGCCACCGAGCGGTTGTTGACGCCCCATGTCGGCGCGACCGGCGCATAGGACTGCGAGACGAAGCGCCTCCAGGAATTGGCGTGCGGCGCGAAGACCAGCATCGATTCCGCCATGGTCGCGGCGAGCCCGCCGAGAGCATGGAGCATCGTGGGTTCCCATTTGCCTTCCTGCGGCTCCGTGAAGACGTTCCTGCCCTCGTCGTCAAGCAGCGAGACATGCAGATGCATGCCGGAGCCGGCATATTTCTCGATGGGCTTGGCCATGAAGCAGGCGGTGACGCCATGCCGTCGCGCCTGCATTCTGACCAGCCGCTTCAGCATGACGAGATCGTCGGCCGCGCGCAAAATATCCTTGCGGTAGTTGAGCGTCAGCTCGTACTGGCCGGGCGCGTATTCGGAGATCACCGTCTCGGCCGGGATTCCCTGCGCCTCCGCCGCTGCATAGATGTCGGAGAACAGCGGCTCCATGCCATGCAGGTGATCGACCGAATAGACCTCCGTCTTGCCCGAGACGCGGCCGTCGAGCACGGCGCGCGCCGGCTGCACGCGGCCTTCCGCGTCGCGCTCGTTGGCGAGGAGGAAGAACTCCAGCTCGAAGGCGCCGGCCGGATGCAGGCCCTTTCCGGCAAAAGCCTCGACCTGCCGCGCCAGCGCATGGCGCGGGTCCGACGTCATCGGCCTGCCGTCGAGATGGTACATGCCCATCAACACCTGCCCGCGCGGCGGGATCGTGCCGTGGAGCGGCACTAGCGTGCCGGGCAGGGGCCATGCGCGCAGATCGCCGTCGCCGGAATCCCAGATGAGGCCCGTTTCGTGGACGTCCTCGCCGGTGATGTCGAGGCCGAGGATGGAGATCGGCATGTGCCGGCCGTTCTCGTAGAGGCCTTTCAGCTCATGCCTGCGCACGATCTTGCCGCGCCCGACGCCGTTGGTGTCGGTCAGCACGATGTCGAAAGCTTCGATCTCGGGATGGGAGTCGAGAAAGGCTTTGGCTTCGGCGGGCGTCGAGTCCGATGGCGATGTCATGATGTGTCCAGTCCTGCCTGCGGCGCTTCTCTCATGACGCGAGTTCGCCCGCAACACCGGCGAAGGCGGCGACCAGCCGGTCGACCTGACGCGCCGTCGTCGCGGGCGAGACAAGCATCATGTTGTGGAAGGGCGCGATCAGCACGCCACGATTGACCAGCGCGACATGAATCGCTGCCTCCAGCGCAGGCTGGTGCGCGTACTCCGCCTCGCCGCCGTTCCTGAGCGGCCCGGGCGCGCAGATGAACTCGACGCGTGCGCCGACCCGCACGACGTGCCATGGCAGGCCGGCGTTTTCGATGGCGTCGCGCAGGCCGGATTCCAGTCGGGCCGCCAGCCGCTCCATATGCGCGTAGTTTGCTTCGGTCATCACCTCTTCCAGCGTCGCGCGCATCGTCGCGAATTGCAGCGGGTTGGCCGAAAGCGTCGTGCCCATGCCGGAATAGCCGGGTTCTTTCGTGCGATTGTAGGCTTCCCAGCGATCGGCGACAGCGGCGCTCATGCCCCAGATCGACGCCGGCACGCCGCCCGCCACCGGTTTGCCAAGGACGAAAAGGTCGGGCGCCAGGCCATGCTTCGCCGTGTAGCCGCCGACCGCGGTCGAGACCGTATGCGTCTCGTCGATCAAAAGCAGCGTGCCTGCGTCGCGCGTTAGCCTGCGCAAGCCGTAGTGGAAGCCCGGGGCCGGCAGCACCATGCAGCAGTTCGTCAATACCGGCTCGGTCATGACGCAGGCGACGTCGCCGGGGGCGAGCGCCTTTTCCAGCGCCGGCAGGTCGTTGAACTCCACGATCCTCGTGTCCCGCGTCAGATCGCGGAACTCTCCGGCCAATCCGGGCCGGTTGACGGGCCTGCCATCCGCCAGCCGCACCATCGTCTCGTCCACCGCGCCGTGATAGCAGCCGTTGAAGACGAGGATCTTTGCCCGTCCGGTCACGGCGCGGGCAACCCGGAGCGCGAAGCGGTTGGCGTCGGTCGCCGTCGTCGCGATCTGCCAGTAAGGCAGGCCGAATGTCGCCGTCAGCAGCTTTCCGACTGCCAGCGCATCCTCGGAAGGCAGCATGTAGGTGAGGCCGCGCCCTGCCTGCCTGCGGAGCGCGCGCGCCACCGGGGCAGGCGAGTGGCCGAACATCGAGCCGGTGTCGCCGAGGCAGAAATCGTCCAGCCGGTTGCCGTCGATGTCGACGATCGTCGCGCCGCTTGCGCTTTCCACGACGATGGGGAAGGGCGTCGGCCAGTCGCTCATCCAGTGCATCGGCACGCCGCCGAGATAACCGGCGGCGCCTTTGCCGATCGCGGCCCTCGATTTCGGCCGCGCCCGACGGAAGACCTCAGCCTCCCGTTGACGCAGCATCCCGGCCTTGCCTTCGATGACGCTGTTATGCCCGACGCCGGCTGCACTCATGTTTCCCTCACACAATTGTAACGAACCCGCCACGTTGTCTGCAATCGGCAGACACACTATCGATACAACCTCATGCGAGAGCGCCGCCAACAGCGTTTTCATGAGGGAACCAAATGCGCGCCAAGATCGCCGCCATCGCCATTCTGTCAAGCATCGTGCCTGCCGCCGCGTCCGGAGGGCTGGGCTGCACCGCCAAGGACAAGAAGGTGGCATTCGAGCTCAATGCCGGCATCACGCGAGGCATGGGCAGCCCCATCTTCTCCTTCGACGGCAAGGTCGAGATCAGGGACAAGGGAGTCGCGGCCGATCTGCGCAAGACTGCTTTCAAGATGGACCACGTCGCGCAGTACTGGCTTGACGGCAAGGAGCTTCGCCTCGACCTCTACCGCGAGCGGGAGGGCAGCAAGCCGCACGGCTATGTCGAGCTGGTGCTCTACACCAAGGCGAAGGGCGACGAGAACGAATATGCCGGAACGTACGAACTGATTGTCTACGATACGGTGGGCGACAACGTTCAAGCGAAACAGGCGAAGTTCAAGGGCAAGGTCGGCTGCTTCGTCGAGTGAGCTAATAGCGTTCTTTAAGGGCGCTGATGATCCTGGAGGCGAGATCGAGGAAGAGCGTGCGCTCTTCCTTAGTCAAATTGCCGAGCGCCGTCGCGTTGACGGATTTCGCCGCATCCGTCGCCGCCTCCTGGAGGCCGATCGCCTTGCGGGTGAGATGGATCGACTGCGACCGCCCATCCTCCGGCAGCGTCCGCCGCTCGATCAATCCGTCCCGTTCCATCCTTGTGAGCGTATTCGCCATCGTCGCCTGCTCGACATCGAGACGCTCGCTGAGCTCACGTTGGGTCAGCCCGTCTTCTTCCCAAAGCGCGAGCAGGGTCATGAACTGGGCCGGCGCCAGTCCGAATTGCCTGATGTTCCGCTGAAGACCTTTGGCGAAAAGTCTGGCCATTTGATTCGCCAGGAAGCCGGCGGAGCGCGTTCTATCGAATGACATGGCCGCAAATAGCAGTTGAATAGCTTGCTATGCAATAGTATATAGCATGCTATCTAACTGGGGATTTGTCATGAAACTCAGGATTCATGCTTTCAGTGGCGCGCTGGCGCTGCTGACGATCTGCGCCTTCTGGACGGCCACTGTGCTGACCGAGCTTTTCGGAGACGCGTCGGCGATCGCCATTGCGAAGAATGCCATTCTGGCCGGCATGCTGCTCCTGGTGCCGTCGATGGCCATTGCCGGCGGGACCGGGTTTTCCCTCGGCGGCCGGTGGCGCAGCCCGGTGGTCGACCGGAAGAAGCGGCGCATGAAGATCGTCGCTGCAAACGGCCTCGTCGTTCTCGTGCCGTCCGCGATCTTTCTTGCAGGCAGGGCCGACGCCGGCCAGTTCGATGCGTCGTTCTTTGTCGTTCAGGCGCTCGAATTGATTGCCGGAGCGGTCAATATCGCGCTTCTGTCGCTGAACATGCGCGACGGTTTCGCGCTTCGCCGCCCGTCTTCGCGGGCTTCCGCCGCTGCCGGGAAGGCGACCGGCTAGCCGGCCACGTCGATGACGCCGCAGTCGCCAGCCTCGCTGCCGAAGGCGACGCGGCGGCCCTCGGCGTCCCAGGTCATCGCGGTGACGGCTCCCTTGCCGGGACGACGCAGCAGCACTTCCTTCTGGTCCGTGAAGCGGGCGGCCAGCACCATGCCGTCCGTATAGCCGATGGCGACGACCTCCTCGGTCGGATGGCAGGCGACCGACGTCACCATCACATTGCCGCGCGTGCCGAGTTCCAGCGGCGCCTTGCCCATGGGGCCGTCCTTTCCGGTGAAGGGCCAGACGATGGCCGCCGGTGCGCCGGAACTCGCCAGCCAACGGCCCTTGACGCTCCATGACAGGCTTTTCACCTTTGCCGGATAGCCCGCCATGCGCATGTGCTTGCCGTCGGTGAGCTTCCAGCCGTGCAGCGCATTCTCCTGCATGGTTGTGACGAGGAAGGCGCCGTCCGGTGAGAAGGTGACGCCGGTATGGGCTCCGGCCCATTCCAGCTCCGTCGGCTTGCCGTCGGTGGCGGGAAAGTGCAGCGTCGCGCCATTGTAGCGGGCGACGGCGAAGCGCATGCCCTTGGGCGAAAAGGCGAGCCCTTCGACCGAGCGCGGATGCGAAAACTCCTTCACCTTGCCGTCCGGCAGACGGCAGAACGCCGATCGCCCGACCGCCCAGGCGACGGCTTCTTGCGGACCCGCGGCGACGCTCGTCACCCATTTCTTCCCGGCTTCGGCCAGCGTTTCGAACGATCCGCCCGGTTTCGTCGCAACGACCTTGCCGTCCTCGCCGCCTGTGATCAGACGCCGGCCGACCGCATCGAACTCTGCGCAAAGCAGGCCGTCATGGACCGCTTCGTGCTTGTGGCCGTGGTCGAGCCGGTGGATAGAGCCGTCGGCGAGGCAGAAGAATGGCACCTCGCCGAGAAAGCCCGCGGCGAGGCAATGTCCGTCAAGATCGAGAGGGGCGACAGTGGGCATGGTGCCGCTGCTATCCCCGCCGGCTTTGGCGGTCAAGCCGCTTGGCATGCCTCGAAGCTCCGGCGAAGAACGGCTTCGTCCAGACCGCGGCCGATGAAGACGAGCCGGCTCTCGTGCTTCTCGCCATCCTTCCACGGCCGCTGGTGATCGCCCTCGATGATCATGTGGACGCCTTGCAGCACATAGCGGTCGGGATCGTCCTTGATGGCGATGATCCCCTTCAGCCGCAGGATGTTCGGACCCTGCGACTGCGTCACCTTCTCGATCCACGGGAAGAAGCGCTTCGGGTCCATCTCGCCGCCGCGCAGCGAGATCGACTTCACCGTCACGTCATGGATTTCCGACGCGCCGCCATGGGCGTGGTGGTGATGGTCATGATGGTGGTGATCGTGGTCGCAGTCGGGACCGCAGACATGATCATGGTCGTGATCGTCGGCCTCGAGGAAATGCGGGTCGTTCTCCAGAGCGCGCGAGAGGTCGAAGGCGCCGCGGTCGAGAACTTCGGCGAGGTTCACGCCAGACCGTTCGGTGCGATGGATTTTCGCGGTCGGGTTGATGGCGCGGACGGTCGCTTCCACCCTGGCCAATTCCTCCGGCGTGACAAGGTCGGTCTTGTTGAGCACGACGACGTCGGCGAAGGCGATCTGGTCCTCTGCTTCTTTGGAGTCCTTCAATCTGAGCGGCAAATGCTTGGCGTCGACCAGCGCCACCACGGCGTCGAGTCTGGTCTTTGAGCGCACGTCCTCATCCATGAAGAAAGTCTGCGCCACGGGCACCGGGTCGGCGAGACCGGTCGTCTCCACCACGATCGCATCGAAGCGGCCCGGACGGCGCATCAGCCCTTCCACGACGCGGATCAGGTCGCCGCGCACCGTGCAGCAGACGCAGCCATTGTTCATCTCGTAGATCTCTTCGTCGGATTCCACGATCAGATCGTTGTCGATGCCGATCTCGCCGAATTCGTTGACGATCACGGCGTAGCGCTTGCCGTGGTTCTCGGAGAGGATGCGGTTGAGCAACGTGGTCTTGCCCGCGCCGAGGTAGCCGGTCAGGACGGTTACGGGGATTTGATGGACGGATGCGTCGGCCATGATTCCGGTCTCAGATTGGAAAGTCGCCTCCATATAGGCGGTGGCGAAGCGGATTGCACGGGGTCTTGCAGGACCCGGCTCCGTCTTTCCGATTCAACCGCCGCCCTTGAGAAGCCGGCCGCCACCCGCTATCCCGGTGACGCCTGATAGAACGCCGGGAGGGATAGCGTGTCGGAACTCAATCTTGCCGCAAAGGACATTCTGCCCACGGACGGGCCGGGGCTGCTCGTCGGCCGTGTCTGGCCGAATGAGCGCGGCGGTCCTTGCCCGGTGCTCGTCGACGGCGAGGTGTTGCGCGACCTTTCCGCGCTTTCGCCCACCATGTCGGGTCTGCTCGAACGGCCCACGCAGGAGATTGCCGCTGCGGCATCGCCTTCAATCGGCAGGCTGGACGATTTCCTGAGTAACGGCTTCGACAAGGGGCCTGCCGGGCAGTTGCTCGCCCCCTGCGACCTGCAAGCCGTCAAGGCCGCCGGCGTCACCTTCGCCGGCTCAATGCTCGAACGCGTCATCGAGGAGCGCGCCAAGGGCGAGCCCGAGCGCGCCGAGGCCATCCGCCGCGAGCTCGCGCCGGTTGTCGGCGAGAGCCTGCGCGGCGTGCAGCCGGGCTCCGAAAAGGCGGCGAAGGTCAAGGCGCTGCTTCAGGAGCGCGGGCTCTGGTCGCAATATCTCGAAGTGGGCATCGGCCCGGACGCCGAGGTCTTCACCAAGGCGCAGCCCATGTCCTCGGTAGGCTGCGGCGCCAAGGTCGGCGTCAATCCCATATCGAGCTGGAACAATCCGGAGCCGGAGGTTGTGCTGGCCGTCAATTCGCGGGGCGAGATCAGGGGCGCGACGCTCGGCAACGACGTCAACCTGCGCGACGTGGAAGGCCGCTCCGCCCTTCTGCTCGGCAAGGCGAAGGACAACAACGGCGCCTGCGCGATCGGCCCGTTCATCCGCCTTTTCGACGACACCTTTGCGCTTTCCGATGTGGAGAGCGCCGCGATCTCGTTGAACATTCTCGGCGCGGACGGCTTCGAACTCGCCGGCGAGAGCCTGATGAGCGCGATCTCCCGGCCGCCGGCCGACATCGTCGGCCAGACGATCGGCAAGAACCATCAATATCCGGACGGGTTCATGCTGTTCCTGGGAACGATGTTCGCGCCGGTGAAGGACCGCAAGGCGGCTGGGCAGGGGTTCACTCACGATGCCGGCGACCGCGTCACCATATCCTCGCCGAAGCTGGGCGCGCTGGTGAACATCGTCGACCGCTGCGACGCCATCGACCCCTGGACCTTCGGCACGCGCGCGCTGATGGAGAATCTGGCGAAGCGCGGATTGCTTGCCTGAGGTCAGGCGCAATTCCGTGGGATCGGCTTCGGCGGTTCCGCGCACCTTGTCGCAGTCTGACGATATCTGCTGTATTTGCACAGCCGGCTGTCATTCAGCTGTTATGATCGCGTGCGATTAGCCGGGCGCGATCCTGTCCATTGCCGGCAACGTTCCGGCCAGACGGCGTCGTTGCGGATGAAGCGGAGGCACCGGGTCCCGCGTCGCAGTTCGAGAGGGGCGTCGAATGGCAAAGTCGGATCGAAGCGCAACCATGGCGCGACTGCAGTCGGCGACGCGCCTCGCGCGAACGGCGCTCGCCGCGCGTCTGCTCGACCACGGCTTCTATGCCGGGCAGGACCAGATCATGCTGGCCCTTTCGCAGCTCGACGGACAGACGCCGGGCCAGCTCGCCGGCAAGCTCGGTGTGCGTCCGCCGACGATCACCAAGACCATCAATCGCCTTCAGGCGCAGGGCGTGCTGGACAAGCGCGCTTCGGAAGAGGACGCGCGGCAGGCGCATATCTTCCTGACAGAACGGGGACGGGAAGCCATCCGGGCGATCGAGAAGTCCGTGCGCAAGACCGAAAAGCAGGCGTTCAAGGGCATGGACAAGAAGGAGCAGAAAACGCTCGCCAAGCTGCTCGCCCGCGTCGAGAGCAATCTTTCAGCCAACGCCGTGGCCGAGCTCGAGGACGACGAGGCGGACGAGTGATTCGTCTTCCCTATGGCTTTTGGGGTTGCGGCCTGCTTCGAACGCGTTAAAGAGCGGGCGACCGCCGCTGCGAAGATTCCCATCCCTTGAGCGCATCCGACGATAGAGCCACGCCACTTTCGGCGATCCTGCTCGTTTTCGCGACAGGCATACTCTTCACCGGTCTCGACACCGGGGCGAAGTATCTCGTGCTTTCCGGCATGTCGGCGCCCTTCATCGCGTGGGTGCGGTTCTTTTCGCATCTCCTGCTGGTCCTGATCCTGTTCCGGAGCTGGCATCACACGGCGATGTTCCGGTTCAATTCGCTGCCGCAACAGATATTGCGGGGCGTTTTCCTCTTCGGCTCGACCGTGTTCAATTTCGCCGCGTTGCGGACATTGCAACTTGCGGAAACGACGTCGATCTTTTTCTTCGCGCCCATGGTGATCACGGCGCTGGCCGGGCCGCTGCTCGGCGAATGGGCAGGGTGGCGCCGCTGGATGGCCGTGCTGGTCGGCTTCGCCGGCGTGCTGGTGAT
Organism: Rhizobiaceae bacterium; assembly: GCA_023953845.1. Taxonomy (NCBI): domain Bacteria; kingdom Pseudomonadati; phylum Pseudomonadota; class Alphaproteobacteria; order Hyphomicrobiales; family Rhizobiaceae; species Rhizobiaceae bacterium. Next base: position 360,449 of record JAMLJC010000001.1, on the reverse strand, counting down.
CACGCGCCCGGGCTTCCACGCCTTCTCGATCGGGCATGTCTATGCGCTCAGCGCGACGCTGAGCTACTGCTTCTACGTCATCATGACGCGGCGAATGAGCGCCACCGAGAACCCGCCGAGCCTGATCTTCTATTCGGCGCTGGCGCCTGCCGTGCTGATGGCGCCGGCCGTTCCGTTCACCGCCTCGGCGCCGCCGACGGCGGTCGCATGGCTTCTGCTGCTCAGCCTCGGCTTCTTCGGCGGTTTCGGACACTGGCTGCTGATCCAAGCCTACCGGCAGGCTTCGGCGACGGCGCTCGCGCCCTATCCCTATCTCCAGATGGTCTGGATGATGATCTCCGGATATCTGGTTTTCGGGCAGTTGCCGGACGGATGGACGCTTGTCGGCGCCGCGATCATCGTCCTCAGCGGGCTCTACATCGTGCACCGCGAGCACAGGCTCAGACTGCGCGACCGGTCCACGCCCAGCGCCGAAGACAGCGAGCTGGCAAAAAAGCTTTGAATTGTATGATTTCCGATGGCATAGAGCGCATTTAAACAGTTTAAAAAGTTCTACGCCACGGGGAGGCGGGGCTGGCCCAGAAGATCAAGCTTTCCACGATTGCGGATGCGCTCGGCGTTTCCACAGCAACGGTGTCGCTCGCGCTGCGCGACAGTCCGCTGGTGGCGGAGGCGACGCGCGATCGCATCAAGGAACATGCGCGCGCCATCGGCTATATCTACAATCGCCGCGCCGCGAGCCTGCGCACATCGCGCTCGGGAATCGTCGGCGTCGTGGTGCACGACATCATGAACCCCTTCTATGCCGAGATCCTGCGCTCGATCGAGATGGAGCTCGATCGCGGCCGGCAGACCTTCATCCTGTCCAACCACTACGACGATCTCGAAAAGCAACGCAATTTCATCGACACGCTGCTCCAGCTCGGCGCCGACGGCGTCATCATGTCGCCCGCCATCGGCACGCCGCCGGAGGACATCATGGTGGCCGAGCATAACGGCCTTCCGGCCGTGCTGGTGGCGCGTTCCGTGGACGGCGCCGACGTGCCGGCCTTTCGCGGCGACGATGCCTACGGCATCGCGCTCGCCACCAACCATCTGATCTCGCTCGGCCATCGGCGCATCGTCATGATCGGCGGCACCGACCAGACCTCCACCGGCCGCGACCGTTATCAGGGCTACGTCAACGCCATGGAGGCCGCGGGACTGGAACTGCGATCCGGCTGGCGCCTGCCGGGACCGCGCAACAAGCAGGCCGGCTTCGAGATCGCCAGCCAGTTCCTGGCGCTGAAGGACAAGCCGACCGCGGCCGTCTGCTGGAACGATCTCGTCGCCATCGGCCTGATGAACGGCATCGCGCGCGCCGGCCTGCGGCCGGGCGTCGACATTTCCGTCACCGGCTATGACGATCTCGAGGAGGCGGCCATCGCGACGCCGGCGCTGACCACCGTCTGGAACGGCCAGCGCGAGGTGGGCCGCCGCGCCGCCCGCGTGCTTCTCGACCGCCTCAACGGCGCCGCCGTCAAGACGACGCTGGAACTGATTCGCCCGGAACTTCATATCCGCCAGTCGACCGGACGTCCGGTCGAGCGCACGTAGAATCTTCCCCGACTGCGAGACCGACAATGACCGCCAGCACCAAGCCGATCGCAATTCTCGTGCCCGGCGCCCTCAATCTGCACGCGCTGAAGCGCATAGAGGCCGAGTTCTCGATCGTTCGCATACCGGACGGGTCGGCGGCCCATGTCACTCCCGAAATGGCCGGGAAGGTGCGTGGCCTGTCGGCGATGGTCACGCCCGTCACGTCCGCGCTCATCGACGCGCTGCCGAATCTGGAGATCATCGCGAATTACGGCGTGGGCTACGATTCCGTCGACGCGAGGCATGCCGCGACCAGGGACGTGATGGTCACCAACACGCCGGATGTGCTGACCGAGGAGGTGGCGGACACGGCCATGGGCCTGCTTCTCAACACCGTCCGCGAACTGAGGGCGGCGGAAAACTGGCTGCGCGCCGGCAAATGGGCTTCCGAGGGGCCGTTTCCGCTGACGCGGCTCACCTTGCGCGGGCGCCGCGCCGGCATTTTCGGCATGGGCCGCATCGGCCTTGCGATCGCACGCCGTCTGGAGGCGTCCGGTCTCACCGTCGAGTATCACAACCGCCGGCCGGCCGAGGGCGTATCCTACAGATATCACCCGACGCTGAAGGGCTTGGCCGAATCGGTCGACACGCTGGTCTCGGTGGCGCCGGGCACGCCGTCGACCGCCAAGGCGGTGAATGCGGAGATTCTGGCAGCGCTCGGACCGGACGGCGTGTTCGTCAATATCGGGCGGGGCAGCACGGTCGACGAGGATGCGCTGGCGAAGGCGCTCAACGACGGCACCATCGCGGCGGCGGGACTGGACGTGTTCGCCGACGAGCCGAACGTTTCGCAGGTGCTGCTTGACGCGCCCAACACGTCGCTGCTGCCGCATGTCGGCTCGGCCTCGGTGCATACGCGCCGCGCCATGGCCGACCTCAGCGTCGACAATCTGGTTTCGTGGTTCAGCCAGGGCAAGGCGATCACGCCGGTTCCCGAGACGGCCGGCGTAAAGCCGCGTTGAGGGGCCGCCCTCCGGCCCTGTCCTACTCGGCCGCCTGCGGCAGCGCGTTTCGGGTGCGGGCGTAGGCGCGCGCCGCCTCGCCGAAGGCTCGGAAAATCTTCTGCGATTCGCTGTCGGACTTCACCCAGTATTCCGGATGCCACTGGACGCCGACGGCGAAGCCGCGCGCGTCCTTGACGGAAACCGCCTCGACCGTTCCGTCGGGAGCGAGAGCCTCGACCTGAAGCCGCGACCCGAGCCTATCCACAGCCTGCCGGTGAACGGAATTCACCATGATGTCGCCCGCGCCGAAAATGCCGGCGAGGCAACTGCCCGGCGCGATGGTCACGACCTGTCTTATGGCGAAGCGCTCATCCTGATTGTCGCTGACGGGCGCGCGATGATCCATCGATCCGTCACGCTCCTGTATCTCGGTGGCCAGCGTGCCGCCCAGCGCGACGTTGAGTTCCTGTATGCCGCGGCAGATGGCGAGCAGCGGGATGCCGCGCGCGATCGCCTTGCGGATCATCGGCAGCGTGGTCGAATCGCGCGCGGTATCGTAAGGGCCGTTCGCTTCGCTGGCGTCGCCGCCATAGAGCGCCGGATCGACATTCGATTTCGAGCCGGTGAGCAGGACGCCGTCGACGCGGTCGAGAACGGCGTCGAGGTCGAGCCGGTCGCCGAAGGAGGGAACGAGAAGGGGGATCACGTCCGCGCCGGTAATCGCCGCCTCGAGATATTGCTGAGGCGCGGCGTGCCAGGTGTAATTCTCGAAATGCCTGGTGTCCGTCGAAACGGCGACGATGGGCTGCGACATGCGAACCTTGCCTTGAAAGAGCCGGCTGGCCTTGACGAATGGAGGCGCACTCGCGCCGGATGCCCAAATCTAAGTCGTTCGCGCCTTATTTCCAACTGTCATCTGCGCAATCGGCCTCGCTAAGAAGTGCCGAAGCGCGACTATAGTCTAAGATGATGATTTTATAGGCAGTGCTGCCGCTGCGGAATGGTCGATTTCATGGATTCCCGCGCTGGACAGGGCGGTCTTACCCTGTATTGTTCGGGGTTCATCCCGGCCTTGAGGGAGATCTTCCGGCCGGCCGATGGGTTGATCCTTACCGGAGGAGTTCAATGGATCGTCGTTCATTCTTCAAGAAAGCGGGTGCGACCGGCGTCGGCGCGGTGGCAGCCACCACGCTGGCCGCTCCGGCCATCGCCCAATCCAACCCGAAGATCACCTGGCGCATGACGTCGTCGTTCCCGAAGTCGCTGGACACGATCTACGGCGGCGCTGAGGTGCTCTCGAAGATGCTGTCCGAGGCGACGGACGGCAATTTCCAGATCCAGCCTTTCGCGGCCGGCGAGATCGTGCCGGGCCTGCAGGCGGCCGATGCGACGTCTGCCGGAACGGTCGAAGCCTGCCATACCGTCGCCTATTATTACTGGGGCAAGGACCCGACCTGGGCGCTCGGATCGGCCGTTCCCTTCGCGCTCAACGCGCGCGGCATGAACGCCTGGCACTATCATGGCGGCGGCATCGACCTGTTCAACACCTTCCTCGTCAAGCAGGGCCTGTTCGGCCTGCCCGGCGGCAATACCGGCGTCCAGATGGGCGGCTGGTTCCGCAAGGAGATCAACACGGTCGCCGACCTTTCCGGCCTGAAGATGCGCATCGGCGGCTTCGCCGGCAAGGTCGTCGAACGCCTCGGCGTGGTGCCGCAGCAACTTGCCGGCGGCGATATCTACCCGGCGCTCGAGAAAGGCACGATCGACGCGGCCGAGTGGGTCGGTCCCTATGACGATGAGAAGCTCGGCTTCCAGAAGGTCGCGCCGTATTACTACTATCCTGGCTGGTGGGAAGGCGGGCCGACCGTCCACTTCCTGTTCAACAAGGCGAAGTATGACGAACTGCCGGCTTCCTATCAGGCGCTGCTGAGGACGGCGTCGCAGGCGGCGGACGCCAACATGCTGCAGAAGTACGATTACCTGAATCCGACCGCGATCAAGCAGCTCGTTGCCGGCGGCGCGCAGCTGCGGCCGTTCAGCCAGGAAATCCTCGCGGCCTGCTTCGACAAGGCGAACGAGGTCTATGCCGAGATGGAAGCCAATAATGCCGACTTCAAGACGATCTGGGAGTCGATCAAAGGGTTCCGGAAGGACTACTATCTCAACATGCAGATCGCGGAATACAACTACGACACCTTCATGATGCTCCAGCAGCGCGGCGGCAAGCTGTAGACGTTTCGTCAGCAAGTAAGAAAGCCCCGGGATGGTCGCCATCCCGGGGCTTTTGATTCTATCGCCCTGTTTAGTTGAAGCTCGGCGGCTTCGACAGGTCGTTTGCCGGCGCGGGTTGCGCCGGCGCGGAGTTGCCGAAGCTGGGCGGCTGCGAGAGATCAGGCGCTCCGCCACCGGCCGGCGGAGACGAGCCGTCCGCCGGAGGCTGGCCCAGGGGCGGCAGTCCGAGGCCGGGCTGGTCTCCACCGCCGATCGGCGGCAGGATGATCTCGATCTCGCTCGGATCGACCACCTTGCCCTTGTAATGCATCACCATCTGCGGGAAGGCGATGACAAGCGCCACCATCAGCAACTGGATGCCGACGAAAGGCACGGCGCCCCAGTATATCTGGCCGGTCGTCACCGGCTGGATCGTCTTGCCGGTGATGCGGTCGAGATAGGGCACGCGCGCGGCCACCGAACGCAGGTAGAACAACGCGAAGCCGAAGGGCGGATGCATGAAGCTCGTCTGCATGTTGACGCCGAGCAGCACGCCGAACCAGATCAGGTCGATGCCGAGCGCGGTGGCGGCGGGCGCCAGCAGCGGCACGATGATGAAGGCGAGCTCGAAGAAATCGAGGAAGAACGCCAGCACGAACACCAGTATGTTCACCACGATCAGGAAGCCCAGTTCCCCGCCCGGAAGCGAGGTCAGCAGGTGCTCCACCCACAGATGTCCGTTGACGCCGTAGAAGGTCAGCGAGAATACGCGCGCGCCGATGAGGATGAACATGACGAAGGAGGAGAGGCGGGTGGTCGAGGCCAGCGCCTGCTTCACCACGTCGAGGTTCAGCCTGCCCTTGGCCGCGGCGAGGATCAGCGCCCCCACCGCGCCCATGGCGCCGCCTTCGGTCGGCGTGGCGATGCCGAGGAAGATGGTGCCGAGCACGAGGAACACCAGCGCCAGCGGCGGAATCAGCACGATGATGACCTGCTGCGCCAGGCGCGACATCATGCCGAAACCCATCGTCTTGTCGACAAGCGCGGCGATGTAGATCACGATGACGCCGACCGTCGCGCCGAGGATGTCGGCATTCGCGCCCTGCGTCGGCGACAGCAGGACGTGGGCGATGTAGCTGATGCCTACGACGGCGACGAGCGCCACCAGCAGCGACGTCACTCCGTGCCCGAGCGTGCGCGCTTCCAGCGGCAAAGCCGGCATGGATTTCGGGCGCACGATCGACATGAACAGGATGTAGCTCATGTAGAGACCGGTCAGGATGAGGCCGGGGATCAGCGCGCCGCGATACATGTCGCCGACCGAGCGGCCGAGCTGGTCGGCGAGCACGATCAGCACCAGCGAGGGCGGGATGATCTGCGCCAGCGTTCCAGAGGCCGCGATCGTGCCTGAGGCGATGCGGCGGTCGTAGCCATAGCGCAGCATGATGGGCAGCGAGATCAGGCCCATGGCGATCACCGAGGCGGCGACGACGCCGGTCGTCGCCGCGAGCAGCGCGCCGACGAGGATCACCGCGTAGGCGAGGCCACCGCGGATCGGACCGAAGAGCTGTCCTATCGTGTCAAGCAGGTCCTCCGCCATGCCGGAGCGTTCGAGCACGATGCCCATGAAGGTGAAGAATGGAATGGCGAGCAGCGTCTCGTTCGCCATGACGCCGCCGTAGAAACGTTCGGGCAATGCGTAGAGCAGCGGCCAGGAAAGCGTGATGTTGCCGTTGGACAGCGGCGCCAGCTCGACGCCGATGACGAAGAAGAGCAGGCCGTTGGCGGCCAGCGAGAAGGCGACGGGATAGCCCAGCAGCAGGAAGATGATGAGCGAGGCGAACATGATCGGCGCCATGTTCACGGCGATGAACTCGATCATGCGCGCAGCTCCTCTGCGAGCGCCTTGCCTTCTTCCTCAGCCGCCTGATGGGCCGAGACGAAGGGGGTCGGGTCGTCCATGTCGCCGCGCATGATCGCGATTTTCTTGATGATCTCGGAGACACCCTGAATGGCGAGGAGGAAGAAGCCGATGAGCAGCATCAGCTTGGCCGGCCAGATGATGAGGCCGCCCGCGCTGGAGGACATTTCCCCGCTACGGAATGAAAGCAGGAAGTATGGCACGAAATAGTAGAGCATCAGAAGGACGAAGGGCATGAGGAAGAAGACATGCCCGAACAGGTCGATCCAGTGCTGCTTGCGCCGCGAGAACGCGCCGTAGACGATGTCGATCCTGATGTGCTCGTTCTGCTTCAGCGTGTATGCCGCGGCGAGCAGGAAGGCGGCGCCGTAGAGATACCATTGCAGCTCAAGCCAGGCGTTGGACGAGGCATTGAACACCTTGCGGATGACTGCGTTGCCGGCACTGACCAGGATCGAGACCAGAATAAGCCACGAAATCCATTTGCCGATAAATTCGTTTATATGATCGATTGCTCTGGAAAGAGCGAGAAGCCCTGACATGGTTCCTCCCGGTTCGCTGCGGATCGCCACTGTTCCCCTGTTTTCGGCAATCGCGGTCGGCAAGCCTATGACCACTGGCCGCGGCGAGGTCAACTCAACTTCTGGACTACGCTGCGGCAGGCGCCGCCGGCGCTACTTCCCGGCCACGTTTTCCTGTTCGGGCTTCAGCACCAGCATCGTGACGAGGAACGCGAAGATCCACGCGTCCCGCCATTCCAGGGGAAAATAGCCGGACCACAAGGCTTCGGTCATGCCGAAGGCCATGGCGCCGAGCGCCGCCCAGACCGGGGAGCGATAGCCGCCCACAGCCGTCACGAACAGCACCTTCAGCCCGAAGACGAGGCCCGTGCCGAAGCTGATGTTGCCGTAGTAGAGCGCGGCGAGGATGCCGGCCGCCGCGGCGGCAAGCGAGCCGGCGAGCACGGAGGCGCGGAACACGCGCCCGACATCGACGCCGGAAAGCGCCGCGGCGCCCGGATCGTCGGAAACCGCGCGCCAGAACCTGCCGTAGCGGCTACCGCCGAGCACGCCGCCGCCCACGGCGATCAGCAGCGCGATGACGGCGCAGTTGACGAGCTGGATCGCGGTGAGCGTGACGCGAAAGCCGTCGCCGCCCGTAAAGACGATCGGCGTGGCGAGCATCGGCGGCAGCCAGAAATCCTTCGTCTCGGCCGCGATGCGCACGAGTTCCATCAACGCGATCGACACGCCGAGCGTCGCCGTCACGATGGTGTTGGGAGATCGTTCCGCCAGCGGCGCGAACACCCGGCGTGCCAGGACATCGCTGACAAGCGCCGCATAGGCGAGCGCGGCAAATACGCCGAGCGCCACCGTGGCCGGCAATGTCAGGAACAGCACGTACCAGCCGAACACCGCGACGAGGATCGTCACCTGCCCGCAAAAGGCGAAGATCGCGCCATAGGCGAGATTGGTCCGATGCAGAACGCCGTTGGTTAGCGCGTAGCCGAAAGCCAGCAGCGCGTAGAGCGCGCCGTTGTGCAGGCCGTTCAGCACCTGTTGCAGGAAATAGAGCATCGCCGTCCGGCGGTTTCGTACCGGTCGCGAACCGTGCCGCCCGATCTCTAACTTGTCAAATGCATTTTACCAGTTAGAGTGAGTCGATGGCCGTCGAATGGACACCGCATCGCTTCACGGGCGGCGTGCTGGCGCTCGACACGACGAATACGGTCGTGCTGCGCAACGATCCCGCGCGCCGCTTCGACCGTTTCGACGATCCGGCGGAGATCGCGCGATTCGCGGACGCCGCCAGCCTCTTCCGCAGCGCCGAACTCTGTGGGCGACGATTGTCTGCGGCCGATCCGACGGCAATACGCGGGAAGGTGCTTGCCATGCGCGAGGCGACGGATGCTGCGCTTCGGGGTTTCGCGACGGCTGGCGCGATGCATGGCGACAGGCTGGCAGGAATGCTCGCGGCTTGCGCCGACGGGCTGGACGGCGGAGAAGAGCTGGTGATGGGTGCGGGCTCTCCGTTCGGCGATCCGGCGAGGCCGATCGCCTTCGGGGCGGCGCTCGCCGTTTCGGCGATTTCGCTGCTTACCGCCGACCGCCTGAGACGCGTCCGGATCTGCGCCAACTGTTCCTGGCTGTTCCTCGACAACAGCCGCAATGCCAGCCGGGTGTGGTGCGACATGGCCGTGTGCGGCAACCGGCAGAAGGCGAAGCGCCACTACATGCGCCATAGGGCGCTGGAACGGGGAGGCGACAATGTCTAGACGACCGGCGAGGCAGGTTCTGACGCCGCTTTTGCTGCTTGCGGCGGTTCTTTGCGGGTGCCGCGATACGGGCGGGCCCGGCGATTATTTCGAGATCAGCGGAAGGCTGTTTTCCTTCAACTACCGCCTCGCGACCGCCGTCTACGTCGTGACCTTGCGGCCGCTGCAGCCGATGCAGCAGGGGCAGGTGGTCGTCGCGACCTTCGATAATCCGGCCGGCGGCGCGCCGATCGTGGTGGAACAGAAGGTCTGGCCGAATCTCGCCAAGGTGACGATAGAGAGCCCGCCGCTCGAATGCGTCGTCAAGGACCGCCCCTACGCGGTTTCGCTCGTCGTGCGGAGCGGCGCGGGTGAAGCGCTGCAGAAACTGGAGACGACCATCACCTCGAACCTCGATCAGAGCATCCTGCCGGACAGGCCGCTGGTGATCGGTCCGGTCTACGAACTCAATCCGGATCTGGCGGAGCATCCCGATGGAAAGCTGCCGGAAGGCGATGGCGTGGAATGTCCGGCATGACGTCACCGTCGGCCGGCGGCACTATCAAATGCGTTTGACGTGCAATTGCTGTAGTTAGGCGCTAGGGTTGGCTATCGACGTTGGCCGTTTCGACTCGCGGCTTCCGCAGAGGGTCCGCCTGAATGACGCTTCACGACGTGGCTCTTTCCGACAAGTTCGACCTGGGCAAGGAGCGAATCTTCGTCACGGGAGCACAGGCGATCGTGCGCATGCTCCTGATGCAGCGCGAGCGCGACCGGCTTGCGGGGCTCGACACCGCAGGCTTCGTTTCGGGTTACCGCGGCTCGCCGCTGGGCGGGCTCGACATGCAGCTCTGGAAGGCGAGAGACGAGCTCTCCCGGTCGAACATCGTCTTCCAGCCGGGCCTCAACGAGGAACTGGCCGCGACCGCCTGCTGGGGCACGCAGCAGGCGGAACTGACCGGCACCGGCCGGCACGACGGCGTCTTTTCGGTCTGGTACGGCAAGGGGCCGGGCGTCGACCGTTCCGGCGACGTGTTCCGCCACGCCAATCTGGCCGGCACCTCGCCGCATGGCGGCGTGCTGGCGCTGATGGGGGACGACCACATGGCCGAATCCTCCACCAACGCGCATGCGACGGAGTTCCATTTCGTCGACGCGATGATACCGATCCTCAATCCGGCCGGCGTTCAGGAACTGATCGACTTCGGCCTCTACGGCTTTGCCTTGTCGCGTTTCGCCAGCACCTGGACGGCGATCAAATGCGTGAAGGACAATGTGGAATCAACGGCGTCCGTCGACGTGTCGCTGGCGCGGCTGAATGTCGTGCTGCCGGAGATCGACCTGCCGCCGGGCGGCCTCTCGATCCGGCACGAGATCAACATGCTCGGGCAGGAGGAGCGGCTGCATGAGTTCAAGCGGCCGGCCGCCGCCGCCTTCGTGCGCGCCAACAACATCAACCGCATCGTCTATTCCGGCGGGGCCAGTCCGAAGCTCGGCATCATCACCGTCGGAAAGAGCTATCTCGACGTGCGGCAGGCGCTGGACGAACTCGGCATAGACGAGCGGCGCGCCGGCGAGATCGGCATCCGCCTGTTCAAGGTCGGCTGTCCATGGCCGCTGGACTACGAGCATGTCCGCGATTTCGCGCGCGGTCTCGACATGGTCGTGGTGGTGGAGGAGAAGCGCTCGCTCATCGAGGCCCAGTTGCGCGAAAACCTCTATGGCCGTGTGGAACAGCCACTCATCGTCGGCAAGAAGGACGAGCGTGACGCCTGGCTGTTCCCGTCCAAGGGTGCGCTCGATCCGAACGACATTGCGATTGCGCTCGGCGAGCGCATCCTCCGGGTGATCGGCCCCTCGGAGGAGATCGCGGCGCGGGTGGCGCGGCTGAAGCAGTTCCAGGCGATGCTGGCCGACACGAAGGATGTGGGCGTCCGCACGCCCTATTTCTGCTCGGGCTGTCCGCACAATTCGTCCACGAAGGTGCCGGAAGGCTCCATCGCCGGGGCGGACATCGGCTGTCATTTCATGGCGCTGTGGATGGACCGCTCGACCGTCGGCTTCACCCAGATGGGCGGCGAGGGCGCGCAATGGGTGGGCGAGGCGCCGTTCAGCACGCGCGGCCACATCTTCCAGAATCTCGGCGACGGCACCTACAACCATTCGGGCGCGCTCGCGCTGCGCTTCGCCCTCTCGTCCAGGGCCAACATCACCTACAAGATCCTCTACAACGACGCGGTCGCCATGACCGGCGGGCAGCGCCACGAGGGCGGCCTGACCGTCGACATGATCGCCGCGCAGGTGCGGGCCGAGGGTGTCGACCGTATCGCCATCGTCACCGACGAGCCGGAAAAATATGCGGGAAAAGCGGAGTTTCCGGCCGGGGCGACGATCCATCATCGCGATGACCTCGACGCCGTGCAGCGCGAGCTGCGGGAGGTGGAAGGCGTCTCCGTGCTGCTCTACGACCAGACCTGCGCGGCGGAAAAGCGCCGCCGCCGCAAGCGCGGCACGTTTCCCGATCCGGACCGGCGCGTCATCATCAACGAACTGGTCTGCGAAGGCTGCGGCGATTGCGGCGTGCAGTCGAACTGCGTGTCCGTCCAGCCCGTCGAAACCGAGTTCGGGCGCAAGCGCCGCATCGACCAGTCGAGCTGCAACAAGGATTTTTCCTGCGTCAACGGCTTCTGTCCGTCCTTCGTCACCGTCCACGGCGCGAAGCTCAGGAAAGCCGCAGGCTCCGCCGCAAGCGCTGATCCGCTGGACGGGGTGCCGGAGCCGAAGCCGTTCGAACTGGGGAAGGCAGGCTGGTCGGCGATTCTTGACGGCGTCGGCGGCACCGGCGTGGTGACGATCGGCGCGATCCTGGGCATGGCCGCGCATCTGGAGAGCAAGGCCGCCGGTCTCATCGACATGGCCGGCCTCGCGCAGAAAGGCGGCGCGGTGTTCACCCACATCCGCATCGCCGCGGAGCCGGAAGACATCCACGCCATCCGCGTCTCCGCGGGCAAGGCCGATCTCATCCTCGGCTGTGACCTCGTTGTGTCGGGCAACAAGAAGGTGCTGTCGGCGGTGCGTGAGAACCATACGCTTTTCGTGGCGAACACCGCCGAGGTCATGCCGGGGGATTTCGCGCGCTCGGCCGATTTCTCCCTGCCGACCGAGCGGCTCAAGAAGGCGATCCGCGCCGCCGCCGGAGAGGGAAAGGCGCATTTCGTCGATGCGACGAAAACGGCCACCGCGCTGTTCGGCAGCTCGCTCGGCGCCAACATGTTCATGCTGGGCGTCGCCTACCAGCGCGGCGGACTGCCGCTTGCAGCCGAAGCAATTGAAAAGGCTATCGAATTGAACGGCGAAGCCGCCGCCATGAACGTCGCCGCATTCCGATGGGGAAGGCGTGCGGGACATGATCCCACCTTCGTTGAAAAACGCGCGGGCGAACCGAAGGAACAGCTTGCGAATGCCCGCATGGCGGCCACGCTGGACGATGTGATCGGGAGGCGCGCCGATTTTCTCCGCGCTTACCAGAATGCGGCCTACGCGCGGCGGTTCACCGACCGCATCGAGCGTCTGCGCCGCGCCGAAAATGAGGCTTCCCGAGGTTCGACGGCGGTGACGGAGGCCGTCGCCCGCAGCCTCTTCAAGCTCATGGCGATCAAGGACGAGTACGAAGTGGCGCGGCTCTATACAGATGGCTCGTTCGCGCGCCAGCTTGCCTCGACTTTCGAGTCATACGACCGGCTGGAGTTCCACCTTGCGCCGCCCATCCTCGGACGGAAGGACGCTGACGGCCGCCCGCGCAAATCCCGCTTCGGTCCATGGATGATGCCGGCTTTCCGCGTGCTCGCGGCCCTGCGCGCACTGCGCGGCACCGTCCTCGACGTCTTCGGACATACGGCGGAACGGCGCGAGGAGAGGCGGCAGTTGCGCGAGTTCGAAGCCGACCTCGACAGGATCGAGGCCGGGCTGACCGTAGACAGGCTGGCGGCTGCCGCTGCGCTGGCTTCCGTGCCCATGATGATCAGGGGCTACGGGCATGTAAGGCGGGCTGCCGCGCGGAAGGCCGAGGCCGAGCGCCGGCGCCTGATCGACCGGTTCGAGGACCCTGCCGCCGGCTTGAGTCTACAGGCCGCGGAATAGGTTTGGAATCAAGCACCTGCGGCGCAGGAACGCCGTTCAAGGGCCTCGGTCTAAGCAATTCTTAATCGGGATATGGCACATCTGTGGCTCCCCGGTGGGACACTGGTGTGAACAGGTTAAAGGCGAAGGAACTTCCGGACGACATCTACATCCCGTTCGTCGAAACGCTGTTTCGTGACGGGTTTACGCTGGCGCTCGGCATCGTGCTGCAGTGCGTTCTGATCAGCCTCGTCCACGTCAAGACCGGAAATCCCGCCTATCTGCTCGTCGTGCTGTGGCTGCTCGTGCTCGGTGTGCTGCGGCTGATAGACATGCGCCGCATCAACGCCCGTCCCCCGTGCGAAACCGCCGCCGAAGCGCGTGTGCTGGAGAACCGCTACACGGTGTTCAGCGCGCTGCATGGCGGCGCGCTCGGCGTCTTCAGCCTGATGGCGCTCTACAACGCGGAGAATTCCTTCGCGGAGCTGGCTGGCCTGGCCGTGCCGCTCGCCACCGCCACCGCGATCTCCGGGCGCAACTACGGCTCGCCGCGCATGGTCTATATCCTGATCGTGGTGATCAGCCTGCCGATGGCTACCGGGCTGGTCCTGCGCGGCGATTTCTACCACGTCGCGCTCGGCCTGCTCACCGTGCCGTTCCTGTTCGCCATCCATCGCTATGCGGAGAATGTCCGCGACGTGCTGTTCACCGCGCTTTCCGCGGAGAAGCGCGCGACGCGGCTCGCCCAGCGCTTCAACCGCGCGCTGAACACCATGCCGCACGGCCTGATCATGCTCGGACCCGATGCCCGCATCGTCGTCGCCAACGCCGAGGCCGCCAAGCTGCTCGGATATCGTTCGACGGAAGCGCTGATGGGACGCAGCATCCATGCGCTGCTGATGCGCGGCGTCGCCGGCAGACTGCTCGCCAAGGAAGATTGCCGCTACATCGAGGGCCAGCTGACGCGCGCCCTGCGCGAGGGCAGGGATCGCAAGGTTCTGGTCGCCTTCGCCAACGGCACCTATTACGAGTTCTCGGCCCGGGAAGGCAGCCAGGATCTCGGCGTCATCACCTTCGAGGACGTCACCAAACGCGTCGAGGCGGAGGAGAAGATCCGCTCCATGGCGCGGTTCGACAACCTCACCGGCCTTGCGAATCGCGGCTACTTCCAGGAGGTGGTCGTCGAGACCATGGCCGCGGGAGACCCCTACCGCAAATGCGCACTGGTGGTGCTCGACCTCGACGACTTCAAGACCGTCAACGATACGCTCGGCCATCCGGTCGGCGACGGGCTTCTCTATGCGGTGGGCGAGACGCTGACACGCCTTCTCGCCGATAGCGCAACGATCAGCCGGTTCGGCGGCGACGAGTTCGTGCTCTATTTCGACCGGATCGACAACGAGCACGATCTGGCGATGCGGATGGAAGCCCTCTTCGAAGGCCTGCAGGGCGAGATCGACGTCGGCGGCCATGCCTTGCGCATCCAGGCGAGCTGCGGCGCCGTCATGACGACCGCGCGGGAAGGCGATTTCGACGCGATGATCGTCAAGGCCGATCTAGCGCTCTACAAGGCCAAGGAACACGGCAAGAATTCCTGGCAGCTTTTCGAGACGGCGCTGGACGAGGAGTTCCGCAGCCGGCAGCTGATGAAGGCCGAGCTGCGCAATGCGATCGAAACCAACGGGCTGCGGGTCGTCTACCAGCCGATCATCGCAATGGATTCCATGCGTATCGCCAGCTGCGAGGCGCTTTGCCGGTGGGATCATCCTGAACTCGGATCCATCTCGCCGGCGATCTTCATTCCGCTGGCGGAGGAGATGGGCATCATCTCGTCGATCAGCATCTTCGTCCTTAACGCGGCATGCCTCGAATGCGCAAAATGGCCGAACGAGATCAGCGTTTCGGTCAACCTTTCCGCCAAGGATTTCCGCAATCAGGACATCATCCAGCAGGTTCGCCTGGCGCTGAAGAACTCCGGCCTGGCGCCGCAGCGGCTGGAACTCGAGGTCACCGAAACGGCGCTGCTCGACGACAAGGCGCTGACGGCCAGCTATATCGAGGAACTCAAGACGATCGGCGTCCGGATCGCGCTCGACGATTTCGGCACGGGCTATTCGAGCCTCAGCTATCTCCACAGGCTGCCGCTCAACAAGGTCAAGATCGACCGCAGCTTCGTCCTCGATCTCGGCTACAACAACCGCTCGCTGGAGCTGCTGAAGAACGTGGTCACCCTCTGCCGCGCGCTCGGCCTGTCGGTGACGATCGAAGGCGTTGAGACCTTCGAGCAGCTCAAGCTGCTGTCGCTCTACGTGAAGCCTGATCTGGCGCAGGGCTTCCTGTTCGGCTCCGCGCTGTCGGCGCACGGGATCGAGACGATGTCGACGATCGTCTGGCACTTCGACAAGGAAGTGGCGGCGTCGCTGCGGTCGATTCCGCAATATTCCAAAGGCTGACCCACCCTCACAGGCGTCCCTCGTGGCTGCATAGGGACTTCGCCGTCAGCGTCGTTAACGAATGGTTAAGGTTAACGTTAGGTAAATGACTACTCGACAATTGCTCGCTTTACACCCGGCGTCCCTCGTATACCCTTCATGATCAGTGCGGTGCGGGAGGCTCAACCGCTCGACACGATGCGGGGAAAGAATGAGTATTCAGGAATCTGTGTTTGGCGGAAACACGGACGCGAGTGTTGTTGCCAGGATCGGGCGCACCTCGGATTTCGTCCAAAACGTATTCTCCTTGCTGGAGCGCACCGAATACCGGCGCTGCGAGAAGGGCGACGATCTTCAAGATATCTATCGGCTTCGCTACAAGGCCTACCGCATGAACGGTGTGGTCCCCGACAGCCAGGACCACATGATCGAGGACGAACTGGACGACGTGCCCAACGTCTACAAGTTCGGGATCTACGTCGATCAGACGCTGGTGAGCACGCTGCGGGTTCATCATGTGACCAGGGAGACGCCGTGGTCGGCCTCCTACAAGACGTTCAGCGACATTCTCCAGCCGATGCTCGATCGCGGCGTCACCTTCGTCTGCATGAGCAGGTTCGGGTCCGATCCCGAATGGTCGCGGCAACTGCCGCAACTGCCCTATGTGACGCTCAGGCTCGCCAGCATGGCCTGCCTTTATTTCAAGGTTCCCTTCGGCCTTTCGACGGTGCGCGAGGATCATGGCGGCTTCTACCGTCGTATCTACCGCTCGCAGCAGATCGGCCCCGGCCGGCCTTACCCCGGCTTCATGAAGAACGTCGCGCTCTACATGACGGACGCCCATACCGATCAGGCGAGCTTTTTCGAGCGTTTCCCGTTCTTCCGGTCGACGGCGCTGGAGCGGCGGATGCTTTTCGGCACGCCGGCCCATGGCGAGCTTCCTCCGCTCACCATTCTTCCGACCGCCAAGTTTCTTGCCCGCGCCGCCTGAAATACGGCAGATCAACCGGGCCTGACGCCGCCGCCGCCGGTACAACCGGCGGCGGCTTATCCTAACGGTGTACTTGCTTCGGACGCGAAGCTTGTCATTATCCCCTCCATGACTGCCGCAAAGGCGGCGCTGGGAGGAATTCAACATGACTGTGACGGCATCCGCCGCCGGCATGACATTGGATACGTTCCCGAAATATCTGTTGCTCAACGCGCAGCGTTTTGCCGCCCGTCCCGCCATGCGCCACAAGGACTACGGCATCTGGCAGAGCTGGACCTGGCTTGAGCAGATGCACGAGATCCGTGCGTTCGCGCTCGGATTGAAGGCGATGGGGCTGGGGAAGGGCGACCGCGTCGCCATCGTCGGCTCCAACCGTCCGCGGCTCTACTGGACGTTCGCCGCCGCGCAGTCGCTCGGCGCGGTGCCGGTGCCGGTCTATGCCGATGCAGTCGCGGACGAGATGGCCTATGTGCTCGACCATGCCGGCGTCCGCTTCGCCGTCGTGCAGGACCAGGAACAGGTCGACAAGATACGCTCCTGCGGCGACAGGATACCGGCGCTCACCGACATCATCTTCGACGAACCCCGCGGTCTCGCCGATTACGATCCCGTCGGCCTGCACGATTTCGGCGACGTGCAGGCGCGGGGCCGCGCGATCATGGAAGCCGATCATGCCGCGGCCGCCAAATGGGAGCTCGCCATACGCGAGGCCGGCGGCGACGACATTTCCGTCATGCTCTACACGTCGGGAACGACGGGGCGCTCCAAGGGCGTGATGATCCGGGCCGCCGGCGCAGTGCAGGCGGCGCTCGACACCGCGATCTTCGACGGGCTCACCCAGAATGACGACGTGCTCGCCTATCTGCCGCTCGCCTGGGTCGGCGACCACTATCTGAACTTCGCGCAGGGTTACGTTTCCGGCTTCTGCATGAACTGCCCGGAAAGCCCGGAAACCGTCGCGCAGAATCTCCGCGAGATCGCGCCGACCTTCTATTTCGCCCCGCCGCGCGTGTTCGAGAACATGCTGACCAACGTCACCATCCGCATGGAGGACGCCGGCTGGCTGAAGCGCAGGATGTTCGCGCATTTCATCGCTGTCGCGCGCAGACATGGCGAGGCCATCCTCGAAGGACGGCCGGTGTCCTTCGGCGAACGCCTGGCCTACGGGCTTGGCGACCTCGTGGTCTACGGGCCGCTGAAGAACGTGCTCGGCCTGTCGCGAATCCGGGTCGCCTACACGGCGGGGGAGGCGATCGGCGAGGATCTCTTCTCCTTCTTCCGGTCTCTCGGCATCAACCTCAAGCAGCTCTACGGCCAGACGGAAGCTTTTCTCTACGTCACCGTCCAGAAGGACGGAGCCGTGCGTTCCGACACGGTCGGGCCCGCCGCTCCGAATGTCGACATCCGTCTCGGCGACAATGGCGAGGTGCTGTTCCGCTCGCCCGGCATGTTCGCCGGCTATTTCAAGCAGGACGAGCAGACGGTCGAGACGCTGACGGCGGACGGCTATGTGAAGACGGGCGATGCCGGCTTCTTCGAGAAGGACGGGCAGCTCCGCATCATCGACCGCGCCAGGGATGTCGGAAAGCTTAGGAACGGCGCGCTGTTCGCGCCGAAATACATCGAGAACGCGCTGAAATTCTTTCCCAACATCAAGGAGGCGGTGGCCTTCGGCGACGGGCGGGATTTCTGCGCGGCCTTCATCAACATCGACATGACGGCGGTCGGCAACTGGGCCGAGCGCAACAACATCGCCTACGCCTCCTATCAGGAGCTCGCCGGGCTGCCGCAGGTCTACGACATCATCGCCCGGCATGTCGACGAGACCAACCGGCGGCTGGCGCGCGAGCCGATGATGGCCGGCGGCCAGATCAGGCGTTTCCTCGTGCTGCACAAGGAACTGGATGCCGACGACGGCGAACTGACCCGCACGATGAAGGTGCGCCGCGCCTTCGTCGCCGACCGCTACCGGCCACTGATCGAAGCGCTCTACGACGGATCGACCGAAAGGTATGTCGAAACGGAAATGACCTTCGAGGACGGGCGCAAGGGCATCATCCGCGCCACCGTGCGCATCGCCGATGCGAAGACCTATCCGCCGGAGACGACCGTCCGCGAGGCCGCCGCATGAACATACGCCCGGCCCCGGAGAAGATCGCGGCTTCCGACGATGGCCTCCTGCCGGGCGACCTTCTGATGGAGGTGAAGAACGTCTCGCTGCGCTTCGGCGGCGTGAAGGCCATCACCGACATCTCCTTCGACGTGCGCAAGGGCGAGATCCGCGCCATCATCGGCCCGAACGGCGCCGGCAAGACGTCCATGCTCAACGTCATCAACGGCTTCTACACGCCGCAGGAGGGCACCATCGTCTTCCGCGGGCAGGAGCGGCGCGCGATGAAGCCGCATCACGCGGTGCGGCAGGGCATCGCCCGCACCTTCCAGAACGTGGCGCTGTTCAAGGGCATGTCGACGCTCGACAACATCATGGCCGGCCGCTCGGTATTGATGAAGCGCAATCTCTTCTGGCAGATGCTTTGGCACGGCCCGGCGCTCAACGAGGAGATCGAGCATCGCGAAAAGGTCGAGGAGATCATCGATTTCCTCGAGATCCAGCATGTGCGGCGCACGCTGGTCGGCAAGCTTCCCTACGGCCTTCAGAAGCGGGTGGAACTTGGCCGCGCCCTCGCCATGGAGCCGTCGCTGCTGCTGCTCGACGAGCCGATGGCCGGCATGAACCTTGAAGAGAAGGAGGATATGAGCCGCTTCATCCTCGACGTGAACCGGCAGCGTGGCACGACGATCGCGCTGATCGAGCACGACATGGGCGTGGTCATGGACCTTTCCGACCGAGTCGTCGTTCTCGACTACGGCAAGAAGATCGCCGACGGCGTCCCCGACGCCGTGAAGTCCAACCAGCAGGTCATCGACGCCTATCTCGGCGTCGCGCATTGAAGGAACGTCGCATGGAAATCACCGCAGTCACCCTCACGCCGCTCGTCTCGCTGATTGCAGGCGTGCTGATCCTGATCGTGCCCCGGCTGCTCAACTACATCGTCGCCATCTATCTCATCATCGTCGGCCTGCTCGGCCTGTTTCCAAATCTGGCGGGGTAGGGGTGGAGATACCATGGACCTCCTGAACGCGCTCGTCATAAAACCCTTCGCGGACATGGCTGCCGCGCCCGATTTCCTGCTGCAGGTGCTGTGGGAGGGTCTTGTTTCCGGCGTGCTCTACGCGCTGATCGCGCTTGGCTTCGTGCTGATCTACAAGTCCTCGCGCATCTTCAACTTCGCGCAAGGGATCATGGTCGTCTTCGCGGCGCTGACGCTGATCGCGCTCTATCAGGCTGGCGTGCCGGCATTGCTCGCTCTGCCGCTGACGCTGGTCGTCATGTTCTGCCTCGCCGTCGCCATCGAGCGCGTGGTGCTGCGACCGCTGGTCAACCAGCCCGACATCATCCTGTTCATGGCGACGATCGGCATCACGCTATTCCTCGTCGGCTTCGGCGAACTGATCTTCGGCGGCGAGAACAAGGTGATGATCACGGAGGCGCTGTTCATCCCGACCGGCTCGTTCGAGTTCGAGCCGTTCGGCGGTTTCGTCTCGATCGAGCAGAAGGACGTGACGGCCGTGGTGGGCGCGGTGGTTCTCGTCGCGGTGCTGATCCTGTTCCTGAACAAGTCCAAGATGGGGCGCGCCATCCGTGCGCTGGGCGACGATCATCAGGCGGCGCTCTCGGTCGGCATTTCGCTGTCCACCATCTGGGTGCTGGTCTGGTTCATCGCCGGCGTCATCGCGCTCGCCACCGGCATCGTCTGGGGCGCGCGCGCCGGCGTCTCCTTCGCGCTGGAGGTGATAGCCTACAAGGCCCTGCCGGTGCTGATGCTGGGCGGGCTGGAATCGGTCCTCGGCGCGATCATCGGCGGGCTGGCGATCGGCATCCTCGAAAAGCTCTTCGAAATCTACTGGGGCCAGCCGCTGCTCGGCGGCAACACCGAGACGTGGTTCGCCTTCGTCTTCGCGCTCATCGTGCTCCTGTTCCGGCCGCAGGGCCTGTTCGGCGAACGTATCATTGAGCGGGTGTGAGGGATCGACTTAATGCTCTACCGCACCGCCGGCCAGTTCAAGACATCCTACGTCGCCGATCATGCGCTGTTCCCGGTCAGGCAGGATGCGTGGCTGCTGGCGGCCATTCTCGTCTTCGCCTTCGTCATCATCCCCGCCACCGCCAGCGATTTCGCCATCAATGCGCTGCTGATCCCGGTGCTGATCTACGCGCTGGCGGCACTCGGGCTGAACATCCTGACCGGCTATGCGGGCCAGCTCTCGCTCGGCACGGGCGCTTTCATGGGTGTCGGCGCCTATGCCTGCTACAAGCTGACGACGATCTTCCCAGACCTCAACCTGATCGCGGCGATCGCGCTATCGGGCTTCTTCTCGGCTGCGGTGGGCGTCGCCTTCGGCCTCCCGTCGCTGAGGATCAAGGGCTTTTATCTCGCCATCGCCACGCTCGCCGCGCAGTTCTTCCTGGTCTGGCTGTTCGAAAAGTGGGCATGGCTTTACAATTACAACACGTCTGGCGCGATCCAGGTCGCCAATATCGATATGTTCGGCATCACGATGGCGGGCCCCAACGCGCGGCCGCTCACCCAGTATTTCTTCGTGCTCGGCGTGGTGACGGTGGTGACGTGGCTCGCCATCAACATCACGCGCGGTCGCATCGGCCGCATCTGGAAGTCGGTGCGCGACATGGACATCGCGGCCGAGCTCGTCGGCATCAACCTGATGAAGGCCAAGCTCTCGGCTTTCGCCGTGTCTTCATACATCGTCGGCATCGCGGGCGCGCTGTTCGTCTTCCTGTGGCGCGGCGCGGCGGAACCCACGGTGTTCGACATACCGCTCTCCTTCCGCGTGCTGTTCATCGCCATCATCGGCGGGCTGGGCTCGGTGCTCGGCAATTTCCTCGGCGCGATCCTGATCGTGGCGCTGCCGGTGGTGCTCGGCACGCTGCCGGCTGCCCTCGGCCTGCCCATCGCGTCGGCGACGGCGGAACATCTCAACGTCATGATCATCGGCGCGCTGATCATCCTCTTTCTCATCGTGGAACCGCATGGGCTGGCGCGGTTCTGGGCGATCATCCGGGAGAAACTCATCATGTGGCCGTTCCCTCATTAGGGTTGCGACCGTGGAAACTGAAACGACAACAGTGGAGGAACCGACATGAAGACTTTTGGGAAACTTGCCGTCGCCGCCGGGATGCTGGCGGCTGGCGCGGCACTGGCGCTGCCGGCGAGCGCCGAGGACGCGGTGAAACTGCCGAACCTCTCCTACCGCACGGGTCCGTTCGCGGCGACCGGCACGCCGCTGATGAACGGGCAGCGCGACTACATGATCATGCTCAACGAGCGCGACGGCGGCGTCAACGGCGTCAAGCTCGGCTACGAGGAATGCGAGACGGGCTACAACACCGAGAAGGGCGTCGAGTGCTATGAAAAGATGAAGGCGGAAGGCGCCATCGTCACGCAGCCCTGGTCGACGGGCATCACGCTGCAAGTGCTGCCGAAGTCCAATGTCGACAAGATCCCGATCCTGGCGCCCGGCTACGGCTTCTCGGCGATGCAGGATGGCAAGACCTTCCAGTGGGCCTTCAATCCGCCTTCGTCCTACTGGGACGGCGCGTCGATGATCCTAAGCGCCATTTCGGACGGCAATCTCGACAATCTGAAGGGCAAGAAGATCGCTCTCCTGCATCTCGACGCGCCCTATGGCAAGGAACCGATCCCGCTGATCGAGGCGCTGGCCCAGAAGCACGGCTTCACGCTGCTGCCGATCCCGGTCGGCGTCAAGGAGATGCAGAACCAGTCGGCGCAGTGGCTGCAGATCCGCCGCGAACGCCCCGACTTCGTGCTGATGTGGGGCTGGGGCGCGATGAACGCCGGCGCCATCACGGAAGCGGTGAAGACCAAATATCCGATGAACCAGTTCATCGGCATCTGGTGGTCGGGCCTCGACGGCGACCTCAAGCTCGTCGGCGAGCAGGGCAAGGGCTACCGCAGCCTGTCGTGGAGCCTGCCCAACAGCGAATCCAAGATCATGAAGGACATCAAGCAGCTGGTCGTCGAAGCGGGACATTCGATGATCAACCGCGACACCGGCGAGTTCGACTGGGTCTTCTACCAGCGCGGCGTCATGATCTCGCTGATGCTGGCCGAGGGCGTGAAGGTCGCGCAGGAGCATTTCGGCGCGAAGGTCGTCAACGCCGAACAG
This sequence comes from Rhizobiaceae bacterium, assembly GCA_023953845.1. Taxonomy (NCBI): domain Bacteria; kingdom Pseudomonadati; phylum Pseudomonadota; class Alphaproteobacteria; order Hyphomicrobiales; family Rhizobiaceae; species Rhizobiaceae bacterium. Next base: position 337,672 of record JAMLJC010000001.1, on the reverse strand, counting down.
CTGCGCTGGGGCCTCGAAAACCTGAAGCTCGACGAGGCGCGGCTGAAGGAACTCGGCGCGGAGGGTATGATCCCGCCCTTCTCGACAAGCTGCTCGAACCATACCGGCCATGCCGGCGGCTGGATGCTGGAGTGGGACGGCGCCAAGTTCGTCAAGGCGTCCGACCTGTTGCAGGCCGACCGCGCCGCGATCGATCCGATAGCGGAAAAGGCGTCCAAGGAATATGCCGACGCCAACCAGCCCTGGCCGGTGAACAGCGAGTGCAAGTGAGGTAAGCGGCGCTCCCTCCCTCTCGAGGGGAGGGTGGCCCGAAGGGTCGGGTGCGGTCGTTCGCGCCGAGCACTACGCGGACGACCTCTCCGGCGTCACCACCACGGTATGATTGGCGGAGCGATGTCGAGCACGGCAGAAAGAACCCCACCCGGTCGTTCGGACAACCCTCCTCTCAGGGGGGAGGGAACGGCTGCCGCCCCCATCCTTTCCGTCAACAACATCGAGGTGATCTACGACCATGTCATCCTCGTGCTGAAGGGAGTGTCGCTCGCCGTGCCGCGCGGCGGCATCGTGGCGCTGCTCGGCGCCAACGGCGCCGGCAAGACGACGACGCTCAAGGCGATCTCGAATCTCCTGCGCGCCGAACGCGGCGAGGTGACGAAGGGCTCCATCGTGTTCGACGGCGAAGAGGTTCAGGCGCTGTCGCCCGACCGTCTGGTCAAGCGCGGCTGCATCCAGGTCATGGAGGGGCGGCACTGCTTCGGCCATCTGTCGGTCGAGGACAATCTGATGACGGGCGCCTTCACGCGCCGCGACGGCAATGCGGCGATCCGCGCCGATCTCGACCTCGTCTACGAGTATTTTCCGCGCCTCAAGGTCCGGCGCGCGAGCCAGGCCGGCTACACGTCGGGCGGCGAACAGCAGATGACGGCGATCGGGCGAGCGCTGATGTCGAAGCCGAAGATGATCCTGCTGGACGAACCGTCCATGGGGCTCGCGCCGCAACTGGTCGAGGAGATTTTCGAGATCGTGAAGCGGCTGAACGAGGAGCAGGGCGTTTCCTTCCTGCTTGCCGAGCAGAACACCAACGTCGCCCTGCGCTACGCCAATTACGGTTTCATCCTGGAGTCGGGCCGGGTCGTGCTGGACGGCGATGCGGCGTCGCTGCGCCAGAACGAGGACGTGAAGGAATTCTATCTCGGCGTCGGCGGCGAAGGGCGGAAGTCGTTCCGGGACGTCAAGCACTACAAGCGGCGCAAGCGCTGGCTGGCGTGAAAGGACTCCTGCGGCGAAGGAGAGTGCCAGCCGCCCAGCCGTGGCGTCCGGACACAAATCGATTTGATTTTCCGCCGTGCGGGAAACGGGCTGGAGTACCCTTCATTGCCCGTGATTTCCGCCTTGCTGCGGCAATCGTCCCATTGCCCTCGGATGGTGTTTTCGCTATCAGCGCGGAACGAGCCAGAGAAGGGGTTTTGCCATGGCGGATCATGCGCCGACCGGGCCGGTCGAACTGGGTGCCCAGATGGACTATGCCGAGCACGAGAAGACCTACAATGTCTTCATCGGGCTGGCCAAATACGGCACGCTGGTTTGCGTTGCGCTGATGATCGCGATGGCGTTCGGCTTCTTCGGCGGCGGCGGCTTTATTTCTGCGACGATCCTGTTCGTGCTGATCTGCGCGGTGGGCGGGTATTTCCTGCGCTAGTTGAAGTTGTTCATGGAAGGGGCTGCCGCGCTGAGGCTCGCAGCCCCGACTTTGCATGAGCTCTGCCGGGAGAGGAGAGGGCGTTGGCGTCGCGAGTGTTCATTCCAAGGGAATTGTCAGGCGAGCCGCGCGTGGGGGCGTCGCCGGAGACGGTGAAGCGCCTGAAGGGGCTCGGCTTCGACGTGGTTGTCGAGGCGGGAGCCGGTCTTGCCTCGCGCATCGTCGACGCCGACTTCGCGGCCAATGGCGCGGAGATCGGCAAGGCATCCGACGCGGGCGGCGCCGACGTGGTGCTCAAGGTGCGCCGGCCGGGCGAGGCCGAGCTCAAGGGCTACAAGCCGGGTGCGGTCGTGATCGCCACCATGGACCCCTACGGCAACGACGCCGCGGTCGCTGCGATGGCCCGGGCCGGCGTCACCGCCTTCGCCATGGAGTTCATGCCGCGCATCACCCGCGCCCAGGTGATGGACGTGCTGTCCTCGCAGGCCAATCTCGCCGGCTATCAGGCGGTGATCGACGCGGCCGCAGAGTATGACCGCGCCCTGCCGATGATGATGACGGCCGCAGGCACGGTCCCGGCGGCGAAGGTGTTCATCATGGGCGTCGGCGTGGCCGGCCTGCAGGCGATCGCGACCGCGCGCCGCCTTGGCGCCGTGGTGACGGCGACCGACGTGCGCCCGGCTGTGAAGGAGCAGGTGCAGTCGCTCGGCGCAAAATTCATCGCCGTCGAGGACGAGGAGTTCAAACAGGCCGAGACGGCGGGTGGCTACGCCAAGGAGATGTCGAAGGAATATCAGGCGAAGCAGGCGGCGCTGACCGCCGAGCATATCGCCAAGCAGGACATCGTCATCACAACCGCGCTCATTCCGGGCCGTCCGGCGCCGAAGCTCGTGTCGGCCGCCATGGTGGCGTCGATGAAGCCGGGCTCGGTGCTGGTCGATCTCGCGGTCGAGCGCGGCGGCAATGTCGAGGGTGCGGTTCCGGGCGAAATCGTCGTCACGGAGAACGGCGTCAAGATCGTCGGCCATCTCAATGTAGCCGGCCGCGTTGCGGCCTCCGCCTCACTGCTCTACGCCAAGAACCTCTATGCCTTCCTCGAGACTATGGTCGACAAGCAGACCAAGGCATTCGCCGTCAATCGCGAGGACGAGTTGGTGAAGGCGACGATGCTGACGGACGGCGGCAAGGTCGTGCATCCGAACTTCGCCGCCGCGCAGGCGCTGGTCGACGCGCCGGCTGCCACGACCGCGGCCGCAAAATCCGATGTCGCTGCTCCGGCGAAGAAGCCCGCGGCCCGTAAGACGGCTTCGAAGAAGGGAACTGCGTGATGGAAAAGACCACGCTGGAAAAGACGCTTGATCAGCTCGACCAGGCGGTCGAGGCGGTGCGCGCCGCCGTCGAGAACGCACCTGCCGCCGCCGATGTCGCCGGCGGCACGGCTCACGCCCTTTCGGGCGGCGCGATCGACCCCTTCGTCTTCCGCTTCGCCATTTTCGTTCTGGCGATCTTCGTCGGCTACTACGTCGTCTGGTCGGTGACGCCGGCGCTGCACACGCCGCTGATGGCCGTCACCAACGCCATTTCCTCGGTCATCGTGGTCGGCGCGCTGCTGGCGGTCGGCATCTCGCTCTCGGGCGCGGCAACGGGCTTCGGCTTCGTCGCGCTTGTGCTGGCCTCCGTGAATATTTTTGGCGGTTTCCTCGTCACCCAGCGCATGCTTGCCATGTACAAGAAGAAAGAGAAGTGAGCGCCTCCCGATGAACGCGAACCTCGCTTCCTTCCTCTATCTTGTCTCCGGCGTCCTGTTCATCATGGCGCTGCGGGGCCTGTCCCATCCGACGACCAGCCGCAAGGGCAATCTCTACGGCATGGTCGGCATGGGCATCGCCATCGCCACGACGCTGGCGCTCGCGCTGCCCACGGCCGGCAAGCTCGGCCTCATCGTCGTCGGCCTCGCCATTGGCGGCGGCGTCGGCGCGGTGGTCGCGCGGCGCATCGCCATGACGTCGATGCCGCAGCTCGTCGCCGCTTTCCACAGCCTCGTCGGCCTTGCCGCCGTGATGGTGGCGGCTGCCGCCGTCTATGCGCCGGAGAGCTTCGGCATCGGCACGATCGGCGACATACACGGCCAGGCTCTGGTCGAGATGAGCCTCGGTGTCGCCATCGGCGCCATCACCTTCACCGGCTCGGTCATCGCCTTCCTCAAGCTCGACGGCCGCATGTCGGGCAAGCCGATCCTGCTGCCGGCCCGCCATTTCATCAACATCGTGCTCGGTGCGGCGCTCGTCGCGCTGATCGTCGCGCTGGTGGTGACGCAGTCGACTACCATCTTCTGGCTGATCGTCGTCGCCTCGCTGGTGCTCGGCGTGCTGCTCATCATCCCGATCGGCGGCGCCGACATGCCGGTCGTGGTGTCGATGCTCAACTCCTATTCCGGCTGGGCGGCGGCGGCTCTCGGCTTCACGCTCGGCAATCTGGCGCTCATCATCACCGGCGCGTTGGTCGGCTCCTCGGGCGCGATCCTTTCCTACATCATGTGCAAGGGCATGAACCGCTCCTTTATCTCGGTCATCCTCGGCGGCTTCGGCGGCGAGACGGCGGCTGCGGCCGATGACGGCGTGCAGCGCACGGTGAAGACCGGCGCGGCCGACGACGCCGCCTATCTGATGATGAACGCGCAGAAGGTCATCATCGTGCCGGGCTACGGCATGGCGGTCGCACAGGCACAGCATGCGCTGCGCGAGATGGCCGACAAGCTCAAGGCCAACGGCGTCGAGGTGAAGTATGCGATCCATCCCGTCGCCGGCCGCATGCCCGGCCATATGAACGTGCTGCTCGCCGAGGCGAACGTGCCTTATGACGAGGTGTTCGAGCTGGAGGACATCAACTCCGAATTCGCGCAGGCCGACGTCGCCTATGTCATCGGCGCCAACGACGTCACCAACCCATCGGCGCGCGACGACAAGTCATCGCCGATCTACGGCATGCCGATCCTCGATGTCGACAAGGCGCGAACCTGCCTGTTCGTCAAGCGCTCGCTCGGCTCCGGCTATGCCGGCATCGACAACACGCTGTTCTACAAGGACGGCACCATGATGCTGCTCGGCGACGCCAAGAAGATGACCGAGGAAATCGTCAAGGCCATGGATCACTGAGCGGCCTGCTCGGCCCGTTCATTCAGGAAAGCGGGGCCAGGCAGGCCCCGTTTTCCGTTGCGGAGGCGCTCAAATCAGCCGGCCGGCGTCAGTTCGAAGCTCGCGACGCCTAGGGCGAAATTCAGCCCGGCCTGCTGCGTGGTGCTGACGGGCTGAAGCGTGAAGCCCTTGGACGTGCCGCCCACCAGCGTGTTGGCCCCGACGCCTGCCGCCGCCGTCACCTCGCCGGTGACGCCGACATAGGTGCCGGCGAGCGAGCCGGGCTCATAGGCATCGGACTTGGCGGCGATGACGGCCCACTGCATCACGGTCGCGCCGGTCACGCCGACGTCGACGCCAAACTTGTTGATGGAGCCGGTATAGATTTCGGGCGGCAGCGATTTGTCCGCCGGAGTGTACGTGCAGCGCACCTCCTTGGTCGAGCCGACGACGAAGCCGACGCTGCCGTCGGCGACGCAATCCAGCCAGCCGGCCTCGACGCCGCTCGCGGCATTGCCGGCCATCGGAATCGTGGAAAGCGCGAGCGCGCCGGCCAGCGTGATAGCTTTGGTGTTCATGGCAATCTCCTTTCGGTTTCCGCCGCATTCGATGGGGCAGAAAGCCCGAGATCGCCCGATGGTTCCCTCGCAGAAGCTTTACGCGCCGGCCGTCGGCTCCAGCTGGACGCTGGCCGAGGCGCGGATCGCGGCGGCGCAGGCGAACAGCGCCAGCGGCAGGAACGCGAGGAAAACCCATGCCGCCACATGGCCGGCGGTTTCCCGGTTGAGGCCGGTCTCGAAGCCGGCGGCATTGGCGATGATGCCGGTGATTGCGGCGCCGATGGCGTAGCCGATGCGCTGCATGGTCGGCACGGCACCCGACGCGATCGTCCGTTCATCCTTGCTCGCCGCCGCCACGATGACGCGCGTGACGAAGGGCCAGGCGACGCCGAAGCCGCCGCCCTGCAGCAATGCGCAGAACAGGATCAGCCACAGGGTTCCGGCCGGCACGGAATAGGCGAAGCCGGCTATGCCGGCGGTGATCATCAGAGCGCCCGCGACGATGATGGCGCGTTCGCGGTGCGGCGGCGCGTTGGCGACGAGGATCGAGAGGATCGACCAGGAGATGGATTCGGCCGCGATGATGTAGCCGGTCGTCAGCAGCGGAACGTCATGCAGCGTGGTCAGCAGCAGGGGGCCGTAGACGCCGAAGGAGCAGGTGGCGATGGAGAATGCCGCCACCATGGTCATGCCCGTGCCGAGCGGCGTGCGCCAGTCGAACAGGCGTGAGGGAAAGAGCCGGGCGGCGGCGTTGCGGCTGTCGAGCCGGAAGAAGAGAGCCAGCCCCGCAAGCCCGAGGCAAAGAAGCAGCGCCGAGCGCAGTGGCTGGATGTTCACGCCGGCGCTGGCGACCAGAATAATGCTTAGCGCCAATGCGGTCAGCACCGGATAGGGAAAGGGCGGCAGTCGGTTGCCGCCGCTGGCGCGACGCGCCTCGGGCGTGTCGAGCACCAGAAAGCTTGCCGCCGCCATGGCCGCGCCGCCCAGCGTGAACACGCCGAAGGCCCACCGCCATGAGAAGGCTTCGGACAGGATCGCCCCCAGCAGCGGTCCTCCGAACGCCGCCACGCCCCAGATCGCCGACATGATACCGAAGAGCTGCGGCCAGATTCTCGGCGGGAACAGCCTCTCCACGGAAACGAATGCAAGCGACACCAGCGCGCCGCCGCCGAGGCCTTCCACCAGCCGCCCGGCGAGGAAGATGGGCATCGATGCCGCCGTCGCGCAAATGAGGGCGCCGGTGGCGTAGAGAAGCGCCGCGACGGTCATGTTGGTGCGCAGCGGAACGTAGGAGATCATGCGTCCGGCGGAAGCGCCGGCGACTATGGCGCCGAGTTCGTAGATGGCCAGCGACCAGCCTACGAGTTCAACGCCGGAAAGCTCGCCCACCATGGCCGGCATGACGGTCGCGACCATCGTCTCGTTGGTGGCGTGCAGGAGGATGCCGAGGCTGACGAAGCAGAAGCGGAAGAGATCGCCGCTCGCCCAGAGCGCGCGCCAGTCCACCCGCTCTGCTGTCTGGTCGTTCACGCGGAAACTCCCTGAAATCTGCCGTGAGACCCCGGGGCAGTCATCCCCGCCGGGCCGGCATCGGTCAGGCGGGTCTTGTAGAACCTCAAGTCCGGTCGAGCTCAAGCCCGTTCTCCGGCCCCTCCTTGGGCCAGTCGATCAAGCTTTATTCTGCCAGAGGGCGGTCAGGCGCCGCGTGCATCCAACGTCAGTTGCCCGCGCTGCGCAGCTGGAACTGGCTGACGCCGACCGCGAAATTTAGCCCGGTCTGGGTCTGAACGCTGAGCGGCTGCAGGGTAAAGGTCTGGCCGGAACCGCCGACGAGAAGATTCGCGCCCGCGCCGACAGCGGCCGTGACTTCGGCGCTTGCGCCGACATAATCGCCGGCCAGCGCGCCCGGCGCGTAGATGTTGCTGCTCGAGGCCAGGACCGCCCAGCGCATGATCGTCGCCTCTGTGTAGCCAACATCCAGCCCGAACTTGTTGATCACGCCGAAATAGGCTTCCGGCGCCCATTGCTTGTCGGCCGGCTCGAACGTGCAGCGCACGTCCTTGGTGGAGCCGAGGATGAAGCCGGTGCCGCCTTCTATGACGCAGTCGAGCAGGCCGAGTTCGACGCCGCCCTGCTGCGCATGGACGGGAGCAAGCGTCGCGAGGAAGACGGCGAGGGTGACGAGCGATCTGCACATGGCGATCACCTTCATTCGGGGAGACAGGTCAACCGCCCCGCGTGCGCGCCAGCCCGTCCGATGCCGGACGGTAGTTCGGGTCGAGCTGCGCGGCCCGGGCGAAGGATTTCGACGCGCGCGCCTTGTCGCCGCGCTTTTCGTACACCAGCGCCTGATTCGCCCAGCTTTCCGCCAGCCGGTCGTTCAGCTTGATCGCCATGTTGAAGTCGGCGAAGGCGTTGTCGTCGTCGTTCAGCGCCAGATAGGAGACGCCGCGCCCGTTGTAGGGTTCCGGCGATTCCGGCGACAGCGAGATCGCCGTCGAGAAATCCTCGATGGCGAAATTGTGCTGGCCCTGGCTCTGGTAGATCAGGCCGCGGCGGTGGTAGGCGCGGCCGTCCGTGGTGTCGAGCTGGATGGCCTTCTGGAAATCGTTGAAGGCGTTCTGGGTCTGGCCGGCACGGCGATAGAGATCGCCCCGGCCGATATAGGCCGTGTCGTAGCTCGAATTGATCTGGATGGCGCGGTTGTAGTCGGACAGCGCCTTCGCCTGATCGCCCGTGTAGCGGTAGATGAGCGCGCGGTTGGCGTAGGCTTGGTAGAAGTTCGGGTTGAGTTCGATCGCCTTGTCGAAGTCGCGCAGGGCCTCGCGATACTTGCCGCCGCGTCCGTAGGCCGATCCGCGCACATTGTAGGCCTCGGGATCGCGCGGATTGCGGTCGATGACGGCGCTGAGCGAGGAGATGTTCTCGTCGGAGGACTGCGCGCGGTCGATGGTCGCGAGATCGCTGACCGGGCTCGACTGGCAGGCGGCAAGAGCGGACGCCAGAAGAAGCAGCGCGGCCACGGCTGGACGTCGCCACGCGGTCATTGGCTCGGCTGCTGTTGATTTCATATCCGGCTTTCCCACTCCGACGCCGAGGCACCGCCTCGCATCAGCCATCCGTCAGACCTTCGGCCTTTCGGCCGCAAAGCAAAAAGGTGGCGGCGATTTTCCAATCGCCCCACCTCTGTCGCTATATCCCGAAAGGGACGAAAACTTGGCGCTTACGAACGCGGCGCGCGAGACGGCTGCGCAGCGGCGGCAGGACGCGGGGAGCCCGGCAGGAGGCCTTCGCGCTGGGCACGCTTGCGAGCGAGCTTGCGGGCGCGGCGGACGGCTTCAGCCTTTTCGCGGGCGCGCTTCTCGGACGGCTTCTCGTAGTGGCCGCGCATCTTCATTTCGCGGAAAATGCCCTCACGCTGCATCTTCTTCTTCAGTGCGCGGAGTGCTTGATCGACATTGTTGTCGCGGACGAGTACCTGCACGTATGCTCCTGTCTAAACCGGTTCCGGGCGATGGTGCCTGAGTTCCAAGGCGCCTGAGTTCCAAGCGGGCAGCGGCCGTATAGCCACACGCCTCCGCGACGGCTCCCATCGCGAATTGGCGCGGCTGATAGCAGAATCAAGGCCGCCTGTCGAGGCCCGCGCGTTCAATTCCTTGAGCATCCGGACTTATTCCGCCGCGTCGCGCGTCGCCGCGCGGTCGTCGGGCGCATCCGGGTCGCCCGGTGCGGTCTCGCAGCCGAGATCGGGGAAGGCCAGCACGCGCCTGCCGTGGAAATCGGTGCGCACGACAAGCGTGCCGCGTTCCTCGAAATAGGCGAGCAGACGGCGCGCCCGGCGCGGCGAATGGCTGCCATAGGCGCGGGCCAGCGCGGCGTCGGACGGGCAGGGCTCACCGGCGATCGCGGCGCGCGCCACCATGAGGAAGACGCCCTGCAGATCCTCCGGTATATCCTTCGACAAGGCAAGCGCGGCCGACCAGCTTTCGCCACGCGCCGTGTCGGCGTCGACGCCGGCCTTCGCCACGGCCAGTTCCCGGCGGAAGGCGGAGAGATTCAGCGGCTCTCCGGGCACGCGGCGGATGCGGCAGCGGACGAGGAAGTCCTGATAGAGCACCGCGTCGGCTCGAAACGCCGCGTCCGGGTCGTCGAGAATCTCGCGCAGCACGGCGGTTATGCCGGCCGACCGTTCCGCCTCGTCGATGATGTCGAACACCGGCTGCGCCGGCTTCTCGATGACGGGAACCGAGCGCGCAAGCTGCTCCAGTATGTCGGCGGTCGGCATGGGCGGAGGCGGCGGAGGCCGCCGCAGCGGGCGTGTGGCCTCGTCGGGGCCTGGCGTGAAGATCAGGTCGCGCGGGTCCTGTGGTGCTTCGGGCAGCGGCGTCAGCTTCGGGCTGGTCGAGCGCGCCGAGGTTTCCACAGCGCCGATGACGATGGGCAGCGGCCGGCGCGAAAGGGCGGGGCCGAGCGCCACGAAATGGCCGCGCGCGAGGTCGCGGAACTGCTCGGCCTGGCGCCGGTCCATGCCGAGCAGGTCGGCGGCGCGAGCCATGTCGATGTCGAGGAAGGTGCGGCCCATCAGGAAGTTGGAAGCTTCCGCCGCGACGTTCTTGGCGAGCTTGGCCAACCGCTGGGTGGCGATGACGCCGGCGAGCCCGCGCTTGCGGCCACGGCACATCAGATTGGTCATGGCGCCCAGCGACAGCTTTCGCGCCTCGTCCGACACCTCGCCGGCAGCCGCCGGGGCGAACAGCTGGGCCTCATCGACCACGACCAGCACCGGATACCAATGATCGCGGTCGGCGTCGAACATGCCGCCGAGGAAGGCTGCGGCAGCGCGCATCTGCTGCTCGACATCGAGGCCTTCGAGATTCAGAACGACGGAGACGCGATGCTGCCGCACGCGCCCGGCGATGCGCGTCAGCTCGGTCTCGGTGCGCGCCGCATCCACCACCTGATGGCCGAATCGGTCGGCCAGCGTGACGAAATCGCCTTCCGGGTCGATGACGCACTGCTGCACCCAGGGCGCGCTCTGCTCCAGCAGGCGGCGCAGCAGGTGCGACTTGCCGGAGCCGGAATTGCCCTGCACCAGCAGGCGCGTGGCCAGCAACTCCTCCAGATCGAGCGCCGCGGGCTTGCTTCCCGCGACCCCCATGTTCACGTCCACTTTCATGTCGGGCTTCAAGCTATGGCAGGGTCCATAGAAGGCTCTAGCACCAACTTCCGCTATTGGCGAAGGCGTGCCTTGTCGATTCCCACAGTTCCCGCCGTCGCCGAGGCGATGACCGGCGCGGCCGGCGCCGGCAGAACGTCCAGCAGGCCGGAATCGACGCGCCGCCGCAGATGCCGATCGACCGCCGCCCGGTCCTTGCAATCGTGGAAGCGCCCTTGGCAAAGGTCCTTCAGCGCGATGAGCTCGCGATACATGGGCGAGAGCGGCAGATGTGCGCCCTCGATCAGCGCGGCGCCGAGGAAGCCGATATCGAGAGGGCCGTCGCCGAACGCCTTCATGTCGACGTCGTAGTTGAAGGAATGCACGGTGAAATAGGTCTTGTAGGCGATCGAGCGCAGATCCTGCAGCGAATTGCCGCCGAACTGCTCGTCCACGAGGTTCTTGGTGATGTACGACTGGTGGTCGCCATATTCGAGCACCACCGAGCCGCGCTCCGTCGTCATCGATCTGATCGCTTCGAGATAGCGCTGGAAGTCGTGCTGGCCGGTCAGCATGCGGTTCATGTATTCGTCCGTCGCGGCGTCGCCGCCGAATTTTACGAAAGGCAGCTTGTTCTCGCTCACCAGCGGCTCGTTGTAGGGCGAGTGCGGGAACATGGTCTTCAGCGAGAGCAGCAGCGGCCCGCCGCCCTTGCGGTGATGTTCCTCTATTAAGGCTTCCGCCGCCTTGAAGTAGAACTCGTCGCGATGCGCATAAAGGGTCGCGTGGATGTCCTTCGAGTCCAGCACGTTCTGGAAGCCGATCGATTCCATGAACGGTCCTTCGTTCACGAAATTATGGTTCACCGGCGTGATCTCGACCGTCCGGTAGCCGCATCCGGCGAGCACTTCCGGCAGCGCGCCGTGCACCTTGCCTTCGAGCACCGTCGTCACATAGGGCGCCTGTACGCCGAAATCGGCGGTCGAAAGCCCGGACATGACGGAGAGGTTCGAGACCCAGGTGCCGCCACCGAACGTCTCGACATACATCGGATGGAACTTGCCGTCCTGCGACAGGAAGGCGTGCTTGAAGAGGTCGCCGACCTTCAGCTGCGGGAAATTCTCCGGATTGGTGGCGCTTTCGCTGAGCACGATGAAGATGTCGGGTTGATTGCTCATGTCGCCGCAATCCGTCTCGCCGGCATAGGGCGGCTGCGGCGGCACCTGCTGCATCAACCCGGCGAATTGGCTCTGGCTGAGCGCGTACTGGAGGTCCAGCGTCGACACGAAGAAGGACGAGGCGTTGAAGCCGCCGAGATAGTGGAAATAGCGCGGCTCGTCGGGCGCCAGCGGATAGTCGACATAGATGCCCAGGCATGACGCCGCAAGCAGCGCCAGCCGCACCGGCCAGGCGGTGCTCCCGCGCTTTTCCCAGAAGCCGAGCACCACGAGGAAGATCACGGCCAGGAAAATGAGAACGAAGACCGGGACGATCAGATAGGCGTATTTCTCGACGAGGAACCGGATGGCGTCGGGGTCCTCGCCGGTGAAGGTGAAGTCGAAGACATGCAGGTCGAAACCCTTCAGCCGGTACTTCACCGCCGAACTGATGGCGATGATGGAAACCGTCGCCATGCCGGTATAGGCGGCCAGATAGGGCTTTCGCGACAGCAGGAAGACGAAGGCCGAAATGGCGATGACGATGAAGCCGACGAACGGCATGTTCGCGGGGATCTTCTCGAGGACATAAAGTCCCGTCATGACGATGATGAATGCGCCCGCGACCGTTACAGGCCTGCAGAGCAGCGACATCACAAGACCAAGCGTCCCGCGCATCCGGCGACCTGTCCAATCCGGCCGCCAAGGCTTCGGCGGTCAGCGTATATCGCCGATTTTTCCGTTGCCGGCGAACGAATCGCGCTTTTAACCTTAACCATTCCGCCGACCTGTCGGCATCCGTATGAAGATGTCGGAGCGCCGCGCCTTGTGCTGCAACGGACGATTGCGGGTCGACAGCGCCCTGCATTTTGCCTAAACGGCGCGTCCGCGAAAAATTCCCCGACAGTGGACGAGATCATGAAACCTGCCTTTGGCGGCATCGACTTCGGCACGTCGAACTCCACCGTCGGGATCATCGACAACGGCACGGCGCGACTCGTGCCCGTCGAGGGCGCGGCGGTGACGATCCCAAGTGCCGTCTTCTTCAATTTCGAGGACGGGCATACCTATTTCGGTCGCCGCGCCATCGAGGACTACACGCTCAACTCCGAGGGACGTCTGATGCGGGCGCTGAAAAGCGTGCTCGGAACCTCGCTGATCCACGAGAAAACGCGCATCAAGGCGCGCACCATGCCGTTTTCCGACATTATCGGGCTGGTGCTCGGCCATCTCAAATCGCATCTCGATACCGCACATGGGACCGATGTGGAGCATATCGTGCTCGGACGCCCGGTGCATTTCGTCGACGAGGACGAGGCGGCGGACCGCGCGGCGCAGGACGAGCTGGAGAAGGCGGCGCGCAAGCAGGGTTTTCACCACATCGAGTTCCAGTTCGAACCGATCGCGGCTGCCATGGACTACGAGCAGACAGTGGAGTGCGAGGAGATCGCGCTGATCGCCGATATCGGCGGCGGCACGTCGGACTTCTCAATCGTGCGTGTATCGCCGGAGGCGCGGCGCAGGGCGGACCGTCGCGAGGACGTGCTCGCCAATACCGGCGTGCATGTCGGCGGCACCGATTTCGACCGCCTGCTCAGCGTCGCCCGCGTCATGCCGGAACTGGGCTATATGACCCCGACGAAGGACAGCAAGCGCAACCTGCCTGTCTCCTACTTCTTCGACCTCGCCACATGGCAGCGCATCAACTCGCTCTACACGAACAAGGCGATGAGCGATCTCAGGCAGATCCGCTACGATGCGGCACGACCCGAACTGCTCGATCGTATGATCGACATCGTCCAGCAGCGTCAGGGCCACGCGCTGGCCGGCCGCGTCGAACGCGCCAAGATCGAGCTTGCCGGCGGCAGGGCGGCTGCGATCGATCTTGGTCTCGGCAGCGAGAAGGTGATCGTGCAAAGCAATCCGGCAATGCTGGACGAGGCGATCGGGACCGCTGTCGGCCGTATCGACGCGACGGTCGATGCGGCGCTGAAGGCCGCCGGGCTCTCTGCGGAGCGGATCGACACCTTGTTCATGACCGGCGGTTCGACCGGCATTCCGGCGGTACACGCTGCCATTGCCCGGCGCTTTCCGCAGGCGCGCGTTGTCAGGGGCGATGTCTTCGGCAGTGTCGGGCTGGGGCTGGCGCTCGACGCGCAGCGAAGGTTCGGGTGAGCTTTTCGCTTCGGTCGGGATTTCCGTCGCAATTCGCAACGTCCCGTCGCAAATAGCGCAAGGGTGGCACGCGGTTTTGGCTAGTGATAAAAGCGGTCGGGCGTTCGCAGCAGGGCGACGGCCGTTTTTACCGGCACAAGGCAGGCGGCATGCGGAAGTATTCGGTATTTGCGATCGCGCGCGAGGCCATGCGCGGGCACAAGGGCTGGGAGGCCCAATGGTCCTCGCCCGAGCCGAAATCCGAATATGACGTCATTATCGTCGGTGCCGGCGGTCACGGTCTGGCGACCGCGTACTATCTTGCGAAAGAGCACGGCATCACCAATGTCGCGGTGCTGGAAAAGGGCTGGCTCGGTGGCGGCAATACCGGCCGCAACACCACCATCATACGCTCCAACTATCTCTACGACGAATCGGCCGGCATCTACGACCACGCCCTGAAACTGTGGGACGGGCTCAGCCAGGACCTCAACTACAACGTCATGTATTCCGCGCGCGGCGTCATGATGCTGGCGCACAGCGTTCACGACACGCAGGTCCTGAAGCGTCACGTCCATGCCAACCGGCTGAACGGAATCGACAATGAGTGGCTGACGCCCGAGCAGGCGAAGGAATTCTGCCCGCCGCTGAACATTTCCCGTCACGCCCGCTATCCGGTCGTGGGCGCAACGCTCCAGCGGCGCGGCGGCACCGCGCGCCACGATGCGGTGGCGTGGGGCTATGCGCGCGGCGCCAGTGCGCGCGGCGTCCACATCATCCAGAATTGCGAAGTGACCGGCGTTCGGCGCGCCGCCGATGGCCGCATGGCGGGCGTCGAAACGACGAAGGGGTTTATCGGCGCGAGGAAGGTCGGCGTGGTCGCCGCCGGCCATACGTCGGTCATCATGCAGATGGCGGATGTGCGCATGCCGCTCGAATCCTATCCGCTGCAGGCGCTCGTGTCGGAGCCGGTGAAGCCGGTTTTCCCCTGCGTGGTCATGTCGAACACCGTCCACGCCTATATTTCCCAGTCCGATAAGGGCGAACTGGTGATCGGTGCCGGCACCGACCAGTACACTTCCTATTCGCAGGCCGGCGGGCTGCACATCATCAACCACACGCTGGACGCGATCTGCGAGATGTTCCCCATCTTCGCGCGCATGAAGATGCTGCGCTCATGGGGTGGCATCGTCGACGTCACGCCGGACCGTTCGCCGATCCTCGCCAGGACGCCCGTTCAGGGCCTCTATGTGAATTGCGGCTGGGGCACCGGCGGGTTCAAGGCGACACCGGGTTCCGGCCATGTCTTCGCGCATACGATCGCGCGCGACGAGCCGCATCCGATAAACGCGCCCTTCACGCTGGAGCGCTTCAGGACCGGCCGGCTGATCGACGAGGCGGCCGCCGCCGCGGTCGCCCACTGATGCCGGCTCTTGCCGCCGCGATCGCGGTCGCCGCGCCGCTGCTCATGGCCGAGCAGTTGCCCGTCGTCGCTGTCGGCGAGCGCGATTTTTTCCACATTCCGAGCGAGGACGATTTCCGGCTCCAGAAGATTGCGCGCACCGATCATGAGAAGGAATGGCCGTTCACGGTGGACGAGGGCTATCTGACCTGCGCCTTCGTCGTCGGCCGGCCGGCCGTCTATTTTACCGAAATGCCGGTGGAGGATGATTTCGACGCCGCGGACCTCCGCACCGTCATCGTCTCGACGGACCCTTTCGACCTCGCCTTCGGCAATCTCGGCGACGGCGGTCTGATGCGCAAGGGCGGCGACATCGCCGATCTCATCCGCCTGATGGCGCCGTTCGAATCGCTCGGCGCGCGCCTGTGCGAACAGCCGCGCGGCACGCAGATCGGCCCGGGGGAACTCTAGGACAAAGCCATGCTTCTCATCCGCTGCCCCTACTGCGAAGAGGAACGTCCGGAACTCGAATTCCGCAACGCCGGTGAGGCGCATATCGCGCGTCCGGCGGATATGGCGGCGATCAGCGACGACGACTTCGAAAAGTTCTTTTTCATCCGCTCGAACGAGAAGGGCATCGTCTATGAGCGCTGGCGGCATATCCATGGCTGCGCGCGCTTCTTCAACGCCGTGCGCGACACGATCACCGACAAGTTCGTCATGACCTACAAGGCCGGCGAGCCGAAGCCGGACATTTCCGCCGCATCGTCCGGCCCGGCCGCATGGGCCAACCGTCCGCCGGACCAGCTCAACGAGAAGAAGCCTGCGCGCAAGCGGGCGCCGAAGAAGGGAGAGGCGTGATGGCCGGAAATCACCGCATCGCCGGCGCCGGCCGCCTCACGCCCGCCCGCACGGCGCGCTTCACCTTCGACGGCCAGTCCTACACGGGGCTTGCCGGCGACACGCTCGCCTCGGCGCTGCTCGCCAACGGCGTGCATCTCGTCGGCCGTTCGTTCAAATATCACCGGCCGCGCGGCATATTGTCGGCAGGCGCTGAGGAGCCGAACGCGCTCGTCACCGTCGAGCGCGACGCCGCCCGCAAGACGCCGAACGTACGCGCCACAGTGCAGGAACTTTATGACGGGCTGAAAAGTGTATCGCAGAACCGCTGGCCGTCGCTCGCCTTCGACGTCGGCGCGGTAAACGACATCGCCTCGCCCTTCTTCTCCGCCGGCTTCTACTACAAGACATTCATGTGGCCGAAGCAGGCGTGGAAGAACATCTATGAGCCGAACATCCGCGCCGCGGCCGGCCTCGGCGTCGCACCCGACCAGCCCGATCCGGACCACTATGCCGGCCGTTTCGCCCATTGCGAGGTGCTGGTGATCGGCGGCGGCGCTGCCGGCCTGGCGGCCGCGCTTGCGGCTGCGGAATCCGGCCTGCTCGTCGTCATCGCCGACGAACAGGCCGAGCTCGGCGGCGCTCTGCGCTTCGAGAAAGGCGCTGCCATAGACGGCAGGGACGGCTGGAACTGGGCGCAGGAAACAGCCGTGAAGCTTGCGGCGATGGACAATGTCCGCGTGCTGACCCGTACGACGGCCTTCGGCTACTACACGCAGAACATCGTCGGCCTTGCCGAGCGCGTTACCGACCATCTCGCGGCTCCCGGCAGCGAACTGCCGCGCGAACGGCTGTGGCAGGTCCGGGCGAAGCGCGTCATCCTCGCCACCGGCGCCATCGAGCGGCACATGGTGTTCGCCGACAACGATCGGCCGGGCGTCATGCTCGCCTCGGCGGCGCGCACCTATCTCAACCATTACGGCGTCGCCGTCGGTCGCAATGTCGGCGTCTATACAGCGAATGATTCGGCCTATGCCGCGGCCATCGACCTGAAGAAGGCGGGCGTCAACATCGCGGCGATCGTCGACCTGCGCGACCAGCCGAGCGGCCCGGTCGTGGACGAGGCGCGGGCGCTCGGCATCGAGATCAATCCGGGCCGCGCCGTGGTCAAGGCGGGCGGCAAGCTGCGCGTCTCCTCCATGACCGTGCAGCCGAAGAATGGCGGCGCGGGCCGCACCATCCCGGTCGACGCGCTGCTCGTCTCGGCCGGCTGGACGCCGTCCGTCCATCTTTTCTCGCAGTCGCGCGGCAAGGTCGCCTTCGACGATGCGACGAAGCGTTTCCTGCCGGGAACCTACGCGCAGGATTGCGTCTCGGTCGGCGCGTGCAACGGTACCGACACGCTGGCCGCGACGGTCGCCCAAGGTTTTGAGGCCGGCGAGGAGGCCGCGAAGCTGGCCGGCGGAACCTCCGGCGGCGGCCAAAGGCCGAAAGTGGGTTCTGCCGAGAACTGGGCCGGCGGCATGCTCGGCTCAGGTCCGGGCGCCGGCGCGGACGCGACGGTCAAGGCCTTCGTGGATTTCCAGAACGACGTCACCGCCAAGGACATCAGGCAGGCGGTGCGCGAGGGCATGCGTTCCATCGAGCACGTCAAGCGCTTCACCACCAACGGCATGGCGACCGATCAGGGCAAGACGTCAAACATGCACGGCCTCGCCATCGCGGCCGAGACGCTGGACAAGGACATTCCCGAGGTCGGGCTCACCACATTCCGCCCGCCCTATACGCCGGTCACCTTCGGGGCCATCGTCAACCACGCGCAAGGGGCCCTGTTCGACCCGACGCGCCGCACGGCTATCCATCCGTGGGCGGAAGCGAACGGCGCGGTGTTCGAGGATGTCGGCCAGTGGAAGCGCGCCTGGTATTTTCCGCGCGCCGGCGAGGACATGCGCGCCGCCGTCGACCGCGAATGCGTGACGGTGCGCAAGAGCGCCGGCCTGTTCGACGCCTCCACCCTCGGCAAGATCGAGGTGGTCGGGCCGGACGCGGCGACGTTCATGGAACTCATGTACACCAATCCGTGGCAGAAGCTGGAGCCCGGCCGCTGCCGCTACGGCATCATGCTGCGCGAGGACGGCTTCATCTATGACGACGGCGTCGTCGGGCGGCTTGCGCCGGACCGGTTCCATGTCACGACGACCACGGGCGGGGCCGCCCGCGTCATGAACATGATGGAGGATTACCTCCAGACCGAGTTCCCGCATCTCGATGTCTGGCTGACATCCATTTCGGAGCAATGGGCCACAATCGCCGTGCAGGGGCCGAACTCGCGAAAGATCATCGAGCCGCTGGTGGAGGCCATCGACCTGTCGGATGCGGCCATGCCGCATATGTCGGTGCGCGAGGGCAGGATCTGCGGCGTGCCGACGCGGCTCTTCCGCATGTCGTTTTCCGGCGAGCGCGGTTTCGAGGTGAACGTGCCGGCCGATTACGGGCAGGCGGTTTGGGAAGCCTTGTGGGCGGAGGGCCAGAAGCACGGCGCCTGCGCCTACGGCACCGAGGCGATGCATGTGCTGCGTGCCGAGAAGGGCTACATCATCGTCGGCCAGGACACGGACGGCACGGTGACGCCGAACGACGCCGGGCTCGACTGGGCCGTTGGCAAGAAGAAGACCGATTTCGTCGGCATCCGCGGCCTGACGCGGCCAGATCTCGTCGCGCCCGGCCGCAAGCAACTCGTCGGGCTGAAGACGAAGGACCCGAAGACCGTGCTCGAAGAGGGCGCGCAGATCGTCGAGCATCCCGAGCAGGCGATCCCGATGAAGATGATCGGCCATGTCACGTCGAGCTACTGGTCGGAGAATTGCGGCCGCTCGATCGCGCTGGCGTTTGTCGCCGGCGGAAACGACCGCATGGGCCAGACGCTCTACGTGCCCATGCCCGACCGTACGATAGAAGTGGAAGTGACCGGCATGGTGTTCTTCGACGAGAAGGGGGAGCGCCTCAATGGCTAAGAAAGCTGCTCCGGCAGAGGGAAAGACGCGTGCTGCTTCTGCGGCAAGGCCCGCGAAAACGGTCGCATCGCGTGCGAAAACGGTGCGCTCCGCGACACCCGAAAACATCGCACTTCGCCGCCCCGCCCATGCCGGCCGCGCCTATTCCGGCGTCGCCGCGCGCGTCGAGGTGTTGCCGCCGGCCGAACGTATCTCGCTGCGCGCGCCGGCCGCTTCGGTCGCTGCGCTGTCGAAGGCGCTTGGCGTGAAACTGCCCGAAAAGCCGAAGACCTCCGCTGCCAGCGGTGGCCGCACCGCGCTCTGGCTCGGGCCGGACGAGTGGCTGGTGATCGACGAGGCGGGCGGCGATCCACTGGCCGATTGCGCATCCGTATCGCAGCTTCATTCCGCCGTCGGCGTCTCGCATCGGAATGTCGCCTTCTCCGTCAGCGGCAAGGGCTGCGAGGCGACGCTGAATGCCGGTTGCCCGCAGGATCTGGCGCTTTCCGCCTTTCCGGTCGGCGCCTGCTCGCGCACCGTGCTCGCCAAGATCGAGATCGTGCTCCTGCGCACCACCGAGGACGCGTTCCGCGTCGAATGCTGGCGCTCGTTCTCGGATTACTGCTTCACCTTCCTGTCGGAGGCCGCGCGCGACGCCGCGGCTTAACCTCGGCGCGGTTCTACAGCCAGCGACACCTTCGCGCGCTCCATGGCGACGAGCGTGCGAAAGCTCTTCACATTGCCCTCGGCGAAGAACAATTCCCGCGACAGGCGCACATATTCGTCCATGTCGGCGACGGTCAGGATCGCGACGAAATCCACCTCGCCGGTGACGTAGTAGACCTGCTGCACGGCCGGACAGTCGATGAGCCTCTTCTTCACCGCGTCGAGCAGGTCGAGCCGTTCGCTCTCCACCGTCACCTCGGCGATGATGGTGATCGGCCGGCCGACTTTCGCGGGGTCCACCACGGCCGTGTTGGCGCGGATCACGCCGGCCTCTTCCATCGCCGCGATGCGCCGGTTCACGGAAGACGAGGAAAGGTTCACCGCCGCGCTGATGTCGCGTTGCGGCATGCGGTTGTCCTTTTGCAGTAGCGCCAGGATCTTCAGGTCGAATTTGTCGAGCGTCACGCCTTGCCTCCGTCCCGGGCTGCTTGTGCTTCATGCGCTCCGCCTATGCAACAATGTCCCGCCTGACTGGCGAAATGAGGAGCCAATTCCCAAAGCAGCCGGGATATGTTCCCGCCGTCATTCATGGAGGCATCATGTTCCTGCCGATTTCGCAAAAAGGGCCGCCGCCGCGCGCCATGCTGATGGAAGCGCTTGGCGAGGAGGGGAGGGTGCGCGCCCGCGCCGTGCTTTCCACCTTTCCGGGATACGCGCCGACGCCGCTCCATGCGCTTGGCGGACTGGCGGGCGAGACGGGCGTCGCCGCCATTCATGTGAAGGACGAGGGCCGGCGGTTCGGCCTTTCCAGCTTCAAATCGCTGGGCGGCGCCTATGCGGTCGTCTCGCTTGTGCTGGAGGAGGCCGCGAAGCGGCTTGGCCGAAAAGTCCGGCCCGAGGATCTGGCGAAGCCGGAAATCCGGGAGATCGCGTCCGGCATGACTTTCTGCTGCGCCACGGACGGCAATCACGGGCGTTCCGTCGCCTGGGGCGCGCAACTGGCCGGGGCGCGCTGCGATATCTTCATCCATGCCGGCGTATCGGAAGGCCGTGCGGCGGCGATGGCGGCGTTCGGCGCGCATATCAACCGCATCGAAGGCTCCTACGACGATTCCATCGCACTGTCGGCCGAGATGGCGGCGAAGCATGGCTGGACCGTCGTTTCGGACACGGCGTGGGAGGGCTACGAGGCGATCCCGCTCAGCGTCATGCAGGGCTATACGACGATGATCGGCGAGGCGCTCGACGCCCTGCCGCAGCCGCCCACCCACATCTTCCTGCAGGCCGGCGTCGGCGGGCTGGCCGCCGCCGTCGCGGCCTATGCCGCGCAGCGGCTCGGGACGGCTGCGCCGAGGATCGTGGTGGTCGAGCCCGCCCGCGCGGCGTGCCTCTATGCGTCGGCCGAGGCCGGGCGTTCCGTCACCATCCCGCATGGCGAGCCCACAATCATGGCGATGCTGGAATGCGCCACCCCGTCGCCGCTCGGCTGGGAGGTGCTGCGGCATCTGGCGGACGGCTATGTGACGCTGGAGGAGCAGGCGTCGCCCGCCGTGATGCGGCGTCTCGCCGAACCGGCCGCCGGCGATCCCGCCATCGTTTCGGGTGAAAGCGGCGGCACCGGGCTCGCAGGCTTCCTCGCCTGCATGGCCGATCCGGCCGCGCGGGCGCATCTGGCGCTCGGCCCCGCCTCCCGCATCCTTGTCTTCAACAGCGAAGGCGCCACCGATCCCGCCATCTACGAGGCGATCGTCGGCCACAAGTCCGAGGAAATGGCCGCATGAGCGACGATCCGATCGAACTCCTGAAGCGCCTCGTCTCCATCAACTCGGTCAATCCGGATCTCGTGCCCGGCGGCGCCGGCGAGGCGGCGATCGCGGATTTCTGCGGGCAATGGCTGGCCGAGCGCGGTTTCGAGGTGCATCGCGTCGAGGAACATGCAGGACGTCCGTCCATCGTCGGCATTGCGCGCGGCGCCGGTGGTGGACGGTCGCTGATGTTCAACGGTCATATCGATACGGTCTCCATCGGCAGCTATGACGGCGACGCGCTCGATCCGTCCGTCCGCGACGGCAGGCTCTACGGGCGCGGCTCCTTCGACATGAAGGGCGGCGTGGCGGCGATGATGGTGGCCGCCGCCCGCGCCAAGGCCAAAGGCGTCGGGGGCGACATTCTGGTCGCCTGCGTCGCCGACGAGGAATATGCCTCCTTCGGCACGGCGGAGGTGACAACGCGGTTCAGGGCCGACGCGGCAATCGTGACCGAGCCGAGCCATCTGGAACTCACCGTCGCGCATCGCGGCTTCGTCTGGTTCGATGTCGCCGTGCATGGCCGCGCGGCCCATGGTTCGCGGCCGGAGCTTGGCATCGACGCCATCGCCAAGGCCGGAAAATTCCTCGTCGCGCTGGAGGCGTACGACCGGCGGCTGCGCGCCCATCCCTCGCACGCATTGCTGAAATCCGGCTCGGTCCATGCCTCGCTGATCCGCGGCGGCGAGGAAATCTCAAGCTATCCGGCCGAATGCCGTATCTCGCTCGAACGCCGCACCATACCCGGTGAGACGCCGGAGACGGTGGCGGCCGAGCTTCAGGCCATCATCGACGGCATCGCCGCGGTCGACCCAGATTTTCGAGCCAGCCTGTCGACCGGGCTCAGCCGTCCGCCCTTCGAGGTGGCGGAGACGGAGCCGGTGGTGGCGGCGCTGGACAAGGCTGCGGCAAGCAGTCTCGGGCATGCGCCGGTGCGGCGCGGCGAGCCCTTCTGGACCGATTGCGCCATCCTGCAAGGCGCGGGCATTCCCTGCGTCATGTTCGGCGCGGATGGCGGCGGTGCGCATGCAGCGACCGAATGGACTGACATCCGCTCCGTCGAGACGCTGGCCGACATTCTGACGGAAGCGGCGATCACGTTTTGCGCGTGAAGAGACGCGGCGGACGTTTCGGGCTTTCCATTCCGTCCGGTTGCGGCGAGAATGCCGCATGCCAAACTCGAAGCCACCCAGGGATGTCCTGCCGCCGGAAGACCGTCCGGACGACGAAGACATCATCGAGGAAGAACTTGACGAAGGCCTGGAGGACACGTTCCCGGCGAGCGATCCGGTGTCCGTGACCTCGACCGCCATTCCCGGCAGGCCCTTGCCGAAGGGCACGACGGGAAAGTAGCAGGCTCAGTCGTCGTTGGCGGCGTTGAGTTCTTCCGGCCGCTTGCCCTCTTCGGCAGGCGGTTCATCCAGCGCGTGTCCCCTGATGGCGCGGCGCGTTTTCACCAGCGGCTTTATCGCATTGCCAAGCGAGGCCATGCGCGGATTGGCCCGATGGGCGGCCACCGCCGCATCGTCGGCATAGAGCTCGTTGACGACCAGCCAGTCCGGCTTCGGCCTGCCATCCTCATCGAAGGGGCGAAACACCTCGAAGCGCAGGCAGCCCGGTTCCTCGATCAGCGTGCGTTGCGCATGGTCGAGGACGATGCGCTCGAACTCCGCCGCGGCTCCTTCGACCGTTTCGAACTCCACGATGATGGTCACCGCCGGCATGCGCGTCTCCTTCGTCGGAATGTATCCGGCAGCAATGCGTCAAAAGGCGGAAGGCTGCAATCCCGGTTCTGTGATCGATGACGACCGGCCAGAATCACTGCGGCTGCTCCTTCGGCGCAATGACGGTGAGCCAGCGCGCCGTCAGGGCGGGTTTCATCACGTTCTCGATCTCGATGGTGACGTCGTAATTGACATGCACCCAGCCGGACGGCCGCACCTTGGTCTCGGCCAGCACGAAGCGCGTGCGGATGCGGGAGCCGGTCTTCACCGGCGTGATGAAACGGATCGAATCAAAACCCTGGTTGATGGCCATGCCGCCCCCTTCCAGCGGCGGCAGCGTCTCGTAGGTCATCGTCGAAAGCAGGGACAGCGTCAGGAAGCCATGCGCGATGGTGCCGCCGAACGGCGTCTCGCGAGCCGCCCGATCCGGATCGCAATGGATGAACTGGTGGTCGTCGGTCGCGTCGGCGAACAGGTCGATCATGGTCTGCGTCACCTCGCGCCAGGGCGACAGGCCGATTTCCTTGCCGACGGAGTTTTGGAGATGCTCCAGGGTGACGGTTTGCATAGGCGTCCTCGGATGCGTTTCGCGCGCACAGATAGAGCGGCGCGAAACCTATGTCATGGGGTATCGAATCGCCATTCCGGAATTCGCCGGCAGGCAGGTGAGGGGGCGCGACAGGCATCGCGGCCGGCGCTACTCCGCCGGCTCCATGTCGTTGTAGGCGGCTTCTTCCAGTTCGCGCCGCAGGCGGGCTTCCTCGTGCACCTTGGGCGTGATGAAGCGGCCGAGCAGCAGGTAGGCGACCGGCGTCAGGAAGAGCGTCGATATGGCCGCCAGCCCCAGTCCGCCGACGATCACCCAGCCGAGCGCGATGCGGGCTTCCGCGCCGGCGCCGCTCGCCAGCACCAGCGGCACGCCGCCGAGCACCGTGCAGATCATGGTCATCGTCACCGGCCGCAGCCTTATGTTGGCCGCCTGCTCGATCGCCTCGCGCACGCCGAGGCCGCGGTCGCGCAGCTGGTTGGCGAATTCGACGATCAGGATGCCGTTCTTGGCCATGACGCCGACCAGCAGCACGAGGCCGATCTGGCTGTAGGCGTTGAGGCTGGTGCCGGTAATGATCAGCGCGATGATGGCGCAGGCGAGCCCCAGCGGCACCGTCGCCATGATGACGATGGCGCTGACAAAGCTCTCGAACTGCGCGGCGAGCACGAGCAGGATGATGACCAGCGCGAAGCCGAAGATGGTGATCATGCCGCTGTTGGTCTCGTTGAGCGTCGCGGCCTCGGCCAGCGGCAGCACGCGCGCGCCGGGCGGCAGCAGCGGCGTGGCGATCCGCTCGGCCTCGCGCAGCGCGTCGCCGAGCGCGAAGTCGCCGCGCAGATTGGTCGCGATGCCGACTGACGGCTGCCTCTGCTCGCGCGACAGCGACGGCGGCACCGAGCGCTCGGAGAGCGTCGCGATGGTCGACATCGGCACGTAGCGGCCGTCGCTCGTCTTGAGGAAGATGTTTTCGAGATCGGTCGGATCGTTGACGGGATTGGTCGAGGAGACGAGCTTCACGTTGAAGCTGCGGTCGCCGATATAGACGTCGCCGATGTTGTTGCCGTCGAGCATCGCCTGCATGGTGTTGGCGAGGCCGGTGATGTCGATGCCGAGATCGGAAGCGCGGGCGCGGTCGATGACCACGGAAAGCTGCGGCTGCGTCGGGTCCACGGTCAACCGCGCCTGCTGGAAACGCGGGTCGTCGCGCATCGCGTCGATGATCTTCGTCGCCGCTTCGCCGAGCTTCTGCCTGTCGTTGCCGACCAGCGCGAATTGCAGGCCGCTGCCGGCCCCCCGGATGCCGAGGCTGTTCGGGTTGATGGCGAAGGCGCGCAGGCTCGGCACCTGCTTGGCGAGGTCGAGGATCTCGGTCTGGATCTGCTGCTGGCTGCGGGTGCGCTCATGCCATGGCGCCAGCGTCACGACCATGAAGCCGCTGTTGGTCTGCCCGTTCTGGCCGGTGTTCTCGAAGGTGCTGATCACCTCGCCGGAATCGCGCAGCGGCTGGATGAGCTCGCCCAGCCGGCGCATCTGCGAGGTGGTGTAGTCCAGGCTCACGCCCTGCGGCGCGTTGAGCCGCAGGAGCACGACCGAGCGGTCCTCCGTCGGCGTCAGTTCCTGCCGGATCGTGCCGAACAGCGAGAAGGCCCCGCCGGCGAACAAGGCCGCCCCCAGCAGCACGATCAGGGGCGCGTCGAGGCAGACGTGCAGGCAGCGCCGGTAAAGCCCGCTCAGCGCGCCGCCGATCCGGGCGCCGATGCCGTGGCCGCCTTCATGGTGCAGCGAGGCGCTGCCCAGCATGCGCGAGGCGAGCATCGGGCAGAGCGTGAGCGCGACGACGCCGGAGAGCGTGACGGCGATGGCGAGCACGAAGCCGAACTCGCGGAACAGGCCGCCGGTCTGGCCAGGCAGGAAGGAGATCGGCACGAAGACCGCGACCAGCGTCGCCGTCGTGGCGACCACGGCGAAGAAGACCTCCTGCGTGCCCAGCACGGCGGCCGCGCGGGGGCCAAGACCCTCGTTGCGCCGCCGCACGATGTTCTCCAGCACGACGATGGCGTCGTCGACGACGAGGCCGGTGGCCAGCACCAGCGCCAGCAGCGTCAGGATGTTGATGGAGAAGCCGGCGAGGTAGATGGCGGCGATGGTGCCGACCAGCGCCACCGGCAGGGAAAGGCCGGGGATGAGCGTGGCGCGCCAGTCGAGCAGGAAGAGATAGATGACCAGAAGCACGATGCTGACCGACAGCATCAGCGCGATCTCGACCTCGTGCACGGCGCCGTTGACGAACACGGCGTCGTCGCTGGTCACCTTGATCGACATGCCTTCCGGCAGTTCGGTCTGGAGTTTCGCAACGGCCGTCTGCACGCCTTCCGAAATGTCGAGCGTGTTCGATTCGGCGGCGCGGATGATGCCGATGCCGATGCCGGTCTTGCCGTCCGAGCGCAGCGTCGTCTGTCCCGTGTCCGGGCCGAGCGTCACCGTCGCGACGTCGCGGATATGGGCGTTGTCCCCGATGACGATGTCCTCGAATTCCTCCGGCGTGGTGACGTCGGCGGTGGTGCGGACGATCAGGTCCTGATTGGTGGTGGTGATCGACCCGGCCGGCGTGTCGAAGGCGACGGAGGCCAGCGCGACGCGCAGGTCGGCAACGGTCAGGCCGAGGCTGGCGAGCTTCGCCTGATCCACGTCGATGCGGAAGATCTTGTCGCGATCGCCGTAGACCTGCACGTCGGCCACGCCGGGAACGGCGGCCAGCGTGTCCTCGACCTGATCCTGGATGACGACCGTCATGTCCTCGACCGACATGGTCGGCGAGGTCACGGCGAGCCGCATCACGGCGTCGGAGTTGGCGTCGGCCTTGACGATGCGGGGCGCGTCGGCCTCGTCCGGAAGCTGGTTCGAGATGCGGCCCACCGCATCGCGCACGTCGGATGCCGCCACGTTGAGGTCGACGCCGTCGCCGAACTCGATGGTGACACGGCTGCGGCCGAAGGAGGAGGAGGACGAGATCGACTTCACGCCCGAAACGCGGGCGACGCCGCCCTCGATGCGCTCGGTGAGCTCACGGTCCACCGTCTCGGCGGCGGCGCCCTCGAAATCCGTGGTCACGGTGATGACGGCGCGGTCGACGTCGGGAAGCTCTCGGATCTCGACGCCGTAGAAGGCAGCGAGCCCCGCGACCGCGATCAGCGTGTTCAGCACGAAGGCCAGAACCGGGCGACGGATGAACAGCGCCGTCATCCCGGTCTCTGCGGTCTTCGCTGCGATCGGCTCCGTCATTGGGTGGGCGCCCCGGCGGCCTCGGCGGCGCGCGGCACGATGGCGTTCGCGATCCGCACCTCGTCGCCGTCACGCACGCTCTGAAGGCCCTCGGTGACGACCATGTCGCCGCCCCTGATCTCTCCCTCGACGAGCACGGTCTCGGTGTTGCGCTGGACGATACGCACCGGCACCTGCTTCACCCTGCCGTCGACGACGCTCCACACGAAGGCGCCGTCGCTGCCCCACATGATCGCCAGCGGGCTGACGGCCGGATAGGTTTCGCCGGGGAAGCGCATGGTGATCTGGAACGACATGCCGGCCTTCAGCGAGTCGGACGGGTTGGCGATGCGCGCCTGCACCCAGAGGGTCCGGCTCTTCTCGTCGATCCGGTTGTCGATTGCCGAGACGACGCCCGTATAGCTCTGCTTGGGATTGGCGAGCGGCGTCGCGGAAATCTCGGCGTCGATCTTCACGGCCGCGGCGAAGCGCTCCGGCACCCAGAAATCGACCAGGATGCTCGACCGGTCGTCGATGGTGGCGATGGAGGACTGGCTCGTCACGTAGTTGCCGGCCTCGATGGGCAGGATGCCGACGATGCCGGAGATCGGCGCGACGACGGAGCGCCGGTCAAGCGCGACTTGCGCGTCGTGTACGGAGAGCTCCGCGTTGCGCAACGCAAGCTCCGCCTCGGTGAGCTGGACTTGCGTGATCGCGTTGGATTTGCGCAGGGCGCGCGCCCGCTCGACCTTGGCGAGCGCGTCGTCACGCGTGATCCTGGCGCGTTCCAGCGCGATCTCCTCGGTGTCGGAATCGAGTTTCGCGATCACCTGCCCGGCCTCGACATGGGCGCCGGACCGGACGAGGAATTCCGTCACGCGGCCGGACGCATAGGGCGTCACGACCACCGTGGCGTTCGCCCTGCCGGTGCCGATCGCCTGAAGCCGGTCGTTGATGGTGGCGGTCGCCGCCGCGATGGTCACCACGGACGGCGCGTCGTTGCGGCTGTTCTGGCCGGTTCCCGCAGCCTGTCCGGGCTCCGCATCGCCGGTCGCGGCGAATATCCAGTCCATGCCCCCCGCCGCGAGCATCCGTCTTCCGGTTTCGGTGAAATAGGCCCAGGCGCCAGCGGCAAGGACCAGCAGGACCGCGCAAAGCAGGAGTTGCTTCCAAACTTTCATCCAAGCTCCGGATTCATCCCGCGAATGTCCTTCGCGTTCGATGAGGGCCGACACGTCAGGCTTCAGACCCACGCCCCTATCCGTTCTTTATGGTGTTTGCGCGGTGTGTGAGTAGTCCTCTAACATTAAATCTCTGTAATGGGTCCGCACATTTGCGTCAGACCGAGCCCCCCCATGGAGCTTGCTCTAGCGCAATCTCTCCAGTTCGCGCATGCGTTCGGCGCTCTCGTCCTGAAGATGCCGCGTGATCTCTCCGGTCAACGTCTCGGCGACGACGAACAGCGCCGCCGACGAATCCCAGGCGGACGGCACCTCGGTGCGCGTCGCGATCACATGCTTGGCGAAGCGGGCGATGGGCGACAGCCACTGGTCCGTCACGAGCATGATCTGCACGCCGCGCTTGTGGGCCTTTTCCGCGAATCTGCCCAGCCCGTCCTGATAGCGGCGGATGTCGAAGATCATCAGCACGTCGCGCTTGCCCATGTCGAGCAGGCGGTCGGTCCATGTGCTTTCCTGCCCGCCCAGATGGAAGACGTTGGGGCGGATGATGGTGAGATGCGCCGCCATGTAACGGGCGATGGGATCGGTGAAGCGTCCTCCGACCAGGAAAAGCTTGCTGCGGCCGTTGGCGAGCAGCTCGACCTGCTCGGCCAGCTGCTTCGCCGGTATGTGGCGGAAGGTCTCGCGTATGTTCTCCACCGTCGCCTCGACGGTCGGCCGGTCGCCGCCGGCCGGTTCGGACACGCCGCGCCCGGCCCGCGACGAGGGCGACTGGAGCTGCGCGGCCAGTTCGTCCTGCAGGCTGTTCTGGAAGTCGGGATAGTTCTGGAAGCCGAGCCGCGCCACGAAGCGCAGGATCGTGGGGGAGCTGACGCCTGCCTGCTGCGAGAACTCCGCCACCGTTCGCAGCCCGATCAGCGGATAGTTGGCGATCAGCGTCTGCGCGGCCCGCCGCTCCCCCGCCGTCATCTGATCCGCCTTGTCGGCGATCATCTCGGCGATACTCGGCTGCATGCTCCCACCCTCCCTTTTGCCTCAACGGGAAGCACCGCTGTTGAAACCGGCATTTTCCCGTTTGACAAACTCCGGCGATTTGTATGAGATCATCCACAAGAGCGCAATGGAACACGAAAAGTAACGTTCGGTACGACGCTCAGGGGACAGGCGTAACCATGATGTCGGAGGAAACGGACGCCGTGCGTCCCGCCGATCTTGTCCAGGTGTGGAACCGCGAGGGCCGCGGCCGCGTCGTCATCGCCTGCGATCACGCCTCGAACCGCCTGCTGCCGGAGCACGGCACGCTCGGCCTCGATGCTGGCGAATTCGAGCGGCACATCGCATGGGACCCAGGGGCGCTTCCGGTTTCGCTGCACCTGTCGAAGCTGCTCGACGCGCCCGTCGTCGCGGGCGGCCTTTCGCGCCTCGTCATCGACTGCAACCGTCCCTTCGACGCGCCCGACCTCATTCCGGAAGTGAGCGAGACGACGGTCATCCCCGGCAATGCCGGCCTCGACGCCGAGGCCCGCCGCAAGCGCATCGAGCTTGCGCACAAGCCCTTCCATGACGCGATCGACGACGTCCTGTCCCGCCGGCTGCGGCACGGCATGGAGACGTGGCTCATCTCGATCCACTCCTTCACGCCGGTCTACAAGGACATTCCTCGCCCGTGGCACATCGGCATCCTGCACGACGACGACGAGCGTCTGTCGCGGCCGATGATCGAGGCGTTCGGCGTTTCCGGGGGCATCGTCGTCGGCGACAACCAGCCCTATTCGCCAGCCGACCGCGTCTATTACACGCTGGAGCGCCACGCGCGCTCGCGCGGCCTGCCCTGCGCCATGATCGAGATCCGCAACGACGAGATCGCGGGTGCGGCGGGGCAGCGCAGATGGGCGGACAGGCTCGCCGCCGTCCTCGCCGGGATCGCCACTGTGGAAAATACCATCGCGGCGCGTCCTGCCGATGCCCGCAGGACCGGTTCAAGCTAGAGAGGAAGGATCAGTGCCAAGGGCAGTTCGCCTCTTTGTCCACTTCGTCGACGCCGTGAACTACCGCGTCGGCAGGGTGGCGATGTATCTCTTCTTCGTCATGGGGGCCATCCTGCTGGCCTCGACGGCATCGCGCCTCTTTCTCGGCGTGCCCATCAACTGGGCGCTCGAAATGTCGCAGTTCATCCTGTCGGCCTACTATCTGCTCGGTGGCGCCTACACGATGCAGCTCGGCGGGCATGTGCGCATGGACCTGTTCTACGACCGGCTGTCGGCGCGCAAGCGGGCGGTGACGGACGCCGTCACCATCCTCTTCGTTATCTTCTATCTGGCCGTTCTGTTCGGCGGCGGGGTTTCCAGCACCAACTACGCGATCGTCTACGGGCAGAAGAACTATTCGGCCTGGTCGCCGCCGCTGTGGCCGGTCAAGGTGGTGATGACCGCCGCCATCCTGCTGATGCTGCTCCAGTGCGTCAGCGCCTTCTGCAAAGACGTCGCCATCGCGCGCGGGAAGCCGATTGCATGAGTTCGGAGTTCATCACGCTCTTCATGTTCGGCACCATGATGGTGCTGCTGTTCACCGGTCAGCGCGTCTTCGGCGTGATCGGCTTCGTCGGCACCGCCGCCGCGCTGTGGCTGTGGGGCAAGGGCTCCTTCGAGATGCCTTTCAACGCCACCTTCCAGGTGCTGAACTGGTATCCGCTGATCACCGTGCCGTTCTTCGTCTTCATGGGCTACATGCTGTCGGAATCGGGTATGGCGTCCGGCCTCTACCGCATGTTCCACGTCTGGTTCGGACCGATCAGGGGTGGCCTTGCGCTCGGCACGATCGGCCTGATGGTGCTCATCGCCGCGCTGAACGGCCTTTCCGTCGCGGGCATGGCGATCGGCGCGACGATCGCGCTGCCGCAGCTTCTGCGCCACGGCTATGACAAGGTGATGGTCACTGGCGTGATCCAGGCCGGCTCCTCGCTCGGCATCCTCATCCCGCCCAGCGTCGTGCTGGTGCTTTACGCCATGATCGCGCGCGCGCCCGTCATCGACCTATGGCTCGCCGGCATCGGTCCGGGGATTCTGATGGCGAT
Source organism: Rhizobiaceae bacterium (assembly GCA_023953845.1). Taxonomy (NCBI): domain Bacteria; kingdom Pseudomonadati; phylum Pseudomonadota; class Alphaproteobacteria; order Hyphomicrobiales; family Rhizobiaceae; species Rhizobiaceae bacterium. Next base: position 306,318 of record JAMLJC010000001.1, on the reverse strand, counting down.
CATCTTCGCCGTCTACGTCTACATACGCTGCCTTCTCCAGCCAGAGATCGGCCCGGCGCTGCCGGAAGAGGAGCGCGCTCAGATCACGCGGGCGGAGAAGTTCGCCCTGCTGAGGTCCGGCATCCTGCCGCTGGCGATCTTCTTCGTCATGATGGCGCTGTTCCTCACCGGCGTGACCAGCCTGGTGGAGAGCTCGGCCGTCGGTGCGCTGCTGTCGGTCGGCGCCGCCTGGTGGGCAGGCAATCTGAACCGCAAGGTCATCGAGGATTCCACCCGCAACACGCTGACGATCTCCTGCATGTTCATGTGGATCATCCTCGGCGCGCTCTGCTTCAGCGCCGTCTATGACGGGCTCGGCGCGGTGAAGGCGGTGAAGACGCTGCTGATCGACACGTGGGAGTTCTCTCCCTGGACGGTGCTGATCCTGATGCTGCTTTCCTTTGTCGTGATGGGCATGTTTCTCGACGACACGGCCATGCTGGTCATCGTCGCGCCGCTCTATATCCCGCTGGTCAAGGCGCTCGGCTTCGACCTGGTATGGTTCGGCATCCTCTACACGATCACCTGCCAGATCGCGTACATCACGCCGCCCTTCGGCTACAATCTGTTCCTGATGCGGGCGATGGCGCCGCCCGAGGTTACGCTGGTGGACATTTACAGGTCTATCATCCCCTTCTTCTTTCTCATGGTGCTGACGATCATACTGCTGATGGTCTTCCCGCAGATTTCACTGTGGCTGCCCTCGCTCTACAAGGGAATCTGAGCGCCATGCCTTCCGCAGCCATCACCAATGTTCACTCAAGCGCAATGGAGAACCGGAAATGACGGACCAGACCAGACTGAACAAGCGTGACTTCCTCCGCAGGACCGTGCTGACCGGCGCAGGCGCCGCCGGCGCGACGATGCTCGCGACGCCCTATGTGAAGGCGCAGGCGCCGATCAAATGGCGTCTCCAGACCTATGCGGGCCCGGCGCTCGCCGAGCATGTCGTCAAGAATTCGATCGACTGGTTCAACAAGGCGGCCAATGGCGAGATGGAGATCGAGCTCTACACGGCCGACCAGCTCGTGCCGCAGGGCGAGTTGTTCCGCGCCGTGCAGTCGGGCACCATCGACGCCGCGCAGAGCGACGACGACTCGGCTGCCGCGCCGGTCGACGTGAAGGTGTTCGGCGCCTACTTCCCGCTGGCATCGCGCTATTCGCTCGACGTTCCGGCGCTCTGGCACTGGCACGGGCTGAAGGAGATCTGGGAAGAGGCCTATGCCGAGATCCCCGGTGTCACCTGGCTCTCGTCCGGCGCCTGGGACCCGTGCAACTTCGGTACGACCAAGCCGATCAATTCGCTGGCCGACCTCAAGGGCCTGCGCGTCTACACCTTCCCGACCGGCGGCCAGTTCCTGTCGAAGTTCGGCGTGGTGCCGGTGTCGCTGCCCTATGAAGACGTCGAGCCGGCGATCCAGACCGGCGAGCTCGACGGCGTCTGCTGGTGCGGCATCACCGAGATGCACACGGTCGGCTGGGCGAATGTGTTGAAATACTATCTGACCAATCCGCTGTCGGGTGCGTGGGCGGGCTCCTATTTCGTCAACACCGACAAGTGGAACGCGGTGCCCGAACACCTTCAGCAGCTCTTCCGGCTGGCGATGGACGCATCGCATTACTATCGCCAGCACTGGTACTGGGCGGGCGAGGCGAAGTACCGCAACGAAGGCAAGCTCGAACTCACCACCATCCCGGCGGCCGAGTGGAAGCAGGTCGAGGACGAGGCTTTCAAGTTCTGGGACGAGGTTGCCGCCCAGAGCCCGCGTTCGGCCAAGGTGGTCGAGATCATCAAGAAGTACAACGAGTCGATGACGAAGGCCGGCGCGCCCTATCGCTACAGCTGATCATCGCCGAACACCGCTGCGGCCGGAGCGTTTCCGGCCGCAGCCATTCAACGTTTCCGGAGTCGCCTTATGGCCGCAAATCTTTCCCTCGACGATCTGAAGAAGGCCATAGAAGCTGGCGAGATCGACACCGTGCTTGCCTGCGGCGTCGACATGCAGGGGCGCCTGTTCGGCAAGCGCTTCCTCGCCTCGTTCTTCGCCGACTCCGCCCATGACGAGACGCATGGCTGCAACTATCTGCTCGCGCTCGATATCGATATGGAGCCGGTGCCCGGCTACAAGGCGGCGAGCTGGAGCCAGGGCTACGGCGATTTCGTGCTGAAGCCCGACCTCGCCACGATGCGCCGCGTGCCGTGGCTGGAAAAGACGGCGCTGGTCATCTGCGACATCCAGGACCATCACACACATGAGGACCTGCCGCACTCGCCACGCGGCATCCTGCGCCGGCAGGTCGCCCGCCTCAAGGAGCGTGGCTATATCGGCTATTTCGCGTCGGAACTCGAATTCTACCTGATCAAGGAAAGCTACGATTCCGCCCGTGCCAAGCGCTGGCACGATCTGTCCACCGCTTCGCCCTACATCGGCGACTACCAGATCGGCATCACGACGCTGGAGGAAGGCGTCATGCGGCGGCTGCGCAACGAGATGAACGCCGCCGGCATCCCGATCGAGAATTCCAAGGGCGAATGGGGGCCGGGGCAGGAGGAGATCAACGTCCGCTATGCCGAGGCGCTCGACATGGCCGACCGTCACGTCATCCTGAAGAACGGCGCCAAGGAGATCGCGCATCAGGAAGGGCAGGCGATCACCTTCATGGCCAAGTACAATTACGGTCTCGCCGGCAATTCCAGCCACATCCACAACTCGCTGTGGAGCGCCGACGGCAAGACCCCGCTCTTTTTCGACAGGAAGGCGCCGTGGACGCTGTCGACGCTCGGCCAGCAGTGGAGCGCCGGGCAGCTCAAATACGCCAAGGAATTCACTTGGTTCCTCTGCCCCTACATCAATTCCTACAAGCGCTTCCAGTCGGGTACCTTCGCCCCGACCAAGATCATGTGGTCGGAAGACAACCGCACGGCCGGCTTCCGGCTCTGCGGGGAGGGGACGAAGGGCATCCGCATGGAATGCCGCATCGGCGGCGCGGACCTGAATCCCTATCTCGCCTTCGCCGCGCTGATCGCGGCCGGTCTCGCCGGCATCGACGAGAAGCTGGAACTGCAAAAACCCTTTGTCGGCGACGCCTATCAGGCGGCGAAGCTGCCGGAGATCCCGAAGACGCTGCGCGAGGCGACCGAAACCATGGCGAAGTCGAAGATGCTGAAGGCGGCGTTCGGTGAGGACGTGATCGAGCATTACGTCCACACCGCGCGGTGGGAGCAGCTCGAATATGACCGCCGCATCACCGACTGGGAGCTGCACCGCGGTTTCGAGCGGTACTGAGGCGACGGAAGAGGGAAGCCCCTCATCCGCCTGCCAGCGCCTCTCTCCGTCGGACGGGGAGAGTGGAGACTGCCGCAACGTTGACGTCCTCCTTCTCCCCGTTTTTCACGGGGTAGAGGGTAAGGATGAGGGGCGATGCGGCGCTTGATTTGAAGGAAGGACGTACCATGACCGAGACGGTCAAACTCAAATCCCCCATCGACGGCTCGATCTATGCCGAGCGTCCGGTGGCGACCGATCAGGCGCTGAACGCCGCCGTCGAGCGCGCCCGAGCCGCGCAGGAAGACTGGGCGCGCGTGCCGGTCACGGAGCGCGCGAAATACATGCTCGCCATGCTGGAGGCGCTGGTCGGCATGACCGACGAGATCGTGCCGGAGATCGCCTGGCAGATGGGCCGGCCGGTGCGCTATGGCGGCGAGTTCGGCGGCGTCAGGGAACGCACGCAATATATGGTCGAGATCGCCGAAAAGGCGCTCGCGCCGGTCATGGCCTCCAACCCGAAGGACGGCTTCAGGCGCTATGTGAGGAAGGCGCCGCTCGGCGTCGTCATGGTCATCGCGCCGTGGAACTACCCCTATCTCACGGCGGTGAACACCATCGTCCCGGCGCTGATCGCCGGCAACACGGTGATCCTGAAGCACGCCGCGCAGACGCTGCTGGTCGGCGAGCGCTTCGCAAAAGCCTTCGAAATGGCGAACCTGCCGAAGGGCGTGTTCCAGAACGTCGTGCTGAATCATGCCCAGACCGAGAAGCTTCTCGGTTCCGGCAAGATCGACCATGTCAATTTCACCGGCTCCGTCGCGGGCGGCCGCGCCATCGAAAAGGCGGCGGCCGGCACCTTCATGACGCTCGGGCTGGAGCTTGGCGGCAAGGACCCGGCCTATGTGCTGCCGGATGCAAAAATGGATCATGCCGTCGCCAATCTGGTCGACGGTGCTTTTTTCAATTCCGGCCAGTGCTGCTGCGGCATCGAGCGCATCTATGTGCACGAGAAGGTCTATGACGCGTTCGTCGAAGGTTTTGTCGCCGAGACGAAGAATTACGTCGTCGGCAATCCGCTCGACGCTGCGACCACGCTCGGGCCGATGGCGCAGGCGCGCTTCGCCGACCTGATCCGCGAGCAGAAGGCCGAAGCCCTGCGCAAGGGCGCGAAGGCCCATGTCAACATGAAGGTCGACGGCGACAGGGAAGGCTCGCCCTACCTCGCGCCGGAAGTGCTGACCAATGTCGACCATCAGATGAGCGTCATGCGCGAGGAAAGCTTTGGGCCGATCGTCGGCATCATGAAGGTGCGCAACGACGAGGAGGCCGTCGCGCTGATGAACGACAGTCCCTACGGCCTCACCGCCTCGATCTGGACGCGCGACACGGAACACGCCGAAAAGCTCGGCGACCGCATCGAGACCGGCACCATCTTCATGAACCGCTGCGACTATCTCGACCCGGCGCTGGTCTGGACCGGCGTCAAGGACACCGGCAAGGGCGTCGCGCTGTCGGCTCTCGGCTACGACAGTCTGACGCGGCCGAAGAGCTATCACTTGCGCGAAGAAATCTGAGGTTTGAAAGCAAGACCAATGTCCAAGCTCGTCTCCAAATGGAACTATCCCACCACCGTGCGTTTCGGCGCCGGCCGCATAGCCGAACTGCCGGATGCGCTGGCCGCAACTGGCATCAAGCGGCCGCTCTTCGTCACCGATCCGGGTCTTGCAAAGCTGCCGGTCGTGGCTAAGACGCTGAAGATCCTCGATGCGGCGAAGGTGCCATACGGCGTCTTCTCCGACGTCAAGCCGAATCCGGTGGAATCCAACCTCACCGCCGGCATAAAGGCCTTCAAGAAGGGCAAGCATGATGGCGTCATCGCCTTCGGCGGCGGCTCCGCGCTCGATCTCGCCAAGCTGATCGCCTTCCAGGCCGAGCAGACGCGGCCTGTCTGGGATTTCGAGGACATCGGCGACTGGTGGACGCGCGCCAATGCCGACGCCATCGTGCCGATCATCGCGGTGCCCACCACCGCCGGCACCGGCTCGGAAGTCGGCCGCGCCGGCGTCATCACGCACGAGGCGAGCCACACCAAGAAGGTGATCTTCCATCCGAAGATGCTGCCGGCGATCGTCATCGCCGATCCGGAACTCACCGCCGGCATGCCGCCGTTCATCACGGCCGGCACCGGCATGGACGCGCTCGCCCACTGCCTCGAAGCCTATTGCGCGCCGGGCTATCATCCAATGGCGGACGGCATCGCGGTCGAAGGCATCCGGCTGGTGTTCGAGAACCTGCCCAAGGCCTTCGCCAACGGCAATGATCTCGTCGCCCGCGCCCACATGATGAGCGCGGCCGCCATGGGCGCCACCGCCTTCCAGAAGGGGCTCGGTGCCATCCATTCGCTGTCGCATCCGATCGGCGCGCTCTACGACACCCATCACGGCATGACCAACGCTGTCTTCATGCCCTATGTGCTCGCCTTCAACCGCGAGGCGGTGGAGGAGAAGATCGAGCGCCTGGCCGCCTATTGCGGCATCAAGGGCGGCTTCGATGGCTTCGCCAAGGCGATCATCAGGCTGCGCAAAACGCTGAAGGTTCCGCATGCGCTGCCGGGTCTCGTCAAGGGTCTCGACATGGACAGGAAACGCAAGACGCTGATCGCCGACATGGCGATCGTCGATCCGACCGCCGGCGGCAATCCCGTCAAGCTGACGAAGAAGGCGGCGCTCGGTCTGCTCGAGAAGGCGCTGGCCGGAGAGGTTTGATGCCGGTCCGGCGCGGGCGATGCACGGCGCCGGAAAACTCTCGTCAGGAATACCCGGCGGCCCGGCAAGACGGGCCGCCGGATATGCTTCGTCCGGCAAGCAAGTATCGCGGCCATGCCGGACTGAAGAATTAGTCACGCCGCGAGATTTATTAGCCGCGCAACGAATTTCCCGGATTGCGGCCAGCACATAAAGGTTGTTAACTTTTTCCGGCCTGGGACGCCGGGGGGAACTGAGTTTCATCGGACTGTCACGTGACAGCGCTAACCGCACCGCAGGCGCGTTCGACGCCTTTTTGAAGGAGAGATCATATGTTCAAGTTTGCAGGGAAAGTCCTTTCCCTCAGCGCCGCGTCGCTCATGGTGACGACGGCGCTCGTTTCGGCCGAGCCGTCCGCGGAACTCGTCGCCGCAGCCAAGGCCGAAGGCCAGCTGACGACCATCGCGCTGCCGCATGACTGGTGCGGCTATGGCGCGGTCATCGACGGCTTCAAGAAGAAGTATCCCGAGATCACGATCAACGAGCTCAACCCGGATGCCGGTTCGAGCGACGAGATCGAGGCGATCAAGGCGAACAAGGACAACAAGGGCCCGCAGGCGCCGGACGTCATCGACGTCGGTCTCTCCTATGGCCCGCAGGCGAAGGCCGACGGCCTGATCCAGCCCTACAAGGTCTCGACCTGGGATTCGATCCCGGACAGCGCCAAGGACGCCGAAGGCTACTGGTACGGCGACTATTACGGCGTGCTCTCCTTCGAGGTGAACAAGGATCTCGTGCCGAATCCGCCCGCCGACTGGGCCGACCTGCAGAAGGCTGAATACGCCAACGCCGTCGCGCTGGCCGGCGACCCCCGCGCCTCGAACCAGGCGATCCAGGGCGTCTACGCGGCCGGCCTCGCCATGGGCGCGACCGACGCGAAGTCGGCCGGCGAGAAGGGTCTCGACTTCTTCAAGGAGCTGAACGCCAAGGGCAACTTCGTGCCGGTGATCGGCAAGTCGGCGACGCTGGCGCAGGGCCAGACGCCGATCCTCATCACCTGGGACTACAACGCGCTCGCGGGCCGCGACACGCTGAACGGCAATCCGCCGGTCGAGGTCATCGTGCCGAAGTCGGGCGTCGTCGCGGGCGTCTACATCCAGGCGATCAGCGCCTACGCGCCGCATCCGAACGCCGCGAAGCTGTGGATGGAGTATCTCTATTCGGACGAGGGACAGCTCGGCTGGCTCGCCGGCTACTGCCACCCGATCCGCTTCAACGACCTCGCCAAGAACGGCAAGATCCCGCAGGATATGCTCGACAAGCTGCCGCCGGCCGCCGCCTATGAGGCAGCCGTGTTCCCGAGCCTCGACGACCAGGCCGCGGCCAAGGACGTCATCACCAAGAACTGGGACACCGTCGTGGGCGCCAACGTCCAGTAGTCACATTGACCGGGCGGCCGAAAGGCCACCCGGCTCCTTCCGGTCGATCCGATGAGCCAGGCCAGCCTTTCCGACCCCTCGGCGGTGCCCGTGCCGCCGCAGGCCGACGCGCGCGGCTTCAAGCTGCCGCTGCAATGGCTCGGCGTCGCGCCTTTCTTCATCTTCGCGCTGATGTTCCTGATCCTGCCGACGGCCTATCTCGTCATCGGCGCCTTCCAGAACAATACCGGCGAATACACGCTGGAAAACATCTATGCGCTGGCGCAGCCCTCCATTCTCGCCGCCTACTGGATCTCCATCCGCATCAGCCTCGCCTCCGCCGTGATCGGCGCGCTGGCGGGCTTCGCCATCGCGCTCGCCATCGTGCGCGGCGGCCTGCCGGACTGGGTGCGGTCGGCGACCATGACGTTTTCCGGCGTCGCATCGAACTTCGCCGGCGTGCCGCTGGCCTTCGCCTTCCTCGCCACGCTCGGCCGCCTCGGCCTCGTCACCGTGCTCTTGCGCGACCTGTTCGGCTTCAACCTCTACACGACGGGCTTCAACATCCTGTCCTTCTGGGGGCTGACGCTCACCTATCTCTATTTCCAGATCCCGCTGATGGTGGTCATCATCACGCCGGCCATAGACGGGCTGAAGAAGGAATGGGGCGAGGCCGCCGCCACGCTCGGCGCCACCGGCCTGCAATACTGGCGCATGGTGGCGATCCCGGTGCTGTGGCCGTCCTTCCTCGGCACGGTCATCCTGCTTTTCGCCAACGCCTTCGGCGCCATCGCCACCGCCTATGCGCTCACCGGCTCGTCGCTCAACATCGTGCCGATCCTGCTCTACGCACAGATCCGCGGCGACGTGCTGCACAATCCGCATCTCGGCTACGCGCTGGCCTTCGGCATGATCGTCGTCACCGGCCTTGCCAACATCTTCTACATCTGGTTCCGCGTGCGCAGCGAGAGGTGGCTGAAATGAAGCGCTCCTCCATCTGGGCCTGGATCACCTTCATCGTCGGCGCGAGCTATTTCTTCATCCCGCTGATCGCGACGCTCGAATTCTCGATGCGCATGCGGCGCGGCGAATATTCCTTCGACGCCTACCGCATCGTCTTCGGCGACGATCGCTTCCAGGCGACGTTCGGCTATTCCGTGATCGTCGCCGTCTTCACCATCATCCTCGGCGTGCTGATCGTGGTGCCCACCGCCTACTGGATCAGGCTCAGGATGCCGTATCTCAGGCCGGTGGTGGAGTTCATCACGCTCCTGCCGCTCATCATCCCGGCCATCGTCATCGTCTTCGGCTATATCCGCATGTACGGCTCCAACTCGCCGCTGCCCTTCCTTGCGACGGCGCGCGGTACGGACGTCCTGCTCATCATCGGCTATGCGACGCTGGCGCTGCCCTATATGTACCGCGCCGTCGACACGGGCCTCAGGACCATCGACGTGCGAACACTGACGGAAGCGGCGCAGATTCTCGGTGCGGGCTGGACGACCATCATCGCCCGCATCATCCTGCCCAACGTGCTGATCGCGGTGCTGTCGGGGGCGTTCCTCACCTTCGCCATCGTCATCGGCGAGTTCACCATGGCGAGCCTGCTCAACCGGCCGGCCTTCGGCCCGTACCTGCAGAACATCGGCGCCAACCGGGCCTATGAGCCGGCGGCGCTCGCCATCATCGCCTTCGTCATCACCTGGGGGTGCATGTCGATCATCCAGGTTCTCTCGCGCTTCGCGCCGAAGTCCGCAAACCGACCGAACTGACCGGAAAGCTGCCCATGGCCGAAACCTATCTGTCGATACGGAACGTCAAGAAGTCCTTCGGGCAGGCAACCGTCGTGCAGGACTTCAACCTTGATATCGGCCGCGGCGAGTTCGTTTCCTTTCTCGGTCCCTCGGGCTGCGGCAAGACCACGGTGCTGCGCATCGTCGCCGGTTTCGAGGACCCCACCTCCGGCTCGATCGTCGTCGGCGGCAAGGACGTGACGCGGCTGAAGCCGAACCAGCGCAACATCGGCATGGTGTTCCAGGCCTATGCGCTGTTCCCGAACCTCACCGTGGCGCAGAATGTCGGCTTCGGCCTGAAGGTCGCCGGCATGCCGAAGGCGGAGGCGGATGCGCGCGTCAAGGAGATGCTCGACATCATCAAGCTGCCGATCGACCAGTATGGCGGCCGCTATCCCTACCAGCTTTCCGGCGGCCAGCAGCAGCGCGTGGCGCTCGCCCGCGCGCTGGCGCCGAAGCCGAAGCTGCTGCTGCTCGACGAGCCGCTGTCGGCGCTCGACGCCAAGGTGCGCGTGTCGCTGCGCGAGGAAATCCGCTCCATCCAGCAAAAACTCGGCATCACCACCATCTTCGTCACGCACGATCAGGAGGAGGCGCTGTCGATCTCGGATCGCATCGCCGTCATGTATGGCGGCCGCGCCGAGCAGGTCGGCACGCCGTTCGAGATCTACAACCGCCCGGCGACCAGGTTCGTGGCGAATTTCGTCGGCACGCTCAACGTGCTGGAGGGCACGGTCTCCGATGCGGCGGCCGGCACCGTCCGGGTCGCCTCGCAGGAACTTTCGCTGAAGGGCAAGCTCAATGGCTCCAGGACCGGCGAGGCCCTGTCGCTGGCGCTGCGGCCGGAAGCGATCGCGCTCGGCCGCAATCCCAATCACGATGCGAGCCTCACCGGCCAGATCGCCGACGTGCATTTCCTCGGCTCGGTCATCCGCGTGCGCGTCGGGGTCGGCGGCGGCGTCGTGTCTCTCGACACCTTTAACAATCCCTCGACGCCGCCTCCGGCTGTCGGCGAGCCGGCGGAGATCAGCTTTTCGTCGAAGGACGTGCTCGTCCTGCATTGAGGGGGTGTTTACCTTCTCCCTTCGTCGACTCGAGGCCGTCCTCCCCTTCGTCATCCTATGGCAAGCGCAGCGAAGCGGCGCGCGACCATAGGATCCATGCCTGAACGCTGAAGATGATTGAAACGGCGGGGAAAGCGAGCCCGTTCCTGCACAGCCACGCCTTCAGTGGCGTTCAGGCATGGATCCTCGGGTCAAGCCCGAGGATGACGAAGCGGAACGGATGGCGCCAAAAAGAGATGCGGAAGAACGAGCGGCTATCACCAACCCGTACCGACGAACAGCTCATTCCAGTCCGGGTTTGTTTTCTCGATCAACTCGATCTTCCACTGGCGCGGCCAGCGTTTCAGCGATTTCTCCCGCTGGATCGCGTCGCGAATATCGAAGTGCTCTTCATACCAGACGAGGCGCGTCACGCCGTAGCGTGCCGTGAAGACCGATCCAGCACCCGACTTGTGTTCCGGTACCCGCCTGCCGAGCGAATTGGTCACGCCGATATAGATCGTCCCGTGTTTCTGGCTCGCGGTCATGTAGACATAGCCGGTCATGACGTCACCGTAACCGCTATCCTGCCTCCATTTCCAGAGGTAGCGACCTCAGACGGCCCTGTCGACGACTAGCATCCGAGCACGCTTCCCTTTTCAGCTTTCTCCGGCACACCCCCTCTTCGTCATCCTATGGCAAGCGCCGCGAAGCGAAGCGCGACCATAGGATCCATGCCTGAACGCTACGGACGGATGAGACGCCGGGCGAAAAGCGCGCTCCCTTCTCCCACAAGGGGAGAAGGAAGAGACGGCGGCGGATGTCGCGTCGGACGCGGGGACAAATCCGCCGCCTCTCGAAACTTTCCCCCAGCAACATCAGTCACTTCCACGAATCTTCCCCGCGATCTTCTCCCCGCTTGCGGGCCCCGCGCCATAATGCCCTCGTCCTTCTTGCGGGAACGCCGGTCATGACGGTGATTGCGCGGAGATGGGCCGGCGCCGTTGGTCGCGGGGGAACGTGTCCCGCGGGTGGCGGCCGGATGTGCACGGAAAGGGTCTGCTTTGTCGCAGCCTGCGCCGTTCGGCAATGCGGCGGCGCGGACGGTCAACGGGTCAAGCCGTTGGTCAGGCCCTTCGGTTCCCGAAAGGGAGCCGAGACCTCCAGGCGACAGCCGCGTTGATCCGGAAGAATGCCGAACGGGCGATCCGAGGATCGCACATTGCTAACTTTACGAGCGGCCCGAGGATCGCCCGTTTTCCCAGTTCTTCGACAATGGCCAGATGCGAAGGCAGGCGTGGCAACGAGGGCGCCTGGCCAGGGATTATCGGCCACACCGGCAGGATCGGCCTCATCAAAATCTGCACGAAGCGCCGGAGTTTTTGCTCATCCCGGCCCGAGAAGGTTCGGGCGGAGCCGCCAGCATGCCGTCATGAGCGCGATCATCGACATAACCGCCTTCCGCCGCCGCCTTCCGGCCCGCCTCGCTTCCGATGGATGGTGGCTCGATCCGCCGCCCCGCGTCGTGAGCGCGTCGTCCGTGTTCGCTGCCGGCTCGCGTCCCGTGGACATTTCGAAACGCGAGGTGCGCCAGTGACCGTCGCGCTCGTCCATCGAAGACTGGTTCCCGCGACCGGCGCACCGAAATTCGGCGCAAAGCTCCTTGCCGCAACCCTGCTCGTCGTCGTGGCCGACCTGCTGTTCTACGAGCGGGTTACCGGCATTTCGCTGCCGCTTTTCCTCGCCCTGATCGCGGCCACGCTTCTAACGACAAGCTTGCGGCGCAAGCATTTGGCCACGAGTTCCTGGGCCGCTCTGGTGCTTTGCTTCGGGCTCCTGCCGCTGGTCGAGAATGTCAGCGTCCTGTCGATAGCGCTTGGCTTCGGCGCGCTGGCGGTGTTCTCGCTCGCCGTCACCGGACGCCTGCGGCGCGGTCTGGCCCGGATCGTCTGGCAGCTCGCCGGTTTCCTTCTCGCAGTCGCCTTCCGCTTCGTGCCCGACATGGTGCGCTGGCGCGTGGCGTCGCGCAAGGTCGCCGGCGGCCTGCGTCTCTCGGGCGTGGCGTCATGGGTGCTGCCTCTGGGACTGGGGCTGGTTTTCGTGCTGCTTTTCGGCATCGCCAATCCGATCGTCGAGAAATGGCTCGACATGATTTCGCTCTGGCGGCTGTTCGATCTGCTCGACGCGTTTCGCACCGCCTTCTGGATGCTGGTGCTCATGGTCGTCTGGGGCTTTCTCAGGCCGCGTGTCTCGTGGTTCCAGCTCCGACGGCCTGTGGCCGATCTGATCGGGCCGGTGAAGCCGCGCGAGGCAGGCACCCCGAGCTATTTTTTCGACGCGATGGTCGGGGAGGTCGCCATCCTGCGGGCGCTGGTGATCTTCAACGCGCTTTTCGCCGCCCAGACCGTGCTGGATATCGCCTATCTGTGGGGCGGCGTCGCGCTGCCGGACGGCATGACCTACGCGGCCTATGCGCATCGCGGCGCCTATCCGCTCATCGTCACGGCGCTGCTCGCCGCCGCCTTCGTGCTGGTCGCGACGCGGGAGGGCGGCAAGGCCGGGCGCAATCCGCTGGTCCGCGTGCTGGTCTATGTGTGGACGGCGCAGAACATCATGCTGGTGATCTCGTCGATCCTGCGCCTCGACCTCTATGTGGACGTCTACTCGCTGACCTATTGGCGGGTGGCGGCCTTCATCTGGATGGGCCTCGTGGCGGTGGGACTGGTCCTCATCATCGTCCGCATCGCGACGGGGCGCTCCAACGACTGGCTGCTGTCGGCCAATCTGGCCACGCTCGGCGTGACGCTCTACGCCTGCGGCTTCGTCAACTTCGCCGCGATCATCGCCGAATGGAACGTCGATCATCGCCCGCCGCCGGGAACGACGTCGATCTACCTCGACACCTATTACCTCACGCAGCTCGGGCCGCAGGCCATTCCGGCGATCGACCGCCTGCTCGCCGCCGCCGATACGGCATGGCCGATATGGATCTCGGAGAAACGGGAGGAAATGGCGGCGGCGCATCTGCAGCACATGCAGGATTGGCGAAGCTGGACCTTTCGCGGCTGGCGCCTGATGCGCTACCTCGATCAACATCCTGCCATGATCGGGTCCGAAGGGCAGGGCGAGATTTCGGGGGAATAGATATGGCGCATCGCATTCTCGTCGCCGACGACGATCCGCATATCCGCGAGGTGATCTGCTTCGCGCTGGAAAAGGCCGGCATGCAGGTCCATGCCGCCAATGACGGGGCCAGCGCGTTGCGTCAGTTCGAAGAGTTGCAGCCGTCGCTGATCGTGCTCGACGTCGGCATGCCGCAGATGGACGGGCTGGAGGTCTGCCGGCAGATCCGGCGCACCTCCGACGTGCCGATTCTATTTCTCTCCGCCCGGGACGAGGAGATCGACCGCGTTCTGGGCCTCGAAATGGGCGGCGACGACTATGTCACCAAGCCGTTCTCGCCGCGCGAGCTGGTGGCGCGGGTGAACGTCATCCTGCGGCGCGGCCGCAAGGAGGAGAAGCCCGAAGCCGAACCGCTGGTGCGCGGCCTGCTGCGGCTCGATATCGGGATGCATGAAGCAAGCTTCGGTGAGCGCCCGGTGCAACTGACGGCAATAGAGTTCGCCATGCTGAAAACGCTGATGGCGGCCGGCGGGCGCGTGCTCAACCGCGACCAGATCATGCAGGCGGCCTATCCGGGCAACATCCACGTCTCCGACCGCACCATCGACAGCCATGTGCGCAATCTGCGCGGCAAGCTGAAGGAGGCCGGCTGCGAGGACGGCGTCGAGACCGTGCACGGCGTCGGCCTGCGCATCGGGCGGTGCGGCGCGTGACGGCGAAGTGGCGGCCGCGCCTTTCCGTCATCGTGCTGGTGATCCTGATCGCCGTTCTAGCGCTGCCGGTGTTCGGCCTCTTCTTCTTCCGGCTCTATGAGAACCAGCTCGTCCGGCAGGCCGAATCCGAACTGATCGCGCAGAGCGCGGCACTCGGCGCCATCTATGTGCGGGAGCTGCGCGAGGCGGGCGTCCGGCCGGACGATCTGGGCGCGGCCGTTCCCGCCGACGCGCTGCCGGCTCCGGGCGAGCCCTACAATCCCATCGAGCCCGGCCTCGATCTCGCTTCGGACGATGTCCTGGGCCTGCGCCCGCAGCCGACCACGGCGGAGATGCCGTCCCTGCCGGTGTTCATGCGGGCGGGCCATGCGCTCACCGACATCATGGCCGAGACGCAGGAGACGACGCTGGCCGGTTTCCGCCTGCTCGATCCGAACGGGACCGTGATCGGCGGCAGCGACGAGATCGGTCTGTCGCTGGCCGAAATCCCCGAGGTGAAACGGGCGCTCGCGGGTCGCTATGCCAGCGCCATGCGCATGCGCATCCTCAACCGCGATCCGCCACCGGTCTATTCGATGAGTCGCGGTACGTCGATCCGCGTCTTCGTGGCGATGCCGGCGGTGATGGATGGCCGCGTGGCGGGCGTCTTCTACCTCTCCCGCACGCCCAACAACATCATCAAGCATCTTTATGGCGAGCGCAGGAAAGTGGCTATGGCCGGCGCCGCAATCCTGCTGACGACGCTGCTCATCGGCTTCCTTTTCGTGCGCACCATCAGCAGGCCAATGCATGAGCTGATCGGGCGCACGCAACGTATCGCCGCCGGCGACCGCGAGGCGATCCGGCCGCTCAGCCATCATGGCACGCGTGAGATGGCGCTCCTTGGAGCGGCTTTCCTCGACATGGCGCGCAAGCTTCAGGCGCGCACGGATTCCTTGCAGAATTTCGCGACGCACGTCTCGCACGAGCTGAAATCGCCGCTCACCTCGATACAGGGCGCGGCCGAACTGCTGCGCGATTCCGGCGCGGAGATGAGCGAGGAGGAACGCCGCCGCTTCTCGCAGAACATCGTCAGCGACGCCGGTCGTCTGACCGGGCTGGTGCGCCACCTGCTGGAGCTTGCGCGTGCGGAGGCTTCCGCCGCCGGCGACGTCTCGGCTTCCGTCGGTGAGGCGATGGAGATTGTCGCGCCGCCGTCGGGATTGTCCATATCGATCGGTGGAGGCGACCTTCGCTGCCGCATGTCGGCGGAAAATCTTGCCATCGTGCTCGGCAATTTCGCAGAGAATTCGCGGCAGCACGGCGCGCGTAATTTGTCGATCGCCGCTACGCTCGATGACGAGGAGGTCGTCGTCGCATTGCAGGACGACGGCGAAGGCATATCGCCCGGCAACCGGGACCGTGTCTTCGCTCCCTTCTTCACGACCCGGCGCGAGAAAGGCGGGACCGGCATCGGTCTTTCGATCGTCGCGGCGCTGGTCAGCGCGCATGGCGGCAAGGCCAGCGTGGTCGAAACGGCAAAAGGCGCCGCGTTCGCGTTGCGGCTGCCGGAGGCCTAGGAAGATTGCCTAATATGGCGGCATTCCGGCCTGGATGACTATGTTTTAGACAACCCGGCGCTGCGTTGCACAATGCGCCGGCTGAGCAGCGGTGCGAAAGCTTGCGCAGCGCAGCCTCGATTCCGGCGATCTGGTTTGTATTTCCTTAACAAATGCCCTTTGGAGCAAAATTCTTCGAATCTGGCACGGTGCTTGCTCTGTTCTTTTGCGGTGCAGCAAACCAGAAGGTTACAACAAATGACGATGTGGAGTGGGGTGCGTCAATTCGTAGGGGCGGCTGCGGTCGCCGCCGGCTTGCTGTCGGGCGCGACAGCCTATGCACAGGAGGACACGATCAAGGTCGGCATCCTGCATTCGCTGTCGGGCACGATGGCGATTTCGGAAACGACGCTCAAGGACACGATGCTCTTCCTGATCGACGAGCAGAACAAGAAGGGTGGCGTGCTCGGCAAGAAGCTCGAGGCGGTGGTGGTCGATCCGGCCTCCGACTGGCCGCTCTTCGCCGAAAAGGCGCGCGAACTGATCCAGAAGGACAAGGTCGCGGCCGTGTTCGGCTGCTGGACTTCAGTGTCGCGCAAGTCTGTGCTGCCGGTGTTCGAGGAACTTAACAGCATCCTCTTCTACCCGGTCCAGTACGAGGGCGAGGAGAGCCAGCGCAACGTGTTCTACACTGGTGCGGCGCCGAACCAGCAGGCCATTCCGGCCGTCGACTACCTGATGAACGAGGAAGGCGTCGAGCGCTGGGTGCTCGCCGGCACCGACTACGTCTATCCGCAGACGACCAACAAGATCCTGCAGGCCTATCTCGAAGCCAAGGGCGTGGCCAAGGACGACATCATGGTCAACTACACGCCGTTCGGCCATTCCGACTGGCAGACCATCGTCACCGACATCAAGAATTTCGGCTCGGCCGGCAAGAAGACCGCCGTGGTCTCCACCATCAACGGCGACGCCAACGTGCCGTTTTACAAGGAACTCGCCAATCAGGGCATCAAGGCCGAGGACATTCCGGTCGTCGCCTTCTCGGTCGGCGAGGAGGAACTGGCTGGCCTAGACACCGCTCCGCTGGTCGGCCACCTGACCGCGTGGAACTATTTCCAGTCGGTCGACACGCCAGAGAACGCCGACTTCATCGCGAAGTGGAAGACCTACATCAAGAACGACAAGCGCGTCACCAACGATCCGATGGAGGCCCATGTCATCGGCTTCAACATGTGGATCAAGGCGGTCGAAAAGGCCGGCACCACCGACCCGGATGCGGTGATCGACGCCATCATCGGCGTCTCCGTTCCCAATCTTTCCGGTGGCTATTCGACCATGATGCCGAACCATCACATCACCAAGCCGGTGCTGATCGGCGAAATCCAGGCCGACGGGCAGATGGAAACCGTCTGGCAGACGCCGGGCCTGGTGGTCGGAGACGAATGGTCGGACTACCTGCCGGACTCCAAGGACCTGATCGCCGACTGGCGCGCTCCGCTCTCCTGCGGCAACTTCAACGTCGCGACCGGCAAGTGCGGCGGCAAGGGCGTGAACTGAGGCTCTGATCCTTGCGCAACAATGCTTCTGGGCGGATCGATGCTGTCCGCCCGAAAGCAGGTCTCCTCCCGCCTGCAAGCGAATGACATGATCCTCCTCCTCTCCACCTCGCTGCGCCTGTCGCCTCTCCCCCGATGTCGTGGGCGAGAGGAATTGCGTCACGTGCGGCGGAGAGGGGGCGTTTCCCTGCGAATCCTGTCCGGACTTCTGTTTTTCCTGCTCTCCTTTTTCGCTGTCGCAACCCATGCCGACGAAGCCACGCTTCGTCCCATCATCGCGAAGTTTGCGACGGCCAAGAACTTCAAGGACACCGAGACGGTCGTGCGCGAACTGGCGGGGACAGGCGATGCCGGCGTCGAACGCGTGCTGTCGGCGCTATCCGACGGCAATCTCTACATTCGCAAATCCGACAGCGGCGTGTTCATAGGCGTCGAGAGCGGCGCGACGGTGAAACTCTCCGATCCGGTCACAGGGGACACGGCGGGAGAGGCCGGCAAGACGGATGTCGCCAAGGTCAAGGTCAACAATTCACTGCGCCGCGTCATCCGCGACGCGCTCGGCTCGCTGACGCTGGGGTCCGACGATCCGGCCACCCGACTCGCCGCTGCCGACACGATGTTCAAAAACCCCGATCCCGCTGCGATCCCTGCGCTCGATGCGGCAATCGCCAAGGAAACGGTCGCGTCGGTCAAGGCGAAGCTTGAGCAGGCGCGGGCTTCCGCGGTGCTCGTTTCCGATCTTCCCGAGGACGAGAAGCGCGCGGCGATCGCGGTGATCGCATCCATGGGCAGCCGAGATGCGCTGTCGCTGCTCACGGCCTTCGAGGCAAGGGCCGAGGGCAGCCTGAAACAGGCGTCGTCCGACGCCATTGCGGGCATCAACAGTTCGCTGGCGCTGTGGGCGGCCGGACAGAACGTCTGGTACGGCCTCTCGCTCGGATCGGTGCTGCTGCTCGCGGCCATCGGCCTCGCCATCACTTTCGGCGTCATGGGCGTCATCAACATGGCGCATGGCGAGATGGTGATGCTCGGGGCCTATACGACCTTCGTGGTGCAGAACGTCATTCGCGGCTCCGCGCCCGGACTCTTCGATTATTCGCTGCTGATCGCGCTGCCGATGGCCTTCCTCGTTGCCGGCGGCGTGGGACTGGCGCTGGAGCGCGGCGTCATCCGCTTCCTTTACGGCCGGCCGCTGGAGACGCTGCTTGCGACGTGGGGCGTGTCGCTGATCCTCCAGCAGGCGGTGCGCACCATCTTCGGCCCGACCAACAAGGAAGTCGGCAATCCCTCCTGGATGTCGGGTGCGTTCCAGATCGGCGAACTGTCGATCACCTGGAACCGTCTCTGGATTCTCGTCTTCGCCATGGCCGTCTTCTTCGCGCTTCTCTACGTTATGAAGCGCACCCCGTGGGGATTGCAGAT
The DNA here is from genome assembly GCA_023953845.1 of Rhizobiaceae bacterium. Lineage (NCBI taxonomy): Bacteria > Pseudomonadati > Pseudomonadota > Alphaproteobacteria > Hyphomicrobiales > Rhizobiaceae > Rhizobiaceae bacterium. Next base: position 287,657 of record JAMLJC010000001.1, on the reverse strand, counting down.
GCGGGCCGTGACGCAGAACCGGCGCATGGCCTCATCGATGGGCATCCGCACGCCATGGGTAGACGCGCTGACCTTCGCGCTTGGCTCCGGCATCGCCGGTATCGCCGGCGTGGCGCTCAGCCAGATCGACAACGTGTCGCCCAATCTCGGTCAGGGCTACATCATCGACAGCTTCATGGTCGTGGTGTTCGGCGGCGTCGGCAATCTGTGGGGCACGCTGGTAGGCGCGCTGTCGCTCGGCGTGCTCAACAAGTTCCTCGAACCCTATGCGGGCGCGGTGCTCGGCAAGATCCTGGTGCTGGTGCTGATCATCCTGTTCATCCAGAAACGCCCGCGCGGCCTGTTCGCGCTGAAGGGCAGGGCGGTGGAAGCATGATGACGGGGCGCTTCTTCACGGGTGCGGCGGCGGACCGGCGCATCTTTCTCACCATCGTCGTCCTGCTCGGCATCGCCGTGCTGGTGCCGATCCTCAATCTCGCATTGCCTTCGACCAGCGCGTTCCATGTGCCGTCCTATATGGTGGCGCTGCTCGGCAAGTATCTCTGCTATGCGCTGCTCGCCCTGTCGCTCGATCTGGTGTGGGGCTATTGCGGCATCCTCTCGCTCGGTCATGGCGCTTTCTTCGCGCTGGGCGGCTATGCGATGGGCATGTATCTGATGCGTCAGATCGGCGACCGCGGCGTCTACGGCAATCCGGTCCTGCCGGATTTCATGGTGTTCCTGAACTGGAAGGAACTGCCGTGGTTCTGGTACGGCTTCGACCAGTTCTGGTTCGCCGCGCTGATGGTGATGGCGGTGCCGGGGCTGCTCGCCTTCGTCTTCGGCTGGTTCGCCTTCCGCAGCCGCGTGACCGGTGTGTATCTGTCGATCATCACTCAGGCGATGACCTATGCGCTGCTGCTCGCCTTCTTCCGCAACGACATGGGATTCGGCGGCAACAACGGCCTGACCGATTTCAAGGACATTCTTGGCTTCAACGTGCAGGCCGGCTCGACACGCTCGGCTCTGTTCACCGCGAGCGCGGTGGCGCTGGCGATCGGCGTGTTCATGACCTGGCGCATCGTCTCCTCGAAATACGGCAAGCTGCTGGTGGCGGTGCGCGACGCGGAGAGCCGCACGCGCTTCGTCGGCTGGCGGGCGGAGAACGTGAAGCTCTTCGCCTTCACGGTTTCAGCCGTCATGGCGGGCATAGCGGGCGCACTCTACGTGCCGCAGGTGGGCATCATCAATCCTGGCGAGTTCGAGCCCGGCAATTCCATCGAGGTGGTGATCTGGACGGCCGTCGGCGGGCGCGGCACGATCGTCGGACCGATCATCGGCGCGCTGCTGGTCAATGCCGGGAAATCCTTCTTCACGGGTGCGTTTCCCGAATTCTGGCTGTTCGCACTGGGCGGGCTGTTCGTGCTGGTCACGCTATTCATGCCGAGGGGCGTTCTGGGTGTCTGGGATGACTGGATGGCGAAACTGAAGCGCAGGCGCCCGGCGGAGCCGATGGACGATCCGAACATCGGCGAAAGTGTCGTGGTGCGTGTGGAGCACCCGGCTCCGAAGCCGCCGCATGGCGCTCTCGCGCCGCAACCGGCGGAGTAGGCGCGATGTCGAAGAGCGGAACCATCCTCTACCTGGACGGCGTCTCGCGGTCTTTCGACGGCTTCAAGGCGATCAACAATCTGTCGTTGGTGCTCGACAAGGGCGAGATGCGGGCGATCATCGGGCCGAACGGCGCCGGCAAGACGACGATGATGGACATCATCACCGGCAAGACGCGGCCGGATAACGGCGAAGTGTTCTTCGATGGCGAGATCGACCTGACGCGGCATGATGAGGCCGACATCGCCATGATGGGCATTGGCCGCAAGTTTCAGAAGCCGACCGTGTTCGAGAGCCACAGCGTCGAGGACAATCTCGTGCTTTCGCTCAAGGGGCCGCGTTCGATCTTCCCGGCGCTGTTCCACCGCCGCTCGACGCCGGAAGCGAAACAGATCGACGAGATCCTCGGCGTCATCCGGCTGGGCGACAAGCGCGATGAACTCGCCGCCAATCTCTCCCACGGCCAGAAGCAATGGCTGGAGATCGGCATGCTGCTGGCGCAGGACCCCAAGCTGCTGCTGGTCGACGAACCGGTCGCCGGCATGACCGACGCCGAGACGGCGGAGACCGCGCGGCTGCTCAGGGACATCAACGAGACGCATTCGGTGGTGGTGGTCGAACACGACATGCATTTCGTGCGCGAGCTCGGCGTCAGGGTCACCTGCCTGCATGAGGGCTCAGTGCTTTCGGAAGGCTCGCTTGATTTCGTCTCAGCCGACGAACGCGTCGTCGAAGTCTATCTGGGGCGCTAGCGATGTGGTGGCGGGTGAATATTGAACAGATTACCGAAGGACGAACCGAGACAAGCGGCTCGGTCCCGGGCGGTGGCCCGAAGGGCCTGATGAGAGGTATTGCCCGCGACATCGTGAAATTTTTCACCGACCTCCCCTGGCAGGCGCACACGCCCGCCACCCCCGTCGCGGCAGCGACGGGGGCGCGGGAGGACCAGACCACGGGAGTGGCCTGTCATGCCTGAAGCCTCCACCATGCTTGAGGTGAAGGACGCCACGCTTCACTACGGCGCCGCGCAGGCGCTGCGCGGCGTGTCGCTCGACGTGCCGGCCGGGAGGATCACGTGCGTGCTGGGCAGGAACGGCGTCGGCAAGACCAGCCTGATGAGATCGATCGTCGGCCACAACCGGCTGACATCGGGAAGCATAGCCTTCGAGGGGAAGGCGCTCGACCGGAGCGCGGCGTATGATCGCGCCCGGTCGGGCATCGGTTTCGTGCCGCAGGGGCGTGAAATTTTTCCGCTGCTGACGGTGCGCGAGAATCTGGAATCGGGCTATGCGCCGCTGAAGCGCGCGGACCGCAACGTGCCGGGCTATGTGTTCGAGCTGTTTCCTGTTCTCCAGCAGATGCTGTCGCGCCGCGGCGGCGACCTGTCGGGCGGCCAGCAGCAGCAACTCGCGATAGGGCGCGCGCTTGTGATGCGGCCGAAGCTGCTGGTGCTCGACGAGCCGACGGAAGGCATCCAGCCATCGATCATCAAGGACATCGGCCGCGCCATCCGCTTCCTGCGCGACACGATGGGCATGACCATCCTTCTGGTGGAACAATATCTGGATTTCGCGCGCGAGCTTGCGGACAAGGTCGCGATCATGGATCGTGGCGAGGTGGTTTACACCGGCGGCGCGGAGGGGCTGGACGATCCGGATGTACGTCGACACCTCACAATTTGAGGCGCCTGTCCCGGCTGGCCGGCTGCAGCGCGCCAGCGGGGGTCTGCGCCTGGCGTTCCGGCGCCGGGGAGACGTGACTGCGCTGCATACGCTGTTTCAGGAAGGCTCCTCCAAGGCGCGGCTGCCGCGCGCGTTCCATCAGCCGCCGGAGGCGATCCTCATCAACACGGCGGGTGGGCTGGCGGGCGGCGACCGCTTTTCCACGGAGATCGTGCTGGATGACCGCGCGGGTCTGGTCGTGACGACGCAGGCCTGCGAGCGCGTCTACCGGTCGCTGGGGGACGCGGCGGAGGTAAGCGCGAGACTGACGGTTGGGCGCGGTGCGCGGCTCGATTGGCTGCCACAGGAGACGATCCTTTTCGACGGTAGCCGGTTGCGGCGGCGCTTCGAGGTGGATCTCGGCGATGATGCGGAATTTCTGGCGGTCGAGGCGGTGCTGTTCGGCCGCATGGCGATGGGGGAGACGGTGCATTCGGGCGCTTTTCATGACCGCTGGCGGATAAGGCGGAACGGCGAACTGCTTTTCGCCGACGATCTTCGGCTGGAGGGCGATATTGCCCGGCAACTGCGCAGGCCCGCCGTGCTCGCCGGGCAGGCGGCGATGGCGACCGCGATCTATGCCGATGAGCAGTGCGAATGCCTGCTGGAACCGGTGCGCGAAGCGATCGGCGACGACGGCGGCGCCAGTGCATGGGGCGGAAAGCTGCTTATGAGGATTGCGGCGACGGACGGTCTTGAACTACGCTCCAAACTCATCCCGGCCCTCTCGGTCCTGATGGACGGACGGCCGCTTCCGAAAGTCTGGCAAATCTGATCGTGAACGCATGAATCTGACGCCGCGCGAAAAAGACAAGCTGCTGATCTCCATGGCCGCCATGGTGGCGCAGCGCAGGCTGGAACGCGGCGTAAAACTCAATCATCCGGAGGCGATCGCGCTGATCACGGATTTCGTGGTGGAGGGGGCGCGTGACGGACGTTCGGTCGCCGACCTGATGGAGGCCGGCGCACATGTGGTGAGCCGGGAGCAGGTGATGGAGGGCATCGCGGAGATGATCCACGACGTGCAGGTCGAGGCCACGTTTCCGGACGGCACCAAACTCGTCACCGTTCATCAGCCGATACGCTGAGAGGACGCGATGCTGGAACTCAGACCGGGATGCGAGTGCTGCGACAGGGATCTGCCGCCGGACGACAGCGTGGAGGCTCTGATCTGTACGTTCGAATGCACTTTCTGCGCTGACTGCGCGCGCCATGTGCTTGGCGGCATCTGTCCGAATTGCGGCGGCGGACTGGTGACGCGGCCGATCCGCACGCCGGCCATGCTGGAGAAATACCCGGCATCCATCGTGCGCGTGTTCAAGGCCGGAGGCTGCAAGCCCTGGCCCGATGCCGCGTGACTTTATTCGATCAGGGAAAGGATTTTCATGCTCAGACGCTTTTCGCTTGTTTCCCTGTTTTTCGCGGCCTCCGCGCTGCCGGCCTTCGCCCATCTCGATCCTGTGGAGCACGGCTCCTTCGCTGCGGGCTTCTCGCATCCGTTTTTCGGCGCGGACCATATTCTGGCGATGGTCGGGGTCGGCCTCTGGGCGGCATTGCTCGGTGGGCGCTCGGTCTGGCTCGTGCCCGTTGCGTTCGTAGGCACGATGCTCATAGGCTTCGCGGCAGCTATGCTGGGTGTCGGCCTGCCCTTCGTCGAGCCGGTGATCGCGGCATCGGTCGTGGTTATCGGGTTGCTGGCGATGATCGCCCTTCAGGTGCCGGCGTCGGCCGGCATGGCGATGGTCGGTTTCTTCGCCTTCTTCCACGGCTATGCGCATGGCGGTGAACTCGGCGAAGCGGGCGCATGGCCATTCTCGGTCGGTTTCGCCTTCGCGACTTCACTCCTGCATGCGGTCGGCATGGCGCTTGGCATCGGGCTTGCGGCCATGATCGGCGGCGCTGCCGGCCGCACGGCGGCGCGCATCGGCGGCGGGCTGACGGCGCTTGCCGGCCTGTGGCTCGTGGCGGGGGCGTGACCATGATACCCGGCGAGATCTTTCCGGCAGGCGGCGACATACTGCTCAACCAGGGGGCAAAAGCCGTGACGGTCAGGGTCGCCAATACGGGCGACCGGCCGATCCAGGTGGGGTCGCATTACCACTTCTTCGAGACGAACGAGGGGTTGCAGTTCGACCGCGCGGCGGCGCGGGGGATGCGGCTCGACATCGCTGCGGGCACTGCTGTCCGTTTCGAGCCGGGCCAGACGCGCGAGGTGCGTCTCGTGCCGTTCGGCGGCAAACGCGAGGTTTACGGCTTTCAGCGGAAGATCATGGGAAAGCTATGAGACCTGCGTTCGCAGCCTGCCTGCTGGCGATCGCCGCCACGCCCGCGGCCGCACAGGAAGACTTAGATTGCGAGAACGCAATGGCGCAGGTCGAGCTCAACATGTGCGCGGATCAGGATTACCGGAAGGCCGACGCGGAACTGAACAAAATCTGGAAGGAAGCGCGGCAGACGGCGAAGGAGCTCGATGCCGATCAGTCTTCCGATGACATGAAGGGCGCCGAGGCGGCTTTGCTGGCCGCGCAGCGCGCCTGGATCACCTATCGCGACAGGAGCTGCGAGCTGGCCGGTTTCGAGGCCCGGGGCGGCTCGATGGAGCCGATGCTGGTGAGCGGATGTCTTGCGGAAATGACAAGGGCGCGGACGAAGGAACTGCGTTCGTTCATGGGAGAGGAAAATCAATGACGGCGGAACAGTATCACGGGAGTTGCCAATGCGGCGCCGTCTCATACCGGACGACGGCGGACCTCTCCAAAACCTTCGCCTGCAACTGTTCGCGCTGCGGAAGGCTGGGCACGATCCTTGCCTTCGTGCCGGAATCGGATTTCGAGCTGATCTCCGGCGACGGCTCGCTTACCGAATACCAGTTCAACAAGCACGTCATCCATCACCTGTTCTGCTCGACCTGCGGAGTCCAGAGTTTTTCGCGCGGTACGGCGCCAGACGGGAAAAAAATGGTCGCCATCAATGCGCGATGCCTCGACGGCGTCGATCCCGATGCACTGGCGCCGACGAAGGTGGACGGCCGGAGCCGGTGAGGATGCGAAGCGCCCGACGGCCGACAGGGTGCGAACAGCCGCTGGCTGCGCCTTCAGCCCGCCGGCTTCGCGGTCGTGTAGATGGTGGCGCTGTGTTCACCATCGAAGGTTACGGCGAGCACGTCCTGGCTCAGGATCTGACGCGAATCGATGGCGTGGAAGAGCATGGCATTGCCTTCCAGCTCCTTGCGAAGTTCGGCGATCTCGGCCTTCTTCTCGTCGGCCCTGGCCTGAATAGCCGGCGGCAAACCGCCCTGGTCGACGGTGGCGTCCGTCAGGAAAACGATCTCGACCTTGTCGAGCTTGGACACCTTGCGGACGAACTCTATTGCTTCCGCGGTCCTGTCGATGGCGTCGATGACCTTGTCGGCATCCACAGCGGTGCGTGCCTGTTCCTCCTGAACCTCGGAGCCGACGATCGCGTCGACGGCGGCCTTGCTGCCGACGCCCTGCGCCGTGGCGGCACTGACGATCACGCACGAGGCAAGGAGCGCCATGACGAGCCGGCACATCGGCCGAACTGGTCGTGGGGGCGTCAAAGCAAGCGTCATGGTCCTCAACTCCGGTCACAAGGGATTCGCAATGTTTCGCAGATGCGAGATACTGCCAATCTAAGGCGACGTTTTTGTGATCCAAGGGTTTTTGCCGCGGCCTGTCGGCGCAGTGCGCCTACCCGAACAGGAAACGTCCAAGCCTTCGATTCCGTTGCAGCCTCAGGAACACGCCATGCCCGCTAGCCTTTCGCGCGCCGCCTATGCCGCCATGTACGGCCCGACGACGGGCGACCGGGTGCGGCTGGCCGACACCGAACTCATCATCGAGGTGGAGAGGGATTTCACCGTCTATGGCGAGGAGGTAAAGTTCGGCGGTGGCAAGGTGATCCGCGACGGCATGGGCCAGAGCCAGATGTCGCGCGCGGAGGGGGCGGTCGACACGGTCATCACCAATGCCCTGATCGTCGATCACTGGGGCATCGTGAAGGCCGATGTCGGGCTGAAGGACGGGCGTATCGTCGCCATCGGCAAGGCCGGAAATCCTGACACGCAGCCGGGCGTCGATATCGTCATCGGTCCCGGCACGGAGGCGATCGCGGGCGAGGGCAAGATCCTCACCGCAGGCGGCATCGACGCGCATATCCACTTCATCTGCCCGCAGCAGATCGAGGAGGCGCTGATGTCCGGCGTCACCACCATGCTCGGCGGCGGCACCGGACCGGCCCACGGCACGCTGGCGACGACCTGCACCCCCGGTCCATGGCATCTGGCGCGCATGATCCAGTCCTTCGACGCGTTCCCGATCAATCTCGGCCTGTCGGGCAAGGGCAACGCCTCGAAACCGGCTGCGCTGATCGAGATGATCGAGGGCGGGGCCTGCGCGCTCAAGCTGCACGAGGACTGGGGCACGACCCCGGCCGCCATCGACAATTGCCTCGCGGTGGCCGACGACTACGACATACAGGTGATGATCCACACCGACACGCTGAACGAGAGCGGGTTTGTCGAGGATACGGTGAAGGCCTTCAAGGGCCGCACCATCCACGCCTTCCATACCGAGGGGGCGGGCGGCGGCCACGCGCCGGACATCATCAAGGTGTGCGGGCTTCAGAACGTCATCCCGTCCTCCACCAATCCGACCCGGCCCTACACGCAGAACACCATCGCCGAGCATCTCGACATGCTGATGGTGTGTCACCATCTCAGCCCGTCCATTCCCGAGGACATCGCCTTCGCCGAAAGCCGCATCCGCAAGGAGACAATCGCGGCAGAGGACATATTGCACGACCTCGGCGCGTTCTCGATCATCTCGTCCGACAGCCAGGCGATGGGGCGCGTCGGCGAAGTTCCGATCCGCACCTGGCAGACGGCGCACAAGATGAAAGTGCAGCGCGGGCGGCTGGCGGAGGAAGAGGGCGACAACGACAATCTTCGTGTGCGCCGCTACATCGCCAAATACACGATCAACCCGGCGATCGCGCAGGGGCTGTCGAAGCATGTCGGCTCGATCGAGATCGGCAAGCGGGCCGATCTGGTGCTGTGGAACCCTGCTTTCTTCGGCGTGAAGCCGGACATGGTGCTGGTCGGCGGCACGATCGCGGCCGCGCCCATGGGCGATCCCAACGCCTCGATCCCGACGCCGCAGCCGGTGCACTATCGCTACATGTATAGTGGCTATGGAAAGGCGCCGGCCGCCTCGTCGGTGACCTTCGTCAGCAAGGCCGCGAGGGACCTCGGTCTTCAGCAAAGGATCGGCGTGGCGAAAGAGATGATCGCCGTGGAAAACACGCGCGGCGGCATTTCCAAATCCTCGATGATCCTCAACAACGCTACGCCGAAGATCGATGTCGACCCCGAGACCTATGAGGTCCGGGCGAACGGCGAGTTGCTGACCTGCGAGCCGGCGACCGTACTGCCGATGGCGCAGCGGTATTTTCTGTTTTAAGAATCCCGCATGAAACTCTCGCTGAACACCGATTTCACCAGATTGCCGCGCGCCGGATCGATCATCCGCGCTACTGAAGCAAAGGGTGTCGAGCCGTTCGATGTCGCGGTGCTGGAGCATGACGAACGGCACCTCAGGCGGCGCGTGCTGACGCTGAGGAATGGCGGGCAGGTGCTGGTGGACCTGTTGGAGCCTGTCGCGCTGCATGACGGCGACCTGCTGGCGCTGGACGATGGCCGGCATGTCGGCATCGTGGCGCCATCCGAGGCGATTTACGAGGTGCGTGCGCGGAATGCGGTTCATCTGGCGCAACTGGCCTGGCATATCGGCAACCGCCATCTGCCTGCCGCGATCGAGGCGGAGCGCATCGTGATCCTGCGCGACCACGTCATCCGAGACATGCTGGAAGGCCTTGGCGCGGCCGTTACGGAAGCTGTGGAGCCGTTCAATCCGTTGCGCGGCGCCTATTCCGGCCATGGCGGCCACGGTCATCACCACCATGGGCATCACGACCATGGCCACAGTCATGGAGAGCCTGACGCTTATGGACGGCTTCCGGGTGACCCGCATTACGGCCACAACCATGCGTGAGCCGGCCGGTCAGGCCGCGCTTCTGCGCCTCATGACATGGCTTTCGCCGGCTTTTCCGGTGGGGGCGTTCGCCTATAGCCACGGAATCGAGCGCGCGGTCCATGACGGCGTGATCGTAGATCGCGCAGGCCTTACCGGCTGGCTGATCGATCTGGTCGAGTGCGGTTCGGGATGGAACGACGCCGTGCTGCTGGCGGAAGCGTGGCGCGCGGCATCGGCAAGAGAGGAGTGCGCAGAGGTCGCGAAGCTTGCCGGGGCGATGGCCGGGTCGCGCGAGCGGCATATGGAGACGACGCTGCAAGGCGAGGCGTTCGCGAGCGCAGCGAAGGTTTGGAGCGCGACGTCAATTTCCGCTTCTCAAAAGGGGGACGGGGATTCGGACGCCGTGTCTTATCCCGTCGCGGTCGGCGCCACCGCTGCCGCTCACGGCATCGATCTCGAGGCTGCGCTAGCCGCCTATCTGCACGCCTTCACCTCGAATCTCGTCCAGGCGGCGGTGCGGCTGGTGCCGCTCGGCCAGCGCGACGGCGTGGCGGCGATGGCCGAGATGGAGGCGGTCATGCTGGAGGTCGCGGAACGCGCGGCGCAGTCGAGTCTCGACGACCTCGGCTCGGCAACCTTCCTCTCCGACATCATGTCGATGAAACACGAAGTCCAGTATTCGCGGGTGTTTAGATCATGAGTTCGACCGGTCCCCTGCGTGTCGGCATCGGCGGCCCCGTGGGCGTCGGCAAGACGACGCTGACGGAGATGCTGTGCAAGGCGATGCGCGACCGCTATTCCGTCGCGGTGGTGACCAACGACATCTTCACCAAGGAAGACGCGCTGATCCTCAATCGCGCGCAGGCGCTGCCGGAAGAACGCATCCTCGGCGTCGAGACCGGCGGATGCCCGCATACGGCGATCCGCGAGGATGCTTCGATCAATCTCGCGGCCATCGCGGAGATGCGGCGGCGTTTCCCCGATCTCGACGTCGTCTTCATCGAGTCCGGCGGCGACAATCTCGCGGCGACGTTTTCGCCGGATCTTGCCGACATCACGCTCTACGTCATCGACGTGGCCGGCGGCGAAAAGATCCCCCGCAAGGGCGGACCGGGCATCACACGGTCGGATCTGCTCATCATCAACAAGATCGACCTCGCGCCCTATGTCGGCGCCAATCTCGATGTCATGGAAAGCGATACGCTGAAGCAGCGCGGCCAGCGTCCTTTCGTCTTCACGGACATGCTGCGGCGCGAGGGGCTGGACCGGATCATCGCCTTCATCGAGGCGAAGGGCGGACTCAGCCCGCACGAGGGGACGCTGAGCGCGGCCGAGTAGTGGTGTTTCTCCGTCGCATCCTGCGGCCATCGCCAAGGCTGCGCGAGGCTGATATGAAATCGCTCCCATGTGGGGACATTCGCCATACATCGTAGTTGACCCTGTGGAGCCGCTGTTCTTTCGCAAGCGGTGGCGATGCGGCGCCTCTTTCTTTGGTCATGACGCCAATCCTCAGTTCGCCGTTGACAGCGGATCGCGGCTATGAGCGACGGCGCGCCACGGCATCGCAGCCGCCGTAGCGGCGGACGGCCGACCATCGCCGATGTCGCTAAACTGGCGGGCGTCGGCGCTATCACCGTCTCCCGCGCCCTGCGCGAGCCCGATCGCGTCTCTGTTGAACTCAGGCGGCAGATCGCAGCGGCGGTCAAGGAACTCGGCTATGTGCCGGACAGCAACGCGCGGGCGCTGGCGTCCGCCCGCGGCGATGTCATCGGCGTGCTTATTCCGTCGCTAACTAACAACGTCTTCGCCGAGGTCGTGCGCGGCATCTATGACGGACTGGGCGACAGCAATCTGCAGGTATTGCTCGGCGACACGCATTACTCCGGCATGGAGGAGGAGCGGCTGCTGCGCGTCTTCCTTGGGCAGCGCCCCTCCGCGCTGATCGTCTCGGGCATCGACCAGACGCCCGGCGCGCGCGCCATCCTCGAGAACGCCAGCTGTCCGGTGGTACAGATCATGGAACTCGGCCCCGAGCCGATCGACATGATGGTCGGCTTCTCGCATTTCGACGGGGGCAGGGCGGTCACGCGCCACATGATCGACGCCGGCTACAAATGCGTCGGCTTCATCGGCGCGCGCATGGACCCGCGCTCGCAACGGCGTCTCGCCGGCTATCGGGCCGCCATGGAGGAAGCCGGACTCTTCGATCTGAGGCTGGTCACGACGAGCGTGCAGCCATCAAGCGTCACGCTGGGCCGCGAGATGTTCCGCGACGCGCGGGCGCGTGTGCCGACGCTGGATGCCGTGTTCTGCAACAACGACGACATCGCGCTCGGCGTGCTGTTCGAATGCAACCGCGCCGCCCTTGCCGTGCCGGGAAAGATCGGGATCGCGGGCTTCAACGACCTCGAAATGATGAAGGTGGCCTACCCGTCCATAACCAGCGTGCGCACGCACCGCTATCAGATCGGCCGCAGGGCGATCGACATGGCGCGCGCGGCGATGAGAGGGGAGCGTCCCGAAAAGCTGACTGTGGATGTCGGCTTTCAGCTCGAAATCCGCGAAAGCACCCTGAAAAATCAATAGCCTGGCTGCCGTCGCAATTGCGTTGCGAGCGGCGAAGAAGGGTGCTTTACAACGCAGTTTGGTAGCGCTACCATTTCCTTGTCGAGCGGCTTGGGAGGAGACCTGCAGCCGCATCGGGATTGGAGCGGGAAGATTCGTTCAAGCATCGACGGTGTTGCGTGGCGAAATCCACGGCGCGTCCCTGCGACCAACGTTGACCCGCATTTTTTGGCTGCGTGAAAGCAAATCTGGGAGGAAGTCATGCTGAAATCTATGATGCGGGGCGCGGTCGCCGCGACTGCGCTGTTCCTGCTGCACTCGACCGCAATCGCCGAGCCGGAGGTCGTGTCCGGTCCTGCGGGCGATCCCGAGTGCTTCGCGCCGTGGCAGGCCGACACGAAGTTCTTCAAGTTCCCGAAGAAGGAAGGCCCATACCGCATCGCGCTCGCCAACGGCTACATCGCCAACACCTGGCGCATCCAGATGATCCAGACCGCGAAGGCCTATGCCGCGCAGCCGGACGTTGCCGCGAAGCTCAAGGAATTCAAGGTCGTCTCGACCGGCGAGGACGTGCCGGCGCAGATTTCCGCCATCAACAACTTCATCGATTCCGGCTACGATGCGATCGTCGTCAACGCCCAGAATCCTACGGCCTTCGCACCCGTGATCAAGCGCGCCAAGGATGCCGGCGTGGTGCTGGTGGCGTTCGACAACATCCTCGATACGCAGGACGCGATCAACGTCAACGTCGACCAATACGGTCTCGGCGTGCTGTGGGCCAACTGGCTCGACAAGCATCTTGCGGACGGCGGCAAGATCCTTGAGGTGCGCGGCGTGGCCGGCACGTCGGTCGATACCGACCGCCACAACGGCATCCATGACACCTTCGGCAAGACGAGCAAAAAATGGGAAGTCGTGGAAGTCTACGGCAAGTGGGACGATCCGACCGCGCAGAAAGCGACGGCCGACGCTCTAGCCGTCCACAAGCAGTTCGACGGCATCACCGCGCAGGGCGGCGACACCGGCGTCGTGCAGGCCATGATCGACGCGAAGCATCCGTTCGTGCCGTTCGGCGGCGAGACGGAGAACGGTTTCCGCAAGTTCTGCGCGAAATACTCTGGCGAGGGTCTTAAGTGCTCGTCGGCCGGGTCAGGCCCGGCGCAGGTCGCAGTCGCCATCAAGACGGCGATCGCGGCGCTCGAAGGCGAGGTCGTCCCGCAATCGGTCAAGCTGCCGCTCGCCATCAACGAGGACCCGAACTTCAAGGAAGGCGAGGATTACTATCCGTCCGAGTCCGACAACTTCTTCGTCGGTAACTCCTTCCCGACCTGCGGCATCAACTTCACCGCCCAGGAGATCATGGGTCAGACCAAGGAAAACCAGTAAGCCGAATCGGCCCGGACGTGCTACGCAGTCCGGGCCGACTTTTCCAAGTGCATGCAGGCTTCCGTGCGAGGTGAATGATGCAGGATGGTCAGGGCCAGCCCTTGTTCCGCATGGAAGGCATTTCCAAACGCTATGGCGGCGTCAGGGCACTCGAAAAGGCAGACCTCACCGTCCATGCAGGCCGCATCCACGCCATTCTCGGCGAGAACGGGGCCGGAAAGTCGACGCTGATCAAGGTGATGTCCGGCGTCGTCGCGCCGGACGAAGGCCGGATGATCCTTGACGGACGCGAGGTGACGTTCGATTCGCCCGCCGCGGCCAATGCCGCCGGCATCGTCTGCATCTTCCAGGAACTGTCGCTGATTCCGGATCTCAGCGTTGCCGACAACATCGTCAGTTCCGACCCGCCGACGCGTTTCGGCATGATCGACCGCAAGGCGCAGCGCAGGATCGCCGAGGAGGCTCTGGCGCGCGCCGGCGCGTCCGACATCCATCCTTCCGCACTCGTCAAGGACCTGCCGCTCTCGCGGCGGCAGATGGTGGAGATCGCCAAGGCGCTGGCCCGCAAGCCACGCATCCTGATCCTCGACGAGGCGACCTCCGCGCTGACGGCCGCCGACGTGTCGAAAGTCATCGAAGTGCTGAAACGGCTGCGCCAGGAGGGTTTGGCGCTGCTCTACATCTCGCATCGCATGCATGAGATCGCGGAACTCGCCGACGACTGCACCGTGTTCCGCAACGGCCGCTATGTCGCGACCTACAAGGCCGGTACCAAGAGCGACGCCGAGGTCGTGGAACTGATGATCGGCCGCGAATACAGCCACGTCTTTCCGCCCAAGCCGGAGCCGCGACGGGATAGCGCGCCGATCCTCGAATGCCGCAATCTCGGCTGGACCGACCGTCTTCGCGACATCAGCTTCTCGCTGCGCGCCGGCGAGGTGGTGGGGCTCGGCGGGCTCGACGGGCAGGGACAGCGCGAACTTTTGCTGGCGCTGTTCGGCGTGCTGCGGGGCACGACGGGCGAGATACGCATCGACGGCAAGCCCTCGCTGATCTCCAGCCCCTCGGAAGCGCGTGGCGCAAGGTCCGGAATGGCGCTGATCCCTGAGGACCGCAAGACTGAAGGGCTGATGCTGCCCATGACGGTGCGCGAAAACCTCTCCTTCGCCGCGTTGGACCGGGTGTCGAATGCCTTCGGGGTGATCGACACGGCGAAGGAAAATGCGCTGATCGACGAGATGATCCAGTTGCTTGCCATACGCTCTGCCGGCGTCGACATTCCGGTCGGCGCGCTTTCGGGCGGCAACCAGCAGAAGGTGGTGATCGCCAAATGGCTGATGCGGCAGCCGCGCATCATCCTGCTCAACGATCCGACGCGCGGCATCGATGTCGGCACCAAGCAGGAGATCTACCAGTTGCTCAGGCGCCTTGCCGATGCGGGCGCGGCCATCGTCTTCTACTCGACCGACTATGACGAGCTTATCGGCTGCTGCGACCGCGTGCTGGTGCTCTATGACGGCGAGGTGAAGCGCGAGCTCGCCGGCGATGAGATCAATGTGCACAATCTGATCGCCAGCGCCCTGAACATTTCCACCGCCGAGGCGGCGGCGAGAGTTGGAGCCGAAGCATGAGCGAATGGCGCTACTGGTACGCCGAGCAGAAGGGCACGCTGCTGGCGCTGGGCATCTTCCTGCTCATGTTCGTCATCTACACCGCCAACCATCCGGCGGGCTTCACCGCGAATGTGGTTCAGACCGCCTCCAACAAAGGCGTGCTTCTGGCCTTCATCGCCATGGCGCAGACGCTCGTGGTGATCACCGCCGGCATCGACCTTTCGGTGGGCATGATCTTCCTGCTTACCAATTGCCTGGCGTCGTGGATCGTGGTCGGAAACCCGTTCGAGACGACGCTCGGCGTAATCGGCGTGCTCCTGGTCGGCGCTCTCTGCGGCGCGCTGAACGGCGCGATCGTCATCTACGGCCGGTTGCAGCCGATCGTCGCCACGATCGCCACCGGCGCGGTGTATTTCGGCATCGCTTTGCTGTTGAGGCCGACGCCCGGCGGCTCGGTCAACGAGGACCTTGCGGATGCGCTGACGACGAAGCTGTTCGGCTTCCTGCCCGCCAGCCTCGTGTCGCTGGTCGTCGTGGTGCTCCTCGTCTGGGTGCCGTTCAGCCGCTCGGTCTATGGCCGGGCGGCCTATGCGTCCGGCTCGTCGGAAGTCGCGGCCTACATGTCCGGCATGCCGATCCGGCGCGGCAAGTTCATGGCTTATACGCTTGCCGGCCTGCTGGCGGCGATCGGCGGACTGTTCCTCACCTTCTTCACCTATACGGGCGAGGCGGCCTATGCGAGCGGCAACGCTTACACGCTGTTTTCGATCGCCGCAGTCGTGCTCGGCGGCGTTTCGCTGTTCGGCGGCAAGGGCAGCGTGATCGGAGCGATCTTCGGGGCCTTCGCCTTCCGCACTATCGGCGACCTGTTGTTCGTCTTCGATTTCGACGCGCTGTGGCAGCCGCTCTTCCAGGGCGTGGTGCTGCTGCTGGCCGTCAGCCTCGGCGCCTTCGCGCTCTTCCGCGTGCGCAATCGACTGGAGTGGTTCGGATGACCGAGATGACGAGCGGCAGCGTGGCCGAGCGCATGCCGAAATTCCTGCGCCGCTTCGATCCGGCGGTGACGACGGCTTTCGCCTGCATTCTCGTGCTGCTGATCGTCGGCAGCATCTATTCGACCAGCTTCCTGTCGCCCGAATACCTGCTGCAGCAGCTCAAGGTGGCGTCGTTCCTCGGCGTCATCGCGACGGGCATGATGCTGGTCATCCTGCTTGGCCAGATCGACCTCTCCGTGCCGTGGGTGGTGTCCGCCGGCGCGATGATGGCGTGCGCGGCCGCTGCCTACGGGCCGCTGGGCGCGGCGCTGGCGATCCCTTTCGGCGTGTTCTGCGGCGTGCTGTTCGGCTTGCTGAACGGCATAGGCGTCGCCTATCTGCGCATCCCGTCCATGATTATCACGCTGGCGACGAACGCGGTGGCGCAGGGCCTTATGGTGGTCTACACCGGCGGCTTCTCGCCGCAGGATTCCGCAACGGGGGCGATGCGCTGGCTGGCGACTGGCTCGCTGATTCCCGGCGTGCCGAACGCCGTGATCGTGTGGGCTGTCGTCGGAGCCGTCATGGTGTTCACGCTGATGCGGACGGCTTTCGGACGTTCAGTCTATGCCATCGGGAACCGCGAGCGTGCAGCCTATCTCTCCGGAATCAACACGCGGCGCATCGTGCTCATTGCCTTCGCGGTGTCCGGCGGCCTCAGCGCTTTCGGCGGCGTGCTGCTGGCCGGCTACGCGTCGAAGGCGGCGCAGTCAATGGGCGACGCTTATCTTCTGCCGGCCATCGCGGCGGTGGTTCTCGGCGGCACCTCGATTCTCGGCGGGCGCGGCTCTTATCTCGGCACGGTGGCTGGCGTGATCCTGATCACGCTGCTGCAATCGATCCTTTCCGTGATGCAGATGCCGGAAGCCGGGCGCCAGATCACCTACGGCATCGTCATCGTGGCCATGCTGCTGCTCTATGGCCGCGCGCCGGCCACGCGTTGACGGCCGTGGATGGCGAGGCCGCAGACAGGGTTGCGCAGCGTCCGCCGGTCGCCGTGGTGATGGGCGTGGCCGGTTGCGGCAAGTCGGTGATCGGAGCGGGGGTCGCCGCACGACTGGGCTGCCGCTTCATCGAGGGCGACCAGTTGCACCCGCCGGAAAATGTGGAGCGCATGGCGAGCGGGTTGCCGTTGACCGACGAGCTGCGAGCCGGATGGCTGAACAGGATCGGCGGAGAGCTCGCTGCCTCGGTCTCGCGGGGCGAGGGCGCCATCGCGGCATGCTCCGCGCTGAAGCGGATCTACAGGGATCGCCTGCGGGGATTCGTGCCTGACATCCTGTTCGTCTATCCTGACATCGATCCGGAAACTGCCCGGCAAAGGGTAGCGGGCCGCAAGGGACATTTCATGCCTGCCAGCCTCGTCGACAGCCAGTTCGCGACGCTGGAACCGCCGCATGCGGACGAGTACGCCTTGACGCTCGACGGGAAGCTGCCCGTGGAGACGCTGGTGGAGCATGTGGCGAGCAGACTGCGTTCAACGGTGGGCTGATCCCGTCACGCAGAAATCGCCGGCCGCCTGTCCTTCCACGGCATGGCCTGTTCCAACTGGGCCGAGGCGGCAAGGACCGTCGCCTCGTCGCCGTAACGGCCGACCAGTTGTACGCCGACAGGAATGCCATCCCTCGACTGTCCGAGCGGCAGCGAGATCGCCGGCAAGCCGGAGAAGTTGAAGGGAAACTGGAAGGTGGCGTCCGTCCAGAGGCCGTTATAGGCGTCGAGGTCGGTCATCGACATATCATAAAAGCCGAGCGGGCGCGGCAGTTGCGTCAGGGTCGGCGTGACGAAGATGTCGTAGGCGTTGAGGTCGGTGGCGACGGCGCGGCTCAACTGGCGCAGGGCTTCGATGTCGGAGGCGTGGTCTGTCGCGCTGAGCGAGCGTCCGCGCTGGATCACTGCCCAGGTGACCGGCTCGACATCCTTCTCGGTGACTTTCCGCCCCACGAACTGTGCGAGGAAATCGAATACGACGGCGGTTTCGACCGTGCACATGCGCGTGTAGGTCTTCCAGGCGGCATTGCCGTCGAGCGGCATGTCATGCTCCTCGACAGTGTGGCCGAGACCCTCCAAGGTGCTGACGGTCGCCAGCACGGCCGCCTTCACCTCCGGGTCGATTTCGGTGCTGTTCGGCGGTGTGACGCTATATCCGACGCGGAGTTTCTTCGGCGTCCGCCTCGCTAGTTCCAGCCAGCTTTCTGTCGGTATCGGTGGTGTATAGGGTTCGCCGGGAAGGGCGCCGGCCTGCGCATCGAGATAGGCGGCCGTATCGCGCACGGTGCGCGAATTGCAGAAGAAATAGGCGCCGCCATACCAGAAGTCGACGCTCGGCGAGAGCGTGACGCGGCCGCGCGAGGGTTTCAGGCCGACCACGCCGCAGCAGGAGGCGGGCACGCGGATCGAGCCGGCGCCGTCACTCGCCTCGCCGAGCGGGACCATGCGGGACGCCACGGCCGCCGCAGTGCCGCCGCTGGAGCCGCCGGGCGTGATGCCTTCCCTCCACGGATTGTTCGTGGCGCCGTACATCTTCGGTTCGGTGGTGATCGACCAGCCGTTTTCGGGCGCGTTCGACTTGCCGACAAGCAGAAAGCCGGCCGCCTTGGTGCGCTTGACCGCCTCGCCGTCGAAGGTGGCGACAAGGTCCTTCAGGTAGTAGGAGGAGTTCGTGGTCGGCGCGCCTTCCCAGGAGGAAGCGAGTTCCTTGAGGAGATAGGGCACGCCGGCGAAGGGCGCGGATCTGTCGACCGTCTCCGCCGCCTTTCGGCCCATGTCGTAGAGCTTATGGATGACCGCGTTGAGGCTCGGGTTGAGGCGCTCGATCACCGTGACGGCACATTCCACCAACTCGCCTGGCGAGACATCGCCGCGGTTCACCATGCCGCCGAGTTCGAGCCCATCGGCATTGGCATAGGTTTTCAACAGGCTGTCGGTGATAGCCATGACATTTCCCTCCCGTATTTGATGCCCGTGCGGCTCCTCGCGGCCGCACGGATCGATCCGGTTCCGGCCTAGGCCAGCTCGATCGCCTTCTTCTTCTGGATCGACTCCTCCGCCGCAAGCACGATGCGCAGGCTGTTGACGGCGGCATCCATGGATTCGGAGAGATCGAGATCCTCCCGGATCGCCTTGAGGAAGAAAGCCTGCTCGCGGTCGCAAAGCTCCTGATGGCCGGGCTCGTCGGTCATGGACATGATCTCGTCCGGCTTCGCCCAGTTCTTGTCCTTGTCGACCGCCGCGTGATGGATCTTGATGGCGTCGGTCTTGGTGTGCTTGTCGATGTCGGCCGAGTCGGAGAGCTTGTCCGTGTCCTCCACGGTTCCGCCCTGGTTGGCGACGATCGACACCGCGCCCTTGGGGCCGACGACATCCTTCACGAAGAAGGCGACCTCGCTCATCATCGGTCCCCAGCCGGCTTCGTACCAGCCGACCGAGCCGTCGTCAAAGGTCACATGCAGGTGACCGTAATTGTCCTTGTCGGCTTCCGCCCAGAGCTTTGCGCCGATGCCATGCACGCGAACCGGCTTGGCGCCGGTCAGCTGGCACATGACGTCGACATAATGGACGCCGCAATCGACGATCGGGATCAGCGAGTCGATCAGATTCTTGTGCCAGTGCCAGGCTGGACCGCTGGACTGCTGGTTGAGATTGAGGCGCATGACGAGCGGCTTGCCGAGCGTCTTGCCCACTTCTATGAATTTCACCCATGAGGGATGGACGCGCAGGATGTAGCCCAGCACCAGCTTCCGATTCCTGGCGCGCGCGGCGGCGACCACCTTCTCGGCATCCTCGATATTGGTGGCGATCGGCTTTTCCATGAAGACGTGGCAGTTCGCCTCGATCACCTTCAGCGCATATTCGGCATGCGTGTTCGGCCACGAATTGATCGACACCGCATCCGGCTTCGTCGCTTTCAGCGCTTCGTCGAAATCCTCGAATAGCGGGTAGCCCTTCAGTTCATCCGGGATTTTCTTCGACTTGATCGAACGGCTCATGAGGCCGACGATCTCGAAGCCCGGATTGCGATGATAGGCGCTGGCATGGGACGCGCCCATATTGCCGAGGCCGACGACGAGGATTCTGACTTTGTCCGGCAATGTGCCCTCCCGAGAAACGATGCTGAAAGCGGCAGGCATGCCGCGTTGATACCCTCGTCCGTCACGCTTTGCTGATACCTTCTCCCGCAACAGGAGAAGGGGAAAGGGGAGCCATGCCTTGTCGGCATGTCGCCAATCGCTACAGCTACATGTCGAGCGAGACGGGAAATGCCGCCCTTCCCTTGTGGAGAAGGTGGCCGGAGGGCCGGATGAGTGGAACTCGTCCAGCCCTCGGTCGTTGCGTCATACCGCGTCGTCGAACATGTGCGCGCGGACATTCTCCACGTCGATCTTGGCGAACTCGTCCGACAGCTTGTAGCCGTCGGCGTCTGCCTTGACCTTGGCCTTGTCGAAGTCGTTGGCGCCCTTGATCAACTCGTTGGTGCAGACGTCCTCCGCCTTAACCGCCTCCTTGATCTGCCCGAGCTGCAGGGTCAGGTCGAAGAAGCTCTGCCAGCTCGACATGTCGTGCGAGCCCCAGCCTTCGCGCTTGTCCATGTCGCCGCGGAACACATTGTCCTGTTGCAGAAGCGAGGTGGTGCCGAGTTCCGGGCCGGTGTTCTTGGCGAAGGCCGGAAACTGCTCGAACACGGCCTCGACCGCGGCGCGCGGGTTCTGATGTCCGAATTCGAGGCCCATCGCCCAGCCGCGCAGATATTGCTCCAGAAACGCCTTCTTGTCGGCATCTTCCAGATCCGCCGCGCGCACAATGAAAGTGTTGGCCGGCAGCTTCGATTTCTGCACGCCCAGCCAGTAGTCGAACTTCAGCCCGGTCGCGATCCATTCTGCGCGCAGGCCTTCCCACGACAGCGCGGCGTCGCCCTGACCGCCGGCAAGGGCTGTGCCCCAGGTCGGCCAGCCCGCCTCGACATATTTCACCTTGGTGACATCGACACCCTGCGCGGCCAGCATCGGATCGGTGATCGCCTGCCACGCGGCGGAGCCGAGCAGTATCGTCTTGCCCTCGAGGCCCTTGAGATCGGCCATGCCCTCACCCTTGCGGAAGGCGAAGGAGAAGGTGTCGCGGGCACCCATATGGAACACCGACTTCAGCTTCATGCCGTTCTGGATGGCGAAGGAGAAGATGCCGGGAGACGGGAAGCCCATATCGGCCTGGCCGACATCGACGAACTTGACGGTCGCGGTGCCGTCGGACGGGCCGGGCTCCATCGCCGTGTTCAGGTCGCCGAAATAGCCCATCTTCTTGGCGATCCAGTAGGGATAGTCGTCGAGCACTTCGAGCGTGCCGCGCGGCGAGATCCAGGTGAACTTTTCATAGCCGGCAGCGCTCGCGCGCAGCGACGAGCCGCCGAGCGCGGTTGCGGTCACGATGCCGGCACCGGTCACCTGCAGGAAAGTACGCCGGCTCATCGGCGTGGACGTCATTTTGTTCATGGCATTGCCCCTTGATTTTGTGATGCAGTCTTCATTGCCACTCCGGAGATCGTTTCGGGTACGGACAAGAACGGCAGCGGCGCCGTTGCCGTATCGCCGACCCATCTCCAAACGGTCTCCTACCTGTCTCTGAACATGCTCCGTCGTCAGGCCTCCCAGCTTGCCCACTTCTTCCCGATGAAGAAAAACAGCACGTAGATCAGAATGCCGAGTATCGAGAGCAGCAACACGACCGCGAAGAACTGCGGCATCTGGATCATGGACGAATAGCTCGTCAGGCGGTTGCCGAGACCGAAGCCGCCGCCGACCATCTCGGCGCCGACAGCCGTCAGCAGGCCGAAGATCGCGCCGATCATCAGCCCGACGAGTATCATGGGCAACGCCATGGGGGCGCGGATCTTCCAGAAGATCTGCAGCGTGGACGCGCCATAGGAGCGGGCCAGCGCGATCTTGGCGCTGTCGACGCGGCGGAAGCCGGTGGCTGCGTTGATCATCACCATAGGGCCGGCGGCGAGCGCCACCGCGATGATGCGCGGCGTATAGCCGAAGCCGAAACGCAGGATCAGGAGCGGCACGAGCGCCAGCATGGGCGTCGTGACCAGCAGCAGAATGTAGGGCGCGACGATCTTTTCGGCGAAAGGGAACTGCGTGATGACGGCCGCCAGAATGAGACCGATGATCGAGCCTATGGCGAAGCCCGAGAACAATTCCACCAGCGTGTAGCCGAGATGCGGGGCGATCAGGGGGAACTCGTCGACGAGCGCCCAGGCGATCTCGCTGGGCGGCGGCATGATGTAGTGCGGCACCTCGAAGAAGCGGAGCGCAAATTCGGCGCCGCCGATGATGCAGACGGCGACCGCGAGAATGGCAATGATCTCGGCTCCGGACTTTATGCCGATGCCGCCGGAGAAGGCGGAAAGGTTCGTCAGCGAGACCTCGCCGCCCTCGCCGGACTTCGACTTGCTGAATTCGGGGATGGCATCGCTCTGGCTCACTTCAGCACATCCTTACTGCACGGCTTCGGCGGAGCGCGACCTGGCGACGCGACCGCCGACGATATCCAACTTGATGGCGTTGGTGAGGTCAAACACTTCCTTGGTCGCCATGATTTCAAATGATCGTGGGCGCGGGAACGGCACGTCGTAGATCTTTGCGACGCGGCCGGGACGAGGCGAAAGCACGATCACGCGATCGGAGAGGAAAATCGCCTCCTCAATCGAGTGGGTGATGAAGACGATGGTCGTCGGCGCATCCAGCCAGATCTCCTCCACCAGACGGTTCATCTCGTCGCGCGTAAAGCTGTCCAGCGCGCCGAAAGGCTCGTCCATCAGAAGAACGGAGGGTTTCAGCGACAGCGCGCGGACGATCGAGGCGCGCTGCTGCATGCCGCCGGAAAGTTCGCGCGGGAACTTGCCGCCGAAGCCGTCCAGGCCGACGCGGTGCAGCAGATGGTTTATCCACTGCCGGTCCGGCTGTGTGCCCTTGATCTCGAAAGGGAAATTTATGTTGGCGTCCAGATTGCGCCAGGGTAGGAGGTTCGCTTCCTGAAAGACCAATCCGATGTCGGGATGCGGGCCGGTGATCGGCTTGCCGTCCAGCGTGATCGTCCCGGCGGAGAGGCCGTGCAGACCCGACATGCACCATAAAAGCGTGGTCTTGCCGCAGCCGGAGGGGCCGACGATGGAAACGATCTCCTTGGTCGCGACGTCGAAAGTGCAGTTGTCGAGCGCCTGCAGGTCGCCCGATGCGGTGTGATAGACCTTGGTGGCCGCATTGATGCCGAGCTTGGGGGTTTTCTGTTGGCCCGCCGTCATAATTTCCCCTGAGGATCGCGCGACGGCTGCATAGGCCGACGGTCTACGATTTCAGTCTGTAACTAACCTACTTTAGTGTCAAGCAGAGAACGTGGCGCGCGCGGAGTTTTCCATATGCCACGGGGATAGTTGCCTGTTTTCCCTTATTTTTCTGGTATTGCCGGTAGTGTTGCTTTCCTACATAGTGTGCGCGCCGCGCGGCTTTCGAGCGCGCTGCATTCAGGCCATGAGGAACGCGAACGCGCTGAATCTGAACCGGTTTTCGCGCGTCGGCAGAGGATTGCGCATGATCGAAATCGCAACTGCAGGAAAGGCTTCGGGCTGGTTGAGGGATTTCGCCGCCGCGCTGGCGGCAAACGATGTCGAGGGGGCGGTAGCGTTCTTCGAGGACGATTGCTACTGGCGCGATCTCCTGGCCTTCACTTGGAACCTGACGACGGCAGAGGGGCAGAACGCCGTCCGGGCCATGCTTGCGGCGACGCTGAGGAAGGCGGACCCGTCGTCATGGGCGATCGTCGGCGAACCTGCGGCGAATGGCGACGTTTTGGAGGCCTGGTTCAGCTTCGAAACGGCCGTCGCGCGCTGCGAGGGCATGATGCGGCTTCGGGGCGGCAAATGCCGCACCCTTTTTACTGCCGTCACCGAACTCAAGGGGTTTGAGGAAAAGCGGGGCGCGACGCGGCCGCTCGGCGTCCGGCACAAGGCCGACCCGGACCGCGAAACCTGGACGGAGGCGAAGCGCCGTCGCGTGGCGACGCTGGGCTTTGCCGAACAGCCCTATGCCGTCATCATCGGCGGCGGCCAGGGCGGCATCGCCCTCGGCGCGCGGTTGAAGCAGCTCGGCGTGCCGGCCGTCATCCTCGAGAAGAACGAACGGGCAGGCGATTCGTGGCGCAAGCGCTACCGCACGCTCGTGCTGCACGATCCGGTCTGGTACGACCATATGCCATACATTCCGTTCCCTGAGCATTGGCCGGTGTTCACGCCCAAGGACCAGATGGGCGACTGGTTGGAAATGTACGTGAAGGTGATGGACCTCGACTACTGGACGCAGTCTACCTGCACGCATGCGTCCTATGACGCCGGCGCGGGGGAATGGACCGTGGAGGTCGAGCGCGATGGCGAGAAGATCACGCTGAAGCCGAAGCACCTCATCTTCGCCACCGGCGCCTACGGTCCGGCGCGCATGATCGATCTGCCGGGCCGCGAAGTCTTCAAGGGCGAGATCCTGCATTCGAGCCAGTATTCCGACGGCGCGCGCTTCCGTGGGAAGAAGGTCGCCGTAGTCGGGGCCGCCAGCTCCGGCCACGACGTCAGCGTCGATCTCTGGGAGAGCGGGTCGGACGTCACGATGATCCAGCGTTCGCCGACGACGGTGGTGAAATCCGATACGCTGATTGAACTGGCTTTCGATATCTATTCGGAAGCCGCGGTGGCGCGAGGGCTGATGACCGACAAGGCCGACATGCTGTCGGCGTCGGTGCCGTTCGCGCTTATGCCGGAAAGCCAGAAGCCGCTCTACGACAGGATTCGCGAGCGTGACGCGGCGTTCTACGAAAAGCTCTCCGCCGCGGGCTTCGCCATCGATTTCGGCGAGGACGAAACCGGGCTGATGATGAAGGCCTACCGGACCGGTTCCGGCTATTACATCGACGTCGGCGCGTCGGATCTTATCATCAATGGCGAGATCAAGGTGAAGAGCGGCGCGACGATCGCACGGCTGACGGAAACGGGCATCGTGTTCGACGACGGCAGCGAGATCGAGGCCGATGCCGTGATCGTCTGCACCGGCTATCATTCGATGCACGAGACCGTGGCGCAACTGGTGGCGCGCGAGGTTGCGGACAGAATAGGGCCATGCTGGGGGCTGGGTTCCGGCGTTCGCGGCGATCCCGGTCCGTGGAAGGGCGAGCCGCGCAACATGTGGAAACCGACGGCGCAGGATGCGTTGTGGTTCCACGGCGGCAATCTGGCGCTGTCGCGATTCTACTCGAAATATCTGGCGCTGCAGCTCAAGGCGCGCATGGAAGGGCTGGAGACGCCGGTCTACGGGAAACCGGAGTAGGGCTGCTACATCACGGCGGTGAAGCCGCCATCGACATAGATGATCTGGCCGTTGACGTAGTCCGACGCCTTCGAGGCGAGGAAGACGGCCGCGCCGACGAGCTCCTCCGGCTTGCCCCAGCGCCGCGCCGGCGTGCGCGACTTCACCCAGGCGTCGAATTCGGGATTGCTGGTCAGCGCTTCGTTCATGTCTGTAAGCATGAAGCCGGGGCCTATGGCGTTGGCCTGCACGCCATGCGCCGCCCATTCGGCTGCCATCTGCTGCGTGAGCAACTTGATGCCGCCCTTGCTCGTCGCATAGGGCGCGATGGTGGGGCGCGCGAGCGCGCTCGTCAGCGAGCCGATGTTGATGATCTTGCCATAGCCGCGCTTCACCATGCGCCGGCCGGCCTCGCGGCCGATCACGAATGGTGCGGTGAGGTTCACGTCGAGCACGCGCTGCCATTCGGCTGTCGGCATGTCGACCATCGGCTTGCGCCACTGGATGCCGGCATTGTTAACGAGGATGTCGATCGCGATGCCGTCCGCGTCGAACTTCTCGAAGGTGGCGACGATCGCCGCTTCGTCGGCGACATTGAAGGCGACACCGTCCGCCTGGTGGCCGGCCGACCGCAATTCTTCCGCCGCCTGCGCCACGCGGGCGGGATCGGTGCCGTTCAGGAGGACCTTCGCTCCGGCGGCGGCGAGTCCTTCGGCGAAGGCGCGGCCAAGACCGCGGGTCGAGCCGGTGATTAGCGCGGTTCGTCCGGTGAGGTCGAACAAGGGGTTGGTCATGAAGCGATCCGGGCTCAGCAGTTGCAACCGAAATGCCGCGAGGCGAGATGGACATGGGTCGCGCCCTCGGCAGGAACGTAGTGCGCCAGGTCGTCGGCCTTGTCGACAGCCTCGTTTGGCCACCATTGGCCGCCCATGACGATGCCGTGCGAGACGAGTCGGCTTTCCGCGACAAGTTCCTGGCCGCGCGAATCGAAGAAGCTGACCGGCGCCTTGCGTTCGGACAGGATGGCGAGATCGGCCACGCCGCCGATAGCCACGCTGCCCAGATCCGGCCGCGCGATGGCGCGGGCCGGCGCTTCGGTCGCCGCGCGGACGACCTCGACCAGCGGCATGCCAAGCGCCATCAACTTGGACATGCAGACGAGGATGTCGAAGGCGGGGCCGTCAACGCTGTAGAGATGGACGTCGCTGCTGATGACATCGGGGGCGAGGCCTTCGGCGAGCATGGCGCGCCCCACGCCGAAGTCGAACGAGCCCATGCCGTGGCCGATGTCAAAAATGACGCCCCGCTCTCGCGCGAGATGCATGTCGGGCCGCACCGCGCCGGAGGCGAAGACCGGGGCATTGGGGAAGGGACGGAAGCAATGGGTGAGGACGTCACCGCGGCGCAGGCGCGGCAGCACTTCGAAGCGGCCGGGGGGCGGCTCGTCGATATGCGCCATCAGCGGCAGGCCGACATAATCCGCCGCCTCGACGGCGAGATCGACCGGGGCGATGCCGCTGGCGCCGCTGGCATGCCTGCCGGCCCGCACCTTCACGCCGACCACGACATCGCGATGCTCATGCACGCAGGCGACGGTCTCGCGCGGTTCGCAAAGGCGGAGATCGGAGCATTCGCCGACCATCACCGTATTGGCGAAGCCGAAGATGCCGGCGAAGGAGATGTTGACATAGGCGAGGATGCGCGTTCGCGACCGCTCCATGACATGGCGGCGGAATCCCAGGAAATTGCCGGCGCCGGCGCTGCCGGCGTCGATGAAGGTGGTGGTGCCGCTCTTCGCCGCGATCCGGTCGCCATCGATGCCGAGGGAGGTGCCGCCCCAGTAGACGTGGCTGTGGAGGTCGATGAGGCCGGGCGTGACGATGCGGCCCGTGGCGTCGATCACCTGACGTGCGGCCTCGGCCGGGATGTCCGGTTCGATCGCGACGATGCGCTCTCCGGCGATGGCGACATCGCGCCTCTCGTCGTGGCCTGACAGAGGGTCGATCAACCGGCCGCCTTTGACGAGCAGATCGCATTGCATCGGTGAAAACTCTCCGCCTGAAGCCCGCGCGCGAATGGGCAGCCTTCCGCAATTCTTTTCAAACGCTTTGTTGGAAAGCAACATTATTCTCGCCGTCAGAGCCAGTTTCGTGTTGCTTATTTACACTTCGACGCGCATCGTGACGCCGTTTCCCCTTCAAGAGGATCGCATGACTTTCGACAAAAATCCTTTTCCCACAGGCGACGCGGATCGTCATGCGCTCTGGGAGATGCTGGTGCGGCGCGACATCGACGCGTTTCTGGCGCAGGATTGGGGAAGCGTGGAGGATGATTTCATCGCCGAGAGCTTCTTCGGCATGCACGCGCATTTCCTCAACGATGCCGATGCCTGGCGGCTGCAATTCCCCCGGCTGGAAATCTATCGCGACGAATGGCTGCGGCAGGCGGCGGAAACGGCGAAGACCGCGTTTGCCGAGCCGCTGCGCGAGGCGCTTTTCCGCGTGACCAACATGCGGGATATCGACGTCGATGGCGACCGCGCCGTGCTGCACAAGAAATTCAACGGTCAGGTCGCCAAGGCGGACGGCACGTTCGACAAGCTCAACTGGCAGACCCTCTATTTCTGCCGCCGTGTCGGGCCGCGCTGGAAGATCGCCGGCTTCGTCGGCTACATGCCGCATCCGCTGGGGCGCTGAGCGGCCGTCAACCAAAAAGGCGTGACGCTTTCCTGACAGCGTGCGACCTCCGATTCCACCAGAGCTTCCGAAAGGTCGCGGTTTTTGGCGACGTATATGGAGCCTGGCATGCGGATGCCGTTGCGAGTGCCTGCCGGCAGGATGGCGGCGCTGTTCATCGATTTGCAGGAAGAACACCGGCGGGACCCGCGCTATCTGGTCGACGGATTCGAGCACATTCTCGAACGCGTTGCGCGCTTGCAGCAAGCGGCGCGCGCGAGCGGCATCACAGTGTTGCACGCCGAATATATCGTGGACGCGGCGGATGCACGGCCGTTCAATCCGATAGCGGTCGACGGCACGCCGGTGTTCAGCGCGAAGGGCGATCCGCTGACGGAGATCTGCGCGGACGTCGCGCCAGTCGACGGCGAGACGGTCTTTACCAAGTCGCAGCCCAGCGTCTTCGGCTCGGGCGAACTCGGTGCCTTACTGACATCGGCCGGCATCGAGTGGCTGCTTGTCGCCGGAGTCTGGACGGAAGCCTGTGTCGACGCGACGGTGAAGGACGCCATCCGGGCAGGCTTGCGCGTGCTTCTCGTCAAGGATGCCTGCGGCAGCGGCACGGAGGCCATGCATCAGGTGGCGATACTGAACCTCGCCAACCGGCTCTACGGCGGAGCGGTCGTCAATGCCGAGGCGGCATTCCGCCTGATGGCGGGAGACGCCGTGGATGCGTGGGTCGTCGAAGGGGCGGTCCCGCTGAAATTCACTTTCGAGAACGCGGCAACGCTCTACGCCAGTCTCTGACGGGAGTGCGGACCGGCCGCTCGCTTTGGACGCCGCCGGCAAAGCGCCTATATTGGCCCTGAAGCCGACAGGCCAGAACGAGGTTTCCGCCATGGATACGCAATCGACGGTCGAAACGCCGTCCGCGCCGAAGCAGGCGACGTTTGTCAACAGCTATGCCCGCCTGCCGGATCGCTTCTTCGCGCGCACCGACGCCAATGCTGTCAGGGCGCCCAGGCTCATCAAAGTGAACGAGACGCTGGCGGAAGAGCTTGGCTTGGATGCCGGGTGGCTCGCCTCGCCGGAGGGCGTCGCAATGCTGGCCGGCAACAGCTTTCCGCCGGGCGCCGAGCCGATCGCCATGGCCTATGCGGGGCATCAGTTCGGCAATCTGGTGCCGCAACTCGGCGACGGACGCGCATTGCTGATCGGCGAGGTTGTGGATCGCCGGGGCGTTCGCCGCGACATCCAGCTCAAGGGATCGGGGCCGACGCGCTTTTCGCGCAACGGGGACGGCCGCGCGGCCCTCGGGCCGGTGCTGCGCGAATACATCGTCAGCGAGGCGATGGACGCGCTCGGCGTCCCGACCACGCGCACGCTGGCGGCGGTGCTGACGGGCGAGCCCGTCTATCGCGAGGAACTGCTGCCCGGCGCGGTGCTGACGCGGGTGGCGGCGAGCCATATCCGCATCGGCACTTTCCAGTATTTCGCCATCCGCCGCGATGTCGACGCCGTGCGCCAACTGGCGGACCATGTGATCGAGCGCCACTACCCGGATTTGCGCGAGGCCGGAAATCCGTATCTCGCGCTGCTGGAAACGGTGATCGCCAGACAGGCCGATCTGGTCGCCCGCTGGATGTTTGTGGGTTTCATCCACGGCGTCATGAACACGGACAACATGACCGTGTCCGGCGAGACGATCGATTACGGCCCCTGCGCTTTCATGGACACCTACCGTCCCGGCATGGTGTTCAGCTCGATCGACCAGTTCGGCCGGTATTCCTACGTGAACCAGCCCGGCATTGCGGTGTGGAACCTGACGCGCTTGGCCGAGACGCTTGTGCCGTTGCTCGATGCCGATCAGGACGACGCGATCGCGAAGGCCGAGGCGGCGCTCCGGCAATTCCAGGGCGCCTACGAGACGACCTTCCACGCCGGCCTGCGCCGCAAGCTGGGCCTGCTCGAAGAGCGGGAAGGCGACCTGACGCTGATCAGCGATTTGTTCGAGATCATGGACCGCCACGAGGCCGATTTCACGCTGACGTTCCGAACGCTTTCAGGGCATGTCGGCGACGAGGGCGGTGGTCCGACCCGCGATCTCTTCAAAGAGCCGGAAGCCTTCGACGCGTGGTGGTCGCGCTGGCGCGAACGGCTGGCCGAAGAGCCGCAGCATGACGCGGCGCGGCGGGTGGCGATGCTCGCCGCAAACCCAAAATATATTCCGCGCAACCATCGCGTCGAGGCTGTCATCCGCGCGGCGGTGGATCGCGGCGATTTCGCGCCGTTCGAGGAAATGCTGGCGGTACTGTCTCAGCCGTTCGAGGAGCAGCCCGGCATGGAACGCTATGCCGAGCCGCCCAGGCCGGAGGAGCGCGTCACACAGACGTTCTGCGGCACCTAGGCCGGTCGGTGAGACGTAAGCGCCTCTTCTTCCCGGACCGAAGCGCCTATTCGCGTACGATAGTGGTCGGCTGACCCTGTTCCACCTGATCGATTACCAGCAATTTCACCGGCTCCGTTCCGATGTTGGCGCCCTGGTGCCACAAGCTTACCATCTCCACGATGAAATCGCCGGCCTTGTAGGTCTTCTTCTCGCCGGTCTCGACATTGGCGACCTGCAGCGTGCCGCCGAGCACATAGGCGTAGCGCGGAAAAGGATGCTGGTGCACGGGGAGCGATGCGCCCGGCGGAATCTCGAACATCGAAACGATCACTTCCGCATCGCCCTGCGGAAGCGCGATCGGCTGCCCCGCCGCCGTGGCGGTCGTTCTGGCGAGCGGCGTGACGACGACCTTCGCTTCGGTATTGTC
This sequence comes from Rhizobiaceae bacterium, assembly GCA_023953845.1. NCBI lineage: Bacteria > Pseudomonadati > Pseudomonadota > Alphaproteobacteria > Hyphomicrobiales > Rhizobiaceae > Rhizobiaceae bacterium. The sequence goes on along the minus strand of JAMLJC010000001.1, from coordinate 256,860 downwards.
GTAAGCGTAAGCGCCGGATGACAGAAGCGCCGCAAACAGAAATGTCGAAGCCAGCCTATGCCGCATTGTCTCTCCCCTTGGCGGTGCGGCAAACATCGCCGTGACGCCGGTATCCGTCAATCGCGAGGAAAGCGTATTTCACGGACATGCCGAATGGACGATGAAGGACGAGGATGGCGGCGTGTCGGAAAATGCAGGTCAGGCGACCACCGAAGCCGCGGCGAAGTCGGGCAGCTTCAGCAAGGCACGCGGGTCGAGCCGCACCTGCAGACCGCGCTGGCCGCCATTGAGATAGACGAGATCGTGAGCTAGCGCCTCGGTCTCGATGATCGCGGGCAGCTTGCGCATCTGGCCGAAGGCGCTGATGCCGCCCACCTTGTAACCCGACACGCGCTCCGCATCGGCGGGCTTCATCATCTCGGCCGATTTGCCGCTGAAAGCCGTGGCAAGCTTCTTCATCGAGACTTCGCGGTCCGACGGGACGATCACGCAGACCGGCTTTCCGTCCACGAGCGCCATCAGGGTCTTCAGCACGCGCGCCGGCTTTTCGCCAAGGGCTTCGGCTGCCTGCATGCCGATGCGGTCGGCGTTCGGATCGTAGTCGTAGCTGTGGACGACGAAGACGATGCCCGCCTGCTCCAGCGCCTTCGTGGCCCTTGTCGCCCGCGACATCGCTATCTCTCCATGGTTGCGGCGCTCGGCCAGCCGCGCCGGCATATCCGGATGTCCGGTGGTTCACAAGCTGCGGAGGCCGTGCGCCAGCGATGGTCTTTCAGGGGGCGGGCGGCTAGGCTATCCCGAGAAGACAGCGCGCAAGACGCCGCGCATAGCCGAACGAGACAGCCGGGATGACCAGGGTTTTGCTGCTGATCGCTTCTTTTCTTCTGGCAATCCCGGCTTTGACGATCGGTGCGAAAGGAGAGGAAATGTCGATTGCACTGCATGCGGCAGCGGCGAAGGGCGACGCCGCGGCAATAAAGGAGTTGCTGAGCGCCGGTGCTGAAATCGACGCGCGGAACGACGCCGGCGCGACGCCGCTGCTGGTCGCCACGCACGGCAACAGGATCGACGCGGCGCGCGTGCTGATCGATGCCGGCGCCGACGTCAACGCCAAGGACAACATCGACGACAGCCCCTACCTCTATGCCGGCGCGCGCGGACATCTGGAGATCCTCAAGCTGACGCTAGCCCATGGCGCGGATCTCAAAAGCACCAACCGCTACGGCGGCACGGCGCTGATCCCCGCTTCGGAACGCGGCCATGTCGAGACGGTGGACACGCTGATCAAGGCGGGCGTGAACGTCGACCATGTCAACAAGCTCGGCTGGACGGCGCTGCTCGAGGCGATCATTCTGGGCGACGGCGGCGAGCGCCACGTCGGCATCGTCAGACTGCTGATCGATGCCGGCGCGAACGTCAATCTTGCCGACAAGGACGGCGTGACGCCGCTGCAGCATGCACGAACGCGCGGCTATTCCCCGATGGTTGCAATGCTTCAGCAGGCAGGGGCGAAATGAGCGATGGCGATGCGTTCCTCGGTGAGGCGATAAGGCTGGCATATGAGAATGTTGGGCAGGGCGGGCGGCCATTCGGCGCGGTAGTGGTGAAGGACGGCCGCGTCGTGGCGAATGGCGTCAACCGCATCCAGGCCGACAATGATCCGACGGCGCATGCCGAGCTTCTGGCGTTGAGAGCGGCCGGGAAGGCGCTTGGCTCTCCCCGGCTCGACGGGTGCAGCGTCTATGCCAGCGGGCAGCCTTGCCCGATGTGCATGGCCGCGATGCGGCTGGCAGGCGTGACGGAAATCGTCTTCGCCTATTCCAACGAGCAGGCGGAGCCGTTCGGCCTGTCCACCGCCCCTATCGCGGCGGAACTGGCGCAGCCACTCGAAAAACAGACATGGGCGGCGATCCGACATGCTCCGCCGTCCGAGCCCGAGAGCGCGCTTTACCGGGCATGGCGGGCGCGGACGGCGTGAAATCCATGCGGTTCTGATAGAGTGTCGAAGCTGCCGATCGCTTTTTTTCGGCTTGGCATCAGGCGCGTTCCTCGACGGTGAAGCCCGCCTCTTCGGCAAGCGATTTGAGGTTCCTGTAGCCCATCGTGGCGTAGGTGAGCGGATGCGCCCTTGCCGGGTCCTGCTCGGCCTCGACCACGAGCCAGCCGGCATAGCCGTTGTCGGCGAGGATCTTCAGCAGCGTCGGATAATCCTGCGCGCCGTCGCCGGGCACGGTGAAGATGCCGTCCATCACCGCAGACATGAAGCTCATGTCCTCGGCCCGGGCGCGCCGCAGAACGTCCGGCCTCACATCCTTGCAATGGACATGCACCACCCTTTTCACATGACGCTGGAGCAGAGCCTTCGGGTCGCCGCCTGCGAAAGAGCAATGCCCGGTATCGTAGAGCAGGCCGAAAGCTTCGCCCGTCACGGCCATCAGCCGGTCGATCTCTTCATCGGTCTCGACAATCGTTCCCATATGATGATGAAAGGCCATCCGGACGCCGAACTCGGCAAATCGTTCGGACAGACGCGTGATCTTCTCGCCGTAGGGCTTCCATTCATCGTCCGAGAGCTTCGGGCGCCGGGAGATGGGATCGTGGATTGCACCGTGCCGGCCGCGCGACGTGTCCGCGTAGACGACATACCGGGCACCGCAATCCTTCAGCAGGGTCAGATGCGGGAGGATCGCGTCGAATTCCTGTTCGACCTCCTTCTCCAGAATGCGGCCGTCATACCAGCCCGAGACCAGCTCAAGGCCGTAGCCGTCAAGCAACGGCTTCAGCGCCGTGCTGCGGCGCGGAAACTTGCCTCCGAGCTCCGTACCGGCGAAGCCTGCCTGCCGTGTCTCCGCCAGGCAGGTTTCCAGTGGAATATCGCCCCCCAGTTCGGGGACGTCGTCGTTGCTCCACGTGATCGGGTTGATACCAAGTCTGACCGACATATGCGCCTCCGCTGCCCGTATTCCGAACACATCCTAGCCACACCCCAGATCATCGGGAATTCCAGTCTCATGCACAATGAAGGTCATCCGCTACGCCGACTTTAACGCAGCCGGGATACAGCAGGGCATACACCGGCAGGGCAGGCGCTGATCGCCTCGGCGTGCCCGAAATCACTGAAAAGGGAACATCTTCCTTCCCGCTGGTAACCGTCACGCAGCGGGGCGGATCGCGAGCAGTTCCAAGACGGCCTGCTACGCCCGTGACAAGAACGCGTTCATATTGCAGCAGCTCTATCTTACGTTCGCAACGGCTGCAGCGATGCGCGCCAAGGCCTCGGTCAGGACAGCATCGCTTGTCGCGGTCGAGATGCGGAAATACGGCGATAGACCATAGGCGGCGCCGGGCACGGAGGACACGCGCCCCTCGTTCAGCAGGTAGTTGGCAACTGCGGTGTCGTCGGTCAGGATTTCGCCTGCCGGAGTCTTTCTTCCGATCAGGCTGGCACAGCCGATATAGGCGTAGAAGGCTCCCTCCGGAGGTGCGAGCGTCAAGCCCTCGATCTTGCGGATACCGTCGACCACGAGATCGCGACGCGTCTCGAATGCCTTGCGAAAGCGAACCACGTCGTTCTGCGGTCCGTTGAGCGCCGCGACGGTCGCCGCCTGCGCGATTGAGCACACCGAGGTCACGGACTGGCTCTGGATTGTCGACATAGCCCTGATCAGCAGGGCTGGTCCCGCCGCGTAGCCGACACGCCAGCCTGTCATCGCGTAGGATTTCGCTACGCCGTTGACGATGAGGGTGCGGTCTTTCAGTTCAGGACACGCCTTGCCGAACGATACGAAAGCGCGGCCGTCGAAAATGATGTGCTCGTAGATTTCGTCCGACAGGATCAGGACGTGACTGTGCGCGGCGAGAACCTGACCGAGCGCCTTGAGTTCGCTCTCCGAATAGACAGCGCCCGAAGGGTTGCCCGGCATATTGAGGAACAGCCACTTGGTACGGGGCGTGATCGCCTTTTCGAGCAATTCGGGGGTCAGTTTGAAACCGGTTCTCTCCGGGCACTCCACAGCTACCGGTACGCCGCCCAGGAGCTTCACCATTTCAGGATATGAGACGAAGTAGGGTGCCGGAAGAATGGCCTCGTCGCCGTTCTCAAGCGTTGCCATCAGGGCGTTGAAGATGATCTGCTTGGCGCCGTTCGCCACGATGATGTCGTCAGCCTTGTAGTCGAGACCGTTTTCCCGCCGGAACTTGGAGGCGACCGCTTCGCGTATCTCCGGCGTGCCGGCAGCCGCGGTGTAGAGCGTCTGCCCCGATTTCGCGGCCTGATGCGCGGCCTCGACGATATGGGCGGGCGTCGGGAAGTCCGGCTCGCCGAGTCCCAGATCGATCACGTCGACGCCCTTGGCCCGAAGCGCCTTCGCTGCCATGGAAGCCGCCATCGACGCCGAAGGCTTGACCACCGAGAGACGTGAAGCAATGTAGCTCATTGGTTGATCCTCAAACGCGCTCTTTTGATTGATCTTCGGAAATGGCTGGCGCACCGCGCTTTGCCTTTGCGGCCGCCCGGAAGGTCCGTGACATTTGGAGCTGCCTTTGAGACCTCAGGCGTAGATGTAACCGCCCGACACGATCACCTGCTCGCCCGTCATGAAGGTGTTCTTCGGGCCGCCGGCCATCAGCACCCATTCCGCGATCTCGATCGGCTCGGCACCACGGCCGAGCGGGCTCGCCTTCGCCAACTCTTCCAGGAATCCGAGAGCCTTGGCCTTCTCTGTCGCCATTCCGGCCGGCGCTACCGAATTGATGAGAATGCCGTCCCCGGCGACGTGATGGGCGAAGGAGCGTGTCAGGCTGACAACGGCTGCCTTCGTTGCGGCGTAATGCGCATTCTGCGGATGCGCCTTGAAGGCGTCGACCGAGGTCAGGTTGACGATGCGGCCGCGAACCTTCTCCTTGGGCTCCTGCGCCTGCATATGATGCACGGCGGCAACCATCATGTGATAGGTGCCCTTGATGTTAATTCCGTTCGAGGCATCCCACTCCGCATCGGTGATATCGAGAAGGGGGCGCCGGGGATAGATCGCCGCACAATTGATCAACGTGTCGATGCGACCCAGCTTGTTCGCGATTTTCCCAAAGGCCTCGTGGCACTGCGCGCCAACTTGAATGTCGGCGGTTGCCGCTGCCGTTGGCAGATTTTTTGCCCTGGCCGGCGCGAGCGCCTGCTCGGCTGCTGCTTCGTTGATGTCGATGATGCCCATGCTGGCGGCGCCGCTCGTCACGGCCATTTCGGCGAGGAGCGCTCCGAGGCCGGAACCACCGCCGACGATGAGTACGGAAAGATCCTGCATGGCGGAGGCTCCTATTTCGTGCCGCTCGGGCTGACGGGTCGCGTGGGAACGATGTCGAAACGCGTGACGTCCGCGTTCGGGGGAAGCGAGAGGACGGCGACGATCATTCGGGCGACGTCGTCGGGCTGAACGGCGACGCTTCCGGCGTACATCGCTGCGCGCGCCGCTTCGTCCAGGATGTTCTTGTAGAGACCGGTTTCAACACGGCCGCACACTATTTCTGTCACGCGAACCCCGTAGGGTGCGGTATCTGCCTTCAGGCCGGCGACGAATCCGGAGATGGCGGCTTTCGTCGCCGAATAGACGGCGATATTGGCGTAGGAACCGTGACCGGCCGTCGAGCCGGTGAACAGGATGTGGCCCGACTGGCGCTCTCGCATTTTTGGAAGGACGAGCCGGGTGAGCAGTATGGCGGAGTTGAGGTTGATCTCAAGCACGGCATCGATATCCGCGATGTCCATATCCGCGAAATTCTCAAGTGGCGGCATCACGCCGGCATTGTTGACCAGCACGTCTATAGTAAGATCTGCTACGACCGTCTCCAACGCCTTCCGGTCCGTTACATTCATGGCAAGTGGAACGATACTTGAGCGCTCGGCCTGCAGCTCCTTCAGCGCAGACTGGCTGCGCCCCAGCGCATAGACTTCGTAACCGGCGTCGCAAAGCGCCAAAGCAGCAGCTCGCCCGATGCCGCTCGTGGCACCCGTGATGAAGGCTGTCTTCACGCGACTTCCCCAATGGCTAGATTTTCAGTTTGTGACCTTTGCGCGTAAGGAAAAACCGGCAGGCGCGAAAGATGCGATCAGGGCATCGGATCCGCGCGCCAGCAAGCCGAGATCCGATCCAACGGCAACCATAGTGAACCCGTCAGCCAGGTAGCGATCCGCGTCCGCCTTGACCGGCGCCAGAATCCCGCTTGCCTTTCCCATGGATGCGGCGGCCTCTCGGACGCTGGTTATGGCCTTCTGCACGTGTCCGGCATTCGGGTTTCCCATCGCTCGCATATTCGTCGACAAGTCCCCGGGTCCCACGAACAGAACATCGACACTATCGACAGCCGCGATCTCGGCGGCGTTGGCAACGCCCATTTCATCTTCGATCTGCACGGCGAGCAACTGCTGCACACGCGCATTCGCATGATAGTCCCTGATGCGGCCGAAAGCGTTGGCGCGATGCCCCACGGAGAATCCGCGGATACCGCCCGGCGCATAAGTCATCGCCGCGACGATAGCACGTGCCTGCCCGGCGGTGCGGACGTTGGGAACCATGAGGCTGCGTGCGCCGATGTCCATCGCCTGCTTGATGAGGTTGGCATCATCCGACGGCAGCCTGACAACCGCCTCGCAGGGAAATGCGGCAGCAACCTGAAGCTGCGACATGATTGTCAGAAGATGGTTGGGACTATGCTCGCCGTCGATGAGAATCCAGCCGGCGCCTGAACCGGCAATTACCTCCGTCGTCAGCGCAGAGCCGAGAGAACACCAGATGCCGATATGCGCATCACCTGCTTTCAGCGCTGCCTTAAGCGGATTGACGCGCTCCTCCATCTCCATCGGCCCCCGCTGAGAGATTGCGGATTAAAATTTGTATGATGTCTTATATCATACAGCAATCTTGAATCGCAAGCGATGTTTGGGGAAGTGTCGGGTATAAGGATGGGATTTGTCGGCTTGAGCGTGATTGAGGCACCATGAGCGCGCCGGCCGCTCCGATGGTTGATGTCCGCACGGCCGTTATCATTGGAACGTCAGGCATTGGCCGGGCAATTGCCGGCGCTTTGCTGGAGACGGGGCGAATGTGATCGTCGCAGGGATCGACGATGCGGGAGGTCGCATAGCTGCCGGCGCCGGAGTCGCTGCGGCGTATTGCGGGCTGTCTCACGAGCACCGGGGTCGGGAACCCTGAGATAGCGGATTTCGACATCGCAGCACGGAAAGGTAGGAGCAGGATTTGCTCCGCTATAGTTCCAATGCAATCTTGCGGCCATCGTGGAAGGCGTAGGCCGCCTGGCGCGAGGCGGTGCAGTCGCCTATGGCCGAATACGCAATGCCGCGCCTTTCCAGCTCGACCGGGAGGCTGTCTTCCGCCCTGTTGGTGGTCGCGAAGACCAGCGAATCCGCCTCGACCGTCTGTTCGTTTCCATCGAGAAGCGACGTGATCGTCGCCCGCTTGCCGTCCCAGCGGACGACTGCGCTTTCCGTCATGAAACGCACGCCCGACCGGGCGAGAGCTCGACGCAAGGGCGCATCCACCGCCATCCGCTGAAGCTCCTTGCCGACCAGCGCGTCGGGCGTGACGATCGTCACGTCATGGCCGTCCTCGGCGAGTTTCCAGGCCGTGCCGCAGCCTTTCCAGTTGCCTCCGTCGTCCAGAAGCAGCACGCGCTGTCCCGGCCGCGCCTCGCGCGCCATGACGGCTTCGGCGGAAAGCACCGGCCCGCCGCCGGGTATCGTGTCGAACTGGGGCAAAGCTCGCTGGAATGCTCCGTCGGGAGGCAGCGACCCGGTCGCGACGATCACATGGTCGACGCTCTCCCGTTCGACATCGTCAGCCTCTGCATAACTTCCAAGCCGCACTTCGACCTGCAACTGTCCGAGCTGCCGTTCGTACCAGTCGATCAGGTCAAGGATCTGCGACCGGCGCGGCTGCATGCCTGCGAGCCGAAACTGTCCGCCGAGCCGCTCCGAGGCTTCGGCCAGTATGACGCGATGGCCGCGCTCCGCAGCGACGCGTGCCGCCTCGAGGCCTGCCGGGCCGCCGCCCACGACGAAAACCCGTTTCGGTTTTTCGGCCCGCGTGAACCGGTCACCGCCCCATTCCCATTCGCGGCCGGCGGATGGGTTGATCACGCAGCTTATCCAGTAATCGCGCGAGCGCCTGCCCCAGCACATCTGGTTGCAGGACAGGCAGCCGCGAATGTCCTCCGCTCGTCCCGCCTCCGCCTTCACCGCCAGATGCGGATCGGCGATCTGTCCGCGCACGATCGAAACGAGGTCGGCATGCCCTTCGCGGAGCACGCCCTCGGCATTCTCGGGCGTGCGGATATGGCTTTCCGCGGTGACCAGTGCATGGCGCACGGTGGACTTCAAAACCGAGGCAAGGTCCGCGCCGAGCTTTTCCGGATACATGAAGGTCGGCATGATCTTGTAGAAGTCGAAATACGAACCGGAGCCGCAGGTGACATAGTCCATCAGGTGGTCGCGGTCGTGAATATCCACGATCTCCGCCAGCGCCTCCCGCTTGAGCGCGACCGCGACTTCCGGTTCGTCGTTAATGGCCAGCCCGATGATGAAGTCTTCGCCGCACTCCCGGCGGATGCGGGTCATCACCTCCCGGCTCATGCGCGTCCTGTTTTCGAGATTGCCGCCCCAGCGGTCGGCGCGGCGGTTGGACCACGGCGTCCAGAACTGGTCGAGCATGGAATGATAGGCGGCCCACACCTCGACGCCGTCGAACCCGGCCTCGCGGCAGCGCCGCGCCGCCTGGACGAAGCCGTCGATCGTCTCCTCTATCTCGCGCTCCGTCATTGCGTGGGAGCCGTCGGAATCGTGGTAGCTCGGCAAGCCGGACGGCGACCAGCCCGGGTGGAACGAGTTGTCGGCATCCGCATGCTGGCCGACATGGTAGAGTTGCTGGATCGCCACGGCGCCGTTACCCCGGATCGCCTCCGTCACCTTGCGGAAATGCGGGATGACGCTGTCGTCGGCGGGGCGGAAATTGCCGCGCGTCAGCACGGCTGCCTGATGCACCGGCATCGGCTCGACGACGATCATGGCCGCGCCGCCGATTGCGCGCTCGGCGTAGTAGCCGACATGCCGCTCGGTCGGCAGGCCTTCCACCGCCATGTTCGCCGTATGCGCGCCGAAGACGATGCGATTGCGAAGGGTTTTTCCCCGCAACTGGATCGGCGTGAAAAGCCGTTTGAAAATCCGGTCGGACACTGCCCCCTCCCTCAAGGCGCCAGGCCCGGGGCCATGAGCGCGTTCTGGTACCTGCGGCGGAGCCGTCTCCGTTGCGGAAGACGGCAGTTGCACATCGACGGTCAGTGGAGGCTAATAGTCAAGATGAATGAAATTCCTCTGCGATTGAGCCACAGGCAACCAAGACATCGAGCCGCATGTCGTTGTAGGTTGAGGTCCGGCATGCGGTGCGGAAAGCAACAGCATGGTTCGCAGGTACTATAGCCTACCCTCGCTCAGCGCGCTCGCCGCCTTCGAGGCAGCAGCACGCCATCTCAGCCTGACGAAGGCGGCCGAGGAGCTCAACGTCACGACCGGCGCCGTCTCGCGCTCGGTCCGCATGCTGGAGGAGGAGCTCGGCAGTCCGCTGTTCGTGCGCAGGCATCGCGCGGTCGAGCTCACCCGCGAAGGCGAAACGCTGGCTGCGGCCCTGCGGGAGAGCTTCGAAAGGATGGCGGCGACGTTCCGCCAGATAAAGTCCTTCGGCAGGCAGGCGAATGTCACCATCGGCAGCACCATGGCGATGGCGCATCTGTGGCTGATGCCGCGCATGGGCGCCTTCTGGAACCGCAACCCGGATATCGTGGTCGACCATGTGATTTCCGATCACCCGCGCGGTCTCGATCGCCCCGACGTCGATCTGCGTATCCGCTACGGCGATGGCGAATGGCCGGACGAGCAGTCAGCCAAGCTTTATGACGACCGGATCTTTCCGGTGGCGAGTCCGGCTTTCGCCAAAGCCTATCCGGTGAGCTCGGTGTCGGACCTCATGCAATTGCAGCTCCTTTCGGTCGAAGGCATCGACTGGACGTGGACGACCTGGGGAGAGTTCCTCAGCGCGATCGGCCATCCGGATCGCCGCGTCAATGTGCGGCGCTTCAACAGCTACGTCATCGCCCTGCAGGCGGCGCGCAGCGGACAGGGCGTGGCGCTTGGCTGGGAAAGCCTGGTGGCGCCCCTGATCGAGGCAGGCAACCTTGTCCGGGTGACGAAGACAGAAATCGCCGCGCCGCAATCCTACTTCGTGACGTGGAGCGCGCGACGGCCGCTCAGCCCCCATGCGGCCATGCTGAGGGACTGGCTGCTCTCCCTTGGATCGTTGAGTTCAGCTCAAGCGAGCCGACTTCCTATTTCGCTTGAAGAACCGGCTCGCAGGCGCTCTCCTAAGATCAAGGGAGAGCCAGCATGAGCACAGCGAGCACTGCCAGCACACCGGAAACTGCGGGGACCAGCCGCCGCGGCGGCGGTCGGGTCGGCCGCAAGGCGCTTCGTGGCGCGGCCATGACCTCCTTCCCGACCCTGGTCCGCAAGATACCGGTCTACGAGATCGTACCCGACGAAGCGGTCGAGCTGATCCACAACGAGTCGCTGAGCATCCTGGAGGATGTCGGATGCGAGTTCCGCGACGACGAAGCCATCGCCATGTGGAAGCAGGCCGGAGCCGACGTCTCCGGCACGAGGGTGCGCTTCGACCGCGCGCTGCTGATGGATCTGGTGTCCAAGGTGCCGGCCGAATTCACGCTCAACGCCCGCAATCCCGAACGCTCGGTGCAGGTCGGCGGCAGGAACTCCGTGTTCGTACCCATGTACGGCGCGCCCTATGTGCGCGACCTCGACAACAACCGGCGCTACGGCACGCTCGAGGACCTGAACAATTTCCACAAGCTGGCCTACATGGCCCCGGCGCTCCATTCGTCCAGCTCGATCATCTGCGAACCGATGGAGATCGCGGTCCCGAAACGCCATCTCCACATCATCCATTCGGCGCTGAAGCATTCCGACAAGCCCTTCATGGGCATCGTCACGTCTAAGGACCGGGCCGAGGACACGATGGCGATGGCCGGCATCGTCTTCGGCGAGGATTACGTCAGGGACAATCCGGTGCTCGTGTCGATCACCAACTGCAACTCGCCGCTGGTGTGGGACGCCACAATGCTCGACGCGATGAAGGTCTATGCGCGTCACAACCAGCCGCTCATCCTGGCGCCCTTCGCGCTGTGCGGCGCCTCGACCCCGGCGTCGGCGGTCGGCGCCATCGCGCAGGTCAATGCGGAGGCGCTTGCCGGCGTCGCCTTCACCCAGCTGATCCGGCCGGGCTCGCCGCAGATCTACGGGCAGTTCATGGTCACCGTCGACATGAAGACCGGCGCCCCCATGGGCGGGACGCCGGAAGCCGCGCAAATGATGTATGTGATGGGTGCGCTGGCGCGGAAATACCGGCTGCCCTGGCGTACCTCCGGCTTCCATGTCGGCTCGAAGCTGAACGACGCGCAGGCGGGCTACGAGTCGAACATGCTGATGCATGCCGCCATCCTCTCCGGGGCCAACTACATCTGGCATTCGGCAGGGTGGCTGGAGGCCGGCCTGACCTGCGGCTATTCCAAGTTCGCCACCGACTGCGAACAGCTGGTGGGCTGGTACAAATATGCAGGCGGGCTGTCCTTCGACGACTTCAAGGATGCCATGGCGGCGGTTCGCGAGGTTGGGCCGCAGGGGCACTTCCTCGGCACGCAGCATACGCTCGAGCACTTCGAAACGGCTTTCTTCATGCCGACGCTGATGGATTTCAACTCTTTCGAGCAATGGTCCGCGGAAGGCGCCAAGGACCATGACACGCGGGGCCGCGAGAAAGCCCGCAACATGCTTCAGGACTATCAGGAGCCGAAGCTCGACGAGGGCATCGCCGACGGCCTGCGCGACTTCATCGCGTTGCGCGAGGAAAGGCTGCCGGATACCGTGAACTGAGCAGCGATCGACCCAGTGACGAGATATCACGAGGCATGATGACCGCAACCCCTCACATCATTCACGGGCGGACGCCGGCATGAACGCCTCCCTCCGCAACGATCCGCTCCTGCAGCCATACCGGCTCAAGCACCTGACGCTGAAGAACCGCGTCATGTCGACGAGCCATGAGCCTGCCTATTCCGAGGACGGCCTGCCGAAAGAGCGCTACCGCCTCTACCACGCGGAGAAGGCGAAGGGCGGCATGGCGCTGACCATGACGGCGGGCTCGGCCCTCGTTTCCCGAGACAGCCCGGCCGCCTTCGGCAATCTGCAGGCCTACCGCGACGAGATCGTGCCGTGGATGCGGGAGCTTGCCGACGCCTGTCACGAGCACGACTGCAAGGTGATGATACAGATCACCCATCTCGGCCGGCGCACCGGCTGGAACAAGGCCGACTGGCTGCCGGTGCTTAGCGCCTCGCCGATGCGCGAGCCTGCGCATCGCGCCTTCCCCAAGACGATGGAGGACTGGGACATCGATCGCATCGTCGCCGACTATGCGTCCGCCGCCCAGCGCATGCAGGCGGCGGGCCTCGACGGCATCGAGTTCGAGTCCTACGGCCATCTGATGGACAGCTTCTGGTCGCCGGCGACCAATCATCGCGACGACGACTATGGCGGCTCGCTCGACAACCGGCTGCGTTTCACCTTCAGGGTCATTGATGCCGTTCGCGCGGCGGTCGGCCCGGATTTCATCGTCGGCATCCGCATGGTCGCCGACGAAGATTTCGAAAAGGGCTTGTCGAAGGAGGAAGGCGTCGCGATCGCGCGGCGGCTGGCGGCGTCGGGCAAGTTCGATTTCCTCAACATCATCCGCGGCTCGATCGAGACGGACGCCGCGCTGACGAACGTCATCCCCATCACCGGCATGCGCTCGGCGCCGCATCTCGACTTTGCAGGAGAAGTACGCGCGGCAACGAAATTCCCGGTCTTCCATGCGGCGCGCATCTCGGATGTCGCCACGGCCCGCCATGCGATCGCGGAAGGCAAGCTCGACATGGTTGGCCTGACCCGTCCGCATATCGCCGATCCCCACATCGTCAGAAAGGTCATGGCCGGCGAGGAGCACCGCATCCGGCCCTGCGTCGGCGCGACCTACTGCCTCGACCGCATCTACGAGGGCGGCGAGGCGCTGTGCATCCACAACGCCGCCACGGGCCGCGAGGCGACGATACCGCATGTGATCGCGCGGTCGGACGGCCCTGCGAAGAAGGTCGTCGTGGTCGGAGCCGGCCCTGCCGGCCTGGAAGCCGCGCGCGTGGCGGCCGAGCGCGGCCATTCGGTGACGGTGCTGGAAGCTTCCGGCCAGGCCGGCGGGCAGATCCTGCTTGCCGCCCAGAATCCACGCCGCAAGGAACTGATTGGCATCGTCGACTGGCGGCTCGCCGAACTGGAGCGGCTCGGCGTCGACATCCGCTACAATGTCTGGGCCGAAGCCGGCGACGTGACCGCGCTGGAGCCGGACATCGTGATCGTCGCCACTGGCGGACTGCCGCAAAATCCGCCGCTGGATGCCGGCGGCGATCTCGTCGTGTCGAGCTGGGACATCCTGTCCGGCAGCGTCAAGCCGGCCGAGAACGTTCTGCTTTACGACGACAATGGCGGTCATCAGGGCATGGGCGCTGCGGAAGTCATCGCCAATACCGGCGCGCGGCTGGAACTCGTCTCGCCCGAGCGCTTCTTTGCGCCGGAAATGGGCGGCATGAACCACGTTCCGTATATGAAGGTCTTTCATGAGAAGGGCGTACGCGTCACCATCAACACCCGCGTCAGCGCGGTCCGGCGCGACGGCAACAAGCTTGTGGCGACGCTCGGCTCGGATTTCTCGCAGGGTTGGAGCGAGGAGCGGCGGGTCGATCAGGTCGTGGTCGAACACGGCACCCAGCCGCTGGACGATTTGTATCTGGCGCTGAAACCGGGCTCGGCAAATCTCGGTGCGGTCGCCTACGAGGCACTGGTGAACGGCGGCGAGGTATTTCCGCAAAGGCAGTCCACAGCCTACACGCTTTTCCGCATCGGCGACGCGGTTGCCTCCCGCAACATCCACGCCGCGATCTATGACGGCATAAGATACGCAATCCGGATCTGAGGGCGTTTGATCGGCGTCGGCGATCCATCACAACCAACAGGAGGAACTCATGAGAATATTCAGCAGCAATGGCGACCGCGTTCCCGAAGTTATCGAGAGGATGGCTGAAGAAACGTCTCGCGGAAGGATGGACCGGCGGGAATTCCTGGCCCTGGCGACGACGATGGGCGCGTCCACCGCGCTTGCCTACAGCATGATCGGCGTTGCAGTTCCTTCCCGGGCTCTTGCGCAGGAGCCCAAGAAGGGCGGCGTTCTGAAGGTGGCGATGTCGGTCAAGGCGCAGAAGGACCCGCGAACCTATGACTGGGTCGAACTGGGCAATATCGCGAGGACGTTCCTGGAGCCGCTGGTGACCTACACGCGGGAGTTCACCTTCGAGCCGGTGCTGCTTGAGGGCTGGGAGGTCAACGAAGACGCGACCGAATATACGCTGAAGGTGCGCCAGGGCGTGACCTGGAACAATGGGGACGCCTTCAATGCCGACGACGTGATCTTCAATCTGAACCGGTGGGCCGACAAGGGCGCATCGGGCAACTCGATGGCGGCCCGTGTCGGCTCGTTGATCGACGAGGCGACGGGCAAGGCCAAGGAAGGCGCCATCACGAAGGTCGATGACCATACGGTCAGGCTGAAGCTCAATGCGTCCGACATTTCCCTGATCGCCAACTTCACCGACTATCCGGCGCTCATCGTCCACCGCAACTTCGACGCTGACGGCGCCGATCCCGTGGCGAAGCCCATCGGCACAGGCGCGTTCGAGCTGGTGTCCTATGACGTGGGCACGAAGGCCGTCGTGAAACGTCGTGAGAACGGAAGCTGGTGGGGCGGCGAGGCTCTTCTCGATGGCGTCGAATTCGTCGACTACGGCACCGATCCGACCGCTGTCGTCAACGCTTTCGAATCCGGCGAAGTCGACATGAACCTTGAGACGACCGCCGACTTCGTCGACATCCTCGACGGGCTCGGGCTCGTGAAGTCCGAGGTCGCGACGGCGACGACGCTGGTGGCCCGAACCAACGTGACCCAGGAACCTTACGGCGACCAGCGCGTCAGAAACGCCTTGCAGATGGCGGTGGACAACAACGCCGTTCTGCAACTCGGCTATGGCGGACGCGGGACCGTCGGCGAGAACCACCACGTTGCGCCGATTCATCCGGAGTATTTCGAACTGCCCAAGAAGCAGCGCGACACGGAAGGCGCCAAGAAGCTGCTCGAGGAAGCGGGCAAGCTCGATTTCGAGCACGAGCTGATCACGGTCGAGGACGACTGGCAGAAGAACACCGGCGACGCCATCGCGGCGCAGTTGCGCGAGGCCGGCATCAAGGTGAAGCGCACCGTGCTTCCGGGTTCGACCTTCTGGAACGACTGGACGAAGTATCCCTACTCGATGACTATCTGGTACATGCGCCCGCTGGGCGTGCAGGTTCTGGCGCTCGGCTATCGCACCGGCGAGGCATGGAACGAATCCGGCTATTCCAACCCGGAATTCGACAAGAAGCTGGGGGAGGCATTGGCGATCAGCGCGCCCGAGAAACGGCGGGAGGTCATGAAGGATCTGGAGACCATTCTTCAGGATTCCGGGGTCATCATCCAGCCTTACTGGCAGTCACTCTATTCACACACGTCCGAAAAGGTGAAGGGCTACGGGGTTCATCAGACCTTCCAGATGGATCTTCAGAAGGTGTGGCTCGAACAGGCCTGATCAGACCCCACCATCCAAACCGCCGGCGCTTCGGATCCGAAGCGCCGGCGGCAACTCGTCAGCCGGCCGCTGGCGAAACGTGATTGCGCCGGCAACATGCCAGCCGATAGTACCCGGCGCTGTCTTTGCAGCGATCGAGCTTCCGGGAAGACGTACTATTTCAGAAACTCTCCGATACCTGCTCCTGAAGCATCATCTTTGAGACGAACGGCATGTGTCCGGGATTGCGCTCCCGCGCGAGCACCCACAATCCGACCTGTCCCGGTGATCCATGCAGTCTTGAATCCGGTATCAGATCGCTATCATCAGATCCGAAATGATCGAAATACGCAAAGATAAGTGTTGCGTTCCATCTTCTGGTGGCGTTGTCCGCTGTAAAATCCTCCAAAAAGACATCCACGCCCTGTGTAGAACCAACCGCAAATTTCAGCCTTGTTGATGTCTTGGCGCCGAATGAGACCATCGGCGGTTCCAGCCGTCCAAATTTCTCATGAGACAGAAACTGAACCGCCCCGGGTTTGCCGGAGGCCGTTTCGTTTGGGTCACGCTGCCATGGCTGGTTCTTCCAGCATGGCGTAGTAGCGCTCCTCGGCTTCAGCCGGCGGGACGTTGCCGATGGGCTCCAGCAGCCGGCGATTGTTGAACCAGTCGACCCACGTCAGCGTGGCAAACTCGACGGCCTCGAAGCTTCGCCACGGTCCGCGTCGATGGATGACCTCGGCCTTGTATAGCCCGTTGATCGTCTCTGCGAGAGCGTTGTCGTAGGAATCTCCAACGCTGCCCACGGAGGGCTCGATGCCGGCTTCGGCCAGGCGCTCGGTGTAGCGGATGCTGACATATTGAGAGCCCCTATCGGAATGGTGCACCAGACCGCCGCGATGGATGGGCCGCCGTTCGTGCAGAGCCTGTTCGAGAGCATCGAGGACGAAGCCCGCATGGGCGGTCCTGCTCACCCGCCAGCCGACGATCCGGCGGGCATAGGCATCGATGACGAAGGCCACGTAGACGAAACCCGACCAGGTGCTGACATAGGTGAAGTCCGACAGCCAGAGGCGGTTCGGCGCCGGAGCATGGAAGACCCGGTTCACATGGTCGCGCGGACATGGCGCCGCCTTGTCCTGCACCGTAGTCCGGATGGCCTTGCCGCGGATGACGCCGTGAAGGCCCAGGCCGGCCATCAGACGTTCGACGGTGCAGCGCGCGACGGTAAAACCTTCGCGCAGCATCTGCCGCCAGACCTTGCGCGCGCCATAGACCTCAAAGTTCTCGGCGAAGACGCGCTCGATCTCCGGCCTTAAGGCCATGTCCCGCTTCGCCCGCGCCGAGAGCTTCTCGGGATCGACCCGCTTGGCGACATGGTTGCGGTAGGTCGACGGGGCGATCGGCAGCACCTTGCAGATCGGCTCGACCCCGTGAACCTCGCGGTGATCGTCAATGAACGCAATCATCGTTTGAAAGGGCGGTCGAGCTCCGCCTGGGCAAAATAAGCGCTCGCCTTGCGCAGGATCTCGTTGGCCTGTCGAAGCTCACGGTTCTCCCGCTCCAGAGCCTTCAGCTTCGCTGCCATGTCCGTCGGCACACCGGCCCGCTTGCCGGCATCAACCTCGAACTTCTTCACCCACTCATTCAGAGTTTGCGCCGTGCAGCCGATCTTGGCCGCCACCGATGATACCGCCGCCCAGCGCGACGGATGCTCGGGCTCGTGATCAAGAACCAGCCGCACGGCTCGCTGGCGCACTTCGGGGGAAAACTTGTTCGTCGTCTTGCTCATGATGGCTCCACCTTCTCAGGAGTTGGAGCCTCCGGCAAACCCGGGGCGGTTCAAACCGGTAATCCAGCGTGTTGCTTGTCCTGATGCCGCCGTCCAGCACCTCTTTCATCTGCCGGACGAAATCTGCTTTGACGTCCCTGAACTCATCGGATTTCCTGATCAGGTCGCAAACGATGTTCCCAACGCCGAACGTAATGACAGCCTTGGGGATGCCATTGGCGACGAAAGTGTTCACCATTGCCGCTCCGGCCTCTCCGGCCACCAGCAGTTCCGTTCGCATTTCCTGCACAAGCGCAAACGTCGGGGTGATGCGCGCATGAGTCAGAAGATTGCGCGCGATTATCCCTTGGGGAGTCAGGGGAAGCTTTGGCTCAGACTTGGTGCTCTCCAAATCTCCCTTCATACGGTTGTCGGCTTCATGAGCGATAAGTAGTGGCTTGATTTCGTTAAACGGCACGATCGCTACTGAAGTCTCGGGCTTCGGGTTGACATCCTCGTCCACAGGCAGTTCGAGGTCGAGAGCAACGACGGTTTTCTTGCCTACAACCTGGTCAATCTCATTCTTGTAGTTCCTGATATCTTTTGCTCTCTTGAATATATCGACCGCCTTATGGGTCATGGGGCCGAATTTCTTGTTGTCCTTTTCAGCACCCGTAACGATATGTTGGCCTTGCCCCGTGTTAACGAGCCACTTATTCAGAGCTTCTTGAATCAGCGCAACGTGCTCACCCGTTGAATTAAAGTTTACGCTGATATGATCAGGATCATTAACCGCGCACTTTTTCAGTTGATCATTTTTCTTGAACTTGGATTTGAAGCCAGTGAATACCATGCTCGTTCTCCGCGTTGCTGATCAGTTGCGACTATTCACACAGCACTTATTTCAGAAAGATTGGTGGAATGTCCTCATGTGGAGGTCTGTTCTTAAAGCTTAGCGCATGACAAAATCTGCCGCCACTCCGGAAAACGCCGAAGACCCGTCAATCAAAGACGGCGTCGACCGTCAGTTGCGCTGTGGCCCTGTTGCCCGCTGTTTGCGACAGGGCGTTTGCCTCAGCCGCGATTGTTGCCGAATAGAATCCGGTTCGGTTTATGGATGCGATTCGCTGGCGGCGGCGACCCTGGCGATCGATCTGGCCAAACTGTACGGCGACATCGAATGCGGCGACGTCATGTACATGTATGAAATGCAGGTGTGGCCGAAATCTCGACGTCGGCACGGCTTACCCTTCTGCCGAGGAGAAGCAGACGATGAAGGTGCGCCAACTCACCAAGATCTACTACGAGCGGCGCACCGTCTGGCAGGATGTGCCGTATGCCAAGGGTCAAGGTGAGGGAGCGGTGAAACGCTGCTTTTCGTTGGCAGTCAGATTCGTTGAACCTGCAAGGAGCTTCGCAGATCTGCGCGAAAACGCCAGTTTCATCAACGATTTCAAGGGTTCGAATGGTGGGCGTGACAGGGATTGAACCTGTGACCCCTACGATGTCAACGTAGTGCTCTCCCGCTGAGCTACACGCCCATCCGACGCCGCGCATACATCACATGTGCCGGAGCGCGTCAATCCGGTAATTTAGCCTGAGCCCGGATGACGCATATCCGGTAGGACGGTGCTGGATGAAGCCGTTAGGCCGCCTGGAGCATCTTCTCGACCTCGGTGACGAGTTCGCGCAGATGGAAAGGCTTCGACAGCACCTTGGCGTCCTTGGGCGCCTTGGAATCGGGATTGAGCGCCACGGCGGCGAAACCGGTGATGAACATCACCTTGAGATCGGGATCGATCTCGGTCGCCCGGCGGGCGAGCTCGATGCCGTCCATCTCCGGCATGACGATGTCCGTCAGGAGCAGCGAGAACGGTTCCTCGCGCAGGCGCTCGAAGGCGCTTGCGCCATTGTCGAAATCGGTGACGTCGTAGCCCGCGCGCTGCAGCGCCTTGACCAGAAACCGGCGCATGTCCTCATCGTCTTCCGCAAGCAGAATGCGTGCCATCAGTCCCGTCCGAATCGCTCAGCGGCGCGACCCCAGGGGCGCCGCGTTAACCATGCTGTATATGAAGAGCCGACGGTAAACATCAAGTGAATGCGGCGCGTTGGGCCGTGCGGATTCCACCGCGCAGACGCTGGACAGCCGCGGGCCGCGATGGCACTTTCGCCCGATGGATCATAGACTTTCCGGCGCGGGGCGTGCGCCATGACAGTAGTCGAGGATTTTTCGGCCACGGTTCCTTTCGAAGTCCGTTCCAGCATCGAACAGCGCGTTCCTTTCGTTTTCTGCTCCCCGCACAGCGGCCGCTACTATCCTGAACGCTTCCTGAGGATGGCGCGGCTGGACGGGCAGGCGATTCGCCGTTCCGAGGACTGCTTCGTCGACGAACTCTTCGCCGGCGCCGCCACGCTTGGCGCCCCGTTGCTTGTCGCGAATTTTCCGCGCGCCTATCTCGACGTCAACCGCGAGCCATGGGAACTCGATCCGCGCATGTTCGCGGAGCCGCTGCCGTCCTTCGTCAATGCGCGGTCGGCGCGCGTCGCGGGCGGTCTCGGAACAATCCCGAAGCTGGTCGGGGAGGGGCAGGACATCTATCCGTCGCGAATCCGCCTTTCCGAGGCGGTCAGCCGCATCGAGGGCATCTACAAACCGTTCCACGAGTGCCTTAAGGGGTTGGTGACGCGAACGCATGCGCGATTCGGGATCGCCGTCCTGATCGACTGCCATTCGATGCCGGCCAGCGTGCGCATCGGTGCGAACAACGTTCGGCCCGACTTCATAATCGGCGACCGTTTCGGCACATCGGCGGCTCCGGCGCTGATCGAACATGCCATCGGCCTGCTGAGCGCCATGGGCTACACCGTGACCCACAACAAACCCTATGCCGGCGGCTACATCACGGAACATTACGGCCGTCCGGCCCGGGGGCTGCACGCGCTGCAGATCGAGATCAACCGGGGTCTCTACATGGACGAGCGGACATTCCGGAAATCGCCCGGATTCGAGGCGCTGGCGGAAGACCTGCTGCGCTTCACGGCGGACCTGATCGCCATTCCGGAACACGAACTCGCGGCGCCGCCGCTGGCCGCGGAATAGACGCCCGCGCGGTGCCGAAAAAAAGACCGCACCGTTGCCGACGCGGTCGAAGTCTAGGGAGGAAACGCCCAAGGAGGGCATGAACAGGAAACCTGTTCGACGCCAACTTTATGTTGCGCCGCACAAATGTCAAGCAACTTTGATGATTTTAACGTGTCGGGCCTGTACGGGCCGCCACAAACGGTCTACGCGCCTCACCGCTCCAGGAATTCCGGGATTTCGCCATGAAGATCAGTGCAGAGTTCATGCGCCGCATCGCGGCCGCCGCCGCTGGCGAGACGCTGCCGCGCTTTCGCGGCGCAGCAGACGTGGTGAACAAGCTCGAAGCGGGTTTCGATCCTGTCACCGAGGCGGACCGGGAGGCCGAGCAGGCAATCAAACGCGTGATCCTGGAGGCCTATCCCGAGCATGGGATACTCGGCGAGGAGCACGGCACGGTGAACGAGGGCGCCGATCACATGTGGGTCATCGACCCCATCGACGGGACACGCGCCTTCATCTCCGGTCTGCCGGTGTGGGGAACGCTGGTCGGCCTGACCGTCGGAGGCGAGGCCGTGGCGGGAATGATGTCGCAGCCCTTCACCGGCGAATTGTTCTATGCCGACGGCGAGACGTCCCGCTACGAAGGGCCGGGCGGGCCACGCGTGCTGAAGGCGCGCAAGACGACGAGACTTGCGGACGCCACGCTGTTCACCACCACACCCGCGCTGTTCAAGGGATCGAAACGGGCGGTCTACGACCGTTTTGAGACCATGGTGCGCATGCCGCGTTACGGGGCCGACTGCTATGCCTTCGCCATGGTCGCCGCCGGGCAGGTCGACATCGTCACCGATCCGGGACTCAAGCCGTACGACATCGTGGCGTTGATCCCGATCATCGAGCAGGCGGGCGGCGTGGTGACGACCTTCGACGGCGGCCCGGCGGAGAAGGGCGGCGACATTCTGGCGGCGGCGACGCCAGAACTCCACGCCGCTGCGATGGAAGCGCTAAAAGACTGATCAGGCAGGCACTTCCGCTTCGACCGGAACGCCCGGCGCAGTCTCCGCGAACACGGCGTCGCTGCCGGGAATGAAGGCGTCGAAGGCCGCCAGGAACTGCTCGCGATAAAGGTCCGCCTCCTGCAGCAGTTCGTGGCGGGCGCCGTCGATGGTGACGACAGCGCCCGAGCGCAGGCCGCGCGCGTAGCGTTCGATCGTCGCAGTCGAGACGACCGTGTCGGCGCCGGCCGCCACGAACAGGATCGGTATCTGGATCCGCGCCATGAAATCCGGTTCGGTGACCTGCTCGACCGCGATGCAGACCCGGTTGACCCAGGTCGCCGTCGGTCCGCCCATGGCGAGGGAGGGCTGTGCGTCGATCAGGTCGGCATTGCGCTCGAAGCGCGTCAGGTCGCTGGTCAGCGGGTTGGTGGCGAAAGGCAGCCGCCGGCGCGGGCCGCCGGTCGCGTAGAGCCAGCCCAGTCCCATCATGCGGAGCGCGCCGGTGATGCGCCGGATGTTGCGCATCGAGAACGGAAAGCCCTGCACTGCCAGAAATGGCGCAGCCAGCACCATGCGCCGCACGCGATTGGTGAGCGCGGGAGCTGCCAGCAGCGCGATCAGCGTACCGGTGGAATGGCCGAGCACGTAGTACGGGCCGTCGCAATCGTCCAGGACGTGTTCCTGAAAGAACCTCTCGAAGTCGCGCACATAGTCATCGAAGGAGCGGACGTAGCCACGCTGCGGGTTGCGCAGCAGGCGTTGCGAGCCGCCCTGTCCGCGCCAGTCGGCCATGGCGACGGTGAAGCCGCGGCCGGTGAGGTCGCCGATGGTCTCGAAATATTTCTCGATGCATTCGTTGCGGCCTTGCAGGACGAGGACAGTGCCCTTGTTCACCACGCCCGGCGCCGGCCGGAAGCGGGCATGGCGGATGCGTGCGCCGTCGGCGGCCTCGAAGTGGCCGGCGTTGCCGTGCGGCGGCACCGGATTGCCGGGCGTTCCGAAAAGTATGTCCGTGCTCATCGCTACGTTCTGCGGTTCTTCGGGGAAGTCTGACCGCAAATCGCGAAAGACTCCATAGCGGCGTGCAGTGCAGTAGGCTTTTCGACATCCGTCGCCGTAAAAAGTGAAGGCCGAAGACCGCATCCTTGCGGCCTCCGGCCTCTGCTGAACCGGGAGGAAGGGACGTTGCACCCGGCCGGCATCTTCGCGGCGCTGAAGCTCGATGCGCCGCTGTTTCACTCTGGAATGGAGGATATGGCGCACGATCTGAACATGGGCCGAAGGCTGCGTTCATCGCCCGTTCATGCGGCGCGGCAGCTTCGGGCGGGTGCAAGTCGATTGCTCTCGGTTTTCTCTTGAAACGGCGACGGGCCGCACCCAAATCAATCATGCGGTCGCCGAAGGCGGGACCGCTGACCGCAAGGGAACGCCAGACGGGTTCCTCTCAGGTCATAACGCAAACAATTGTTGCTCAATGGAGAACACACATGCGTCACGTTGATTTTTCCCCGCTCTACCGGTCGACCGTCGGTTTCGATCGCCTTTTCACCATGCTCGACTCCCTTGCGCAGCCTGAAGGCGGCCAGAGCCAGACAAGCTATCCGCCCTACAATATCGAGCGTACGGGCGAGGACGCTTATCGCATCTCGATGGCGGTAGCCGGTTTCTCGGATGACGAGATTTCGATCGAAGCCCACCGCAACGTTCTGACCATCAAGGGTGAGCGCAGCGAAGAGAAGAACGCCGAGGGCAGCGAACTGCTTTATCGCGGCATCGCCTCGCGCTCGTTCGAGCGGCGCTTCCAACTTGCCGATCACGTCGAGGTCGTGGGCGCCAATCTGAAGAACGGCCTGCTCCATATCGACCTGAAGCGCACGATCCCGGAAGAGCTGAAGCCCCGCAAGATCGCGATCAGCTCGGTATCGGGCAATACCGCGAAGCAGATCGAAGGCCAGTCGGTCAACTGAACCAACTGAAACTTTCCCCGTAGCCGGCTCCTCCTCCCGGCTCAAAAGGGCGGCGTCGTCGGGCGCCGCCTTTTCGCATCCGGCGCGGAGTCACGCCTCACGCGCTTTTCCGGAATGGCGGGCGATCGCGGTCTGGATCAGCGTATCCACCGCTTCCGTGTAGGACACGCCGCCGGATTCCAGCGCTTTCGGATACATGCTCATATTGGTGAAGCCCGGTATGGTGTTCACCTCGTTCAGCAGCAATTCTCCGTCCTTTCGCAGGAAGAAATCCACGCGCGCCATGCCGCTGCATTCGAGCGTCCTGAATGCCTTGGCCGCGGTTTCGCGGCATGCTTTCTTCGCCGCGTCGGGAACATCGGCCGGCGTCCGGACGACGGTGCCGCCGGTGTCGAGATATTTCGCCTCGTAGGTATAGAACTGGTGGGAAGCGGCGGTGATGATCTCGCCGGGATCGGAAACGACCAGCGAACCGTCCGGCTTCTCCAACACCGCGCATTCGATCTCCCGCGCCGGCACAAATTCTTCGATCAGCAGTTTGTCGTCATGTTCGAAGGCGTTCGCGAGAGCCGTCGCGAGGGCCTGCGGACTATCGGCCTTGCCGACGCCGAAGGACGAGCCCTGGCGCGCCGGCTTGACGAAAACGGGCATGCCAAGTTCGCGCTTCACAGTCTCGAACGGGACCGACATGCCGGGCCGCATGGTGAGCGACCGTGCCATCGGCACGTCGGCCGCGACCAGCAGGCGCTTGGTCAGGTCCTTGTCCATGCAGATGGCGGAACTCGCCACGCCGCAACCGACATAGGCGATGCCTGCCGTCTCGGCCAGGCCCTGCACGCTGCCGTCCTCGCCATAGGGACCGTGCAGGACCGGAAAGATGACGTCGATCTCCGGCAGCGTGCCATCGGCCACGACCGGCGACATCGTCACCAGCGCGCCGGAGCCGCCCGGCATCAATGCCACCTGTAGTCCGGTGTTTTTCGGCGCGCCAAGCGATCCTTCCGGGCCGAACCTGTGGAGAAGCCATCGCCCGTCGCGCTCGATCCTGATCGGGACGACCTCGTATTTTGCCGGATCGATGGCCTGCATGACATTCGCTGCAGACATGACGGATACGTCGTGTTCGGCGGAACGTCCGCCGAACAGCACGGCGACCGAGCGTTTCCTGCTCAAATTCCTTCTCCCTCTCCTTCGCGCCGCGCTCCGGCGGCGCAACGCATGGGGCCGGTCGCCGCCGCCCGCAAAAAGGCGGAGTCGTGCAGATTTCCAAGAGCTATCGCGTAGGACCCGTCATTTGCGCGTCACTGCCGGATCAGCTCCGCGAGCCGCGTCACCTCCTCCTCGGTGGTGGCGAAGCTGGTCACGAAGCGACAAAGCTGCTCGTCTCGCGAAACCTGACCCGCCAGCGCGGCCGGCGTGTGCCATTCGTAGAAAGCCGCGCTGGCTGCCTTGGCGGCGTGAATGGTCTTATTCGAAAGGATTGCGAAGACTTCGTTCGCACCCGGCTCCCATGCGAGACGCGCGGTGTTGGATGCGCGGAAGGCGCTCGCCAGACGAGCCGCCATCGCATTGGCGTGACGGGCGTTCGCGAGCCAGAGGTCATCCCGGAAATACGCGTCAAATTGCGCGGCGATGAAGCGCGATTTCGAGAACAACTGCGCGGCGCGCTTGCGGATGAAGCAGAAATCCTTGGCGCCGGCGGGGTCGAAAAGCACGACGGCCTCGGCGCACCAGCAGCCATTCTTGGTGCCGCCGAAGGAAAGCAGATCGACGCCGCGTTTCCACGTCATCTCGGCCGGCGTCGTATTGAGCGCGACAAGCGCATTGGCGAAGCGGGCGCCGTCCATGTGCACCGGCAGGCCGAATTCCTTCGCGACAGCGGCCAGCGCCGCAATCTCGTCGAGCGTGTAGACGGTGCCGGCTTCCGTCGCCTGCGTGAGCGAGACGGCGACAGGCCGCCCGTCATGCACGATCTCGGGCGCGAAGCGCGACACGCCGGCGTGCAGATTCTCGGCGGTCATCTTTCCTGTTGGCCCATCGATCGGCGCGAGGCGCAGCGAACCGGACAGATATTCCGGCGCGCCGCATTCGTCGGCGATGACATGGGCTTCGCGGTGGGCGAAAGCGACGCCGCCGGGCTTCGCGACGGAGGCGAGCGAAAGCGAATTCGCGGCGGTTCCGGTACCGACGAAGAGAACCGCGACGTCGCGTTCGAAGATTTCGCTGAACTTGCGTTCGACAGCCTTGTCGAATTCGCTCGTGCCGTAGGCGGACGCGAAGCCGCCGGCATTTTCCACGAGGCTGGCTGCGATGGCCGGATGCGCGCCGGCCCAATTGTCTGAGGCAAAAAACATGGAGATCCAATCTTCACGGCAATCGCGCGCCTTCTATCGCGCCGAGCTTTAAAATACATGGGAAATTTCAAGCCGTCCGGGCGATGACACATTTCATGTAGAGAAATAAAATTTCTTGATTGCGCGTGCCAGCGACACGATCGGTCGCGCCCGCTTCCGTTTCTTTTCATTTCGGTCTTGTATCCGTGCCCCGTTTCTGCCATAGATACAGATAGGACAGTAATGCTGTCTTATTTAATTTTCGGGTTGCGGGCTGGAATTGGCGTATGATGCCGCCATTCCGGCTCTTGGTGTGAGCGGCGGGAGTTTCTCGCGCCGCTGGCTGAGGTGCCCGGCAGGGCGTAAACGGAGGACAGGACGATGTCGGTGAAGGCCCCATCTGTAGCGACGGAAATTGCGACCGCCGTACAGACGAAGGCGACCGCCGTCAAAAATCCGTCCGGACTGCCGGCCGCACAGGGCCTTTATGATCCGCGCAACGAGCATGACGCATGTGGCGTCGGCTTCATCGCGCAGATGAAGGGCGTCAAGTCACACCAAATCGTCAAGGACGGTCTGGCCATGCTGGAGAACCTGACGCATCGAGGCGCGGTGGGCGCAGACCCGCTTATGGGCGACGGGGCCGGCGTGCTCGTCCAGATCCCCGATCGGTTCTTCCGCGAGGAGATGGCCGGGCGCGGCGTGGAACTTCCACAGCCCGGCCACTACGGCGTCGGCCACTGGTTCATGCCGCAGGACCCAGAGCTGCGCGCCCATATCAACGACATCATCGCCGAGTCGGCGCAGTCCGAGGGATTGCCGCTGCTCGGCTTCCGCGACGTGCCGGTCGACAATTCCTCGCTGTCCAAGGCGCCGGAGATCGCCGCGTCGGAGCCGTTCCACCGGCAGGTCTTCATCGGGCGGCCTGCCGAAATCGACAATGACGAGGAATACGAGGCGCGGCTCTACGTGCTGCGCAAGGTCATATCGGGCCGCATCTATGCCGAGAACAACAACAGGGACATCGGCGCCTATTGCGTCTCCCTGTCGGCCCGCACCATCGTCTACAAGGGCATGTTCCTCGCCTATCAGGTCGGTGCCTACTACAAGGACCTCAGCGATCAGCGTTTCGAGACTGCGCTGATCCTCGTCCACCAGCGTTTCTCGACCAACACCTTCCCGTCATGGAAGCTGGCGCATCCCTACCGCATGGTCGCGCACAACGGCGAGATCAACACGGTGCGCGGCAACAACAACTGGATGGCGGCGCGTCAGGCATCCGTCGACAGCGAACTGTTCGGCAACGACATCTCCAAGCTGTGGCCGATCTCCTACGAGGGGCAGTCGGATACGGCCTGCTTCGACAACGCGTTGGAGTTCCTGTTCCAGGGCGGCTACACGCTCGCGCACGCCATGATGATGCTGATCCCGGAGGCGTGGGCCGGCAACAAGACGATGCCTGCCGACCGCAAGGCATTCTACGAGTATCATGCGGCGCTGATGGAGCCGTGGGACGGCCCTGCTGCGGTCGCCTTCACCGATGGCCGCCAGATCGGCGCGACGCTCGACCGCAACGGCCTGCGCCCGGCGCGCTACGTGGTTACGGACGACGATCGCGTCATCATGGCGTCCGAAGCCGGCGCGCTGGTGGTTCCGGAAAAGCACATCGTCCGCAAGTGGCGGCTGCAGCCGGGCAAGATGCTGCTGATCGATCTCGTCAAGGGCCGCATCATCTCGGACGACGAGATCAAGTCGGAGATCGCCGGCAAGCATCCCTACAAGGACTGGCTGGCACGCACGCAACTCATTCTGGAAGACCTGAATCCGGTCGAACCGCGCGCGCTGCGCAAGGATGTCACGCTGCTCGATCGTCAGCAGGCCTTCGGCTATACGCAGGAAGACACCAGGCTTCTGATGGCGCCCATGGCGACCACCGGACAGGAAGCCGTGGGCTCGATGGGCACCGACACGCCGATCGCGGCCATGTCTGACAAGCCGAAGCTGCTCTATCATTACTTCAAGCAGAATTTCGCGCAGGTCACCAATCCGCCGATCGATCCGATCCGCGAGGAGCTGGTGATGAGCCTCGTCTCCTTCATCGGGCCGCGGCCGAACATCCTCGACCTCGTCGGCACCTCGCGCCGCAAGCGGCTGGAAGTGCGTCAGCCGATCCTCACCAACGCGGATCTGGAGAAGATCCGCTCCATCGGCCATACCGAGGACAGTTTCGACACCAAGACGATCGACATCACCTATTCGGTGACGGAGGGGGCGGCCGGCATGCCGGCGGCGATCGAGCGCCTGTGCGAGCGTGCCGAGGCGGCGGTGGCCGGCGGCTACAACATCATCATCCTGTCGGACCGGCAGATCGGACCGGACCGTATCGACATCCCCACGCTGCTGGCGACGGCGGCGGTGCACCATCATCTCGTGCGCAAGGGGCTGCGGACGTCTGTCGGCCTCGTCGTGGAATCGGGCGAGCCGCGCGAGGTGCATCATTTCTGCTGCCTTGCCGGCTACGGCGCGGAGGCGATCAATCCCTACCTCGCCTTCGACACGCTCACCGACATGCACCGCCGCGGTGAGTTCCCGCCGGAGGTCGACGCGGACGAACTGGTGACGCGCTACATCAAGTCCATCGGCAAGGGCATCCTCAAGGTCATGTCCAAGATGGGCATCTCGACCTATCAGTCCTATTGCGGCGCCCAGATTTTCGATGCCGTCGGCCTGAAGTCCGATTTCGTCGAGAAGTACTTCACCGGCACGGCGACCACGATCGAGGGCGTCGGGCTTGAGGAAATCTCGGCCGAGACCGTGCGCCGCCATGCCGACGCGTTCGGCAACGATCCCGTTCTCAGAAATGCGCTGGACGTTGGCGGCGAATACATGTTCCGCATGCGCGGCGAAGCGCATATGTGGACGCCGGATGCCGTCGCGACGCTGCAACACGCGGTGCGCAAGGGTTCATGGGACACGTTCAAGGAGTTTTCCGAGCAGGTCGACAGCGCTTCGGCGCGGGCGCAGAACATTCGCGGCCTGTTTCAGATCAGGCTGGCCGGGGAGACGGGCCGCGAGCCGGTTCCGCTGGAGGATGTCGAGCCGGCAGCCGAGATCGTCAAGCGCTTCTCCACCGGCGCGATGTCGTTCGGATCGATCAGCCGCGAGGCGCATACGACTCTGGCCAAGGCCATGAACAAGATCGGCGGCAAGTCGAACACGGGCGAGGGCGGCGAGGAGCCCGACCGCTACCTGCCGCTGCCCGGCGGTGGCGTGAATCCCGAGCGTTCGGCGATCAAGCAGGTGGCGTCGGGCCGGTTCGGCGTGACGACGGAGTATCTCGTCAATTCCGACGTGATGCAGATCAAGGTGGCGCAGGGCGCCAAGCCCGGCGAGGGCGGCCAGTTGCCGGGCCACAAGGTGGACGCGACGATCGCCAAGACCCGGCATTCGACGCAGGGCGTCGGCCTCATCTCGCCGCCGCCGCACCACGATATCTATTCGATCGAGGATCTGGCGCAGCTCATCTACGATCTGAAGAACGTCAATCCGGCGGCCGACGTGTCGGTGAAGCTGGTGTCCGAGGTGGGCGTCGGCACGGTCGCGGCCGGCGTCGCCAAGGCGCGCGCCGATCATATCACCATCTCGGGCTATGACGGCGGCACGGGCGCATCGCCGCTGACCTCGCTCAAGCATGCCGGGTCGCCGTGGGAGATCGGGCTTGCCGAAACCCACCAGACGCTGGTGCTCAACCGGCTGCGCTCCAGAGTCGCGCTACAGGTCGACGGCGGGCTGAAGACCGGCCGCGACGTCATCATCGGCGCTCTGCTGGGAGCCGACGAGTTCGGCTTCTCCACCGCGCCGCTGATCGCGGCGGGCTGCATCATGATGCGCAAGTGCCACCTGAATACCTGCCCGGTCGGCGTCGCGACGCAGGACCCGGTGCTGCGCAAGCGCTTCAAGGGCACGCCGGAGCACGTCATCAACTACTTCTTCTATGTGGCGGAAGAGGTGCGCGAGTTGCTGGCGGCGATGGGGTATACCAGACTCGACGAGATCATCGGCGACAGCGACTTGCTGGAAAAGCGCGATCTGATCGACCACTGGAAGATGAAGGGCCTCGATTTCTCAAGGCTCTTCTACAAGCCGGAGGCCCCGAAGGAAGAAATCCGCTGGACGGCAAGGCAGCAGCATCCGATCGACGATGTGCTCGACCGCAAGCTGATCGAGCTAGCAAGACCGGCGCTGGAAGCGCGCCAGCCGGTGCAGATCGAGATGCCGATCCGGAACGTCGATCGCTCGGCCGGCGCGATGCTTTCGGGCGAACTGGTCAAGCGCTTCAAGCACAAGGGCCTGCGCGACGAAACGATCTCCGTGAAGCTGACGGGCACGGCCGGACAATCCTTCGGCGCCTTTCTGGCGCGCGGCATTTCGTTCGATCTGATCGGCGACGGCAACGACTATGTCGGCAAGGGTCTTTCGGGCGGCCGCATCGTCATCCGTCCGTCGGACGAGGCGAAGATCGTGGCCGAAGATTCCATCATCGTCGGCAATACCGTGCTCTACGGCGCCACCGAGGGTGAATGCTACTTCCGCGGCGTCGCGGGCGAGCGGTTCGCCGTGCGCAATTCCGGCGCGGTGACGGTTGTCGAGGGCGTGGGCGACCATGGCTGCGAATACATGACGGGCGGCGTTGTCGTCGTCATCGGGCAGACCGGCCGCAACTTCGCCGCCGGCATGTCGGGCGGCGTCGCCTATGTGCTGGACGAGCAGGGCGACTTCGCCAAGCGCTGTAACATGGCCATGGTCGAACTCGAGCCGGTGCCCGAGGAAGACGATTTGATGGAGAAGCTCCACCATCATGGCGGCGACATCGCGCATAAGGGGCGCGTGGACGTCTCCGGCGACATGACCAGCCATGACGAGGAACGCCTCTACCAACTCATCGCGAACCATGTGCACTATACCGGCTCGACCAAGGGCAAGGCCATCCTCGACGACTGGGCGACATACCGGCCGAAGTTCCGGAAAGTGATGCCCGTCGAATACCGCCGCGCGCTGCAGGAGATGGAGCGTCTGCGCATGAGCGTGGCGGCGGAATGATGCGGCTGGCGATCTTCCCGAGGGGCGTTCCTCCCTCGCTCAAACCCGGAGCGCGTCCGCGCTGATTGACGGGGCCGCCTGTGCGGTCTTGAATGCCGGAGGCAGACTCCGGATCTCCGATCAAATACGCACGACCGTCCGGTGACGCATCGTCCCGGGTCGAACGCAAGTCCGAGGATGAGCCATGGGCAAGGTTACGGGATTTCTCGAAATCGACCGGCAGGTGCACAAGTACCAGCCGGCGTCCGACCGCATCCGGCATTTCCGCGAGTTCACGCTGCCGATGTCGGACAAGGAGGTCGAGAAACAGGCCGCGCGCTGCATGGATTGCGGCGTGCCCTACTGTCACGGACCGACGGGTTGCCCGATCCACAACCAGATCCCTGACTGGAACGACCTCGTCTACAATGGCGATTGGGAGAGCGCGATCCGCAATCTCCACTCCACAAACAATTTTCCGGAGTGGACCGGCCGCATCTGTCCCGCGCCCTGCGAGGAAGCCTGCACGCTGAACCTGGAAGATATTCCGGTCGCCATCAAGACGGTCGAACAGGCGATCGCCGACAAGGCTTACGAGACGGGCTTCATCCGTCCGCAGCCGGCTGCGGCGAAGACGGGCAAGTCGGTCGCGATCATCGGCTCCGGGCCGGCGGGTCTCGCGGCCGCCCAGCAGCTCGGCCGCGCCGGGCATGAGGTGCATGTCTACGAGCGGGAATCGAAGCCCGGTGGCCTGCTGCGCTTCGGCATCCCGGACTTCAAGATGGAGAAGCACACGATCGACGCCCGCGTCGCGCAGATGCAGGGCGAAGGCGTGACCTTCCATTGCGGCGTCAATGTCGGCGTCGACAGGACGGTCGACGAACTGCTCGCGGAGCACGATGCCGTGCTCTATTGCGGCGGCTCCGAGACGCCGAGGCCGGCCGGCATTCCGGGTGCGGAGTTCAAGGGCGTGCACGATGCGATGCCCTACCTCG
This sequence comes from Rhizobiaceae bacterium, assembly GCA_023953845.1. Classification (NCBI taxonomy): domain Bacteria; kingdom Pseudomonadati; phylum Pseudomonadota; class Alphaproteobacteria; order Hyphomicrobiales; family Rhizobiaceae; species Rhizobiaceae bacterium. Next base: position 224,819 of record JAMLJC010000001.1, on the reverse strand, counting down.
TTCAGCAGAACAAGCGCGTCGGCAACGAGGACATCCAGTCCGTGGCGTGGCCGGAGGAACCCATCGTCGCCAGCGGCCAGCATGTGGTCGTCGTCGGCGGCGGCGATACGGCGTCGGACTGCGTCGGCACGGCGTTTCGGCAGGGCGCGGTGCGCGTCACCCAGCTCGACATTCGCCCGCAGCCGCCGGAGAAAGAGGACAAGCTCGCCGTCTGGCCCTACTGGGCCACGAAGATGCGAACTTCCTCCAGCCAGGCGGAAGGCGCCAATCGCGAATTCCAGGTGGCGACGCTCGAATTCATCGGCGAGGAAGGCGTGCTGACCGGCGTGAAGTGCTGCGAGGTAGACGAGAGGCGCAAGCCGATACCGGGCACCGAATTCGTCATCCGGGCGGATCTTGCCTTCATCGCCATCGGCTTCGCGGGACCGCTCTCCACCGGCGTGTTGGCCAATCTGGGCGACCGCCTGACGACGGTGACGGATACGCGGCGATCGATCAATGTCGCGGCGAACGATCGCGATTACCGGACGAACGTAGATCGGCTTTTCGCTGCCGGCGACGTTCGGCGCGGCCAGTCGCTGGTCGTGTGGGCGATCCGCGAGGGACGGCAGGCCGCGCGCGCGATCGACGAAACGCTCATGGGATCGAGCGTGTTGCCGCGCTGAGCCGCTATCGCGTCGCCGCCGTTGTCTGGTCGGCCGGCGTTGGCATTGCCACGGCGGGCGCCGCGATCTGCGGCGGCCAGGAAAAATCGTCGGCGCGGCCGGCGGTGGCTTTCGCGGCGGGCGCGCCGATCAGGGCGGTGTCGCCTACTGTCGCTTTTCCCGCTACGGGACTCGCGCCGAGAAGCTCGGTGCCGCCATCCAATGCCGGATCGTCCAGCGACATGGGCAGCGTCCGGTCGACCGGCATAGGCGCTTTGGGATCGATCGGCACGTCAGGCAAGATGGCAGAGCCGGCAGGCCCTGCCGTTGCGGACAGGCCGAGAATCTTGGCGAGCGGCTTTTCCGCATAAAACGCCAGCTTGCGCCTGCCGGCGGCGGTGAAGTTGATGCCGTCATTGGCGCGCAGGCGCGCGGGTTGGCCGTTGATGTCGGGTCCGGAACTGACGAATGCGCCGTTCTCGTCTATGAACCCGTCCCAGATGTCGATGAACTCGGCCCCAGCCGTGGTCGCCGTGGCGCGATACATCTCGTTGAAGGCGAGCATATCCTCGGACATCTTGGTTGATTTGAAGGAAGGGATGCCGGCCCAGAGCAGGGGCACCCTTGTCGCAATGGCGGCGTCTGCCAACGCCTTGGCGCGGTGCTCGTATTCCCTGGTCCAGTTGGCGGAGCGTGCCGCCTCGCGCGTGTCGCCGACCCGCATCTGCTGGCGGTCGTTGGCGCCGATCATCAGCACGATGGCGGCCGGCTTCTCCTTCTCGACCACGGCCGCCACTTCCGCTGGCCAGTCGTATACGTCCTGACGAACAAGGCCTGACGACGCGCGCGTGCGGTCAATCACCGTGACATTGGGATTCTCGGCGTAGGCGACGCCGAGGCCTTGCGCCAGAGCGGCGCCCGTGAAGTCTCCGATCACCAGCACGACGCGCGCGTCCGGCGACTTTTCCTTGACCACGATTTCAGGCTCGCGCGGTGCGCTCCGTTTCTTCGCGGCGGTCGCCGCGTCGCGGGCGCGCTGCTGCTTCACCCGCGGCAGTTCGGAGAGGTCGCGCAGCACGCGCGGCGGCGGCTCTTCGCGTCGCGGCGCAAAGAGCTGGCGCAGAGAGAACCAGCGTTTCGGCCTCTCCTGCGCGATGGCATCTGTCGTGAAGGAGATGGAAACGGTGAAGATCGCGAACGCAGCGATGACGGCGGCAACGATCCCCGGAATCAGGACGCGCGTCGCATTTCCCGATCGCCGCGCTGCCCTCGCTTCCATTCCCGCTCCGTCATTGCCGCCTTAGCGACTTCAGGACTTCCATGCTCGGATGGCCGTCCGGCGTCAACCCGGCCCGTTCCTGGAAGGCCATGATGGCCTTGCGCGAGCCCGAACCGATCTTGCCGTCGAATTTGCCCTCATAATAGCCGCTCTCGTAGAGCCGCTTCTGAAGTTCCTGCTTCTCGGCGAAGCTCAGCTTGGTGAAAGGACGCTGCCAGTCCCGCACGAGTTGTCCGTAGCCGGCAATCTGGTCGGCAAGAAGGCCGACGGCGAGCGCGTATTTGTCGGCGTTGTTGTAGCGCTTGAGCACGGAGAAATTGTTGGTGACGAGGAATGCAGGCCCGCCGCGGCCGTCCGGCACCTTCAGCGTCGCCTTGTCGCTGCCGTTGCGGAACGGCTTGCCGGATGCGCGCTCGACGCCGAGATCCTGCCACTTCGACAGGCTGAGCGTGCCGTTCGGGAATTTGCGCCCGTCCGGCAGATTGACCTCGTAGCCCCAGGTCCGGCCCGACTGCCAGCCATTCTTGCGCAGGAGATTGGCGGCCGTCGCCAGCGCATCGGGCACCGAGTTCCAGATGTCGCGCTTGCCGTTGCCGTCCATGTCCACCGCATAGGCCTGGTAGCTCGTCGGGATGAACTGGGTATGGCCCATCGCTCCTGCCCATGAGCCCTGCAGGTGGCTTTCGTCGATGTCGCCCGTCTGGAGGATCTTGAGGGCCGCGATAAGCTGCGTGCGCGCGAACTTCGCGCGCTTCTGATCAGCGTAGGCAAGGGTCGCCAGCGAGCGCACGACGGAACGCATGACCTGATCGTTCTTCAGGATCTCGCCGTAGTTCGATTCCATCGACCAGATGGCCAGCAGAACATGGCGGTCGACGCCGAAGCGCGCCTCGATCCTGTCCAGCCAGGCTTTGTATTTCTTTGCCATCGCCCGGCCCGTCGCGACGGATTCCTCGTGCACGCGGTTGTCGAAATAGTCCCAGACCGGCGCCTTGAATTCCGGCTGCGTGCGCGCTTTTTCCAGCACTTCCGGGTCAGCCGAGGTGATGCCGCGGAAGGCGCGGTCATAGATGGCGCCCGACACGCCGCTTTTCACGGCCGTCGCCTTGAAGCTCCTCACCCAGCCCTCGAAGCCGGGCTCCGCATGCGCCGGCAAGGACGAGAAGATGAGAGAAAGCGAAAATCCGGCCGCCGCGCATGCGCCGGCAAGCCGCCTCAGAGTTCCGCGAACGGGCATTCGTGCCTCCTTGGTCGTCCCGAAAACCTCATTGAACTCGAACGCGGTTAGCAAGTGGTTTACCATAGAGGAGTGGAACCCGGAATTGTCAGCGGCGTTGATGACATCTCCGGCATCGCCGGTACAATTTTGTTCAATATTCCTCAATTTCGACGTGAAAGTGTCGCCGGAATGGCGACCGGACCGTAAACAAGAGATCGGTATGAAGAGACTACGCAAGGCGGTTTTCCCCGTAGCGGGACTGGGCACACGTTTTCTGCCGGCGACGAAGGCGATTCCCAAGGAAATGCTGACCGTCGTCGACCGGCCGGTGATCCAGTATGTGGTGGATGAGGCCCGCGAGGCCGGCATCGAGCATTTCATCTTCGTGACCGGCCGCAACAAGGCGGTCATCGAGGACCATTTCGACGTCCAGTTCGAACTCTACAACACGCTCGCCCAGCGCGGGAAAGACGATCAGCTCGCGCGGCTTCAGGAGCTTCAGCCGCTGCCGGGCCAGACCAGCTTCACGCGCCAGCAGGTGCCGCTCGGCCTCGGCCACGCGGTATGGTGCGCGCGCGATCTCGTCGGCGACGAGCCGTTCGCGCTGCTGCTGCCCGACATGATCATGCAGTCAGAGCGCGGCTGCCTGAAGGACATGGTCGACATCTACGAGCGGACGGGCGGCAACCTGATCGCCGTGCAGGAATGCGATCCCGCGGAAACGCACAAATACGGTATCGTGGGCAAGGGCGAGGGCGCCCATGGCGGCTTCCGGATCACGGGCATGGTCGAGAAGCCGAAGCCGGGCACCGCGCCTTCGAACCTCTATATCAATGGCCGCTATATCCTCCAGCCGGAGATATTCGAGGTGTTGAGCAGCCAGGAAACAGGCGCCGGCAACGAGATCCAACTGACAGACGCCATGCTGAAGCTCCAGAAGGAGCAGCCTTTCTACGGCTACCATTTCACCGGGCGCACCTATGATTGCGGCTCGCCCGAGGGATTCGTCGAGGCCAATGTCGCTTTCGCGCTGTGGCGTTCCGACATCAACCACGGCATGAGGTATACGATCGAACGCCTGTTGCGCGAGATCAGCCGGACGGAGAAGCAGGCGTCGGCGGGTTGAGCCGGCGACCTGTTCAGCGCTGCAGTCGCACGCCGAGGAATACCGTGTCGGTTTTCACGTCGCGCCCCTCCAGGTTGCTTTCAAGCTGCTCGTGGCGGGCGCGGCCGGTGATGCCGAGATAGCGGTTGAGCCACCAGGTGAGTCCCACCTCGGCGCTGAGCGTGAGATCGTGGCCGTCGGACCCGACATAGTCGCGCCATGCCGCGCCCAGCGAAGCGTTGCCCGTAAGGTTGGCGCGGATTTGACGGTCGACGCTCAGCCGGCCCGTATAGAGCAGGGAACCGCTCTGGTCCGGCGTGTCCGTCGTTTCGACCGTGGTTGACCCGAACAGCGTAACATCGGTGCCGCGTTCCGGCGACCAGCGCAGATTGGCATCGAGGGTGGGAGTGGAGATGTCGCTCAGGCGATCATCATCGGGCCGCTCGCGCAGCCAACCGGCCGCGATCTCGCCGCGCAGCTTCTCGCCCATGTCGAGTTCCACGCCGGCACGCAGGGCCAGACGATCTGACGACCGGTGGAATCCGGCGGAATCCGTGGTGACGTCATACTCGCGCCGCCCGACCTCCAGCTCTGCGAAGGGAGTCAGGGCCGGTGAGATCTCGTAGCCGGTCCGCAGCTTGACGGTCGCCAGCAGGGAGTCCCGCTCCTTCTGGGAAAGAACGTCGCCATTGGCGAGATCGGCATCGCCATAGGTATCGCTGACCAGTCCTCCGGTGATGCCGAAGCGGAGCTTGCCGAGATCCTTCTCCAGGCCCGCCGTGCCCTCCAGCGTCTGGCGGATCGGGCGCGACACGGCGTCTTCGATGACGACGGGCGACGAGGCGTCTTCCGGCCGGATGGCGTAGTTCAGCGTGCCGATCGCGCGTAACTCGTCCGTGATATCGAGGCGCAGTTCGCCGTCGAAACCTGCGTCATTGTCGTCGACCTGGGCGCCGTCGATCGTCTCGCGCAGCGTGCCAAAGGCTTCCATGCGGGCCGAATGCCGTGCCCAGTCGGACTCAGCACGAAACCGCAGCGAGGTCTCCGAACGCAATGCGGACCGGGCATTTTCGGAATAGTTGGCGTTCGACGTCCAGTTGAGGCCCTGTTCGAGCGTCGAATAGAGATTGAACGTGCCGACCCTCAAACCGAGCGGCGCGTACGGGTTTTCCTCCTCGGGCCGGTCCAGCCCTTCGATGGCTCCGACTCGCTCGGCGCGAGGATCGATGCGGAGGTCGGTCTCGCTGTCCACCGTTCCGACAGGCTCGATACCGTCCTCGGTGTCGTCGCTGTCCTCTGCGTCCTCGGCCGGCTCTTCGCTGGCCGTGGTGCGTCGCGTCGATCCGGTCGTGTCCGGCGCGCGGGGTCCCGCGATGCGGTCGGCGGCACGGCGGCGGGCAGCGGATGTGGCACGACCTGACTGCGGACGTTCCTCGTCCAGACTGTCGGACCGGGTTTGCGCATCGCCGAAAATGCTCCCGTCGCGCTCTCCCTGCTCCTCCTCCGCATCCGGAACCGCGCCTTCGCTTACGGGCCGGTAGGGAGGCGCGGCAGCGGGCGCCGACTGCGTCCGGGCCTGCGCCGCAGCAGCGCCTGTCGCCTGCCGCGTATCGCGGAGCTGCTGGCGGCGCAGCAATTCATCGTTGATCTCGGACTCAGGCACTTCACCACGCAGGGCGTCGCGATCCTGCGCCAATGCGTGCCAGGGCCCCATGACGGCCAGCAGTGCGGCCGCCGCGCACGACATGCGCAGCCGTGACCGCGATATTCCCGGGCTGGCGAGCCGGCCGACCTTTGACATTTGCACCCTGAACGTCTCCCGGCGCAGTTGCGCCAGCGTTACCGAACCGTAAATCGGGATGGTTAACCAAGCGTTGAGCGGCGGTGCGAAGCACGTCGTACGCGGCAAATCTCCGTTAGACAGCGGACACGCCAAGGAGTAAGCGCAGCGCATGAGAGCCCGTTTGGCGACCAGTTCCGGCGGCAGGGATGCCGCGATCGAGTCGGCGATGCGAACCGTCGCAACCGAGCAGGCGGGGGTCGCCGCCCTCGCGGCAGCGCTCGAAAACGGCCTTTCCGAACCTTTCGCGCAGGCTGTGGACCTGCTTGCGGGCGTCGGCGGCCGGGTCATCGTCACCGGCGTCGGCAAGAGCGGACACATCGGCTCGAAGCTCGCCGCCACGCTCGCCTCGACCGGAACGCCGGCCTTCTTCGTGCATCCGGCCGAAGCCAATCACGGTGATCTCGGCATGATCGGCAGGGACGATGCGATCATCGCCATGTCGTGGTCGGGGGAGACGTCGGAGCTGAAGGGCATCGTCGCCTATGCGCGACGCTTCAGCATTCCGCTGATCGCCATCACGGCCGGCGAGACCTCGACGCTGGCGCGCGAGGCGACCGCCGTGCTCCTGCTGCCGCGCGTGCAGGAGGCATGTCCGCACGGGTTGGCCCCGACGACGTCGACGCTCCTGCAACTCGTCATCGGCGATGCGCTGGCGGTTGCGCTGCTGGAACAGCGCGGCTTCACGCCGGATCACTTTCGCACCTTCCATCCCGGCGGCCAGCTCGGCGCGCACCTCACGCATGTGTCCGAGATCATGCGCACCGGAGATCAGATCCCGACCGCGTTGCGAGGCGCCAGAATGCCCGAGGCGGTGATGACGTTATCGAAGAAGAAGGTGGGTTGTGTCTGCGTGCTGGAAGATGACGGGACGCTGGCAGGCATCATCACGGACGGCGATGTCGCGCGCAATCTTCATCGCGACCTGCGCGACATCATCGTCGACGACGTGATGACGACCACGCCCAAGACGGTCTCGCCGGACACGCTGGCCGGCAAGGCGGTGGCCATGCTGGACGAATACCGCATCAGCGCGCTGGTGGTGACCGAGGACAACCGCCCGGTGGGCATCGTCCACTTCCACGATTTCCTGCGGCTAGGCGCAGTCTGAAACGGCTCAGACCGGCTCGACGACCAGTTCCAGATCGCTGTCCGCGACCTACACCACGCGGACACGCGTGCCGACCGGCAGGTCCGGGCCCGAGACGCGCCAAAGCGTGTCGCCGAGCTGGATGCGGCCGCGACCCTCCCGGATCGGCTCGGACAGTGTCGCCGTTCGACCAAGAAGCTGCGCGCTGCGGCGGTTGAGAAGCGGCTGGTCGGATTGCGTCTTTTCCGAGCCGGCGACGCGTTTGCCGATATATGCCGATGCAAGCGCCAGAGCGAGAAAGACCAGCACCTGCACGTGCCACGTCCAGAATTCCCAGCCCCATAGCTGGAGGGAGAGCGTGCCGGTCAGGATCGCGGCGATGCCGATCCACAGAAGGAAGATGCCGGGAACGACGATCTCCAGCGCAAGCAGGATGAAGCCCAGCACCATCCAGGTCCAGGGACCGAGTTCCAGGAAGATGCGCTCAAGCATGGCAGCAATCCTTCAGCCGATCCGTCAGCTTTCCGTGCCGATGCGCGGCGGACGCGATCCGGACGGCCGGACCGAGGTCGTGCCGCCATCGCCGAACACTTCCTTCGCGATGGCGCCGATGCCGCTTAGCGAGCCGATCAGCGACGAGGCTTCCAGCGGCATCAGCACGACCTTGCTGTTGTTGGCCGAAGCCATCTTGGCCAGCGCCTCGGTGTATCTCTGCGCCACGAAGTAGTTGATCGCCTGCACGTCGCCCTTGGCGATGGCCTCCGACACGACCTGCGTGGCGCGGGCCTCGGCTTCGGCCGCGCGCTCGCGCGCCTCGGCATCGCGGAAGGCGGCTTCCTTGCGGCCCTCCGCCTCCAGCACCTGCGCCTGCTTCAGACCCTCTGCCTCAAGAATCTGAGCGCGCTTATTGCGTTCCGCCATCATCTGGCGGGCCATCGATTCGACCAGATTTGCCGGCGGGTTGATGTCCTTGATCTCGACGCGCGTGACCTTGATGCCCCAGACATGAGCCGCCTCGTCGACGATGCGCAGCAGGCGTTCGTTGATGGCGTCGCGGTTCGACAGAAGCTCGTCGAGGTCCATCGAACCCATGACCGAACGGATGTTCGTCATCGTCAGGTTGAGGATGGCGTTCTGGAGGCCGGAGACCTGATAGGCCGCCTGCGGCGCGTTGAGTACCTGATAGAAGGCGACGCCGTCCACCGAGACGATGGCGTTGTCCTTGGTGATGACCTCCTGCGTCGGGACGTCGAGCACCTGCTCCATCATGTTCATCTTCGCGCCGACGCGGTCGATGAAAGGGATGATGATGTTGAGGCCGGGGGAAAGCGTCTTGGTGTAACGGCCAAAGCGTTCAACGGTGTAGTTGTAACCCTGCGGGACGGTCCTGACGCCCATGAAGATCACGAGCAGGACGAGAACGATCAGAACCGGAATGATGATGTCGAAACCGCTGAACGGCATGCAAGCCTCCCTCGACCAGTGCCAGACCCTGTGGGCGCGCCGCGCGCACTGATAAGCCCGAAAAAGACTTATGTGTGTTTGGAGCGCGTTACAATCGTTCGGGGTCAGAAAGCGAAGAGATCGGTATCGGGGTCCCTGCCGCCCAGAATGGCGGTTGTCACCAGTCCGGCGGCAATCTCGGCATAGGTGATGCCGTTGCCGCCATAGCCCATCACCGCGAAGATGCGCGGACGATTTGGCAGGGCGCCGATGAAAGGCAGGCCGGTGGTCGTCGTGCCGAACGATCCTGTCCAGGTAAAATCCGGACGCGTGTCGAGGTCGGGCAGGAGCGCCTTCAGCTTTTCCGCTATGCGCGCCGATTTTTCCCCGATGAGTGCGTCCCGCTTCTCCTCGTCCTCGAATTCCTCGTCCTCGCCGCCGCAGATGACGCGTCCATCATCGGTAGCACGAAGGTAGAGATAAGGATCGGAAGCCTCCCAGATCAGCGCGCGTTCAGGCCAGAGCGCGGGTTTCTGCGGCCGGGTGGCGATGGCCCATGTCGAGATGATCCTGTGCGGCGCATGCGGCACGAAGTCCATCACTTCGTAGCCGGTGGCGAGAATGACGTGCTTCGCCCCGATGATGTGGCCGGTGTCGGTGGTCACGTCCACGCCGTCCTTGCGCGCCACGAAGTCCTTCGCCTCTACCGGGGCGAAAAAGCGTGCGCCGCGCTCGCGCGCCGCAAGCAGGAGACCCGCCGTCAGCCGACGCGGGTCGAGCGTGATATTGCCCTGGCTGCGGATGGCGGCGCGATCGATGCGGTAGGTTTCGCGCATGGCGGCACGTGGAAGGAACGTCGCGGCGAGGCCGGCAGCGCGTCGTGCTTCGCCTTCCGCCTCCAGCGCGCGCGGGCCGAGTTCGCTGCCAGCGAGGTAGAGCGACGGGCGCTCCGCCATGTTGCAGGCGATGCGGCGATCCTCGATCCGTGCCTTCAGCGAAGCGAGCGCCAGCCGCGAGCGCCGCCAGGCACGCTCCGCCTTGGCGCGTCCGATCTTCTTCGAGAGAACGGACAGCGGCTGGTCGATCTCGAACTGGATCAAGGCAGTGGTGGCCGGCGTCGAGCCCTTCATCGCGCCCCGCCGATCGATGAGAACGACATCGAGGCCGGCGGCGGTAAGCGAATCCGCCAGCAGCGCGCCGCCGATACCCATGCCGACGACGAGAACATCCGTGCTGACGTCGCGAGCCAGCCGCCCGGTCGGCACGGCGGGCGCGCGATAGGCTGTCCAGACAGGACGTCCGGTTCGCAGATCCAGTTTGCGTTGCATGGCAGGCCCCTCGTCACCGCGTCCAAACGCGCCGACGCGAGCAGAGTTCCGGGAAAGGCCGCGTTGCCTAAATCCAGCCCTGCAACTCGCGGCGGACCAAAGTTTCGATGACCTGCATACCCTCGGCGCTGTCGTTCAGGCAGGGAATATGGGCGAAGTTCCTGCCGCCGGCGTGCATGAAAATCTCGCGCACCTCGCCGTCGATCTCTTCCAGCGTCTCGATGCAATCGGAGGAGAAACCGGGATTGACGATGGCGATCGATTTCACGCCTTCGCCGGCCAGCCGCTCGACCGTCTTGTCCGTGTAGGGCTGGAGCCATTCCTCCGAACCGAAGCGCGACTGGAAGGTGGTCAGCAGCCTTTTCTCGCTCCAGCCCAGCCTTTCGCGCAGCAGGCGCGACGTGGCCATGCAATGTTCGGGATAGGGGTCTCCCTTCCGCGCATAGGAGACGGGCAGGCCGTGATAGGAAGCGAGCACGACTTCCGGCTCGAAGTCGAGGGTGGCAAGGTGTCTTTCGATCGAGGCGGCCAGCGCGTCGATATAGACATCCTCGTCATGATAGTGCGGCACGGTGCGAATGGCCGGCTGGTCGCGCAGCGCCATCAACGCCTCGAACAGCTTGTCGTTCGCCGTGGCGGTCGTCGTAGCGGAATATTGCGGATAGAGCGGAAAAGCGAGGATACGGCGACAGCCCTTTGCGATGAGATTGTCCAGAGCCCCGGCGGTCGAAGGATTGCCGTAGCGCATGCCCCATTCCACCACCACGTTCGGCAGATCGGCAAGCGCAGCCGTCAGTTTCTCGCTCTGGCTGCGCGTGAATGTGCGCAGCGGCGATTCGTTTTTCTCACGGTTCCAGATCTTCTCGTAGTTCGCGCCGGATTTTTGCGGGCGTACGTTGAGCACGATGCCGTAGAGGATCGGGTACCATTTGAGAGGCGAGGTCTCGATGACGCGCCGGTCGGATAGGAATTCGGCCAGATAGCGCCTCATCGAACGGTAATCCGTGCCGTCCGGCGTACCGAGATTGACAAGCAGTACCCCGATCCTGGGCGGATGGCCGGTGGAGAGGCTGCCCGGCGTCGTGTTTCTGGCGTCGCTCGCGCGAGCTGGATCGTTCATCTCTCTCTCCGGCGCAATGCGGTTGCGGTGGACTCCCGCGCGCTTATCGTGACGCAGTCATCTAATCGAGAATGCATCCAAGACAATGTCGCGTCTGGCCGCAGGCGCAAGAGCCGGTTCGCCGAATGAAACGCCCGTCCGGAACCACCGGACGGGCGCTACATCGGTTTCGGCGCGATCAGTTCGCAGCCGGGATCTTCAAGGTCGCGCCGACGGGAATGAAACGCGGCTTGTAGTCGGCGTTGGCGTCCTGGATCAGGTGCCATTTCTCGCCGTCGCCGTAATACTGCTCGGCGAGATCCCAGAAATTGTCGCCGGCGACGACGACGTGCTCGCGGTCCTGCGTCGCAGGCTGCGCCGGTGCGGGCTCGGCCGGCGCGGGTGCCGGCTCCGCTGGTGCCGGAGCAGGTTCGGCGGGGGCGGGAGCCGGTTCGGCCGGCGCGGGAGCGGGTTCCGGCGCGATCGTCGGCGGCGTGTTCGCGATGTCGTTCGAGCCGGCCGGCAGTTCGGGGGTCGTCACCGCGGGCGGGGTTGCCTCGGCCGGCGGTGTCGTCGTTTCGGCCGGCGGATTTTCAGCAGGGGCCGGCTCGGCGGGAGCGGCCTGCGCGATCTCCGTGATGCGGCCTTCGAGCTTCGGCGTATACGGGCTGTTGGCCTTCAGGTAGTCCGCGACGACCTGTTCCAGTCCGGGGCCGAAGTCATAGGCGTTCTGCGCCTTTTCCGCGAAAACCTTGTAGCCGTCGCCGCCGCCGCGCACATAGTTGTTGGTGGCGACGGTGTAGAGCTTGGCCGGATCGATCGGCACCCAGTTGCCGCCCTCCTGAACCTGCACGTCCTTGACGCGGCCCTCATTGGGCGCGACCGACTTGTCGAAGCTGTACTTCAAGCCGGCGACCTGCGCGAAACGGCCGGCGCCGTCTTCGAGCTGGCTGACGCCGTTTTCCAGTCCGGCGACAAGATCGGCGCCGGTGATCTGGAACGTCGCGACCGTGTTCTGGAACGGCAGCACCGTCAGCACCTCGCCCATGGTCACCTTGCCCTGGTCGATGGACGCGCGCAGGCCGCCGCCGTTCGAAACGACGATGGTGACGCCCTGGCCCTTGGTGCGGTCCAAAACGGCGTCCGAAACGAGGTTGCCCATCTCGCATTCGCGAGCCCGGCAGCTTTCGCGGCTGCCGTCGATCGGAGCTGCGGTCTCGCCGACTTCCTGCTTCTTCAGATCATCGATCGGCGCGCCGAGCTCGGCGATACGCTTGAGCACGTTTTCATCAGGCGTCACCGACTTGTCGAGCGAAATCGGGTCGCCCTTGGCTTCCTTGACGATCCCGATGTCGCTGAACGTCACCTGAAGCGCGCCGAGCACCTTTGAATAGGACGCAGCCTGGACGACCGGCACCTTGTAGCCGAGCGGGTTGTCGATCATGGTCGGGTACGGGCCGGCGGCCTTGTCGTCGGTGTTCGAAAGCAGCGTGTGGGTGTGGCCGCCCACCACGACGTCGACGCCGGGAATCCTGGCGATCATTTCCATGTCGCGCGGATAGCCGACATGGGTCAGCGCGATGATCTTGTCGACGCCCTCGCCGGCTAGCTTCTTCACCTCGGCGGCGATGTTGGCGACGTCGTCCTCGATCTGGATGTTGGGACCGGGGGAAGCGATGTCCGGCGTTTCGGTCGTAACCGCGCCGACGATGCCGATCTTCTGGCCGCCGATCTCAAGAACGACCGACGGCTTGATCTTGCCGTTCGCCTTGGACTGGTTGTTGGGCTTGATGTTGACGCCGAGAATCGGAAACTGCGCCTGCTCGATGAACGGAACCAGCGCCTCCTCGCCATCGTCGAACTCGTGGTTGCCGAGCGCCATGGCGTCGAACTTCATCTGGTTGAGGAACTCGCCCTCGGCCTTGCCCTTATAGGTCGTGTAGAACAGGGAACCCTGGAAGTTGTCGCCAGCGTTGAGCAGGATGACGTTCTGGTCCTTCAGCTTCTCGCGTTCCTGATTGATCGCGGTGATCAGACGCGCGGCGCCGCCTATGCACTCGCCCTTGCCTTCCTCCTCGGCGGAGCAGGTCGATTCGAACTTGTTGTTCGATTCAATACGGCTGTGCCAGTCGTTGATGTGCAGGATGTTCAGCGTGTAGTCGGCAAATGAAGCGCCGGCCGAAATGGCCAAGGCGGACACCGACAAGGCCGCCGTTGCGAGAATTCTCTTCATCGATCGTACTCCCTGTGATTCCACTGCAGGCAAGAGCTTTAGACGCACTCCCTGACCGGCGTGCGACAGCTTTCTTTCCAACAATCTCACACCCGCTCTCGGCCGATGCAAGCGGATTCGCGGCAGGGTCGGGCGGGCAACCGATCAGCGCGTATAGTCGCGCTCATCGGCAACGATCTTGCCGTCGTTGGGCAGTTCTCCGGGGGCCGCCACGGCGACGCTGCCGCCAAGCTTGGTGACCTCGCGCAGCGTCGACGCGATGGCTTGCGCATCGATCGCCGCCTCCCGTTTCGTCTCGACGTTGAGCGTCATGACGTCCTGATCCGCCTGCCGCGTGACCACGAGACGCGCCCTGCCGATCTCGGGATGGCGCCTGACGATCTCGGCGACCTGTTTCGGATCGACGAACATGCCCTTGATCTTTGTGCGCTGGTCCGCCCGCCCCAGCCAGCCCCGGATGCGGCGGTTGGTGCGGCCGCAGGGCGATTGTCCCGGCAGGATCGCGGACAGGTCGCCCGTGCCCAGCCGCACCAGCGGATAGGCCTCGTTGAAGCCGGTGACGACGACTTCGCCGACCTCGCCGTCCGGCACGGGATCGTCGGTGCCGGGCCGGACGATCTCGAGGATGAGGTTTTCGTTGACGATCATGCCCGGATGCGGCGTGCCGTCGTCCGCGGCGCTTTCGTAGGCGATGACGCCGAACTCGGCCGTGGCGTAGCATTGGAGGACGTCGACGCCGCGCGCGCGATATTCGGCGCGCATGGACGGGAAAAGCGCTCCGCCGGAGACGAGCCCGAGCCTGATCGAGGAAAGGTCCCGGCCGATCTCGGCCGCCTTGTCGAGCAGCACCTTGAGGAAGTCCGGCGTGCCTGCATAGATGCGCGGCTTCAGCGCCGCTGCGGCATCGACCTGCATTTCGGTGTTGCCGACGCCGGCCGCGAATACGGTGCAGCCGAGGGCGCGCGCGCCGTAATCCAGAATGAAGCCGCCCGGCGTCATGTGATAGGCGAAGGCGTTGTGGACGAGATCGCCCGGCCGCGCGCCGCTCGCGAAGAAGGCGCGCGCGGCCTGCCATGGATCGGGGCCGGGACCCTGCGGTTCCCAGATCGGACCCGGCGACAGAAAGATGCGGCTGCCATTCAGGAAGGCAGCGTTGGCGAAGCCGCCAAAAGGCGGTTCCGCCGCCTGCATCTCCATCAGGTCGGACTTGCGCAGGACCGGGATGCTGGCGAGCGCGGCGCGGTCGGCGATTCCGGCGGGATCCACGCCGTCCAGCCAGCGGGCGAGCCCCGGCGCATGGGCCACGGCTTTGGCCAGGAAGCCCGGCAAGGCCGTTAACAGAGCCCGTTCGCGTTCATCCTCCGACCTGATTTCCAGCGCGTCGAAATAGGCCATCGGCGAGGTCTCCATCCCGTGGGGAATGGTTATCGCAACGAACCGGCGCAGGGTGCAAGCCGCAAGCTCGCCTCGCGGATGGCCGACTTTCGTCTCAGGCGAGCTTGCGCGTCAGCACGAACTGGGTGCCGGTAGCGAGCGTGCAGTTCATCTGGTTGACGTCCACCAGAATGCAGGTCGCCTTCGTGTTCTGGTTGGTGCGCACCGAGAAGAAATCGAGATCGATGGTGCGCTGGTCGCGCGCGACGTAAGTGCCGTTGGTCAGCGTCTCGCCTGTCGCCAGCGATCGCGACGAGAATTGCCCGCCACGCAGCGTCGACACCGCGACGCCGTCCGTACCGACCCAGTCACCGTCGACGCCGGTTTGGGCGGGAGCGCCGACCGGCGGGCGCCCGCCGCCGCTATCGGACGTGCTGGTGCAGGCCGAAAGCAGCCCCGTCGTCAGGATGAATGCGCCCGCGTAGAGAATCGCGCGCTTGGTCATATCGTCAGTCCTCTCCGCATCGGAGCCGTGGCTCTTGGTCCGTCATTGCGAATATTCGCGACGAATGCAAGGCGCACACGCTCCGATGACGGATGCGGCGGGATTATCTCACCAGTATGTTGCGGAACTGCCAGGGGTCGTTTTCGTCGATGTCTTCCGGAAACAGCCCGGGCCGTCCTTCCAGCGGCGTCCAGTCCGTATAGTAGCCCTTGACCGGGCCGAGATACGGCGACTGGACTTCGAGGCATCGGCGATAGTCCATCTCGTCGGCCTCGACGATGCCCGCCCTCGGGTTCTCCAGCGCCCAGACCATGCCGGCGAGAACCGACGACGTGACCTGCAGGCCGGTCGCGTTCTGGTATGGCGCCAGCTTGCGCGCCTCCTCCAGCGAAAGCTGCGAGCCGTACCAGTAGGCGTTGTTGTCGTGGCCATAGAGCAGGACGCCGAGCTCGTCGATACCGTCAACGAGCTCGTTCTCGTCGAGGACATGGTGGACAGGCTGGGGCCTGCCGCCTGCGCCGAACATCTCATGCATCGAAAGGACGGCGTCGTTGCAGGGATGGTAGGCGTAGTGGCAGGTCGGCCGGTAGGTGACCTTGCCCTTCCTGTCGCGCACGGTGAAGAAGTCGGCGATCGAGATCGCCTCGTTGTGGGTGACGAGGAAGCCGTATTGCGGACCGGGCGTCGGGCACCAGGTGCGCACGCGCGTGTTGGCGCCGGGCTGCTCCAGATAGATCGCGGCCTTCGAGCCGTGCTTCTGCTTCTTCGCGTTCTTCGGCATCCACTTTTCGTGCGTGCCCCAGCCCAGTTCGGCGGGCTGCAAACCTTCGGAAATGAAGCCCTCGACCGACCATGTGTTCCAGAACACGTTCATCGGCTTGGGCTTCTTCGAGCGCTGCGTGTCGCGTTCCGCGATGTGGATGCCCTTGACGCCGACCCTTTTCATCAGCTTTGCCCAGCCGGCGCGGTCTTCCGTCGCGGGCTCGTCGAACTCGATCCTGAGGTCGCTGGCGAGATTGACGAGCGCCTGCTTCACGAGCCAGGACACCATGCCCGGATTGGCGCCGGAGCAGGAAACGGCCGTGGTGCCGCCGGGATGCTTCTCCTTCTCCTCCACCACCGTTTGCCTCAGCGCATAGTTTGTGCGCGCCGCGTTTCCAGCCTCATTGTCGAAATAGAAGCCGAGCCACGGTTCCACGACGGTGTCGATATAGAGAACGCCCAGCTTGCGGCAGAGCTTCATCAGCTCCAGCGAGGACGTGTCCACCGAAAGGTTCACGCAGAAGCCCTGGCCGGCGCCTTCGGTCAGCAGCGGGGTCAGCAGCTTCTTGTAGTTCTTCTTCGTCACCGCATCCTGGATGAATTTGATGTCGCGCTCGTCCAGAAGCTTCCTGTCCGTATCGCGCGGGTCGATGACGACCATGCGCGTCTTGTCGAATTTGAAGTGGCGTTCGATGAGCGGCAGGGTGCCGCGGCCGATGGAACCAAAACCGATCATCACGATGGGTCCGGTGATTTCTCCGTAAACCGGCCACTTTTCATTCGCCATTCTTTGCAGACTCCTTCAAGATTTCGCCTTCTGACTGGATGCGCCCCGCGCCCTAACCATAGATCACTGTCATAATAAAGAAAGAAGCGCTGGCACAGGGGCGGCGCGGCCCGGGTGAGGCCGTGTCAGGTCAGACGACCGTCGCCAGAAACTCCACGAGCCTGTCGCGGTCGGCCGTCAGGCCCTTGTAATCGAGCTGGGCGGTGTCCAGCGCGGTGAGCTGGCTCGCGAACGACGCGGCGATGGCTCCGCCGTCGGGATGCCGGAGGAGGAAATCCAGCGGGTCCAGATAGATGCGGATGGTGAAAAGGATGTCCCCGGATCGCGGCAGCTTCCGCAGCGTCTGCCGCTCGACGCGCACGAAGCCGCGCGCAACCGCGACGAGATCGTCGAATTTCGACGGGCGCTGATTGGCGCGGGCATTCCGCTGGAGGTCGGAGAGCGGGTAGTAGAGCTCGCGCCGCGCCTGCAGCGACCAGTTGAGGCGCTGGACGGGCTGCTCCACCTTCAGATTGTCGAACATGCGCTGGATGAGATCGGCGTTGCGCGTGCCGCGCCCGAAGTTTGGCACCGGCGTGTGGATGTCCTGCAGAGCGCGCCCGAATTTCTCCCGCAAGATCCATGAGGATGGAAAGCACAGAGAGCCGGCGACGAGCCGCCAGCCGTCTTCGCTGCGGCGCATCAGGATCAGGTCCTCTTGCACCAGCAGCGAGGCGGCATGAAGCGGCGACAGGCTTTGAAGCCGCGCATTGTCGAGGGCTGGATGCCCGGCAATCGCGATGCCCTTGCACGTCTGGCGAAAGCGCTCCGGAAACGTCGCGCAGACATGCTCTCGGATCAGCGCCAGCACCTCGCGCTGCGCCTCGACCGTGTCCGGCTCCTCGACAAGGACGTCGTCGCGGACGGTGGCGAAGAGCCGGCGCTTCTCGCGCATCTGCTCGTCATAGGTGTCGTCGATCTCGATCCAGTCGGCGAGATCGAGCGGCTTCAGCCCGATGGTGAAGAGTTTTGCCGAGCCGTCATAGGGCGTGTAGGCGGGGAGGGTCATCCGATCCACCTGGGAGGGCGCTCGCGGCTGGTATGGAAGACCCTGAGCACTTCAACCGTATCGCCACGCACGCGATAGGGAATGAGGTACGGCAGACCCGGAACTGACCACTCCCTGATTCTCGCGTGCTGCGCAGGGCGGCCGATTTCCGGTTTTGCCGTGATGAGATCGAAGGACTTGCCGATACGGAGCGCTACCGAATTGGCGGCACCGGGATTTTCGGCCCGGATATATGTGTGGATATCGGCCAGATCACGAACCGCTCTCGGAAGGATTTTGAGTTTCAATTCCGGCCCGCAGGAAAAATATCAGGCTCGGGCATTGGAAGCTCGTCATCGGTGCCCCAGGAGTGCAGCCACTTCATCACTGCTTCACCGGAGACAAAAACGCCTTCATCCGCTTCCTTGATCGCTTCATCGATCGCGGCGAGATAGGCGCGCCGCTCGGCCAGATGGGCCTCGACCGCTTCCTTGACGATGAAGGCGCTGGAGCGGCGCGTCTGGCGCGCATATTCTTCCAGCTCGCGCTTGGTCTCGGGGGACAGTCGGACAGAAAACGTCTCGCTGGCAGCCATGGGTCTGATCCTCTGAACGCGACTTCCGAACACAAGCGAACACATTGTATTCTCCTGTGTTCATCCGGTCAATACAGCCGCGTTCAGGCAAGCCGCGCCGGTATCAGGCCGCGCAGCGAATTGCCGACATAGATGCTTCGCGCCGCACGAAGTTCGGGCAGGGTCATGACGGCTTCGCGCGCTTGTCCCTTTTCCAGCAATTCCGCGCGCAAAACGCCCGCCAGCAAACCGCAATCGAGGCGGGGCGTCGACAGTTCGCCGTCCCCGAGGTCGGCGAAGAGCGTGGTGATGGTGCCCTCGCAGACTTCGCCGCGCTCGTTGAGGAGAAGCACTTCGTCCGCCTGCTGAACGAGATATTCGGCGCGTGCGTGCGTATAGGCGTGCCGGCGCGTGGTCTTGTGGCGCAGCAGCGTGTCGGTTGAGTCCAGACGTTGGCGGGCAATGCGCAGCGTCCATATCCTGTCCGCCGGCAACGGCTCGCAGGGCTGGGCGGCGACGTCGACTTCGCCGTTGCGAGCCAGAACGAGCCGGACGCGCAAGGGATCGCTGCCGCCTACGGCGTGAGCGAGGACCGTTCCCACGCGTTCGGGATCGCAGGCAAAGCCGAGCTCGGCTGCCGAGTTATAGAGCCGCGCGAGATGCCGCTCCAGCCGCACGAAGCCATTCGCAGGCTCCCAGCGCAGCGTCTCGATCAGGTCGAAGCTGGCGGGCTGCCCGTCGCGAAACGCGCCTTCAGCAGGCATTCGGCATATTCCTCCTCGGCGGTGGAATCGAAGACCACGCCGCCGCCGACATTGTAGACGGCTTCCCCGTCCGGAAAGAGCGTTATCGTGCGGATGGCCACCGAAAAACGCATCGGGCCGCCGGGCGCGATCCAGCCGATGGCGCCGCAATAGGCGTCGCGCGGGGCGTCTTCAAGTTGCCGCAGGATCTCCATCGCGCGCATCTTCGGCGCGCCGGTGACCGAGCCGCAGGGAAACAGCGCCGCGAAGATGTCGACGATCGACGCGCCGGGAGCAAGCTTCGCGCGGACGGTGCTGACCATCTGGTGGACCGTCGGATAGGTCTCGATGCGAAAGAGTTCCGGCACGGAGAGCGTGCCGACCTCGCTGATGCGCGATATGTCGTTGCGCAGCAGGTCGACGATCATGCGGTTTTCCGCCTGGTTCTTGGGATCGTTGCGCAGAAATTCCTTCCGGCGCACGTCGTCCGCCGGGTCGGTCCCACGCGCGACGGTGCCCTTCATGGGGTGGGTTTCGATCCAGCCTTCGCGGTCGACCTGGAAAAAAAGCTCCGGCGAACGCGAGAGCACGATCGGGCCGCCGAGTGCGGCCAGCGCGCCATATTTCACAGGTTGGCGTTCGGTCAGGGCGTTGAAGGCGGCAAAAGGATCGCCCGACCAAGCCGCGTCGACCGGAAAGGTGAGGTTGCCCTGGTAGCAGTCGCCGAGGCGGATGTGGCGGTGCAGTTTCTCGAAGCGTTCCGCATAATCGGTGGCCGACCAGCGCGCCCTCGCGTCGAAGATGGGACCGTTGGTGGCCGGTGCAGCCTCATAAGGCAGCGGTGCTTCGGACGGCTGGTCGAAAACGCCTAGGCAGAGAAACGGCACGCGCCTTCCCCCGGGTATCATGGCAGCGAGCTTGGGCTCGAACAGGAATCCCGCCTCGTAGGAGAGATAGCCGGCCAGCCATTTTCCCGCCGCGCGGGCGGCTTCGGCAGCACGAAGGGCGGCGAAGAAATCTTCCGACGTGTCGGCAACGAGCATTTCGAACGGCTTCCGGAACAGCAGTTCCCGCCCGGCGAGATCGTCGCGAAAGAGGATGGAAGGACTATCGATCATCGCACCATAGTGCAGCCTGGCCACGGATGCGGAATTGCCGGGACGCGACAGCCGCTTGTCCATTCCATCCGTAATGTATGTCGCCAGCGAGCGGGAACGGTTTTCTGCGAAACGACCCGCTCGGTCCCAAATGCAACGCCCGTGGATCAGGCGTCCAGCGCTTCCAGTTCGTCGATGAGGCCGGAGATGACCGAAAGCCCCTTGCTCCAGAAGTCCGGATCGGTGGCGTCAAGTCCGAACGGCTTCAACAGTTCCGAATGATGCTTGGTGCCGCCGGCCCGCAGCATGTCGAAATACTTCTCCTGAAAGCCGCTCTCGGCATTCTGGTAGACGGCATAGAGCGAGTTCACCAGGCAATCGCCGAAGGCATAGGCATAGACGTAGAAGGGCGAGTGGATGAAGTGCGGGATGTAGGTCCAGAACGTCTCGTAGCCTTCGCGCAGCCTGATTGCCGGCCCGAGGCTTTCCGACTGCACCTCCAGCCAGAATTCGCCGAGCTTGTCTGCGGTCAATTCGCCGTTGCGGCGCTCGGTATGGACCTTGCGCTCGAACTCGTAGAAGGCGATCTGCCGGACCACCGTGTTGATCATGTCCTCGACCTTCTGCGCCAGCATGGCCTTGCGCTCGCGACGGTCGGTGGTGCGGTCCAGCAGCGAGCGGAAAGTCAGCATCTCGCCGAAGACGGATGCGGTTTCAGCGAGCGTCAGAGGCGTCGCAGCCATCAGCGCGCCCTGGTCGGCGGCAAGCACTTGGTGCACGCCGTGCCCGAGTTCGTGGGCGAGCGTCATGACGTCGCGCGGCTTGCCCATGTAGTTCAGGAGCACGTAGGGATGCACGGAGGGGACCGTCGGATGGGCGAAGGCGCCCGGGGCCTTGCCCGGCCGCGCCGGCGCGTCGATCCAGCGGCGGTCGAAGAACTCGCGGGCGATTTCGGCCATGTCGGGCGAGAAGCTCTGGTAGGCGGAGAGCACGGTGTTCTTCGCATCGTCCCAGCTGATCAGCGCTTGCGGCGTCTCGGGCAGCGGCGCGTTGCGATCCCAGTGGTTCATCGCGTCCATGCCGAGCCAGCGCGCCTTCATCGCATAGTAGCGATGGGAAAGGCGCGGATACGCCTCGCGGACGGCGCTGGCCAGCGCGTCGACGACGCCGCGCTCGACGCGGTTGGCGAGGTGGCGCGAATCCGCAATGTCGGCGAAGCCGCGCCAGCGATCGGAAATCTCCTTGTCCTTCGCCAGCGTGTTGGTGATGAGCGTGAAGATGCGCAGATTGTCCTTGAAGGTACGGGCAAGCGCCTCGGCCGCTTCCCTGCGGACATCGCCATCGGCCTCCTGCAGCCTGTGCAGGGTCTGCTCCAGCGTCAGCCGCTGGCCGCCGAGATCGAAGCGCAGGTCGCTGATCGTCTCGTCGAAGAGGCGGTTCCACGCGCCCCGTCCGGTCACCGATTTCTCATGGAAGAGCTGCTCGACGCGGTCTTCGAGCTGGTAGGGCTTGTCCATGCGCAAATCGAGCACCCACGGCCGGTAGTGGCCGAACGCCGGGTCGGCGTCGAGCGCGGCGAGGACGAGATTGTCGTCGATCACGTTCAGCTCCAGCGTGAAGAAAAGAAGATGCGCGCTGGCATCCGTCATCTTCTGGTTGACGTCGCCGTAGAGCTTGGCCTTCTTCGGGTCCGAGGTGTCGCCGGCATAGACGAGGCCCGCATAGGACGCGATCCGCCCCATCAATTCCTCCAGCGCCTCATATTCCCGGACCGCGAGGCCGAGTCCGCCGCCAGCGCCTTTTGCCGCCTCGGCCGAGAGCTTGCCGCGCCATCTCGTCTCGAACGCGGCGGCCATCTCGATCGCGCGCCCTATGTCGGCTGCGAGTTCCGGCGCGTCCATCGAGGCATAGAGATCTGCGAGGTTCCATTCCGGCAGAATGCCGACAGCGGGGGCCATGGCTTGAGCACTGTTCAGCGCGCGATCAGTGGAGGGTCGCATCATAAGCCTTCCATGTCCGGGAAAGATATCCGACGAATGCGGGCAACGATCCTAAGAGTTCGTTCACCTGCTTTCTTGGGTCGATATTTAGGACCATGTGCCAAGATGGTCCAGTCCGGAAGCGATCAATCGGCAGAACATGGCGGCCCATATCCTTATCGTCGACGACGACCCCGTCCAGCGTCGCTTGCTGGAAGCGGCCGTGCGCCGGTTCGGCCATGAGGCGACGGCGGTGGACGGCGGCGAGGCCGCGCTCGACAGGCTCGAAGGCGGCGGCGACATCCATGTGGTGATCCTCGATCTGGTCATGCCCGGCATCGATGGCCTCGGCGTGCTGAAACGGCTCGGCGAACGCTCGATCAAGACGCCGGTCATCGTTCAGACCGCGCAAGGCGGCATCGATACGGCGGTCACGGCCATGCGCGCCGGCGCCGTGGATTTCTTCGTCAAGCCTGCCTCGCCGGACCGGCTGCAGACCGCCATTTCCAATGCGCTGAAGGTTGAGGAGCTTGAAGGGGAAACGCGACGCGCGACGCGCCGCAACGGCTCCCTGACGTTCAAGGATCTCATCACGCGCAGCCCGGCCATGGAGCGCGCCGTGCGGCTCGGCCAGAAGGCCGCGTCGTCGAATATCCCCGTGCTCATCGAAGGCGAGTCCGGCGTCGGCAAGGAGGTCTTCGCCCGCGCCATACAAGGATCGGGCGAGCGTCGGACAAAACCCTTCGTGACGGTCAATTGCGGCGCCATCCCCGACAATCTTGTGGAAAGCATACTGTTCGGCCACGAAAGAGGTTCCTTCACCGGCGCGACCGAGAAACACGCCGGCAAGTTCGTCGAAGCAAACACGGGCACGCTCTTTCTGGACGAGATCGGCGATCTGCCGCTCGAAACGCAGGTGAAGCTGCTGCGCGCGGTGCAGGAAGGCGAGGTCGACCCCGTTGGCGGACGCCAGACGGTCAAGGTCGACATCAAGCTCATCTCTGCGACCCATCGCGACCTGATGCAGCAGGTGAGAAGCGGCAGGTTCCGCGAGGACCTTTTCTATCGCCTCAACGTCTATCCGATCATGATTCCGCCGCTCAGACAGAGGCGCGAGGACATCGAGCCCCTGGCGCAGTTCCTGAAGGAGCGGGCGCTGAAGCATCACTCGCCCGGCAGACGGCTGGAATTCGCACCCGTGACGCTGCGCCTGCTGGAAGCCTATGACTGGCCGGGCAATGTGCGGCAGCTCGAAAACGCCATCCTCCGGGCTATCCTGCTTTGCGACGGTGACACGCTGGAGCCGGCGGATTTTCCGCAGATCAGCCACGAGGTCGACGGGCACCTGATCCCCGACAGCGCGCGTTCCGCGGTCCGGCTCCAACAGGGTGCGGCCTTGATGCCGGTGCAGCCGCCCTTGGAGGTCGTAACGGAAGCCGCGCCGGTTTCGCCATTAGCGCCCGCCAAGGGCATGATGCGAACCCTCGACGATCGGGGCAATGTGCGTTCGCTGGCCGAGGTCGAGGTCGAGATGATTCGCTTCGCCATCGAGCACTACAGCGGCCAGATGAGCGAAGTGGCGCGGCGGCTGGGAATCGGCCGCTCGACGCTCTACCGGAAAATGAAGGAATATGACATCGCGTCGGATGCCGGGCACCCGGAGCAGCTTGCCACCTGACGCTCCGTCGCGAAATCGCTAACGAAACCGGCTGTTTACCAAGTTTTCCGCAGCAACAGTTTTGCCAAACGCCTGCCACTGTGTTACCGCATTTCTGCTTCAATAAGCAGCGGTTAACCATTGGGATCGATATTCGGACGTGTTCAAGACATCGTCCGGGCGTCAAATCCGGGGACGGACAGTACCTAACAAGGCCTGTTGATTTGATTGGTATCGAGCGACTCATCGACGGTCCGCGTGCGTTTGCGGCGGTCTGGAAGCGGATGTTCATTCTCCTGTGCTTCGCGGCAGGCGCCATGTCTTTCGGCGTTTCAGCCTCGGAGGCGGAGACACGAACGCTGAAGCTTTATTTCATCCACACGGGCGAGAAGGCCGAAATCACCTTCAAGCGCAACGGCCGTTACGATCAGGCCGGGCTGCAGAAGATCAACCGTTTCCTGCGCGACTGGCGCCGCAACGAACCGACCAAGATGAACCCCCGGCTGCTGGATCTGGTCTGGCAGGTGTATCAAGGGAGCGGTTCAAACGGTTACATAAACGTGGTGTCGGCCTACCGGTCGCCGGCGACCAACTCCATGCTGCGCAGCCGTTCCAAGGGCGTCGCCAAGAAAAGCCAGCACATGCTGGGCAACGCCATGGATTTCTTCATTCCGGGCGTGCCGCTGAAGAAGCTGCGCGACCTCGGTCTGAAGGCCCAGGGCGGCGGCGTGGGCTATTATCCGCGTTCCGGTTCGCCTTTCGTGCACATGGATGTCGGCAACGTGCGCCACTGGCCGCGCATGAGCCGCAAGGAACTCGTCGCCGTCTTCCCGAACGGCAAGACGCTGCATGTGCCGAGCGACGGCAAGCCGCTGCCCGGCTTCGATCAGGCGCTCGCGGCATACCAATCCCGCCAGAAATCCGGCGGCACGGCGCTGGCCCTCGCCAATACCGGCGACAGCAGCCGTAAATCCAAGAACCTTTTCGCCATGCTGTTCAGCCGCAGCGCGGACGAGGAAGAGGAGAGCGGGCCGGAGGCCGTCGCGGAGGAACCGGAAATCAAGCCCGTCCGCTCGCAGCCCAAGCCGGTTCAGGTCGCCGAGCCCGAGGAATTGCCGGGCGTCCCGACTGCTGCTCCGGCCCCCGCGATGGAAGCGCCGCGCCAGCCGGTGCCGGCGGAGACCATCGTGGCTGCTCTGCCGCAGCGCGCCGTGCCGCTTCCCGAAGTCGCGCCGCGGCCGAAGGCCGAGGTGGGACGCGCCGAACCCGACCAGATTCCGTTCCAGATGGCCGATCCGGTCGATACGGCGGCTGCCCAGATGGTGGAAGAACCGGAAGCGAGGCCCGCCGAGGTGGCGATCAAGGTGCCGCTGCCGACCTGGCGTCCCGACTATGCTCCCGCGCAGCCCGAAGCGGACGATCCCGTGCTGCTGGCTCTGGCCGAGGAGGAGGCGCGTGCGCCGATGCCTTCCGCGCGTCCTGCCGTCGAAGCTGTCGAGGATTTCGCGGCCACGCCCGACAAAGCCGATCTCAGCGTCGCTTCCGTGGAAAGGGACAGCACGCAGATCGCCTCGCTGATCAGCGCTTCCGAGCCTCGTGATCTCGCCGAGGAACAGGCGATCGCGCGGGAACCGGTGAAGATCGTGACCACCGACACCAAGAGCACGCGCAAGGCCGCCCGTGCCACGAAACTCGATCGCAAGGCTCCGCCGGCTTCGATCGTGCTTCCGGCGCAGCCGTCCGATGCCCGCTGGGCCTTCGACGAGGATTATGTCGCCAAGGGCAAGGGCGGCAACAGCGCGCCTTCCTTCGCCTACAACATCGTGCGCACGGCCCCGCGCGAGGTCTACGCCAACGGCTTCCAGCCTGACGGCAAGGAACTGCAGGCGAACAAGTTTTCCGGAAAGGCCGTGGCTTTCCTGCCGGTGGCGCGCTTCGAAGCCAATTGACCCGGCACGGCTGATCTCTGCCGCGCGAAGAATTGCATGAAAAGACGGCCGGCTCAGCTGGCCGTTCTGCTATGCGGCCCTGCGCAGCGCGTCCGCGGCGCGCGCAAGCGCTTCGATCTCCGCCCAGTCTCCGGCCTTGATCAGCGCGTCCGGCGCCACCCAGGAGCCGCCGACGCAGACGACGTTGGGCTGCGCGAGATATTCGGCGGCGTTTTTCGCCGAAATGCCGCTTGTCGGGCAGAAGCGCAGGCCGTTGAAAGGCGACGCCAACGCCTTGAGGAAATCGATGCCGCCCGATTGCTCAGCCGGAAAGAACTTTAGAAAATCGAGCCCGGCATCGAGCGCCATCATCATCTCGCCCGGCGTTATCGCACCGGGAAGCAGCGGCACCTCGCTGTCGGCGGCGGCCGAAAGCAGGTTCTGGGTGATGCCGGGGCTGACGATGAAGCGCGAGCCCGCCTTCGCCGCCTCGTTGAACCGTTTCGGATTGAGGATCGTGCCCGCGCCGACGATCGCTTCCTCTACCTCGGCCGCGACGCGGCGGATGGCGTCCAGTGCCGCCGGCGTGCGCAGCGTGATCTCGATGGCCCGCAGGCCGCCCTTCGCCAGCGCCCGGGCCAACGGCACGGCCTTCTCGACCTCCTCGATCTTGATCACGGGAATCACAGGCTGCCCGGCAAGCAGGGAAAGCAAAGCATCGGTCTTGTTGGGCATGGTTGGCACCGTTCGGAAGGATTTCAATCGAATTAGGCGATCTGTCGCGCTCTGTCCATCGCGTTCGGCAAGACCGGGTTAGCTTCTGCCGAACAGTGCCGCGAGGAAGCGGACGACACGATTCCAGATGCCCGCCCCGCCCACGCCAAAGGGTATCGCGCGGCGGAGCGCGGCAAGCGTCTTCGGGCCGGGGATGCCGTCCACGTCGAGGCCGCTGTCGGCCTGAAAGCCGCGAATCGCCTTGCGTGTCAGCGGCCCCATGAGGCCATCGGCCTCGACAGGATAGCCGGCGGCCGAAAGCATGCGCTGGAGGTCGACGGTATCGATCGGTGTGGCGGTGCCGGTGGAAGCTTCGCTTTCACGCGACTTCGTTGCACCGCCAGAATTTCGATACCGCTCATATGCTGCGGCGATCTTCGTATGATAGCCGTGCTTCGCGTAGGCGGGACCGTTATAGGCGCGCGCGAAGGCGGCCCAGTCCAGTCGACGGATCGCACCGGAGAGTCCGGCTTTCTCGACGTAAAGGCACATCAGCGTGATCTGCCCCGCGATACCGCTTCGCGCCTCGGCGACGAACGCGTCGATGTGGGGAAAGCCGAGCCATCGCCAATGCGCGCCCATGACCTGTCCCAGACCCCATGAGACGGCTTCGTGCGCGGCAGCATGGTCGATGGCGGCGGCAGCCCGCAGAAGCCGCCAGCGGCCGGCCTGCGTAGCGGGATTCGCGATCGCGCCTGCGACCGGGGATGCCAATCCCGCCGCGCGCGCCTGTTCGCGTTTCGCACCCGTCAGGCGCTGATCGAAATAATGTCCTTCGAAGCGGATCAGTGGTTCCGGCCGTCCGCCCACCGTGGCGAAGGCTTGTCCGCCGCTTTCCACCTCGGCGATGGCCAGCAGCGCGGCTGCTTCGACGCCGAGCCGTCCAGCCATGATGTCGACCGCTTTCAGGACCTCGTCATCGAACATACGGCGCCTCCTTTGACGACGCCATTGTCTCGGCAAACGGGCAGGCGGGGATAAAATCGGCGGTGAATCTCTTTAACTGACGCTCTGTCGCCATAGGGACAAACACCAACCGATTGATTCAATAGGATATGGCTGTATCCCTTGAACGCCGGAACGGCGCGGTTTATCTCCCGCGTGTCATGAATCCATCCCCGCCGGATACGCCGCTCCTCGTCGCTGCGCTCTATCGTTTCGCGCGTCTCGACGCCTATCGGGATATGCGTGCGCCGCTTGCCGCCTTCTGCTGCGGTCGTGGAATCAAGGGCACGCTGCTGCTTGCGGCGGAAGGCGTCAATGGAACTGTCGCCGGTACGGAAGGGGCCATCGGCGAACTCGTCGAGCATCTGGAGTCTGTCCCGGAACTCGCAGGGCTGGAAGTGAAATACAGCCGGGCCGCCGAGATGCCTTTCCACCGCATGAAAGTGCGGCTGAAGAAGGAAATCGTGACGATGGGCGTCGAGGGCGTCGACCCGCTGGCAAGCGTCGGCACCTATGTCGAGCCCGCCGACTGGAACGCGCTGATCGCCGATCCGCAGACGGTGGTCGTCGATACGCGCAACGATTACGAAGTATCGCTCGGCACGTTTCGCGGCGCGGTCGATCCGGAGACGCGCAGCTTCACCGAGTTTCCGGTTTGGGCGAAGCGGAATCTCGATGCGCTGCAGGGCCGCAAGGTCGCGATGTTCTGCACCGGCGGCATACGCTGCGAGAAGGCGACGGCCTACATGAAATCGATCGGCGTCGAGGAGGTGTTCCATCTCAAGGGGGGCATCCTCAAGTATCTCGAGACGGTCGAGCCGCAAGCGAGCCTCTGGGACGGCGAGTGCTTCGTCTTCGACGAGCGCGTCTCCGTGAAGCATGGACTGGAGGCGGGCGAGGCGTCCCTGTGCCGGGCGTGCCGCCATCCGCTGACCGCGCAGGACAGGGCGTCTCCCGACTATGTCGAGGGGATTTCCTGCTCCCATTGCCGGCAGGAGCGCAGTGAGGCTGACCGTGCCCGCTATGCCGAGCGTCACCGGCAGGTCGCGCTTGCCGCGGCGCGCGGCGGAAAGCCTCACGTCGGCAGTTGAACATCGGCTGACAGTCTTCCGGCCGTCATTGCAATGTCGCCATAGCCTCCCTATTTCGCCTGAGGCGCGCAATTTCTGCGCATCCCGCGATCCGGAGGCCCTGATGCTCGATCCCAAGAAACTGCTCAACGACCTGCTCGGCTCGCAGCTTCCCGGAAGCGGCGGCAGCGTCAGGGACGGCGCAACGAAGGTGCAGCAGATGGCGAAGGACAACCCTCTGGCTACCGGCGCGCTTGTCGCCGTGCTGCTCGGCACCAGGACCGGGCGTAATCTGGCCGGAACGGCGATCAAGCTGGGCGGCCTCGCGGCTATCGGCAGCGTCGCCTACAACGCCTACAAGAACTACCGCGACGGCAACAATCCCGCGCAGACCACGGAGAAGCAGCCGGAACTCCTGCCGCCGCCTGCCGATACCGACTTCCATCCGTCGCAGGCGCCGCAAGGCGAGGCCGAATTCGCGCTGACGCTTGTGCGGGCGATGATCGCCGCCGCGAATGCGGACGGGCATATCGATGAGACCGAACGCAAGCGCATCGCCGACAAGCTGAGCCTCGCCGGTGTCGGCGCGGAGGCCGAGGCGTTCCTGCTCAAGGAAATCCAGAACCCCTGGTCCATCGACCAACTGGTCGCGGCCGCGCAGACGGAAGCCCAGCGCGTTGAACTTTACACCGCCTCGCGGCTGACCATCGAGCCCGATACCCGGACGGAGCGCGGCTATCTCGATCTTCTTGCCGGACGACTTAACCTTCCGGACGCGCTTATCGACCATGTGGAGGCGACGATCGTGTCCGCCACGACCATCCAGACTGGGTCGGCAGGACCAGCGGACGCTACATCTTCCGGCCCGGCGCCGACCTCGGTGCCTAACGTCAATCCGCGCTGGTAGCAGCGGCTTCGAATCGCCGGGCAAGAAGTCGAATTTCGCGCTTTGCTTATCTTCGCGGACGACTGGACATCGGCGGTATATGCAATGCCAAGCCCTTTCTTGAGCGGCACTGAACGGGTGGTCGCTTCTGTTTCGCGTTAACCCTTTTTTAACGCATCAAGCGCATCCTAAATTTATTCGGATCAGCTTTTCTCCTCCCAAGCGATCCCATTCAGGGCGGCCCCAACGGACCGCCCTCTTTGTTCCCGGTCTTGCCTTCCGCCCTGCCATCTGCAATGCCATCCCACGCATATCGGAGGGATCTGTTGATGGGAAACGGCAAGACAGCGATCGTCACGGGAGCCGGCAGCGGGGTCGGCAAGGCCACGGCGGCGACGCTTCTCAGAAACGGCTGGAACACCGTCTTCGTGGGACGGCGGCAGGCGGCGCTCGATGAGGCCGTAAAGGCGGCAGGCGAGGCTTCCGGAAAGGCGCTGGCGATCTCCTGCGACGTGTCGAAATCGCCCGAGGTCGAAGCGATGTTCGACAAAGTGGTCGAAGCCTTCGGCCGGGTGGATCTGCTCTTCAACAATGCCGGCACCGGGTTCAAGGCATCGACCCCGGACGAAATCCCGGTCGAGGCGTGGGAGAACACGGTTGCCGCCAATCTCAACGGCTCGTTCTATTGCGCCCGGGCGGCTTTCCGCGTGATGCGCGCGCAGAAACCGCAAGGTGGCCGCATCATCAACAACGGCTCGGTCTCGGCCTATGCGCCGCGCCCCGGCTCGGCTCCCTATACGGCGACAAAGCACGCCATAACCGGTCTCACCAAATCGCTGGCGCTCGACGGCAGGCCGTTCGACATCGCCTGCGGCCAGATCGACATCGGCAACGCGCTCACCGAAATGGCGCATGCGATGACGCTGGGCGTGCCGCAGGCCAATGGCACGATCGCGGTCGAGCCGACCATCGATGTGCAGCGTGTCGCCGATTCCGTGCTGCACATGGCGAACATGCCGCTCGACACGAACGTGCTGTTCATGAACGTGATGGCGACCAAGATGCCGTTCGTGGGGCGGGGGTAAACCCGCCCCGACGGGCCGCGCTCAGGCGGCCTGCGGCGCCTTTTCGCTCTGCAGGAAATCGCCCATCCGGTCGAGCGCCCTGAGGATGTTCTCCTCCGAATTGGCGTATGATAG
Organism: Rhizobiaceae bacterium; assembly: GCA_023953845.1. Lineage (NCBI taxonomy): Bacteria > Pseudomonadati > Pseudomonadota > Alphaproteobacteria > Hyphomicrobiales > Rhizobiaceae > Rhizobiaceae bacterium. The sequence continues at coordinate 194,232 of JAMLJC010000001.1, read as the reverse complement.
CCGGATGTAGCCCTCGCCGAGAATGCCGAAGTCGGGGCCGCCGATGAGCGCGACGCCAGCCCTGTCCAGCAGGGCCGAGGCGAGTTGCTTTGCCTTCCAGCCCGTCTGGGCGACATTCGGAAACGCATAGAACGCGCCCTTCGGCGTGATGCAGGATACGCCGGGCAGCTTGTTCAATCCTTCGACCACCACTTTCCTGCGGCGGTCGAAAGCCTTCATCATGGCCTCCACCTCGTCCTGCGGTCCGTCGATCGCGGCGATGCCGGCGAACTGGCTCGGCGCGTTGACGCAGGACCAGCAGTTCACGGCCAGCTTGCGCACCTTGTCGTAGAGATGGTTGCTCGACGCAGTGTTCGGCCAGATCGACCAGCCCATGCGCCAGCCGGTCATCGCCCAGGTCTTGGACCATCCGTTGAGCACGATCAACCGGTCGCGGATCTCGGGGAAGGTCAGCAGCGAGACGTGCTTTTCGCCGTCATAGGTCATCACGTCGTAGATCTCGTCCGACATGATGGCGACGTCGGGATGCTTCCCGAGGCCCTTCACGAGCTTTTCGATCTCGATGCGCGGCGTCACGCCGCCGGTCGGGTTTGCGGGAGAATTCAGGATGATGAGCCGTGTCTTCGGCGTGATAAGCGCCAGCGTCTCCTCGGCCGAAAAGGCGAAGCCGTTCTCCTCACGGATCGGGATCGGGACGGGTTTGGCCCCGGTGAACTCGATCATCGAGCGGTAGATTGGAAATCCGGGATCGGGATAGAGGATTTCCGCGCCGGGCTCGCCGAACATGATGATGGCGGCATACATGGTCGGCTTGCCGCCGGGCAGGATCATCACGTTCTCCGGCGACACCTCGACGCCGGTGAGCGCCAGCGTCCGGCGTACGACGGCCTCGCGCGTGGCGAGGAGGCCGGTGGCCGGCGTGTAGCCGTGATGGCCGTCGCGCAGGGCCTTGATCGCCGCCTCGACGATGTGGGGCGGCGTCTTGAAGTCGGGCTGGCCGATGCCGAGGTTGACGATGTCCCTGCCTTCGGCCGCAAGCGCCGTCGCGCGCGCCAGAACCGCGAAGGCGTTCTCCTCGCCGAGTCGATCGAAGGCCGGCACTGTTTGGAGCATTTTCCCTACCCATCTGGTTCTTTTGCGTTGAACGCGTTTTTGTGAGCCTTGCGTGGCTTTTGTCAAATGGTTAGGCGAATTTCCGATGACTGACGATCTTAAGAACTGGCAACCGCGCCCGCGTCCCGAACGGGTTGTCCTTGAAGGGCGCTATGTCCGTCTCGAACCGCTCGCGGCGCAGCATGGCGACGGACTCTACGAAGCCGCCACCGTCGCCGATGCCGGTCAGCGGTTCCGATGGCTGTTCGAAAACGCGCCGGACGATCGCGCCGCTTTCGATGCCTGGCTGGAAAAGTCGAGCGCGAGCCAGGACCCGCTGTTCTTCGCGGTGATCGACAAGGCGAGTGGCAGAATCGCGGGCCGCCAGACGCTGATGCGCATCGACCCGGCCTTTGGGGTGATCGAGATCGGCAACATCTACTGGGGTCCCCTGGTCTCGCGGCGCCCGGCGGCGACCGAGGCGCAGTTCCTGTTCGCCAGATATGTTTTCGAAGACCTCGGCTACCGTCGCTATGAGTGGAAATGCAACAATCGCAACGAACCGTCGAAAAGGGCCGCCGAACGCTTCGGCTTCCAGTTCGAGGGCATCTTCCGGCAGCACATGGTCGTCAAGGGCGAGAATCGCGATACGGCTTGGTATTCGATCATCGATAAGGAGTGGCCTTTGTTGCGCCAAGCCTATATGGACTGGCTCGATCCGGCCAATTTCGATGCGGACGGAAACCAGAAGCGCCGCCTTGAGGAGTTTCGCGTTCAGGCGCGGTAGATGCTCAAGCGCGACAGAGTGGACAGCATGGCGCATTCGCACGGCGGACATCATCACGGTCACGATGACGGTCACGACCACGGCCACGTCCACGAGAAACCGGGCGCGGGCCACTCGCATGCAGGGCACAGTCATGGCTCCGGTGCCCATGTCCACGAGAACACAGACCGCAGGCGCGTGCTCATCGCCGCGACCCTGACCGGCGGCTTCATGATCGCCGAGGCGCTCGGGGGCTGGATCACCGGCTCACTGGCGCTGGTGGCTGATGCCGGCCACATGCTGACCGATTCGATCGCGCTGTGGCTCGCCTGGTATGCGTTCCGCCTCGGCGACCGTCCGGCGACGAAGCGGATGAGCTACGGCTTCGGCCGCGTGAAGACGCTGGTCGCCTATACGAACGGCATCACCATCTTCGCCGTGGCGGTCTGGATCTGCTACGAGGCCGTCGTGCGTTTCATGGCGCCGCCTCCGGTGCTCGCAGGTCCGATGCTGGTCGTGGCGGTGGCCGGATTGCTCGTCAATATCGCAGGGTTCGCGGTGCTGCATGGGGGCGACCGCACCAGCCTCAACATGCGCGGCGCCCTGCTGCATGTGATGGGCGACATGCTGGGTTCGGCCGCGGCGATCGCGGCCGCGCTGGTCATCCTCGCCACCGGCTGGACGCCGATCGATCCGATCCTTTCGGTGCTTGTCGCCGTGCTCATCCTGTCGACTGCATGGCGGCTGATGAAGGAGGCTGCTCACGTGCTTCTCGAAGGCGCGCCGGCCCATCTCGACCGCGACGAGATCGTGGCCGATCTCGAAAGCTCGATCACCGGCGTGCGGGAGGTCCATCACGTGCATGTCTGGTCGATCGATGGATCGAGCAGCATGGCGACGCTCCATGCGCGTCTGGCCGAGGGGACGAGCCCGCAGGGAGCGGTGGCCGCCATCAAGGCGCGGCTGGCGACCCGCCACGGCATCTCGCATGCGACGGTCGAGCCCGAATACGGGCAGTGCGCCGATGCGCGGCCGGAACATCTTCACTGACACACGCAATCCAAGCTTTCCGAGAGGGAGTAACATGGCTGGAAGGTTGAAGGGAAAGATTGCCGTCGTCACGGCGGCGGGGCAGGGCATCGGCCGTGCGATCGCGGAACTGTTCGTGGCCGAGGGCGCGACCGTCTACGCTTCGGATATCCAGCGCGACAAGCTCGACGGTCTCGCGCGCGCCAAGAAGGCGAAGCTCGACGTGCTTTCCACCAGGGCAGTGGAAGCCTATGCGGCGAAAGTCGGCGAGATCGACATACTGGTCAACGTCGCCGGCTACGTGCATCACGGCACCGTGCTGACCACGACCGACAAGGACTGGGACTTCTCGTTCGATCTCAACGTCAAGTCGATGCATCGCACCATCAAGGCCTTCCTGCCCGGCATGCTGGCGCGCGCCAAGGCCGGCGGCAAGACCTCTTCCATCGTCAATGTTGCTTCCGGTGCGTCCTCGATCCGCGGCATTCCCAACCGCTACGCGTACGGCGCCAGCAAGGCGGCGGTCATCGGCCTGACCAAGGCCGTCGCGGCCGACTACATCCGCGACGGCGTCCGCTGCAACGCCATCGCCCCCGGCACCTTCAAGTCGCCCTCCTGGGAGCACCGCGTCGAGACGCTCGGCAAGGAATGGGGCAGCAAGGACAAGGCAATGGAGATGTTCGTCCAGCGCCAGCCCATGGGCCGTGTCGGCGACGCCATCGAAATCGCGCCTGTCGTCGTCTATCTGGCGTCCGACGAGGCCGCGTTCACGACCGGCACCGTCATCAACGTCGACGGCGGCTTCTCGCTGTAAAAGGTCTTGATCCGCGTGGACAGCAGCAACCGCAACGCCGTTATCGCGGCCGCGATCATCTTCTTCGGATTCGGAATCGTCGCGTTCCTGATGCCGAAGATCATGCTGGCTGTCGGCGCTTATTCCACCATCGCCGCAGGCGCCATAGCGATCGCTTTCGTGGCGGCTTTCTTTCTAGTGTTCTGGCTGCGCGGGCGTAGCAGAAAGGGAGGTTGACATGCGTATTCTGATGACCGGTGCGGCCGGCATGATCGGCCGCAAGCTGACGGCGCGGCTGTTGAAGGACGGAACCCTGCGCGGACAGAAGATCAGCGCACTCGAGTTGCACGACATCGTGCCCGCTCCAAAGCCCGAGGCGGCCGGCGTCGAGGTGACGGTCCATACCGGCGACATGGCCGACGAGGGCGCAGCGGCCACGCTGGTTGCCTCGCGGCCGGATGTGATCTTCCACTTGGCCGGCGTCGTCTCAGGCGAAGCGGAAGCTAATTTCGATCTCGGATATCGCGTCAACCTCGACGGATCGAAGGCTTTGTTCGATGCAATCCGCCTCGCCGAAGGTTATACGCCGCGCGTCGTCTTCTCTTCTTCGATCGCCGTCTATGGCGGGCCGTTCCCGGACGTCATTCCGGACGATTTCCAGCAGGCGCCGCTGTCGTCCTATGGCGTGCAGAAGCTGATGAGCGAACTCGTCCTGATGGACTACACGCGCCGAGGCTTCCTCGACGGCATCGGCATACGCCTGCCCACCATCTGCGTGCGGCCGGGCAAGCCGAACGCTGCGGCTTCCGGCTTTTTCTCCGGCATCATCCGCGAGCCGCTCGCCGGGCAGGAGGCGCTGCTGCCGGTGCCGCGCGATGTCGTCCATACCCATGCCAGCCCGCGCGCGGCGGTGGGTTTCCTCGTCCATGGCGCGGAAATCGACGGCGCCAGGGTGGGACCGCGCCGGAACATCACCATGCCGGGCGTGGCGGTGACAGTCGGCGAGCAGATCGAGGCGCTGCGCCGCATCGCGGGCGAGGATGTGGTGAAGCGAATCCGCGATCAGCATGACGAGGCTGTATGGGCGCTCGTCAAGAACTGGCCGACCCGCTTCGAGAGCAGGCGCGCGCGCGAACTCGGCTTCAAGGCGGAGTCGAGCTTCGACGAGATCATCAGGGCGCATATCGAGGACGAACTGGGCGGCAAGATCGCCTGAAAGGGCGGGCACGCCAATTGGCAGTCCGGCCGATCGTGACGTTTCCCGATCCGTGTCTGCGGATCGTCGCGGAGCCTGTCACCGCATTCGACGATGCGCTGGGCGTCCTCGCCGACGATCTGCTCGACACGATGCGGGCAGCACCTGGCATCGGCATAACGGGACCGCATATCGGCGTTTCGAAACGCGTGGTGGTGCTGCAGCTTTCGGCGGCCGAGCCGGTGCGGGTCTATGTGAATCCCGTGATCGTCTGGTCTTCCGATGAGAAGATCCGTCACACGGAAGGCAGCATTTCCATGCCCGGTGTGACCGAGGAGATCGAGCGTGCTGCGCGCGTGCGCGTCACCTATCGGAAACTCGATGGATCGGAGGAGACCGAGGATGCGGAGGGTCTGCTGGCCGTCTGCCACCAGCACGAGATCGATCAGCTCGACGGCATCTTCTGGCTCCATCGGCTCTCGCAGCTGAAACGCGAGCGCCTCGTCAAGCGCTTCCAGAAACTCGGAAAGCGCGCATAGCCGGCGCGTCGTCAGGCGTTCAGGCTGGCGGTCAGGAGCAGCAGGCCGATGACGAAGACGAAGCCGGCGCCTGCGATCTCGATCGCGGCGTGGATACGGTTGCCGGCGCGGCCGTCGCCTGCCATGGCGACGGCCCAGTTCTTCGCCGTGACGGCGATCGTCGCCAGGACGGATACGGTAATCGCCGTGCCGACGGCCATGGCGAACACCGAAAGCAGGCCGCCGACCCACAGGCCGTTCAGGAAAGCGAAGGTCAGCACGATCAGCGCGCCGGAGCATGGGCGGATGCCGACGGCGGCGACCGCCGACCACGCCGTGCGCCAGTCGAAACGGTCGCCCGAGAGCATCTTCGGGTCCGGCGCATGGCTGTGGCCGCAGGTGGAGCAGACCTCGCCGGCGTCGTGATGATGGTCGTGGGATGCGAAGAGCGTCCGCAGGGATATTGGCTGGTTGCCTTGCGGCGTTTCCGCATGCGCATGACCTGCATGACCTGCATCATGATGGCCGTGATCATGCGAGCATGACGCGTGGTCATGATGCTCGTCATGCGCGTGATGATGGTGTCCATGATCGTGCCGGTGGCCGTGATGATGGGTGTGCGCATGCGCCGCCGACAGGCTGAGGGCGGGGTTGCGGCCGAACAGCCCCGCGAGCCGAGGCCATGCTTTCTTCCAGAGCAGCCATGCGCCGAACACCGTGATGAGCGCATAGGAGGCGATTTCGAGGAAACGGGTGGCGTCCGTCATCGAAACGGCGGTGCCTCTCAGCAGCAGGAACACGGCAGCCATCATGACGACGGCGGTGATCGCCTGCAGGAAGGCCGAGACGAAGGAGAGCATGACACCGCGCCGCAGCGCGACCTCGTTCGCCAGCATGTAGGACGAGATGACAGCCTTGCCATGTCCGGGACCGGCCGCGTGGAAGATGCCATAGGCGAAGGAAAGACCGACGAGCGCCCAGAAGCCGCCGCCGCCGTCGCGCATCGATTTCAGAGCGCCCGTCAGCGAGCGGTAGAAGCCCTGCTGCTGGGTGTTGATCCAGTTCATCAGCCCGGAAAAGTAGCCGGTGGAGGGAAGCACCGCCTCGTTGGCGCCGATGCCCAGCGAACTGGCATGCGCCCGGGTCAGCAGCAGGCTGAGAACATAGCTGACGAGCAGAAGGCCGAAGACGGCGCGTGCAAAGGTCTTGTTCATCGATTGTCCCCTCGAGATCAGCCCTGGCAGGTAAGCTCGAGCCTCGTCGCGAAAATCTTGCTGAGGTCGGTGCCGCTCGGATCGTTGAAGAACTCTTCGGTGAGCGTCGCCTGATTCTGCGCGATGGCTTCGTCCGGATCGGGACGGATAACGGCACGCGTGCAGCCTGGCGGCATGCCGTTGACGGCCATCTGGTCATCGTCGAGAAAATCGATCGCCGTATAGAAGGTGGGATCGTAGACGCCGAAATCGACCTTGCCCCCGAGCTTCAACGGCTGCTTCGGCTGGGACTGGAAAAGCACCATGAGCTGGTTGTTCTCGAAGGCGGCGATCAGCTTCTTCGGTCTCTGCATCGCCACGTCCTTGCCGTTCAGGGTGACGACCTGGAAGTAGTTGAAGTCATTCAGAGAGTCATAGATGGTACTGGAGACATCCTGCAATTCCGACTCGTCCAGCTTCAGATCCGAATTCTTGTCGAACTCGACCAGGACGGTGCTCGAAAAGACGTCGTCGAAGCGCCATACGTGTTTCAGGGCCGTGACGGTGCCGGCAGGATCGACGTCGACTTCCAGCCGGGCCTCGGCGAATACATGCGGATGTACGTGAGCCGGCGTCGCCGCCACGCTTGCAGCCAGCAGCACCCCGATCCCGATTGCTCCTCGCGGCTGGGCTCGCATGGTCGATTTTCAGGCCTTTCCGAAGCAGACTGGCATAGAGACTCCAAAGCCGGCGGAATTAGGACGCGCCGGCATCTGCGCCGTCGACGCGTCCGTTCGTCTTGAACCAGTGCACGAGGAAGTCCACCAGAACGCGCACCTTCGCCGGAAGATAGCGCCGATGCGGGTATATGGCAAAAATCCCGCCATTCGTGGGCAGGCTGTCTTCCAGCACACTGACCAGGCGTCCGGCCTTGAGGTCGGCTTCGGCGATGAAATCGGGAAGGATGCAGAAACCGAGGCTCGCCAGAGCGGCGGCGCGGGTCGCCATCGGGCTGTTCACTTCGAGCGGTCCAGTGACCGAAACGGAATAGATGTCGCCGTTCATGCGGCGGAATTGCCAGTTGGACAGCCAGCGGCCGTTTGTGTCGATGATGCAGGGCAGATTTGCCAGATCCTGCGGCTTGGTGGGCACGCCGTGCCTTTCCAGCAGTTCCGGCGTCGCGACGATCCGGATGGAGAAGGGGGCGAGCCGGCGCGCGATGAGCGACGAGTTTTCCAACCGCGTGATGCGGATGGCGAGGTCGAAGCCCTCCTCGACGAGATCGACGAAACGGTCGTCAAGATGGATTTCGAGCACGATGTCCGGATGAGCCTTGGCGAAGTCGATCAGCGACTGGCCGATCGGCGCATCGGCGAAGGTGCGCGCCGCCGACAGTTTTATCCGGCCCCGCACGTCGCCCGACGTATCGCGGACGATCTCCTGAAGACCATCGATTTCCTGGACGAGTTCGGATGCGCGTTTGTAATAGGTGTGGCCCGCCTCGGTGAGCGAGAACTGGCGCGTGGTGCGGTTGAGCAGCAGGACGCCGAGCTCGTCCTCCAGCTCGCGCACATATTTCGACAGGAGCGCCTTCGATCGGCCGACCTTGCGGCCGGCGGCGGAAAAGCCTTCCGCCTCGACCACATCGATGAAGGCGCGCATGCGGGTGAGCGTATCCACGTCAGGTGTTCCCGGCGTTCTGCATGATCGCCTTGCCCGTCGCGATGAGTGCGAGATCGCTGCCGGCAGGGCCGAGCAGCGAGATGCCGAAGGGCGCATCGGCCACCGTGCCGAGCGGTAGCGTGATCTGCGGGAAGCCGGAAAGGCCTGACCAGCACAGGAGACGAATGGCCTGCTCCCGGAAATCGGAAAATACCTGCGGTCCCGCATCGCTTCCCGGTGCCGGGCAGGGCACCGTCGGCATGACAAGGATGCCGTCATCCGCAAGAAGGTCGCGAAGCCACGCGGTGAAGGCTGCCCTGATTTCCGATTCGCGCTTCACGTCCTCGTCGTTGACCGACTTGCCGAAGAGGAAGCGCTGGAACACTGCCTCACCCAGCTTTCTGCCCGGCTGCTCGATCCAGGCCCCGTGCGCGTCCCATGCCTCGAGCGCCTGCAGTTTTCGGGTGGCCCAGTAGAGCGCGTCGATCGATTGCGGCGGCGCAGCGGTTTCCCTTGCGCGACCGAGCACATCCGCGACGACCGATGCGAGGCGCGCGTACTCGGCGACTTCTTCCGGACCCATGAGGAGGGTGTCGAGCGCTTCGATGCGAAGCGGGCGGTCCAGTGTACCCCCACCGCGCAACAACACTTCGCCTACTTTCTCGTAGATCTCGATATCCCGCGCGAACCAGCCGAACGTGTCGAAGGAGGACGCCAGCGGCATCGTACCTTCGAGCGAGATGGCGCCGTGCGTGGTGCGTAGGCCGACCAGCCCGCAGAAGCTTGCCGGCGCGCGTATGGAGCCGCCGGTATCGGAACCGGTGGCGATGTCGGCCAATCCGCCGGCTACCGCCGCGGCCGAGCCGGAGGACGAGCCGCCCGTGACGCGGCCCGGGGCGGCGGGATTGACCGGACGCGGGAAGTGCACGTTCTGGCCGAGCATGGAGAAGGCCAGTTCCTCCGTCTGGGTCTTGCCGACGAATCGCGCGCCGGCGTCGAGAAGCTTCTGCACGGCGGGCGCCGTGGCTGCGGCTGGAGCTGCTTCGGCCTGCTTTTGCGGATTGCCGCAACCGGTCGGATAGCCGGCCACATCGAAGATGTCCTTGACCGCCAGCGTCAACCCTGTCAGCGGGCCGGATTGCGCATGGAAAACAGATGCTTCCGGGAGATCGAGAAACGCGTTGAAGCGATCTTTGGTGATGTTCATCGTTCAGCCTTTGCGCACGCCGAAGGTAGCATCGTTCGCTGCCCGATTTTTTTCAACCCGAGGTCCGATTTTCGTTGATTGTGACGTGCGACATCCATATATGCGCGCTTGCCCAAAGTCGCACGTGCCTGTGGGCGTCCCCCGACCTCGAAATGGCGAGGAATCGGGACGGTACCCGGGGAGTAACGAACCCGGTCGGTTCAGCGGCCAACCGCCGATCCGAGGACGCCTTGAAGCAACGACGGTGCGGGCCTTTCTGGTGTCTGCCGGTTGTCCATAGACCGGGGTTACTGAAGAGGCACACCTTCATTGCCGGCAGTGCGGTGGGTTCTCCCTCCAAGCCAAGGCAGACAAAGCGGACATTCGGCCGGGCGGCCGGACGTCCATCGCCGCGAGACGGCATGACGTGGTTCCGGGTTCTCCACAGGCCGGCGCCACGAAGTTCCGTCCCGCCTTTGTCCACCGTGCATCCGCATGGCGCGCCGCCATGCGAGCGCGAGCCTTATTGCGCGCCCGAAAGGCGCATCTGGAGAGACGACAATGGCCGCCACCCAGCGCATCATCGATTTCCTCGCCACCCGACGTCCGAGCGGCCCTTGCCTCGTGGTCGACCTAGACGTGGTGCGCGACAACTATCGCGCCTTCGAGAAGGCGCTGCCCGATTCAAGAATCTACTACGCGGTGAAGGCAAATCCCGCGCCGGAAATCCTGCGCCTGCTTGCCTCGATGGGCTCGTCCTTCGACACCGCGAGCGTTGCCGAAGTCGAGATGGCGATGGACGCGGGCGCGCCCGCGGAGCGTATCTCCTTCGGCAACACCATCAAGAAGGAGCGCGACATCGCGCGCGCCTTCGAGCTCGGCATCCGCCTGTTTGCGGTGGATTGCGTCGAGGAGGTGGAGAAGGTGGCGCGCGCCGCGCCGGGCAGCCGCGTCTTCTGCCGCGTGCTGACCGACGGCGAGGGCGCCGAATGGCCGCTGTCGCGCAAGTTCGGCTGCGTGCCGGCGATGGCGGTCGACGTGCTGCGCCATGCGAATGCGCTGGGCCTCGACGCCTATGGCGTGTCCTTCCACGTCGGTTCGCAGCAGTGCGACCTGACGGCGTGGGACCGCGCGCTGGGCGACGCCAGGCGCGTCTTCGAGACGCTGGCCGACGAGGGGATCGTGCTCAGGATGGTCAATATGGGCGGCGGCTTCCCGACGCGCTACCTGAAGGACGTGCCGGCGGCGCGGGCCTACGGCCAGGCGATCTTCGAGGCGCTGTCGAAGCATTTCGGCAACCGCATCCCGGAGACGATCATCGAGCCGGGCCGCGGCATGGTCGGCAATGCGGGCGTCATCAAGTCGGAAGTCGTGCTGATCTCGAAGAAGGCCGACAACGACAATGTCCGCTGGGTCTATCTGGACATCGGCAAGTTCGGCGGCCTCGCTGAGACGATGGACGAGGCGATCCGCTACCCGATCGTGACGCCGCGCGACGGCGATACGGTGGCGCCCTGCGTGCTCGCCGGCCCGACCTGCGATTCGGCCGACGTGCTCTACGAGAAGACGCCGTATCCGCTGCCATTGTCGCTGACCATAGGCGACGAGGTGCTGATCGAAGGCACCGGCGCCTACACGACCACCTACTCGGCGGTCGCCTTCAACGGCTTCGAGCCGCTGCGTTCCTACGTGATTTGAGCGGACATTCGTCCGCTCGGCCTACGTGATCTGGCGGCTCTGCCGCCGCCAGATCCGCTCGTGGCCGGTGGTTCAGCCGGCCACGGGTTCGCTTGTGGAACAGACCTCTTCCGCTCGTGAAGGATTTTTCGAAGTGAATGCTGCCACCGAACTCCAGCCGCTCGCCTTTTCCCTTGTCGCCGAAAGCGACGGCGATATCGCCACGCGTGAAAACCTGCTCGACCGGGCCATGGGACCGGGTCGCACGCGCAAGTCGTCGGAAAAGCTCCGGCGCGGCCGCAAGCCGTCCGAAGGGCTGGCGCTGGTGGCGCGCGGCAGCGATGGTTCGCTGGTGGGCACCGTTCGCCTGTGGGACGTCGCTGCCGGCGATCGCGCCGCGCTGCTGCTCGGCCCGCTTGCCGTCGACCCGTCGCTGAAGGGCGCGGGCATCGGCGGTGCGCTGATGCGCCTTGCGATAGAGGAAGCGCGGCGTCTCGGCCACAAGGCGATCCTGCTCGTGGGCGACGCGCCCTATTATGCGCGTTTCGGCTTCACGGCGGAGAAGACCGGCGCTCTCGCCATGCCCGGCCCTTATGAGCGGCATCGCTTTCTGGCGCTGGAGCTTGAAGAAGGCGCGCTCGACGGTGCGCAAGGCGTGCTGCGCGCGACCGGGCGCAAGGTGACGAGGCACGAGGTCGCGGCCGCAGCATGACTGCGCGGTTTCTCTACGATGACGACGGCTCGCTTTCCTTGAGAGAGCGGGACCGTCGTCAGCGGAGCTGCGTCAGATCACCTGGCTGAGCGCCATGGCGATGGACATGTCTCCCTCGACCTTCAGCTTGCCCTGCATAAAGGCGGCCGTCGGGCTCAGTTCACCCGCCAGCATCGATTCCAGATCGTCGAGGGACAGGGTGATTGTGCAGTCGGCCGGCGCGTCCGTGGTGGAAATAGTGGTGCCGTCGATGACGATGACGCCATCGGCTCCCGTGTCGAACTTCACCGACCGATCGAAGCCGGAACTTTCGACGCGGCCACGGATCTTCTCCACGATATCCTGTATGCTCATGACAGTCCTCTATAATCCCGGGGCCGATTGCATATTGCGGGACTGGAGCGCCCGCTCGTCAAGCCACTTAGAGCGGTATGACGTTTACGTCAACGTTATTGAGAAAGTCTGCGGCGTCTCGTTCCATATGAACGCCACGACAGATCAGTGGCCGCTCGATGCGTCCTTCTTCTTGTTCTCGGCGCCGAACTTCGGCGTCTTCATGTCGGAGACGCGGCGGCGCAACGCATTGTCGCGGATTTCGTCCTTCGACATGAACTCGATCTGCTCCACCATCACGTCATGGACGAGCGTTTCGCCGATGCGCGTATTGATGGCATCGCGGATGTGTCCGCGAAAAGCGTTGAGGTCGAGGGCGGTCGTCTTCGTGAAATCCACCTCGGGGCTGCCGTAGAGATAGGAATAGACCTGATCGACGATAAGGCTCTCGGCCGGAATGGACAGCTTGCCCATGATCGCAGGATCGACGGTATAGACGAGCTTCGTCAGAAAATAGCCGATCACGCTCGCCTCCCGCACGACGGGCACCGCGATGACGTCGGTCTTGACGTAGTCCAGGCCGCCCAGCAGCGGCTTGACCTCAGCCTTCCCGGCATCGGAGGGCGCCTGGCTCGTCTGGAAGGAGAAGATGGCCGCGCCGAGCGTCGCTGCACAGATCCACATGGCTGCGGCGATGAATTTGATCATGGATCAGCGGCCGAATTCGCTCGAGGAATAGGTGCCGTCGGCTTCGACCTTCTGGACGGCGGCCTGGATGAGCGACGCCACCTCTCCGACCGCGTCGAGATGGGCGCGGATGACGGTCTCGTTGCGGGCGAGTTTCTGGCGCAGCCGCAGCATGCCGTTGCGGTGTTCCTCGCCCAGATCGCCGGCATTGACGCCTTTCATGGCGCGGCTGAGTTCGTAGAGATACCGGCTCTTGCGGGCGTTGGAGGCCTTCAGGTCGAAGCCCAGATCGGTGTGGATCGCCGCCGTCTCCTCGTCCACCGCCTCCTCGATGCGGCCGATGATGGCCATAAGGCTCGACGGCCGCATGGCGGAAGGCTCCGGGGTGGCGGTACGGGCCGGGAGTTGTGCGGTGTAGGGAGAATAATCCATCGCTCGGCTTCCGATCAGTTCTCAAAGAGTCCGGTATCGTTGGAGGTGGCGTCGCCACGGATTTCTTTGACAAGCTGCCGCTGGATCACGTCGACGAAGGCCGTCGCGATCATGGCCGGCTTGCCGCCTTCGGCGAGTGTCGCGTCGGACGTGACGCCGGAGACCGGCACGGTCTGGTCGCCCCGCTTCTCGAAATCCTTGTTCAGCCGGTCGGCGATGCCGATGCCGCCGCCTTCGGCGACGACGTCGGCCAGCTTTTCCGCCATCATCAACTTCCACATCTCGCCGGCCATGCCCTGCCCGTAGGTGCCGTCCGCGTTTTTCGGCATCATCGCGGAGATGAAGGTTTGCAGCACCATCGCCTCGAATTTCTTCGACGCGTCGGACATGGAGGTTGAAGACGCCTCGCGGCTCAGAATGCTGCCGGGGGTGGTGGAGGTTGCTGAGACCGTCTGCGCGGCATCGACGCCGGCATCGAACACGGCGGCAATTCCAGCCGGCAGGCGGTTCATCAGTGCGGCGCGCGCCTTGGCGACCGCATCGGGCTCTGCGGCGCGTGCGACGTCGAGCACTATGTCGCTGGGCGGAGAGATGGCCAAAGCGCGTTCCTCGGAATCATCCGCCGACTATCGGCTGGCAAGCTTGTGGCAACCTTACCCGGGCTTGCGATGCGTGATCGACACTGCTTCCAGCCGCTCCCGGTCACCCTTCTCGCGCTCGTCCTGCCGCCTCGCGTCGCGGTAATTGCGCTCGACAAGGTTCGTGCGGGCCGTCGCCCGGGCGATCTGCCGCATTTCCTCCGAGGCAAGGGCGCGGCTCCGTTCCTCGCGCGCAACGGCGTTCGCTATGCTTCGGCTGTAGAGGTCGGGAAAAAGGTTCGACAGGGAGTCTTCCGCATCGGCGCGTTCGCCGATCTCCACCGCCTCGCGGGCCGCTGTCGCCGCCTCGGCCAGATGACCCGCATGCCGGGTTTCGTGCAGGGCTTTCAGCTGCTCCTGCACCGCGAGCAGTTTTTTCAGGCGCTGGACCCGGGTTGCCATCCGTCACCGTCCGATCGTGGTGGGCACGAAGCCGTCGACGACGAGGCTGAGCATCGTGCCGATGGAGAAGTAGAGGATGAACAGGCCGCCTGCGATCACGAAGGGCAGGGAGATGAAGTAGACGGGAATCTGCGGGGTCAGCTTGTTGATGAAGCCGATGGTGAGGTTCACGAGGATCGCGTAGGCAACGAACGGGCTGCCGATGCGCAGCATGATGAAGAAGGATTCCGAGATCGTGTCGGTCAGGTCGACCAGCGCCGCCTGCGGACGGAAGGCGAGATTGACCGGCGCGACATTATAGGAATCGACCAGCGCCCGGACGATTTCATGATGGAAGTTGAAGGCGAAGAGCAGGAGCAGCGCCGAGAAGGAGATGAGGGCGCCGAGCGCCGGTTCCGGTTCGCCGTCCTCGATGCCAGGACCGTTCATGCCGCCATAGCCGATCAGCATAGCGATCGCCGAGCCCATGAACTGGAGCGCCAGCATGTAGAACCGCGCCATCAGGCCGAGCAGTCCGCCGATCAGCAGTTCCGACGCGATCATCGGCATCAGGATCGCCGGCCGGCGGTCGACGAAAGGCGCGATCTGGTCCCAAAGCGCAACCAGAAGCGCGCCGCTCGCCGCGAGCGCGACGAACAGCCGGATCTGCAGCGGCAGGCGGATGCTCGACAGGCCCGGCATGATCATGAAGCAGCCGCCGATCCGGCAGAAGGCCAGAAAGGCGGCGATCACGACGGTCTGCGCAAGCTCGTTCACGAGATGGTGCCGAGCACGCGCAACTCCACACCTTTGGCGATCTCGACATGGCTGAGGATCGGCATCGTCGAGAACAGGCGCTCGATGATCATGCGCACATAGGGGCGGGCATCCGGCGCGGTGACGATGACGAAGCGCTCGCCGGCATCGAGATGCTTGCGGATCGCCTTGGTCGCCTCCTGGCCGAATTCCTCGAGCTGGCGCGGATCGATGTCGAACTCGCGGATCTCGCCCTTGGCGTCGCGCTTCAGGCTCTGGTGGAAGGCGAGATCCCAGCGGTTGCCGAGGCGGAGCACCTTGAGGACGCCGTTCTCCGAGAGATCGCCGCAGATCTGCTGCGCCATGCGCACGCGCACATGCTCGACGATCTGCTCGGTGCGGCGGACATGCGGCGCGATCTCGGCGATGGCCTCGATGATCAGATGCAGGTTGCGGATGGAGATGCGCTCGGACAGGAGCAGCTTCAGCACCGCCTGCAGGCCGGGATAGGAGATGTGCGACGTGCAGATCTCGTCCGCCAGCTTGCGGTATTCCGGGTCCTGCCTGTCGATGAGCGCCTTCATGTCCTTGTAGGACAGGAGCTGCGGCAGGTTGTTGCGGATCACTTCCGAAAGATGGGTGAGCAGCACCGACATATTGTCGGCGAAGGCAAGCTGCTCGCGCTTGAGGTCCTCGGCGAACATTTCCGGCACCGAGTAGGCGCGCATGCCGAAAGCCGGTTCGCGAACCTCCTCGCCGGGAATGTCCGGCAGGTCGCGATTGCCGAGCAGCACCATGATCTCGCCGACGCGCAGCTGATGCTCGGCCACGACGGTGCCGTGGATCTTGATCTGATAGCTTTTCGCCGGAATCGTGTAGTCGTCGGTGACGCGGACTTCCGGCACCACGAAGCCATATTGCTGCGCGAACTTCTTGCGCATCTTGGCCATGCGGAAGGCAAGCTCCTGATGCGAGGTGAGCAGCTTGGTGGAAAGCTGCTTGCCGATCAGAAGCTCGATCTCGGCGGTCTTCAGCGACTCCTTGACCGAATCGCGCTCCTCCTCCTGCTTCGACAGTTCCTGCTGCTTGGCTGCGGCCTCGATTTCGGCCTCCTGGCGGCGCTTCTGCAAGGGCACGATATAGCCGATGGCCGCCATCGCGCCGGCGAGCATGAGGAAGGGGAGTATCGGCAGCCCCGGCATCGCGCCGAGGACGAGAAGCAGCATGGCGGCGACGTAGAGCGCGCGGGGATACGCGCCGAGCTGCCCGAACACCGCCTGGTCGGCCGAGCCGCGCGTGCCGCCCTTCGAAACCAGCAGGCCGGCGGCGAGGGAGACGATGAGGGCTGGAATCTGCGTCACCAGACCGTCGCCGACGGAGAGTTTCACGAAGACGTCGGCAGCGTGGCTGAGGTCCATGTCGTGGCGGAAATAGCCGATGACGATGCCGCCGATGATGTTGATGGCGGTGATGATGAGGCCGGCTATGGCGTCGCCGCGCACGAATTTCGAGGCGCCGTCCATGGAGCCGAAGAAGGAGCTTTCCTCCTCGAGCTCGCGGCGGCGCAACTGCGCGGTCTTCTCGTCGATCATGCCCGCGGAGAGGTCGGCGTCGATCGACATCTGCTTGCCGGGAATGGCGTCGAGGGTGAAGCGCGCGCCGACCTCGGCGATGCGCGTCGCGCCCTTGGTGATGACGATGAAGTTGACGATGACGAGAATGATGAAGACGATCAGGCCGATGACGAAATCGCCGCTCATCACCAGCTTGGAAAAGCCGCTGATGACGTAGCCCGCGGCATGCGTGCCTTCATTGCCGTGCGAGAGAATCATGCGCGTGGTCGCGATGTTGAGCGAGAGGCGCAGCATCGTGGCGATCAGCAGCACGGTCGGGAAGGCCGAGAAGTCGAGCGGCCGCTGAATCCACAGCGCCACCATCAGGATCAGCACGGAAAGCGCGATGGAGAAGGCGAGGCCGATGTCGATCAGAAAGGCCGGGATCGGCAGGAACAGCACCGCCAGGATGACGACGATGCCGAGCGCGAAGAAGATGTCTCGCGCGTTCTTCGGCGAGACCGGCTTTGCCGCGAGGGTTTCGGTGATTGCCATGCGCAAAGGCTCCGTGCGGCGCACATGCGTGCTGCCGCGACGAGGCTAGACGCTGAAGCTTGTGCGAGGCGGAACGGAGCGGCTCAGAAACCGTTTTCTATGCGCTGGAAGATGACGTTGGAGAAGGCGCCGAGCTGGCCGCCGATAAAGGAGCCGGTGAAGGCGACGACGAGCAGGATCGCCACGATCTTCGGCACGAAGGTAAGCGTGATTTCCTGGATCTGCGTCAGCGCCTGAACCAGCGCGATGGCGATGCCCACGATCATGGCGACCGCGACCGACGGGCCGGCCGCGACCAGCACGGTCCAGATCGCGTACTGGACGATATCGAGCGCGTCGGCCTCGTTCATGACGGGAGTTTAGCTTACCTTGGCGCCGGAGGTAATCGGGATTTCCTTGCCGCCGTCGGTGACGGCGATGAGGCCGCTGGAACCCAGCTTCACTTCCTTGACGACGCCGGTCGTGTTTCCGTCCGCCGAGGTCACCGTCTTGCCGATCAGCGACGTCGCCTGCGAGAGCGACGAGCCCTGCAGCATCTGGTCGAGCTTCTGGTTGATCTGGACGGATTGCTCGACCTGCGAGAAGGCCGCGATCTGCGCGACGTACTCCGTCGATTCCATCGGCGCGGTGGGGTCCTGATTCTTCATCTGCGCGATGAGTAGCTTCAGGAAGCTCTGATAGTCGACCGAGTTCTTCGCGCCCGTGGTCGCGGGCGTGTAGCCGGTAGGCAGACTTGTTTCGAAGGAAATCGCCATATCACTCTCCAACGGCCCGGGCGAAGGTCCGGGCAGGGCTGATGTCGCGGTTGTCGCGCAATGAAGCGTCCGCCAGCGCGGCGGCTTCGGCGGAATAGAGCGCGCGGATGGCGCGCAGCGCCTCGAACACCTCGCCTTCCCAGACGAGTCGGTCGATGTCCTTGAGCCGGGCGCAGATTTCCGCGCTCTCGAAGCCTGCGAGCAGCATGGACAGAGACTTGCGGAACATTTCGCGCGCCTGATCCGCGCCAGCAGGGTTCATCAGCATGATCTGGGCGATGAAATAGAGCTGGCGCAGCGGCGTCGTCGCCTCGTCCACCTGGAGCACATGGCTTTCCAGAAGGAAGTTCACGTCGTTCAGGAACTCCAAAGTCGTCTTGCGCTCGACCCGGACGACCGCGCCGTTGATGTAGATCTTCTCGCCGGGTTTTAGCGAAATCTTGAAGGCGCTTTTCATTGAATACCGTCGCGGATGATCTGGGATACCTCGATGAGGCCGTCGAAATTGTTCGAGCGCCCCTGGCGGATGTCCTCCGCCTCGCGCATAAGCCACAGGCCGATCGAGATCAGGTTAGCCCGCAATTCCTTGGGCAGCGCGTTATCCGGGCTGCCGAGATCCTCGATCAGCGACGTCCAGACGCGGTTGGTGAAATAAAGCGCCTCGATCGCCTGCATCGAATCGACGCCGGCGGTGCGCGCCTCGGCGAGCAGATCGATGGAACGTGACAGCAACTGGCGCTCGCGATCGCGCGCGTCGGCTATCGAGTCCGTTTGAACGTCGGCATATGAAAACTGATACATATCCCAAGTGCCTTCTAGAGGAATTTCGACAGGCTGAGTTTCTGCAGCCGCGCGGTGAGTGCGTAGGACAACTCGATCTGCTCCATCAGCATGCTGACCTTCGTCTGCGCCTCGTAGGGGTCCACGGCCTCCATCTTGCCGATCGTCCTCTCCAGGAGGTCCGACTGCGTCTGCAGCCTTTCGGTCGCCTTGCTGACGCGCTGCTGGATGACGCCGATCTCGGACTGCAGCGTGGCGAGATCGGCGATGGCCTCGCCGACCATGGAATGCGCGCGCTCCGTCACCGCCGTCTTGGCGGCGGTGCTCATGGTGGGAGACGAAAGCATCTCATAGACGGCGGTCGCGGCCATAGCGAGCTTGCGGAAGCTGTCATCCTTGGCGTTGACCGAAGTGTTCAGGGTCTCGTTCAGCGCGATGCGGCTGGTGATCGTCTGGTCGCTCGCCTGCGACCAGTTGGCGTCCCAGCCGGCACCCATGAAGTCGGGCACGACCACCGTGTCGATGAAGCTGGTCATCTGTGCCGCCGTGATGTTGGCGGCCGCCGGATCGGATTGCGTGAAACCGAAGAACGACTGGAAACTCGCGTCGAACGCGGCTTTCGCCGGCGAACCGGCGGCGGTGTAGTCGTCGAGCGGCTTCACGTCGGTATTGATGCCGGCGAAGATGTGCTCGCCGTTCAGCGTCGTGTTCGCGATGGAGGTGAGGGACGACAATGTGCCTTTCGCGTCCACCAGCGTGACGGCCTGCGTCGCCTCTCCGTTGATGCCTGCGGTCAACGTCGAAAGCAGGGTCTGCGCCTTTTCCTCGATCTGCTTCAATGCGTTCTGCGTCGCGGTCAGGCGAGAGGCGACGAGGCCGTTCTGGTCGATGATGCCGTTGACGCGTTCCATGTCGCGGTTGAGCGAGATCGACTGGGTCGTGCGCGCGCCGAGCGCCAGGCCGCGATCGGCCACGACGCCGTTCTGCATCTCCTTGTTGGCGCCGACAAGCTGGGATTGCATGCGCATGAGCTGATAGCGCAGCGCCTGCGAGACGGAGGAGGTGGAGACGAAGGAGGTCTTCATGCTCAGTTCACCGCAGCCATCAGTGCCGCCAGCATGTCATCCACCGCCTTCATGATGCGCGCGGAAGCCTCGTAGGCGTTCTCCAGATCGAGAAGCAGCGCGAGTTCGGTGTCGACATTGACGCCGGTGTCGTTGGACAGCGCTTCCTCGGTGCGGACGGCGAGCGCCTGCTTCGTCTCCGCTGCGTTGGAAGCGTCCTGCCTGATGGATTCGAACCAGCCGACGGAGTCCGCCGCATAGGCGGCGATGCTGGCGCTCGTTCCGTTGCCGGCATCGACGTCGAAGGCGATCGGCTGGTCGAGGCGGTCGACATATCTGGTGATGAGCGTCGAGAAGGACGCGTCGCTGCCGGTGTTGGCCATATAGGCCGCGCCATTGGCGCCGCCATCGCGCAGCCGCTCGGGATTGCCGCCGAGCGTCGAATCCATGGCCGGATTAATGCGGATGGTGCTCGACAATCCGTCGATCAGCGTGCCCGCGGCCGGCATGGTGGGCGCACCGGACCATGTGAACAGGCCGGGAGCATCCGGCAGCGTGGGAACCGGCGAGGCGTCGCTTTCCGCGAAGGCGTTGATGAGCCCGCGCGCGACCTCGTCCAACTGCGCCTGCATCTTGACGGAGATGTCGTCCCGGAGCTGGACGAGACCCGCCAGCTTGCCGTTCGCGCTCGTGTTGCCGCCCGAACCGCCGATCACCGGCACGCCGTCGATGAGGATCGCATTGCCGTCCATGCCGGGCGCATAGGTGCCGTTGGGCTCGAACGTCACCTGGCGCGGTATGGTCTCGAACAGGGTGGAGCCGTTGCCGGCCATGATCACCATGTCGTTGTCGGAACGGGTGAATGTCGATATAGGAATATATTCTGATATCTTCTTCAGGATGCCGTCACGCTGGTCGAGAGCGGAGGAGACGTCCTTGCCGCTGCGCGTGCCGGAAATGATCTCCTTGTTGACCGTCTCGAAGGTCGCGAGAAGATCGTTCAGTTCGGATACGCCGTTGGCGATTTCGACGTCGGTCTCGGCACGAAAGCTCTGGATCGCGTTGGCGCCGCTGTTCAGCGAGCGCACCACCTCGCGCGCGGCATTTATCGCGTTTTCCGCGAGATTGCGATTGGATGGCGTGGCGGCGTAGGTGTCCAGCGCCTTCTGCAATTCGGTGAGCGCCACCGTGGGGGCAAGGTTGCCGTCGGCGCCGTTCACCGCCGTGCCGAGCCGTTCCATGCCGTTGTAGACGGCGTTCTGTCCCTCGCGTCCGGAGATGGCCACCAGATTCTGGCGGAACAGCATCTCGTTGGCGGCGCGCTGGATCTGGACGACGCGCGCGCCGGGCGCCGTGCTTGTGGCATGGGCGATCCGGCGCGAATAGTCGGGGTCGCGCGCACTGGTGACATTCTGCGATACGACGCTCGTCTGGCGGGAAGTCGCCAGAAGCGCCGATTGCGCGATGTTGAGGGCCGTGCTGAGCGACATGTCTCAAAATTCTGCGGCGTGCCGCGGGCTATCTCTTCAGGTTGATCAATATGTCCATCAGATCGGAGCCGGTCTGGAACGTTTTCGAATTGGCGGTATAGGTGCGCTGCGACTCGATCATCGTGGTCAGCTCCTCGGCGATGTCCACGTTCGAGCTTTCCAGTGCGCCGGAGACGATGGACCCGAGTTCGCCCGATTCGGCGAAGCCGACCTGCAGATCGCCGGAGTCCGGATTGGCGGCGAAGACGTTACCCGGCAGGACGCTCAGGCGGTCGGGACTCGGCACGTTCGCCAGCGGAATCTTGTAGAGCGGCTTCAGCGAGCCTTCCTTGAACTGCGCATAGAGCGTCCCGTCGCCGTCGACGATGATGCGGTCGATGGCGCTCGGCGGCGTGCCGTTGGCCTTGGCGTCGAGCACGGTATATTGCGTGCCGAGTTCCGTCATGCCTGCCAGGCTCATGGTGAAGGTCTGGCCGTTCGGCACGGCGAAGGCGATCTCCGGCGGCGCGTTGGTGATCTTACCGTTGAGCGGATCGAAGGTCAGCGATTGGGTGGCCAGCGGGCCGGCGGTATAGGGGAAGGTCGTGCCGGGCGTCGCCAGCGACTGATCGTAGATCTGCATGTCCCAGGTGTTGGGGCCGGTCTTGGTGAAATAGACGTCGACCAGAACCTCCTGGCCGACATTGTCGTAGACCACGAGCGAGGACTTTGCGGTGTACTGCGCGCCGGCGACGTTTGTCAGTGCCGGAAGGACATCGGCGCCGACGGGAAGATTGGCCTTGAACACGCCGACCGTGCTCGGCTCCGCCGAAATCTCGTCGTCCTTGATGACGACGGCCTCGAGGCCGGCCGTGCCGTTGGCGGTGGCGGCAGGATCGCCGTTCTCGTAGCTGTAGCCCATGAGCTTGAAGCCGGCCGCGTTCACGAGCTCGCCGTCCGCATTCGGCACGAAGGCGCCGGCGCGGGTGAGATAGGTCTGGCCGTTGGCGTTCTGGACGACGAAGAAGCCGTCGCCGTTGACGGCGAGGTCGGATGCCGAGGTGGTGTACTGAAGCAGGCCCTGATCGGTGATGGTGTTCATCACCGTCGTGTTCACGCCGCCCGAATTATAGGAATTCTGCAGGTTCGGCATGACCAGCGACGAGAACTCCGTCTTCGCCCGCTTGTAGCCGGTAGTGCTGGAGTTGGCGATGTTGTCGGCCACCGTCGACAGGCGATTGGCCTGCGCCGCCATGCCGGACACGCCCGTACGCATCATACCGTATAAACTCATCGAACGTCTCCTCGGTGTCGCTTTCCGCAGGAGCCGATGTTAGCGGCCCATGCTTGCGTGAGGCTGTTCGCGCGTCAGACGACGAGTCGGTATCCGAGGAAGCGCTTGGAATCGATCGGATCGTAGCCGAGCTTCTCGCGTAGCTTCTTGCGGAGTTTTGAGATGTGGCTCTCGATGACGTTCTCCTCGACTTCCTCGTCGAACAGACCGTAGATGGCGTTGAAGACCTGGGTCTTGGTGACGCGGCGGCCGCAATTGCACGCAAGATATTCGAGGATGCGGCGCTCGCGCCGGGGCAGCGGCATCGGCTCGCCGTTGATCTCCGGATCGCGGCCATCCATGAAGATCCTCATCGCGCCGATCTGGGTGAAGCTGGCTTCTTCGTTGGCGCGCCGGCGGATGGCCGTGATGCGTGCAAGTATCTCGCGGATATGGACCGGCTTGCGGATGACGTCGTCAACGCCCGCCTCGAAGAGACGCAGCGTGTTCTCCAGCGAATGATGGTCGCTGAGCGCGATGACCGGGGCGTCGGTGCGGCCGCGGATCTGGCGCGGCGACACCTTTTCCTCGGGGCAATCGCCAATGAGAAAGGCGCGGACGGATTTGAGGTCCTCGTCGGGCGCGCTGGAGACCCAATCGCCGAACTCGCTGGCCGCGAAGCCGGCGCTCGCCACGCCTTCGCGATCGAACATCGAGCAATATCCGTCCGTAACGAGCTCGCGCTCGTCCACAATCACAATCATCGGCCCGCCCTCCGAATCAGATTCGGTTATTTCGTTACGCCGAACTTCTCGCGAGCGGCTTTCGGCAACAACGCCAATTTCTTGTGGTTAATTTTTTGGGATGCGCGCGCAGCCGCCTCCGCGCCTGCCGTGGCACGGGAGCGCAGGATGGCCTGCCGTCATTTGCAATGAAGGATTGGATACGCCTATGGGTTGCAGAAAGTGCGTGCGTTCGCGGTCCATTTTCCGAAGCCGGTTGCAACCATGTTGGTAATCACGCGGCAGACATAGCGCTTCTGTGCCGGGTCGTTGTCGGGGCCGGCGTGGTAGCGCGCGACCGCCATAGACCAGGTCGTGTGGCGCTGTTTGAGCTCAAGCAGGAAACGCGCCGCATAGTCGACATTCTGACGGGGGTCGAACATGTCGGAGAGGCTGCGGAACTTCTCGCCATGATAGCGGACGTTGATCTGCATGCAGCCGACATCGATGAGGCGCGCACCTTCCTGGTGTGCTCTGGCAAAAGCGGCGAGTGCTGCCGAGCGGCTTCCGGGAAAAAGCGGTTTTCCTTCTATATTCATGGCGTTGGGCTGGAGGCTCCCCTTGTTTCCGGTTTCCGTCAGGCCGACCGCATAGAGGATTCCCATGGGCACGCCATAGTTGTGGGACGCGCGGACGATTTCCGGCTCACAGGCGTTCGCGGAGGCATGGGCCACGAGCGGCACGCTAGATAAACAGGCCACGAGCGCGAGCGCCTTCGTCGCCCTGCGATGCGATCTGACGAGACTGTGCGCCATTTCGTTGCTCTCCCTGCGACGGCGTTCCGCGCTGACCCTCCGATCCGCCTCCTGCCGACGCGCCCGACTGTCCGAACTGCTGGCCGTTGCTGCCGGAAGCCGTATTGGACATTCCACCATCAGCCTTGGCCGAAGCTGTCGCAACCTGTGGTGGCAGAACCGTGATCTGATCCACCTGCAACCCCAGCGTGCGCAAAGCCTTTGCGATTGAGTCGCTGTCAATGTTGAGGCGGTCATAGGCCTCCTGCTTTTCCGTAGCGATCTCGACCGACAATCGATCGCCGGTCATGCGCAGCGTCGCGGCGATCTCTCCGAGTTCGACGGGCCGCAGCTGGATTTTCAGGCTGTGCGTGGTTGCGGTGCCGGCTTGTTGATCGACGACGGCCTGCGACTCCAGCTTCTGCACCTTGGCGGCGGGATGGGCTACAATCGTCTCGACCACGCTGGCGGCCGTCGCTCCAAGCCGGGCAGGCAGGATCTGAGCCTCTGCCTGCCTGCTGCTCGCCTTGTCGACGGGAGTGGCGGGAGAGGCGTCGTCATCCGTTCCCGATGCTTGCGGACCAGCCCGTGACGCGTCCTCCATCGAAGCCACATCCGAAGCTGGCGGCGCCAGTTTCGCCGGCCCGGCATCGGACGTCTCAGCCGTCGCCGTCTCGACCGGAACGGCATCCGTCGCCGGCAGGAGAGTCAATGTATCCCGCGTGTCGATGATGGCTGCCCGGCGCGCGGGTGAGACGACCGCAGGCGTCTCGCGCTGCGTCATCAGGTTCAGCATCGCGACGGAAGAACCGTAGGGAAGTTGCTGTATCCTCACGGCCTCGCCGGTCGATCTCACCCGGGAGTCGGAAACGATGCGGATTTCGACGGCGTCATCGTCGACGCGAATGCCGTCATCAGCTACTGCATCGCTGCCCTTGTCGATGTCGGTGTCGGGTTTCCTTGCCTCGTTCACCTTTGGCTGGGGCGTGTCGGTCCGAGGATCGGACGCTATCTCGTCCGTCGCGCTCGACACGCGCGCGTGCACCACTGGCATCTCGGCGGTTTGTTTGGCCTGCGGCGCGTCGGTGGTGATCTGAACATCGACGCCGGATGCTGCTTCGAGGGTGTCCGTCGCCCCGGCCGGCAAAGTGGCCTCGTTGTCGGCTGGAGAGGAGATGGCGTCGTCGGCGCGGCGATCGCGCCAAGGTTCACCGTGCATGAAGACGGGCGTGCGCTGCTTGGGCATCTCGACCCAGCCGGGGGCTTCGGCGTCGTCCGCGTCGTCCGTTTCACCATCCTTCGCCGCCGATCCATCCCTGGAGACTGCCGTCTCCTCCGTGTCCGCCGGATTGTCGGCGACAACCTCGGCTTCCGGGATCTCCTGCGACACGAGAGCCTGTGTCTCGATATCCTCGATACGCACCGCCAGCCGCTCGATCAGCTTGTGCGATGCGGATCGCGCGTCGACGTCGACGTTGCGTTGATGGCGATCCTTGCCCGGCTCTGCCAAAGCATCGCGGAATCCGCCGGATATCTGCTGCTTGCCACGCGACGCGTTGCCGCCATGCGGCGGTGTTGCGAAATTCGGTACAGTGACGAGGGTCATTTCGCCTCTTGAAGCATCTGGTCGATGGCGCTGAGCCTGGCGCGCGCATCGCTGATCATGGTGTCTGTGGGATCGGTTT
The DNA here is from genome assembly GCA_023953845.1 of Rhizobiaceae bacterium. NCBI lineage: Bacteria > Pseudomonadati > Pseudomonadota > Alphaproteobacteria > Hyphomicrobiales > Rhizobiaceae > Rhizobiaceae bacterium. Next base: position 168,532 of record JAMLJC010000001.1, on the reverse strand, counting down.
CGGCCAGCGCCGGCGCTGCCGCTTCCAATGTCGCCGCGCCGTTTTCCGCCGCCGTAGCTGGCGAGGCATCATGCGCTGGCGGCGCCTCAACGGGCGCGGCAGGCTCCGCCTCGATCGCTGGCACCGGCACCGGCGCGTCGGGGGCAGGGACCGTCCTGGCCGCTTGGACAACGCTCGCGGCGGCTGGCTTCGTCACGTCGAGCTTCGGGGCCGAGGTGACGCTGCTCACCACTGCCTCGGCGGCCTCCAGCAGGCGAATATCGCTTTCGGTCAACTGCTCGCGTTTTATGCCGCGCAGTTGCGTCGCTACCTCCTCGATATTCTCCGAGGTCAGGACCGAGAGGCTGGAATAAAGCCTGGAGCGCGCGTCCGAAGCATCCGCCGGCAGGTTTTCCTTTGCCCGTCTGGCGGCAAAGGCGGAGAGTTCCGTCAGGCCCTCGATCGCCGCGCGGCGGGCGAGCCGCAGATAGATCACCTGACGCTGGTCGCTGTCCATCATCGCCGTGATGCTGTCGATCGCGCCGTAATCGAGCGTTTTGTGGAGAGCCAGGATGCCGGTGATGAAGGAGTCCGCGAACTGGCTGGCGTAGGGAGAACGCAGGAAGCGCACGACATATTGCCGCGATGCCAGGAAAAAGCGTTCCGGCTTGCCCAGCGACGCCTCGATGGCGAGGGAGCGCCGGAGCGCGGCCTCCTCGACAAGCGTGCCGGGACCAAGCAGCCGCGCATAGTCGAAGAGCGCCAGCGCCACTTCCTCGTTGCCGGTTGCGCTGACCGATCCCTTGACGAGCGCCAGGAACGCACCGAGTTCAGGCGCGAGTGTGCGCGGATCGACATCGCCGAGGGCGGCCTGCGCCTGTTCGGGGTTGCCCGCGAGATAGGCGAGCACGCCCCGGCCGAGCTTCCGGTCCTCATCCGTCACGGGCTGGCGTTTGAGGATGCGCGCCAGCGTGGCGGGATTGCCGCCGCTCATGCCGTAGACGAGGGCGGCGCGGACGTTGCGCTTCTCGGCGAATTCCTCGTCCGCGGCATCGCGCAGGCGGCCGTCGATGAGTTCCAGCAGCTTGTTCTGCATCGGCAGCGCGGCATGATCGCCTGCGGCGATACGGTCCTGCAGCGCCTGCAGCGAACGCACCATCTGGTAGGGCGCGAGCGACGGCTGCTCGTCCGCCGCCGCCGGAACGAGCCAGGCGAGCAGCGCAAGCGGAGCGAGCCATCTGGCCCGATCAATCATTCCCCGTCTCCAGCAGGATCTCGATGCGGCGGTTTTCTGCAGCCAGTGGATCGTCCGTGTTCTTGAGCTTCCGGTCGGCGAAGCCGGCAACCTCGGTCATGCGCTTCTCGTCGAGGCCGGAGCGGGCGAGCATGTAGTAGGCCGACTGGGCGCGGGCGGTAGACAGACGCCAGTTGTCGTATTTCGCGGTGCGGAACGGCCGGGCGTCTGTGTGTCCGTTGACGATGATGGAGCCTTTGTGCTCGGAAATTACCTTGCCGATCTTTTCCATGGCACGGACGAGTTCGGGCCTCGGCACCGCGGAGCCGATCTCGAACATGCCGAATTCGAGTTCTTCCGTGACCGAGATGACGACGCCGCGCGACGTCGCCGTGACGGAGATGCCGGCCCCGACCATCTCCTTGCCAAGCGCCTTGGCGAGTTGCTTCTCGATCTCCTTCGCCTCGGCGATGTCCTTCTTGCTGGTGCCGGTCTTCTCGTCCTTCCTGTCCTTGGTATCCTCGACGGCAGTCTTCTTCCGTTCGGCCTTGGTTTCGCGCGTGTCGACCTCCAGGGCCTCGTCTTCCTGGCTGACTGACTCGACCTGCTGCGACCAGAAGTCGGGCGCGAAGGGGTCGCGGTAGGATTGACCGCCATCGGCTCCGGTGGCCGGACCGGAGACGCTCGCGCCGCCGTCGCCCTTGGAACTGATGTTCTGACGGCGATCGGTGTTGGCCGCGATCTCGGCCAGCACCGCATAGGGATCGGCAAAGAGCTTTTCGTCGGCGCGCGCTTCGGACACGCTGGCATCCGGCGCGCTCTGGTTTTCCGCAGGGCCGGAGTCCTTTTCGCCTTCCTTGCCTTCCGTCGGCTCGGAATCCTTGGCGTCCTGACCGCCGGCCTCGATGGAATTCGGCCCGTCGCCGATCTCCTCCAGACCGCGCCGGCTGGAGTTGCGATCGATGAGCTTCACCGGGTTGAAGTAGCTGGCGACGGCGCTCTTGGTCTGCTCGTTGGCGGCGTTGATCAGCCACATGACGAGGAAGAAGCACATCATGGCCGTCATGAAGTCGGCGAAGGCGATCTTCCAGGCGCCGCCGTGATGGCCGTCTTCATGGTCGCCGCCGTGGCGGACGATGATGATCTCCTGATGATGATGGCCGCTGACGGTGCTCACGACATTGCCTCGTCGATCTGGGCGGCCCATTCGGCCAGCCGTGTTTCAAACAACGCCCCGTCGATGGAGACGGTGACGTCGAAGGCGTCCGCTTCGGTGAAGTCGCATTGCGCCTCAAGCGGCCCGAGGGCCGCGCCTAGCCGGTGGAGCATCGACTGCGGCCCGCTGACCTTGATGCGGACGGCGTCCCGGTCGGCGGTCGCCTCGCGAATGCGGGAGGCCAGCTGCTCGACGGAGCGGCGAGCGAGCTCATCGCTCAGGAAAGAGGAAAGGATGCGCGCGGCGGCCGTGGTGGTGATGCCTGTGAGGCTGGCCTCGGCCGTCTCGAAGGCGGCGGCGATGCGCGCGCCTGCATCGGCGCCGAACGCCGCCTGCAATTCCGCGATCTCGATCTCGTGGCGGGCGCGCTCGACATTCAGGGCGGCTTCCGCGGCATCGTGCATCTCCGCCCTCAGGCGGGATTCGACCTTCGCCACTTCTGCGTCGACCAGCGCGCCTACGTCGACGGCCGGCATCGCTACCGGCGTGACGGCCGGTGTAACGATCTCGACAGGCTTGCGCGCGGCTGAGGGCGGCGTGCCGAAGTCCGTCAGATAATCTGCGAGCGCCAATCCGGTCATCAGGCGGCTTCTTGGCGTGCCCATTTGCGCAGGATCTGGGCCGTGCGCTCCTCATTCAGGTCCACCATGCGCGCGAGGCGTTCCTGTGGCGCGGGCTTCAGCCGCTGGCGCAGATCCTCGAGCGGATTGGGCGCGTTCATGCCGGGCAGGGCGGCCACGCCGGGCGCTCCGGGTTCCGCCACAACGGAGCCGTCGGGAGCCGCCAGCGAGCGCTGCACCTCGTCGAAGCTTGGCGTCTCGGGTTTCTTCGTCAGCGCCGTCGTCATCGGCTTCAAGCCGAACAGCACCACGAGCGCGACGACGATGATGAACGCGCCGGCATTGATCAGCGTGCCGACATGCGCGCCGATGCTGTCCATGATGCCCGGCTCGACTATTTCCGCGCCGTCCAGCCCGTCGATGAACTCGACCGCCGACACATTGATGACGTCACCGCGGCCTTCATTGTAGCCGGTTGCGGATGCGACCATCTTCTGGATCTCGGCGATGCGCTCATTGATCTGCTCGGGCGTGGCGTTGGGGCCGAGCACGTTGGTGATGCGTTGCTGGTTCACCACCACAGCGATCGACATCTTGGTGACGGAATAGCCGTTGCTCACGGTGGCGATGCGCTTGCTGTTAATCTCGTAGTTGGTGGTCTCTTCCTTGCGCTCGCTCTGCTCGGTCGATTCGGGCCCGGCAACCGGCTGGTTGTCGGATTCCGGCAGGTTCTCCTCGACGGTGGTCGGCGTGGCTGCCGACTTCTGGTTGTTGTTCTCGTTGGCCTTCACCACCTGGACGGAGCGCTCGACGCGCGATTCGGGATCGAAGATGGTTTCTTCTGTCTGGCGCGTGTCGGTGTTGACCTCGGCCTTGACGCTGGCGCGGAAATTGTCCGGGCCGAGATAGGGGGCCAACGCGCGGCGGATGTTGTCCTCGATCTGGATCTCGACAGAGCGCTCGAAGGTGAAGTTGCGGTTGGCGCTGTTGTTCATCGGATCGTCGCCCGAAGCCAGCAGCGTTCCGTTGGAATCGAGGATCGTCACCTTGTCGGCGTTCAGGCCCGGCACCGCAGCAGCAACGAGATGCCGGATGGCGTTGGCGCTGCGGTCGGCGTCGAAGCCGGCCGTACGCACGACGACGGAAGCGGATGGCTGCTGCTGGTCGCGGCGGAAGCTGGCGCGCTCCGGCATGACCAGATGCACGCGGGCGGCGCGGATGCCCTGAATGGTCTGGATCGTGCGGGCGATCTCGCCTTCCAGCGCCCGGACGCGCGTGACTTCCTGCATGAAGGAGGTGAGGCCCAGCGAGCCGACATTGTCGAACAGTTCATAGCCTGCATTGGCGCTGGTCGGCAGACCCTTTTCCGCGAGAAGCATGCGCGCCTTCGACGTGTTGCCTGCTCCCACGAGAACGGTCGTGCCGTCGGACGCGACGTCGAAATCGATGCCGGCCTCGCCGAGCACCATGCCAATCTGGTTCACGTCCTGCCGTTCGAGGCCGACATACAGCGTCTCGTAGGCCGGCCGGTTGAGCCAGATCGAGCCCACGATGATGACCGCGACAACCAGAGCCGCCACGCCGCCCATGATGGCAAGGCGTCGCGGACCGAACTCCTGCAAGTTCGCGATGAGCGTCTTCAACTGATCCGGCAAGACCTGAACTCCCGCAAGCAAATCGGGGTCAAGTCTAGAGCGCGAAGCTTGTGCGAGAATGAAATCGGGCCGTCAGAGACGGCCCGAAAATCAATCGTTTAGTTGAATTTTTCCAGCTCTAGCTGCGGAACAGCGACAGGATGTTCTGGGCGTTGCCGTTGGCGATGGACAGCGCCTGGATGCCGAGCTGCTGCTGGACCTGTAGAGCCTGCAGGCGAGTCGATTCCTTGCTCATGTCCGCATCGACCAGTTGGCCGACGCCGCGGTCGATGGAGTCCATCAACTGCGACACGAACTGTTTCTGCAGGTCGACGCTCTTCTTGGCCGAGCCGAGCTTGGTGGCCGCGTCGGTCATTTCCTCGATCGTGGTATCGACGACGACTAGCATCTGCTGGACCTGCTGGTCGGTGAAGCCGACCACGTTCAGCGTCGAGATCGCATAGCCGGTCGTCGCGGCGACGGTGCCGGCGACGGCCTGGGTGTGACCGTCGGTGCGCAGGCCGGTCGTCGTGTCGCGGATGCCTTCGAGCAGACCCTTGGTCTGGTTCGTCGTGGCCGCCGCGTCGTAGAGCTTGATGTCCTGCACATCGACCGTGATCGTGGTGAGGACGACGTTGCCGGCATTGTCGCGGTTGAAGGACGAGATGATCTTGGCGTCGTTGTGCACACCGGCGGCCGTATGCCCGGCGGCGACGGTGGAATTCACGGACAACCAGTTCGTTCCAGAGAAGGTCGCAGCGTCCGCATAGGCCCTGAGCTGAACCTGCAGCGCGGAGATTTCCGTCTGGATCTTGGCCTTGTCGCCCTCGCTGGCGCCGACGGCCGCAACCACCTTCACCTTGATTTCATTGGCCGTTTCCACTGCCTTGTTCATGGCGGTGTAAGCGGTGTCGACCTTCGAGGCTCCGAGGCCCAGCGCATCCTGCACCGTGGAAAGGGCCTTGTTGTCGGAACGCATGGTGGTCGCGATCGACCAGTAGGCCGCGTTGTCTGCCGCTTCCGACACCCGGTAACCCGTCGAAATCCGGTTCTGTGTGACGTCAAGCGAACGGTTTGTGGCAGCGAGGCTCTGCAGAGCCGTCATTGCCGAGGCGTTGGTCATGATACTGCTCAAGGTACACACCCCTCATTGTCACGGCGGTCGCGGCCCGGTGCCGCGAACCCCTGCTCCCGACGGACTCATTCCGGCCGCAGATACAATCGACCCGCCATAGTCGAACGGTTAACCATACTTACGAGGGGTGTGGTTAATGGCACCTTAAAGAATGAGAAAAATTGTAAACGGCACGCGCGAAAGCCGCGCTCCTTGCGGAACGCGGCTTTTTGCATCGAGGAGGAAAGGCCCGCCGGGCGGGCCTGGAGAGGCCTTAGCGGAAGAGCGAGAGAATGCCCTGCGCGTTGCCGTTGGCGATGGACAGCGCCTGGATGCCGAGCTGCTGCTGGACCTGAAGGGCCTGCAGGCGGGTCGATTCCTTGTTCATGTCGGCGTCGACCAGTTGGCCGATGCCGCGGTCGATCGAGTCCATGAGGCTCTGCGTGAAGGTCTTCTGCAGGTCGACACGGCTCTTTGCGGCGCCGAGATTGGTGGCGGCCGTCGTCATCTCCTTCAGCGCCGTTTCCGTCACCGTCAGCATCTTGCTGATCTGCAGGTCGGTGGCGAAGTTGGTGCCGTCGGTGAGCTGCATCGACGACAGCGCATACGCGTCGGTCGCCGCGTCGGTGCCGAGCGTACCCGAAGTCGCGGCCTGGATCGCGCCGGTTGTGCCGAGACGGGCAGCGTCGATGATGCCCTTCTTGGTCGGTGCGGCGCCCGCATCATAGAGCTTGATGTCCTCGACCTTGACGTCGATGGTCGAGATCGAGGCGACGCCGGCGGCGGTGCGGTTGAAGGCCGAAACGATCTTGACGTCGGCCGCCGTGCCGGAGGCGTTCGACACCGAAAGCATGTTGGTGCCGGAGAAGGTCGCCGCGTCCGCATAGGACTTCAGCTGGTCCTGGAGGGCCTTGATCTCGGTCTGGATCTTGGCCTTGTCCTGATTGGTCGAGCCGCTGGCGGCGACGAGCTTCACCTTGATCTCGTTGACCGTCTCGATCGCCTTGTTCATGCCGGTATAGGCGGTGTCGATCTTCGAGGCGCCGAGACCCAGCGCGTCCTGAACGGTCGAAAGCGCCTTGTTGTCCGAACGCATGGTGGTCGCGATCGACCAGTAGGCTGCGTTGTCGGAAGCCTCGGCGACGCGATAGCCGGTCGAAATGCGGCCCTGCGTCGTCTCGAGATTCTTGTTGGTTGCATTCAGGCTCTGGAGAGCCGTCAACGCCGAGGCGTTGGTCATGATACTGGCCATGGTTGCACGTACCCTTACGCGTGACTTCGAACTCACATACCGGCCTGACCGGTATGACGGCGCGGCATCATGCCCATGAGCCCCCTCGCAGGGATCAACCCGTCATCTGTCCCAACTTATGACAGGGAGAGTCTAACGTCGGCATAAGAGGACTGGTTACCGAAGACTGAATCTCCCGGGGTGGAGCGCAAATATCCCGGTTTGACGCCGGATTGCCCGGACTTCCGCGCGTCCGCGACCGCAAAGCAAAGGCCGCGCTCCTTGCGGAACGCGGCCTTGCAAGCCCCTTGCCCTTAGGAAATATCGACCTCCGCCTTAGCGGAAGAGCGACAGGATGCCCTGCGCGTTGCCGTTGGCGATGGACAGCGCCTGGATACCGAGCTGCTGCTGGACCTGAAGGGCCTGCAGGCGGGTCGATTCCTTGTTCATGTCGGCGTCGACGAGCTGGCCCACGCCGCGATCGATCGAGTCGGTCAGGCTCTGCGTGAAGGTCTTCTGCAGGTCGACACGGCTCTTTGCCGCGCCGAGATTGGTGGCGGCCGTCGTCATGTCCTTGATGGCGCTTTCGACGACGCCCAGCATCTGGCCGATCTGCTGATCCGTGGCGAACAGCGTGCCGTTGGTCAGCTGCATAGTCGAGACCGTGAAGGTGTCGTTCGCGTCATAGGTGCCGAGCGTCACCGCATCGGCCGCGCCCTCGACGCCTGCCGAGGTGCGGTTCGAGTCGAGGATACCCTTGTTGACGCCCGAAGCGGTGCCAGCCTCGTAAAGCTTGATGTCCTCGACCTTGACGTCGATGGTCGAGATCGAGGCAACGCCGGCGGCGGTGCGGTTGAAGGCCGAGACGATCTTGACGTCGGCGGCGGTCGTCGCGGTCGCGCCGCTGTTCACCGAAAGCATGTTGGTGCCGGAGAAGGTCGCCGCATCCGCGTACGACTTCAGCTGGTCCTGAAGGGCCTTGATCTCGGTCTGGATCTTGGCCTTGTCCTGATCGGTAGCGCCGGTGGCGGCGACGAGCTTCACCTTGATCTCGTTCGCCGTCTCGATCGCCTTGTTCATGCCGGTGTAGGCGGTGTCGATCTTCGAGGCGCCGAGACCCAGCGCGTCCTGAACCGTGCCGAGCGCCTTGTTGTCGGAGCGCATGGTGGTCGCGATCGACCAGTAGGCGGCGTTGTCGGAAGCTTCGGCGACGCGATAGCCGGTCGAAATGCGGCTCTGCGTGGTCTCGAGGCTCTTGTTGGTTGCATTCAGGCTCTGGAGAGCCGTCAACGCCGAAGCGTTGGTCATGATACTGGCCATGGTACAGGAATCCTGCGCGTGTTCGGAGAAACTACATACCGGCTCGACCGGTATGACGGCGCGGCATCATGCCCATGATCGCTGTATTCGGAGATCAACCCGTCATCTGCCCGTTCTTATGGCAGAGAGGTTCTAACGCCGGCATAAGAGAGGTGGTTAAGCGCCGGTAAATCGTATCAGGTGAAGGAGCGGACCAGGCTGCCGACGAGCAGATTCCAGCCGTCGATCAACACGAAGAACAGGATCTTGAAGGGCAGCGAGACGACGGTGGGCGGCAGCATCATCATGCCCATGGCCATGGTGATGGTGGCGACGATCAGATCGATGACGAGGAAGGGGAGCACGATCAGAAAGCCGATCTCGAAGCCGCGGCGGATTTCCGAGATCATGAAGGCAGGGACCAGTATCCGCAGATCGACCGTCTCCTCCGAAACCGTCTGGCCGCGCTCCCGCGCGAGATCGGCGAACAGGTCGAAATCCTTCTGCCGGACGTTCTTGACCATGAACTGGCGGAACGGATCGGAGATGCGCTCCACCGCCTCGGCCTGCGTGATCTGGTTGTCCATCAGAGGACGCACGCCGTTCGTCCATGCCTGATCGAAGGTCGGAGCCATGACGTAGAACGTCATGAACAGGGATAGGCTGATGAGGACCAGATTCGCCGGCGTCGTCTGCAGGCCGATGCCGGCGCGCAGGATCGAGAAGGCGATGATGAAGCGCGTGAAGCTGGTCGTCATGATCAGCAGTCCGGGCGCCACCGAGAGCACGGTGAGCAGCCCGAACATCTGGATGATATAGCCGACGGTGGTGCCGTCCGCCTGCGCGATGCCGCCGAGATCGATCTGCTGCGCGAGCGCCGTTCCGGCACTGGCGAGGAAGAGCGTCGGGGCGAGGAGGAGCTTCTTCATTCGAGCAACAGGGTGCGGATCAGGATGCGCTTCACCGCGCCGTCGCTGCGCAGCTGGGCGCGTTCATCGAGATCGGCGCGCAGGTGCAGGAAGCCGCTGGGGCCTTCGATCTGGTGCAGCTTCAGCGTGCGCACGAAGGTCAGGAAATCCTGATGGATGATGTCCGGCAGCTCCGGATTCTGCGGCGCCTTGTCGAACACCAGCGAGATTTCCATGCGCACCCAGGTGTTGCTGGGCTGGGCCAGATTGGTGGTGATGGCGGCCATCGGGATGATGGTCGGATGGCCTTCGCCGCCGGCGGACGTCTCGCCATGCCCGGCTGCCTCGGCCGCGCCATGTCCGGACGCCGCTCCGTGATCGCCCGCGGCCGGGGCGGCCTCGCCGGCCTGTTCGCCGCGCATGTAGTTGCCTGTGAACCAGCCGCCGCCGACCGCGACGCCGGTCAGGACAAGCAATACTGCGATCTGGATGATCAGCGACGGGCCCTTCTTCACGGGCGGTGCTTGGTCGAGCGTAGTGACGGCCATCGTTCGGTCCTGCCTCAGAAAGGCGAGATATTGTCGAGGATCTGCGTGCCGTAGGGCGGCTGCTGCACCTCGGTCAGGCGGCCGCGGCCGCCGTAGGAGATGCGCGCCTCGGCGATGCGCTCGTAGGGGATGGTGTTGTTCGGGCCGATATCGGCCGGACGCACGATGCCGGCGATGTTGAGGATGCGCAGTTCGGCGTTGACCCGCACCTCCTGAGAGCCCTGGATCATCATGTTGCCGTTCGGGAAGACTTCCGTGACGACGGCGGCGATCGACAGTTGCAGGCGCTCCGAGCGTTCGGTCGTGCCGGCGCCGGAGGCATCGGTGTTGGAATCGATGCTCGCCTTGCCAGAACCCTCCGTCGTGGCGCCCTGCCAGTCGAGCCCGAGGTCGAAGCCTAGTTCGCGGCTGGTTTTCCGATTGCGTTCCGATTCGTTCTTGAAGCGTGCGCGGTCGTCGATCGAGATCTCGACAGTCAGTATGTCGCCCGGCCTGAGCGCGCGGGGATCGGTGAACAGCCGGCTCTGGCGGTCGTCCCAGAGCGAGAAACGGCCCGCGCGCGAAGAGGGCGCGTCCGGATAACTGGAGATCGAGCCCGTGGTCTCGTCGATGCCGCTGCCGACAGGCGACATCTTCGGCGGCTTGCCGATCTCGTTGACCGGGGTTGCGCAGCCATAGAGCAGGGCAAGCAGCAGCAGAGGGGCGGCGCCGCGGATCATGACGGGTCCTCGCGGCGCACCGCGCTCGCCATGATCGTGGTCAGCACGGCGGCTTCCTTGCTCTTCATCTCGTTGAGGATGACGCTCGCCTTGCGGGGTTCGAGCTTCATCAGGATACCGGCGGCAAGGTCGGGCTTCAGTTCCGCCAGCCGCTCGGCTGCGGCGTCGGGCTTCATGCCCTTGTAGATGTTGACCACGCCATCCTGCGCCTGTTCGAGAAACGCTTCGCGCTTGCGCATCCATGTCTCGTACTCGGCGCGCTTTTCATCCAGCGCCTTCATGCGCGCGTCGATCTCGGCCTGCAGCTTCTGCAATTCCTGCGCCTGCAGCGCGTAGCGGCGGTCGCGCGCCGCGTCGGCGATGTTGCCGCAGAAGCGCTGGATCTCGTCGCCGTCGGCGGCCATGCCCGCCGCTGCTGCGGCGGCCGGCGCCGTCTCTCCCGGCGTGACGTTGCGAGCGGGCGCTGCCTTTTCCGATTCCGCATGTTTCGGCGCCGCCGATTCCGTGGAGGCGGGCAGTGCGAAGGCCAGCAGCGCGACGGCAATCGCCGTCGAGAGCTTCAGGATCGTACGGGCGTTTTTCGTCATGCTTCCTGTCATTGCAGCACCAGATCGGCCTGCAGGGCGCCGGAAGACTTGATCGCCTGAAGGATCGCGATGATGCCGTCCGGCTTCACGCCGAGCTTGTTCAAACCGGCGACGAGGGTTTCGAGGTCGGGACCGTCGAGGGTAGCGACGGTCGCGTCGGGCCGGGCCGCGTCGATGACCGTGTAGTCCTCGACCGCGGTCTCCCCCTTGGAGAAGGGGTCCGGCTGAACGACGCGCGGCATTTCGGTGATGCGCACGGTCAGCGTGCCGTGGCTGATGGCCACGCGGGAGATCTTGACGTTCTGGCCGATCACGATGGTGCCCGTGCGCTCATCGACGATGACGCGGGCCGGCATGTCGATTTCCACCGGCAGGTCCTCGATCATGGCATAGAAGCGCGCTGTGGAGATTTTCGCGGGCTGTTCGATGATGACCGTGCGCGAGTCCTGCTCGAAAGCCAGCGCCTTGCCGAATTCCTTCCTGGTGAAGGCGTTGATGGAATCGGCGATCTTCACCGCGGTGCGGAAATCGGCGTTGCGCACCTCAAGCTTCAGCTGGTTCAGATGGGCGAATTTCTCGTCTATCTCACGCTCGACGAGCGCGCCGTTCGGCACGCGGCCGGCGGTCGGCACGCCCTGCGTGAGCTTTTCGGCGGCGCCTTGCGCGTTGAAGCCGGTGACGATGACGGGACCTTGGGCGACGGCGTAGATTTCCCCGTCGGCGGCCTTCAGCGGCGTCATGATCAGCGTGCCGCCGGCCAGCGACGTGGCGTCGCCCATCGAGGACACCGTCACGTCCATGCGCGCGCCGGTCGACATGAAAGCGGGAAAATTCGCGGTCACGATGACGGCGGCGACGTTCTTCGCGCGCGCACGGCCGCCCTCCGACGCGATGCCGAGATTCTGCAGCATGGCGCGGATCGACTGTTCGGTGAAGGGCGAGTTGCGCAGGCTGTCGCCTGTGCCCTGCAGGCCGATGACGAGACCATAGCCGACAAGCTGGTTGTCGCGGGTGCTCTGCAGGCTGGCGATATCCTTGATGCGGGAGACGAGGCCGCCGCGATCGGGGAGGGCGGGGCCGCCACGCTTGTCGTAGCCGCCATAGTAGGCGCCATCGTCCGCATAGCCGCCATCGTCGCGCGACGCGCCGCGGCCCCCGCCATAGTCGGCAGCGGTCACCGGCTGCGCCAGGGACACCGCGACAAGGCTGATGGCGACGAGCAGCCGGCGAAACATCAGGTGCCGACCCTTACCGTGCCGTCATTGGCCACGACGCCGGAGAAGACCTTGCCGCTGTCCATGTTGCGGACCTTGACGAGGTCGCCGGCCGAACCCGACTGGAGGCACATTGCAGTCACCGTGATCTTCAGCGATCCTGCCTCGAACAGGACCTGCACCGGCGCGCCCTGTTCGACGAGCCAGGCCTCGCGCAGCGAGCTGACGGGGATGTAGCGGGCCGGCAGCAGCGTTCGGCGCGCAACCTTGCCGTCGAGGTCCTCGAAGCGGAAGGCGACGCCGTCCGGAACGCGTTTGCCGGGCTTGAGCACGACCTCGCGCAGCACCGACTGCGAGACCGTCTCGCCGACATAGATGGTACGGTTCGGCACCAGCACGACGTCTTCGGCCGCGGCGAGGCCGACCACGCCGACGGCAAGGCCTGCGACGAGCGCCATGATACGGAAAACCTGCCGGATCATCGTCACTACCGGATGTTCTTCGAGACGACAGCGGCCATCTCGTCGGCCGCCTGTATGACCTTCGAGTTCATCTCGTAGGCCCGCTGGGCGGAAATGAGCTCGGTGATTTCCTTCACCGGATCGACGTTGGAGTCCTCCAGATAGCCCTGCTGGATGGTGGCGAAGCCGAGATCGCCCGGCATGCCGACATTGCCAGGCCCGGAAGCCGCGGTTTCCTTGAACAGGTTGTCGCCGAGCGGATCGAGGCCGGCCTCGTTGGCGAAGGTCGCCAAGGTGAGCTGACCGATCTCCTGAAGCTCGTTCTGGTCCTGGAAGCGGGCGTAGACCTGACCGGTCTTGTTGACGGTGATGGCGACGGCTTCGGCCGGTACGGTGATGGCCGGAACCACGGCATAGCCGTCGGGCGTGACGAGCTGGCCGGTGGCATTGGTGTTGAAGGCGCCGGCGCGGGTGTAGAGCGTCTGGCCGTCCGCGCCTTCGATCTGGAACCAGCCGGTGCCCATCAGCGCAAGATCGAACTGGTTGCCGGTCTGGTTGAGCGCGCCCTGCACGTTGACGTTGCGGATCGAGGTCGTCTTGACGCCGAGGCCGACGCTGACGCCTTCCGGCACCACGCCGCTGCTGGCGCGGCTCGGAACGCCCTGCGAGCGGTCGGTCTGGTAGAGCAGATCGGTGAATTCGGCGCGCGCTCGCTTGAAGCCGGTCGTGTTGATGTTGGCGATGTTGTTGGCGATGACTTCCAGGTTGGTCTGCTGGGCATTCATGCCGGTGGCGGCGATGGCGAGTGCTCTCATACTAAACTCCCAAACTCCCTCAGATCGCCATGCGGCTTATGTCGAGATAGGCGGACACGATCTTGTCGCGGATGGCGATGGCCGCCTGCAGCGATTGCTCGGCGGTCATCACGGCGTCGACCACCTCGCGCGTGTCGGCGCCGCCCTGCATGGCCTTCACGGCCATGTCCTCGGCATTGCTCAGCCGGTCGACCGTGCGTGTCGCGGCGGCGGTCACCAGATCGGAAAACGACGTGCCGAGCGAATTGTCGGCGGCGAGGCCGGACGAGCCGATGCCTCCGGAAAGGCCGGCGCCGACGGTGCCGAGCTTCTGGTCGAAAAGGCCGACGCCCGAAATCATCACTGGCTCCGCATCAGGTCGATGGTCATGGAGATGAGTTCGCGCGCCTGCTTGATGACCTGCAGGTTCGCTTCATACGAACGATTGGCCTCGCTCATGTCCGCCATCTCGATCAGCGGATTGACGTTCGGCATCTTGACGTAGCCGTTCTCATCCGCCGCCTCGTTGCCGGGCTGGAACTCCATCGGGAAGACGCCGGGATCGCGCGCAATGGATTCGACCTCGACGGTCGCGCCGCCGCTGGCGCGGTCGAGCTCGGCCTGGAAGATGATGGTCTTGCGCCGGTACGGATCGCTGCCCGGCGTGCTGCCGGTCGACTGCGCGTTGGCGATGTTTTCCGATACGATGCGCAGCCGTTCCGACTGGGCCGCGAGGCCGGAAGCGCCCACCTTGAGGGCGGTTGTGAGGGCATCCATTGCGATCACCCCTTCATCGTCATCAGCGCAAAGCGATGGAACGCCTTCACGATCGCGGTGTTGAGTTCGAAACCGCGGCGGATTTCGCCGGACTTCAGCAACTCGTTTTCGAGCACGACGGTGTTCTTCGACGGCATGAGCGCGCCGCCGGTGTCTTCCTGCTCGACCTTGAAGCCGCTGGCGGAGACGTTTCCGGCAAGATGCCCCGGATTCGTGGAGATCAATGCGACGCGCGAATTGTTCAGCACGCTCTCGAACGGCTCCACCTCGACCGCGCCATAGCCGGGCGTGTTGGCATTGGCGATGTTGCCGGCAACGGCCGTCTGCCGCACCGACAGCCAGCGCGACTGCTGCGAGGCCAGGTCGAAGAGGTTGACGGCGTCCATGCGGGTCTCCGGGCGATGATCGGAGACTATGCGTCCAGTCTTGCGTGGACCTTGCAGCGGGTAAGGGGACCGGTCAGCCGCCGGCGGCGAGCACCTTTTTCTCGCTCGTCACCAGCACCCATTTGCCCTTGCGGCGCTCGATGGATTCGACCCGGCTGCGGTCCGGAAGCCTGGAGCCGGGCTCCACCACCCAGATGCCGGTGTCGTCCTCGATCATGGCGCGGCCGGCGGTGACATGCAGCACCTTGAAGGCCGAAGCGTCGTCCGGATAGGCCTGTTCGGCCGGCTCGATGCCGGGCGTGAAGACACGGGGCAGGCTGCCGGTCGGGGTGTAGTCGAGATCGAGGCTGGGTATGCCGATGATCCTGACCTCGGAATTGCCGCGCGGCAGGACCGGCGTCGCGGTGGCGTCGTCGACCAGAACCTCGGCGTCTGTGCCTTCGAACTTCACGGCAGGCGGGCCGAACTGTTCCTGATTGAGGAATATGTACCAGGGAAACAGCGCGCAGGTGAGGCCGAGCGCGACGCCTGCGCCGGCGATCAATATGTCGTTGCGCCGGCTGCGGCGCTCTTCTGCTTCGGGGCCTGCCTTCGCCAGACGCTTGCCGAACAGGCTGCGGAGGATGGATTCGGGCGTTTCAGCTTGCCTGGGCGGCATTGATCTTCTCCTTGCCCTTCAGATGACGGGCGAGATCCCCGAAGACATCGGCGGACGGCTTGTCCTTCGGGGTTTGCGTTAGCGCTTCGTAGATGACCGGCACCTGTCGCACGGCGGCATCGAGTTCGGCATCGGCTCCGGGCTGGTAGCCGCCCAGCAGGCGGATGTCGCGCGTGTCCTCGTAGCGCGAGATCATCGCTTTCAGGCGGGTGACGAGCATGCGTTGCTCTTCGCTCCACGCCTTCGAGGCCAGTCGCGAGATCGACGCCAGCGGATTGACAGGCGGATAGCGGCCCTGTTCCGCTATGGAGCGGTCGAGCACGATGTGGCCGTCCAGAATGCCGCGCACGCAGTCGGCGACGGGGTCGTTGTGGTCGTCGCCGTCGATCAGCACGGAGATGATGGCGGTAATCGAGCCGGAACCCACGGCGCCGGGGCCGGCACGCTCCAGAAGTTTTGGCAGGTCGGTGAACACCGATGCCGGATAGCCGCGCGCCACCGGCGCCTCTCCGACCGCCGTCGCCACCTCGCGCAGCGCATGCGCGTAACGCGTGATCGAATCAAGCACGATCAGCACCTTATGGCCCTGATCGCGGAAATGCTCGGCGACGCGCATGGCGGTTTCAGGCGCACGCTTGCGCATCATCGGGCTTTCGTCGCTGGTGGCGACCACCGCCACGGTTTTGGCCATCGCCTTGCCGATCGTGTCCTCGAGGAACTCGCGCACCTCGCGGCCGCGCTCGCCGATCAGCGCGACGACCACGGTATCGAAGGCTTCGGCTGCGGCGAGCATGGCGAGCAGCGTCGACTTGCCGACGCCCGAGCCGGCGAAGATGCCCATGCGCTGGCCGAAGCAGATGGGCGTGAAGATGTCGATGACCTTCACGCCGGTGGCGAAGCCGATGCCGACGCGCTCGCGCGAAAGCGCGCCGGGCGTGGAGGCTCTGTTGCCCGAAGGGCCGGCAATAAGGGGCAGGCCCCTGTCGATGGCGCGGCCGAGCGCGTCGATCGACCGGCCGCGCCAGGAATCCGACGGCGACAGCACGAACGAACCAATGTTGAAGACGGGATCGCCGATGCCGGCGTCGTCGCTGCGCTCGAATGGCGAGACGGTCACCTCGTCGGCGGTGATGCGCACGATCTCGCCGCGTTTCGCCGCGCCTTTGCCGCGATGCTCGACGACGTCGCCGAGACGCGCGCCGGAAGACAAGCCGCGCACGCGGTAGCCTGTGGCGCTCACGTCGCCGATGCGGCCCCCGCGGCGGACCAGCGAGCCGGGTTCGGCAAAAGCGGCGTAGAGGCGTTCCAGCCGCGACAGCGGATCGTCCGCCGCGCCGGCCTGCGGCTCGCGAAGTCCGCCGGGGGTATCCGAAGCAGGGACGAGCATGCGCTATTTCGATCCGAGCGTCTGGATCGCCTGGTCGAGGCTTGACGTATTGGCGCGGATCATCGCCGACGTGTTCTCGAAGGCGCGCTGCACGGCGATGAGGCGCGTCATTTCCAGCACCGGATTGACGTTGGAATCCTCTACGAAGCCCTGCGCCACGCCGGCATCCATGCGATCGACCAGCGGCTCCGGTTCTCCCTTCGGAATAATCCCGGAGTTGCCGTAGCGCTGGAAATCCTCGCCCGGCTGGAAGGTGAAAAGGCCGATCGCGCCGACCTGGAAGCCGTTTTGCGTGATCATGCCGTCCGCGCCGACTTCCGGCTGGCCGTTGCGCGGATCGAGCTGGATCGGCGCGCCGCCTATGTCGAGAACGGGATGACCCTGATGCGTCACCAACTGGCCTTCCTCGTTCATCTCGAAACGCCCGTCGCGCGTCATCACCGTGCCGACCGGCGTATCGATGCCGAACCAGGCATCGCCCTGCACGGCAAAGTCGAACGGGTTTCCGGTCTGGCGCAGCGAGCCCGCATTGCCCGAAAGAAAGGTGTTTCCGGTGGACGCGAAAGAGACCTTGTCGCTGCCGGAGCCGGAGACGAGGTCCTCGAACTTGACGCCCGTGGCCCGGAAGCCAACGGTCCCCGCGTTTGCCACATTGTCGGCCAGCGTGGTCAGGCGTCGTTCGAGCGCGACTTGAGACGAAAGAGCGACGTAGAGCGAGTCCTGCATGCCGACACCTATCGCCGCAAGGCCTGGATGGCGAAAAGCGTGTTCGTAGAGATGCCGTATTCGGCGGGTTGGCCGAACAATACGCTCGCGAACGACGTCGCCGAATTCGCGCTCGGGTTGGAAAGCTCGTACATATTCGTGAAGCGCGTCATGAACTTCTCGAGCTTCTTCGGGTCCTGCAGATCGGCGATGTCCATCTTGGATTCGAAGAATGCAACCTGCTTGTCGATGTCGGCGGTCGCGAAAGAATCAGGCAGGCCGAAGGCCGTGCGCACCACGGCCGAGAGCGCCGTGTCGGCGAGCACCTCATAGTAATTCGTCAGTTCGGGAGCCTTGCGCGAGAAATACAACGCCAGACGCACGCCCTCGTTCTGGTCGCCGGCATCCTCCTCCAGCGTCTGCCTGATATACTTGTCGACGGTGCCCTGCCGCGCCTTGGTGAAGATCGTCGTCGTCTCGCCGTAACGTTCGAAATTGAAGGTGTCGACGAACTCGGCATAGCGCTTGTCGGAGAGCTTGTTGGCGAAACTGTCCGAATCGTCGATGCCTTCCTTCAGGGCCTTCTTCATGAAGGCCTTGGCGTAATCCATGTCCTGAAGGCCGTGCGCCTTCATGGCGAACTTGAACAGCCGGTCGTCCTTCAGGAGGTCGTCTATGGACTTCACGTTCTCGATGTTGGCGAGATAGTACTCCACCTCGCGCTGCACGGCCGGCTGTTTCTCCGTGCGGTCCAGCGACTTCTCGAGGTCGCGGGTAATCAGCGAATAGCTTGTATATGTACTGAGCAAGCGCATCCCCCGCGCATGGACGTCGGTCGTGCCAAGATACGCCGACTTCCTTGCGCGAAGCTGAATCGCTCCGGCGGCATTTTCGTTCAAGCCTCACGCAAGGCACGATCCGCTATGGTTAACCCTGAATTGACGTCGAAGGGTTGAGCCGTGGGTATTATTATCGGTCTGGTCGTGACCTTGGGTTGCGTGCTCGGCGGCTTCATGGCCATGGGCGGCCACATCGAAGTGCTCGTCCAGCCGTGGGAAGTGGTGATCATCTGCGGCGCAGCGCTCGGAACCTTCCTCGTCGCCAACCCGATGAAGATCGTCAAGGACACCGGCAAGGGGTGCATGGAGGCCTTCAAGCAGGCCGTGCCGAAGGAGAAGGACTATCTGGCGGTTCTCGGCGTCCTGCACAGCCTGATGCGCGAGCTGCGCACCAAGTCGCGCTCGGAAGTGGAAGCGCATATCGACAATCCGCAGGAATCCTCCGTCTTCCAGGCCTTCCCCACGGTGCTGAAGAACAAGGACCTGACGAACTTCATCTGCGACTACTGCCGCATCATCATCATCGGCAATGCCCGTCCGCACGAGATCGAGGCGCTGATGGACGAGGAGATCCAGACCATCCGGGGCGACAAGCTGAAGGCCTACCATGCGCTGACCGCCATGGGCGACGGCTTCCCGGCCATCGGCATCGTGGCCGCCGTGCTCGGCGTCGTGAAGGCGATGGGCGCGCTCGACCAGTCGCCGGAAATCCTCGGCGGCCTGATCGGCGCGGCGCTGGTCGGCACCTTCCTCGGCATCTTCATGTCCTACTGCGTGGTCGGGCCGATCGCGACGAAGATCAAGGTTGTGCGCGAGAAGCAGAACCGGCTCTATGTCATCGTCAAGCAGACCCTGCTCGCCTACATGAACGGCGCGCTGCCGCAGGTCGCCATCGAGTTCGGGCGCAAGACCATCTCCGCCTATGAGCGCCCGTCGATCGACGCGGTCGAGCAGAGCACGATGAATCCCGGCGCCGCCGAAATGAAGAAGGCGGCCTGATCCGTGATCCGCAGCCGGCTGCGCGAGATCTGAAGATGGCGAGCGTCGGGAGCCCCGCCGAGACCCGGGACTACATCATCGAACGGCTGGTGGGCGAAACCGGGGAGCCGGATCGGGTCATCGGCGCTGCCCGGGCCGTCGCCGATCGGGCCGTCGCAACGCTGCTGCAGGGTCTTGCCGACGAACTCGGCGTCGCGTTGGAGATCGAGGTCAAGGAGGTGGAACTCACACGCTTTGCCGAGGCGCGGCCGCAACCCGACAGCTTTTCTGCTGCGAGCGTCGCGTCGCTCTCATCTTCCGCCGATGCGGTGATGTTCACCCTGGACGGCGCTGCGATTGCCCTGATCGTGAGCCTCATGTTCGGGGCCGATGCCGATACGCCGATCGGGGCGGTGGAGCGCGATCCCTCACCGATCGAACTGGACGTGGCCGCTTCGGTCTTCGCCCGGACGGCCGCCGCAGTCGGTGGCCGGGACGGGCGCGGGCTCGATATGAAGTCGCCTCCGGCGGCGCCGCTGTGCGGCGTGGAGCTGAAGCGGCTTCTGCTTCGCGACACGCCGGCCGTCAGGATCATCTTCGGCCTGTCGACCCGCGCCGCGCGGGGCGAACTCGGCGTCATCGTCCCGCAGCGGGCTCTGCTCAAGAATCGTGCCCTGCCGGCCGCGGCCGAGGACAGCGCGGAGCGGGACGCCTGGGTGGCGCGCTTCGGCGGCGAAGTGATGCGCGCCACTGTCGAGATGGTGGCGACGATGCCCGCAGCGCATATGACCCTGGGCGCGCTCTCGCTTCTGGATGTCGGGCACGTCCTGCCGATCGACGCGGGGGCGCAGGCGAATGTGCATCTGGCGGCGCGGGACAGGACGCTGTTCACCTGCGAGCTCGGCCGGGTCGGACAAAATTATTCGGTTCGCATCCGCGAGCCTTTCGAAACCAGCAACGACATCATGGACGGCCTTCTGCCGGGCCATGGCCGCTGACGCGCGGCAAACGGAGTTTTCGGGATGACCCAGGCGAACGCGATGGTGCAGAACGAGTCGGAAGATCAGCTCAACAAGGCGATCGAGGAACTGCGCGGCGTGCTGAGCGACAAGCCGGCGGCCGGTCCCGCGGCGGGCGCAGCGTCATCGTCAGCGTCGTCGATTGGTGCATCGGCCGGAACGCCGGCCGCTCCTTCCGGGATCATCATGAGCATTCCCGTCGACGTTCAGGTGGTCCTCGGACGCGCCGAGATGCCCGTATCCGATCTGATGGCCTTGCAGAAGGGCGAGACCGTCGCACTCGACCGGCGCATCGGCGAGCCGATCGATGTCATGGTGAATGGCCGCAAGATCGCTCGCGGCGAGATCATCGTCATGGAGAACGACCCGTCGCGATTCGGCGTCAGGCTCACCGAAATCATGACCGGCGGAAAGGCCTGAGCATGGTAGCGCGCGCATCCGTCAAGCAGGAGGCCGGCACGGCAGGCGTCGCGGCGCTGACCAGACCGCAGAAGGCTGCGGCGATCCTCGTGGCCATGGGCAAACCGTCGGCCAGCCGTCTGCTCAAATTCTTCAAGCAGGAGGAACTCAAGTCGCTGATCGAGGCGGCGCGGGCGCTTTCGACCATTCCGCAGAACGATCTGGAAACGATCGTCGCGGAGTTCGAGGCGGAATTCACCGAGGGCGCTGGCCTGCTCGATTCCGGCGACGCGATGGACACCATCCTCAACGAGACGCTGACGCCGGAGGAGATGAACGCGCTCATGAGCAAGGCGCCGGCCGCCGCCCAGGCGGATGCGCCGCCTCCGGTCTGGCCGGAGGTCGCCAAGCTCGACCCCGAACGGCTGGTCGCATTCCTCAGGCCGGAACATCCGCAAACGGCCGCGCTGATCCTCTCGAACCTGCCCGGACAGGCGGGCGCGGAAGTCCTGCTGAAGCTGGAAAAGCCGCAGCGCACCGAGATCATCAAGCGCATGATGGCGATCACCAACATGCCTCCGGCGGCGGTGAAGATCGTCGAAAGCCAGATCCGGTCGCGGTTGCTTTCCGACACCACCCCGAAGGACAACGGCGCCGGTCAGGCGCGCGTGGCCAATCTGCTCAACGAGCTGGACAAGACCCAGCTCGACGAGGTGATGCAGGATCTCGCCGCCTCCGGCGCCGCGAACCTCGAGGCGATCCGGGCAAAACTGTTCGCCTTCGAGGATGTCGAGCGCCTGACGCAGAAGTCCCGCGTGGCGCTGTTCGACGGCCTGTCGACCGAACTCGTCACATTGGCCCTGCGCAACGCCGAGCCGGCGCTCACGGAGGCAATCCTGTCCTCCATCGGCGCCCGCTCGCGTCGTATGATCGAGTCGGAACTGGCGATGGGATCGGACGGTATCCAGTCCGTCGACATCCTGCGCGCGCGCCGCACCATCGCCTCGACCGCCATACGGCTTGCCGGCGAGGGGACGATCGAGCTGCCGACCGCCGAGCAGGCCGCTGCCTGATCTGAACGGAGAGGCCGGCGATGTCCGAGGCGGCAGACAAGGAAAGCAAGACAGAAGAACCCACGGAAAAGAAAATCCGTGACACGATCGAGCGCGGCAAGGTTCCGAGCTCGCGCGAAGTCGCGACCTTGATGTCGTTCGTCGCGACGCTCGTCTATGTGGTTTTCTTCGCGAACGGCGCCATCGCCGAAGCCGGCGCTTTCCTCGCCGATTTCCTCGAGCGTCCGGAAATGTGGTCGCTGGCGACGCCCGCCGACGTCGTCAATCTCTATCGCGCCATACTGATGGAGATCGTGAAGGTTCTCGGCGTGTTCATTGTGCTTCTGATGGTCGCCGGCGTCGGCTCCTCGGTCATGCAGAACATGCCGCAATTCGTCGGCGAGCGGATCACGCCGCAAATGTCGCGCATATCGCTCGCGCAGGGCTGGAACCGGCTGTTCGGCATCGCGGGCTGGGTGGAATTCGCCAAATCGATCGGCAAGCTGGCTTTCGCCATCGCGGTGTTGTCCTTCATGGTGGACGAGGCCCGTGAGAAGGTGATGTCGGGCATGCTGACCAACCCGACGACGTTCGGGCTGGTGATCCGCGACCTCCTCGTCAACATACTGGTCTCGATCACGCTGGTCATGGCCGCGATCGCGGTCGCCGACCTTCTCTGGTCGCGCTTCCACTGGCGGCAGGAACTGCGCATGACGCGCCAGGAGATCAAGGACGAGCACAAGCAGGTCGAAGGCGATCCGATCGTCAAGGCGCGGCTCCGGTCACTCGCCCGCGACCGTGCGCGGCGGCGCATGATGACCGCGGTGCCGAAGGCGACGCTGATCATCGCCAACCCGACCCACTACTCGATCGCGCTCAAATATGTGCGCGACGAGGATTCAGCGCCGATCGTCGTCGCCAAGGGGCAGGATCTGGTCGCGCTGAAGATCCGCGAGATCGCGGCGGAGCACGGGATTCCGGTATTCGAGGACGTCGCGCTCGCGCGCTCCATGTACAAACAAGTTTCGGTTGATAGCGTGATTCCATCTCAGTTCTATCAGGCTGTCGCGGAACTGGTCCGTATTGTCTACGCCAAGAAGACCAAGGCGCCGCAACGCAGGGAGATGCAATGATCCGTCAATCTCATTCCGAGGCGCGCGAGCTGATCGTCTCAGAAGCGATTCAGGATGTGGTGCGCGAGCTCAGGCTGGTCGATGTCGCCGACTATATCGCCTTCATGCGGCTGGAGCAGTTCGCCTGCATTTCCGACATCGTGGATTCGGCGGCGGAACTGTTCTTCATGCCGGGGACGCTGCGCCTCGGACCGGGCGGAGAGGCCATCGTCAATTGGGACGAAGCCCCTAAGATCCTGCTCGACCTCGAGCTCAGGCCGCGCGGCGCCACCATTTATTTCACGCTTCACCTCATGGACCGGCGCGCCGGGGTCGAGGTGAACTACGTGTCGTTCGACGCACCCGATCCGTGTCCCGAGAAGAATACGGCCTTCCTGCGCAACGCCATATCCTCGGCGAGAATCCGCAAGACGCAGCCGCTGCTCGAAGCGTTCTGACGCCTATTCGATCAGCCCCAGACGCAGGGCCTTGGCGACCGCGTGCATGCGGTTCACCGCGTTCAGCTTCATGGTGACCCTGGTCAGGTACTGGTTGGTGGTGTGGACCGAAAGCGCCAGCACGACGGCGATTTCCTCGCTGGTGTAGCCGTTCGCCGTAAGCCGCAGGCAATCGCGCTCGCGCTGGCTGACGGCGGGCAGGCGTGTCGTCTGATCGAGTCCGAGCCGCAAGGCGTCCTCGAACAGGGCGAAGCAGCGCGCATGCAGTTCGTGCATCAACGGATCGGACATGGTGATTTCCGTTCCCGTGAACGCGATCAGCCCGGCCGTTCCGCCCTCCGCGTAGACGGGAAAGGCGATTCCCGGCATGTCCGGCAGGCCCAGCGCCGTCGAGCCGGCGTCGGCGAGAGCCTGAAACGTCCGGATCGACGCGCTCTCGCGTTCGCCCGACCACCAGCTCGGCAGCGTCGAGGTGACGGCTCGCTTCACGAATTCGTCGCCGAAACTGGACGACAGGATCGTGCTCGCCGACGAAACGGCGGGATGCTCCGAATCGATCAAAGGCGTCAGGCGGGCCCGCTCGCGCGCCGCGCCGATGGAGAAGATCGCGAAGCCGTCGGCCCGCATGGCGCGGGCTATCGCGTGGCAGGCCCCGAGCAGGTCGGCGATGGATATGCCCCTGCTGGATTCGTCGCCGTCGCGAATGCTGCGTGACACCGCCACCATGTCAGATCACCCCGCTGCGTATCGCCGTCGCCATCGCCATCGCGCGATTGCTGGAACCGAGCTTCTGGATGGCGTTGGCGATATAGCTGTTGGCCGTGTTGGCCGAGACGCCGAGGATGATGGCGATATCATCCGTCGTCTTGCCTTCCGACACCCAGAACAGGCATTCGCGCTCGCGGTCGGTCAGCGGGTCGACAAGAGCGGCGGATGCCAGAAGGTCCGGGGCGCGCGAGAGCGCGTAGCAGACCGGCATATGGATTGCCGCAAGCGTCTCGACGCGGACGACGCCGGCTTGCGCGGCCGATAGCAGGAGATAATAGCGCTGGCGGCCGGCATAGAGCTTCAGAACGTAAAGCTCGGCGTGTCCGAGCGCCTTGAGCAAGGTCGACGTTGCGGCGTCGATCCCGGACCGCGAGCCTCCATCTTCCGTCGCAACCGGACGGCATCGTCCGCCCGGTGAGACGGTCGCGTCGCTTGCCGCCAGCGCCGCGAGCTGGCGGAAGCCGATCAGCTGAATGGCATCGTAGATCCAGTTGGAGGCTATGACGCGGGCGTCGCTGCGGTCGCGGTCGTGAACGACGGCCAGAAGCATGTAGTGATCCGCCTGGATGTCGGCGCACAGGGCGGCCAGATAGGCGGTCAGGTCGGCGCGCGAGGCCAGGGCGAGGGGGCTCGCTTCATGTCGGGCAAGAGTGGTCGGCATCGCCTCGTGGGGACCGCAGCATCAGTTTCGACCCGATCCGCTGACGGCATGCCGCCCCGACCGGAAAATCCCCGAGCTTGCCTACATGAAATGAAACCGGAGACTCCGGCCGAACGATGCCGAAGCGCTGAACCGATCCCGAATACCCCACCCGATGATTCGCGTTCACTCTAGTTCAAACGGTACGATGGGGGAATCTCCGGCATCGGTCCGGAGACGCGACGATGGCCGTCATCCGGGGTTCCGGATTGGCGTCTCGCGGCAACGAGAGCTTCTTGAAATCGCCCTGATTCCGTCGTCTTCAACGAACCGGAAGCCTGTTGCGCCACGCTGAAACAAGCCCTAGCGTGACCTCGCGCCGGCCGCATCGTCCGGGGCGCAACAGGTCCGAAGCGGCGGGAGGCCTTGATCTTGAAGCGTTTTCTTGTGGCATTCATCGCTATCATGCTGATGCCCGCCATCGGCTGGACGGCCAACGACAAGCCGCTCGAGACGGTGCGCTACACGCTCGGCAACGGCTTGCAGGTGGTGCTCGCTCCTGACCGGCGCGTTCCCAAAGTTGTGATGAATCTGCGCTATCGTGTCGGCTCCATGAACGAGCCGGCCGGGCGATCCGGCTTCGCGCATCTCTTCGAGCATCTGATGTTCTCCGGCACGAAAGCCTGGCCGGGCGTGTTCGACGCGCATTCGGCCATGGGCAACACCATCAACGCCTGGACGCAGGAAGACGCCACCGTCTATTATGTCGAGGGCCTGTCTTCCGGCCTCCCGACCATCCTCGCCATTGAGGCCGACCGGATGGCCAATCTCGGCGACAATGTCGACCAGCGGAAGCTCGACCTGCAGCGCAGCGTCGTCAAGAACGAGATGCGCCAGAACATACTGGATGCCGCCGGCGCTGCGGGCTGGACCGCCTTCTGGTCGGCGCTGTTCCCGAAATCCCATCCCTACAGCCGCGCGGTGATCGGCTCGATCGCCGATCTCGACGCGGCTTCGCTGGATGACGTGCGAGGCTTCTTCCACACGTACTATGTGCCCAACAATGCCATTCTGGCGCTCGTGGGCGACTTCGATGTCGAGGACGCAAAGGCGCTGGTCGCGGACACGTTCGGCCGCGTGCCCCGCGCCGCCGACGTGCCGCGTCCGCATGTGGATGCGGTGGTGCCTACCGGGGTCCGCCTCGACGTGACCGATCGCGTGGCCGCGCCAAGCGTCGCCATCGGCTTCGATGGCCCTCCGGCTTCCTCGCCCGAGAACGGCGCGTTGTCGCTGGCGTCCGATCTGCTCGGCAACGGTGCTTTCGGCCTGCTGCGAAACCGCCTCGTCTCGGAAAAAGCGCTGGCGAGTTCGGTAAGCGCGTCCTGGACTCCGGGGCTGCTCGGCGGCCGTTTCGAGATCGACGCGACCGCCAATGACGGCGTGTCCATCGACGTGCTGGAGAAGGAACTGCGCGCCGCCTTTGACGAGTTCCTGGCAGCGCCCATCGATCCCGAAGACGTGGCGCGGGCCAAGACGGCTTCGCTGCTCAGCGGCAAGCTGGCGGTCGAGCCGCTTTCCGACCGGACCGCCGCGGTTGCCTATGCCACCGACATCCTCAACGATCCGGAACTGGCATTGAAGGACGACCGGCAGATCGTGGAGGCAACGGCCGAGAGCATAGCCGCCACGGTGAAAAAGGTGCTCGATCCGAAGAATGCCAGCACGCTGATCGTCCGCCCCGGTCCGCGCGGCAACTATCCTGCGATTCTGCTGGAGTCCTCCGGCACGCCGGCGCCATTTGCGGTGGCGGCGCGCCCGCAGGTGGAAATCCCCAGGCTTGGCCAGCGTGAGCCCGGCAAGACGGCGTTGCCGGAAAAGCAGACCGCCACATTGGCGAACGGTTCGCGCCTCGTCCACTACCGCTTCCCGGAATCGCCGATGGAATATGTCGCCGTGATCGCCGAGGGCGGCTGGCCGAATGGACCCGAAGGCAAGGAGGGTCTGATCGACGTCGCGTCGAACATGGCGATGCGCGGCGCCGGCGACAGGGGTTATGCGGCATTCGCCAAGGCGGCGACGGACATCGGCGCCGGGCTCGGCACCTCGACGGGCAGTGTCGGAACGGCGATCAATCTGGCGGTTCCGCTGGGCGAATATCGCGGCGGCCTCGCGCTGCTTTCCGACGTGCTCTTGCGGCCGCGCTTCGACGCGCGCGAGTGGCAGATCATGGTGGCCGACTATGCGCAGTGGCTTGTCAACCGCGAATCCGACCTGTCCGGCGTTGCAGCGCGGGCCGCCAACAGGACGCTTTTCCCGAAGCGTGCCGGCGAACCCGATCAGGACTGGTCGCTGCCGGCGTTGAAGGCGATGACGCTCGACGATGCGCGCTCCATCTATCACGAACTGTTCCAGCCGTCGAAAATCACCTTCTACAGCATCGGCTCCCAGCCGATCGAGGATGTGAAGGCCGCGCTCGACCAGACGTTCGGCGACTGGAAGGATAGCGGCGAAGGCTTCGACGCCAGGGAGTTCCGTTCCCCGGCCTTCGCGCAAGGGCGCAAGGTGATCCTCGTCCCGGAACCCGGCGCGAGCCAGTCCGCGCTCTATATCGCCCGGCCCGCGCCCGGCCGCAACGATCCGCAGCGGGCGGAGGCGACGGCGGTGATGCGCCTGCTCGGCGACGACTTCAATGGCCGCCTCAATTCGGTGATCCGCGAGGAGAAAGGTTATACATACGGCACCTCCGCGCGGCTGATGTCCGGCATGAAGACCAATGGCGGCATGGTTGTCGAGATGACCGTCGAACGCGACAATACGGGCGCGGCGCTGCAGGAAGTGTTCAAGGGCTTCGACAGCCTGAATACGCTGCCGGTCTCGCAGCAGGAACTGACCCGCACGATCACGGCCTACCGCACGGCGATCGCGGCGACGGCCGAAACGGGCAGGGGCTTCGCAGGCTATGTGGTCGACAGCGCCACGCTCGGCGTCGCGCTGGAGGATGACCATGCCCGGCGCGAGCGCATCGCCGCGCTGACGCTCGATCCCGTCCGCGCCGAGGCCCCGGCCCTCGCGTCGCTGGATACGTCGCTCATCGTCGTGGCCGGGGACGCGGACGTCATCCTGCCGCAACTGGCGGCCATCGGCATCAAGGATGTCGAGATCTTCAAGCGCGACAAGATCGAGGAGGTCCCGACGCGCGACGCCACGCTGTCGGAGGAGACTGCCGGCCCGGCCTTGCCCTCCGCATCGGATGGTCCGGTCGGCGCAGGCTCGACACGTTCCCTCGGTGGGTGCGACCGGACCACCGGGCGCAACTGTGCGCCCGACACAGGCGCGGCAGAATGACCTTGCGGGTCAGCGTGAGGCTGCGGCCTTCTGCAAGGCGCGCACGCGGTCGGCGAGGCTGATCACGACCTTGCCGTCGGCATCGACAGGGCGGTCGGCCACCGGCTGCGCGAGCGCCTTCGCCGCCGCGGAATCCTTGCCTTCGAGCATGATCGTCATGTTGACCACTTCGGCGGCGAGGTCGTTGATCTGCTCGCGCAGCAATGCGCTGGAGCGCCGTTCGTCGCTCCATTCCTCGGTCCTGGCGCGCTCGATGGCGTCGAGCTCCGCCCGCAGCCGCTTGTTCTCGCGGGTCAGCAGCGAGAGGCGCTGTTCGAGCCTTTCCCGGTCCTTGCTCAGCTTGCCGACGGCCTTCTCGACGTCGCCACCCTTGGCGCCGGAGAGCATCGTCGACAGTTGCTGGCTGAGTTCGGCGACCTGCGCCTCCAGCTTGAATTTCTCCGCCTGCGCGTCCATCAGCTTCTGGCCGAGACTGTCCTCGGTGCCGCTCAACCCTTTCAACTGGTCGCGCAGGCGAGCCAGTTCCTTCTCCCGCCGCTCGAGCTTTTCCTCGCGGTCGGCGAGGGTCGAAAGCATGCGCTCGACCTTGCCTTCGAGGTCGGTGACGCGCTTCTTCTCCGCGGCGAGCGTGTCGAACGCATTCCTGCGCTCGTTCTCCGCGTCGCTGAGGCGGCGGTCGAATTCGCGTCGGCCCTTGCTGACGCGCGCGAGATCGTCGTTCAGCCTCTCGATCTCGGATTCGCGGGCCACCAGTTCGATCTGGCGTCCGCTGGCCGCGAAAGTGGCCTCCTCATAGAGGCCGCCGAGGCGTTCCAGATCGAGCGCGCGCGCCTCCAGCGCCTTGCCGGCCTCGTCAAGCCGCGCATTCGCCTGCTGCAACTGATCCTCGCGCTGGCGAAGCTCCGCGCGCAGTTCCGCGCCCTGCGCTTCCAGTTCAGTGATGGCGGCGTGCTTCTCGTCGCGCTCGGCCGCGAGCCGTTTCAGTTCTTCGCGGCTGCGGCCGATTTCGGCGATCTGCTCCGCCGCTTTCTCCTTGAAGCCCTTGATGCTCATTTCCAGCCGCCGCGTCGACATGGCGAATTCGGCGCGCAGCTTGTCCTTGTCGGCCTGTATCTCGTTCAACGTCAGCGGTACGGACGCCTCGATGCGGCGGCGCGTCAGGTTGACCGCGCGGCGCCAGATCGCCGGGGCGATCATCAGGGCAAGGAAGCCCGCACAGAGAAAGCCAAGGGTGAAGAAAAGGGTGGATTCAATCACGACGCACGAACCATGCAGCAAATGAAAAGGCGCGGCAAACCACTTTGCCACGCCTCATATGCCCGAATCCAGAAGGACCGCCGCGCCGGCCGCTTAACTTTGCGTTAACCTTAAGACCCGCCCCGCGTCGTCAGAAGGGGTTCCAGGTCGGGCTTTCGGTGACCTTCAGATAACCGACATTGACGCCGAGCCGCGCGCCGACGCCCGTCCGCACGGGCACGAGGAGAACGTTATCGTATTTCAGCACGTTCACGCCCACGCCCGCGACCACGTAAGCCGACCCCGAAACGCCGATGAAGCGGTGATACAGCGCGCCGACGGAATCCAGATTGTAGACCAGCATCATGGTACGCGAGCCCTGGCCGCCGAAATCCCAGCCCAGCGAAGGCCCCTGCCAGAACAGCTTATGGTCGCCGGCATTCTTGGTATAGAGCGTGCCCTCGCCATAGGTGAGGCCGCCGACGAAGGCGCCCGAGCCTTCTTCGCCAAGGACGTAGCCATTGGGCAGGCCATAGTTCGAGAACACCTGCTCGACCGCTGTCGCGAGCCCGCCCGAGGTCGCGCCGAAGAACCGGTGGCCGGAATCGATGATCTCCTGCGCCGTATATTCGTTCGCCATCGCCGGAGCGCTGCCCATCCAGACGGCGAAAAGGGCGAATGCGGCGGCGATGCCACGAAACGCGGATCGGAACAGATATCGGTTGAACATGCTTCCAATCTCCATGCGGGAGCACATTGCCGACGCCTTCCTGCCTGCCGGCTCTTCTCGGCCGGTCAGACGTCAAGCCGGCAGGCTAATGCGTAATCCTTTTTCAACCATTAACCGATCACATGAACGCGGCCGTGCTCGGGCAGTTGTATAGAGCGACGCCCTTTGCGGGGGTGCTATCTCGGGAAACTTCTTCGAAGCCGTCGACTGCGGCTATAGTCGTTTTGTCAGATTGCGATGATTCGGCCTCCGATACCGTTCGGGGGCGGGTCTTTTTTGAGCTTATACGGAGCATTGCTGATGGCCGAAATTTTCAACCTGTCCGCCGCCGATCTGGCAGCGCTGCTTTGCAGCCGCGTCTGCCATGACATCATTTCCCCCGTCGGTGCGATCAATAACGGGTTGGAGCTGCTCGACGAAGGCGATGCGAGCGAGGAAGCGATGGCGCTGATCCGTACCAGCGCGCGCAAGGCCTCGGCGCGGCTCCAATTCGCCCGCATCGCATTCGGGGCGGCGGGTTCGGCGGGCATGCTGATCGATACGGGCGACGCCGAGGCCGTGGCCAGCGCCTATCTGCGCGACGAGAAGCCGGAACTGGTCTGGCAGGGGCGGCGTGCGCTGCTGCCGAAAAACAAGGTGAAACTCCTGCTCAACCTCATCCTGATCGCCCATTCGGCCATTCCGAAAGGCGGGCGCATAACCGTCACGCTGGATGATGTCGAGACGGAGCCGAAGTTCACGCTCTCCGCCGCCGGGCCTGCGGCGCGGGTGCCGCCCAAATTCCTGGAACTGCATTCGGGACGGCCGCTGGACGAGCCGATCGATGCGCACAGCATCCAGCCTTATTACACGCTGCTGCTGGCAAAGGACGCCGAGATGGAGATCAAGATCCACGTCAATCCGGAAGAGATCCTGCTCAGGGCCGGATGGACGTCCGTTCCGGCCTGATCAGATTCCTGCAATCGTCGAAAATTTTAATTGAGGCGTTCGACGGATTTTTACGAGATTCCGCTATCGTGCATTCAACGCTGCTGGGTGGGCAGTGGGGGCTGACTTTCTGAAGGTTGTTGCGACATGAAGCGCTGCCTGTTTGTCGATGACTCGAGCGTCATCCGAAAGGTCGCGAAACGGATTCTCTCGGGGTCCGACCTGCTCGTCGTGGAAGCGTCGAGCGGCGCGCATGCCCTGGACATCTGTTCCATGGACATGCCGGACTACATCCTCGTCGATGTCGGCCTTCCGGACATGTCGGTGGAGGAATTCATCCGCAGCGTCCGCTCCATGCCGGCGCTGGTCGCGCCGCGCATTGCCGTCTGCCTGACCGAGATGGACGTGCCGGCGATCATGCGCTCGAAGCGCGCCGGCGCGCACGGCTATCTTCTGAAGCCTTTCAACCGCTCGCAGCTGATGGATAATTTCCGGGTGCTTCAGGCCGTCGCCTGATCTGCCGCCGCCGGTCTCCGGCGCATATCCCAAACGAAAAGCCCGGCGCGACGGCCGGGCCTGCATGGAGATCGCGAAACCGCCGAATCAGGCGCTTTCGCGGATATCCTCGGGTTCGCGCAGCACATAGCCGCGACCCCAGACCGTCTCGATATAGTTCTGGTTGCCGGAAGCGGCGTCGAGCTTCTTGCGCAGCTTGCAGATGAAGACGTCGATGATCTTCAGTTCCGGCTCGTCCATGCCGCCATAGAGGTGGTTCAGGAACATCTCCTTGGTGAGCGTCGTTCCCTTGCGCAGCGAGAGCAGTTCCAGCATCTGGTATTCCTTGCCGGTCAGATGCACGCGCTGCCCGCCGACCTCGACCGTCTTGGCGTCGAGATTGACGACCAGATCGCCGGTGGTGATGACCGATTGGGCATGGCCCTTCGAGCGGCGGACGATGGCATGGATGCGGGCGACCAGCTCGTCCTTGTGGAACGGCTTCGTCATATAGTCGTCGGCGCCGAAGCCGAGGCCGCGGACCTTGTCCTCGATGCCGGCCATGCCGGAAAGGATCAGGATCGGCGTCTTGACCTTCGAGAGCCGGAGGGTGCGCAGGACTTCATATCCCGACATGTCCGGCAGATTGAGGTCGAGGAGAATGATGTCGTAATCGTAGAGCTTGCCGAGGTCCACGCCTTCTTCGCCGAGGTCCGTGGTGTAGACGTTGAAGCTTTCGGACTTCAACATCAACTCGATGCTCTGGGCAGTCGCACTGTCGTCTTCGATCAGCAGAACACGCATTTCATTCCCCTTTTGCCGCCCGGCGCACCCCACGATCCCTCGGGCGCTGCGGCAGTGATTGCCTCGTCAAGGCTGCCATCGATTGGTTAACAAAACCTGATTCTGCTCGGCAAGCGATACCAGATTCTTTAACCTACTTATACGCTCACGCTTAGTCATGGGATGGCAGGCCGTTTCGCCAGGCATGCGCTTCGTCACACCCCGCATCATCGCCTTCGCCGAACCACCTCACTCGTCCTTTCGATTTTTACGGTGCCTTAAGGCCTCGGCCCTATGATTAACAATGCCCGTAAACGAAAGGTTACCAGCGGGCTGTTTGATCAGGAGTTCATTTCCGGAACGCGCGCGCCGCCCATCTGTAAGAGGCGGCAGAGGGTGCGGGATGGCAGCCACTGGCGTGTTGCGTAAGGGTATTCGGGAGTTTGCTGGCATGAAATCGCGTGAAAATCTCGTTCGGCTAAAGCAGTTCAAGGTCGGCGAGAAGCGGCGACACCTGCTGCAGCTCGACATGATGATAGCCGAATTCGAGCGGATGGCGGCGGAACTCGAGGCGCAGATCGCGGCCGAGGAACGAAAGTCCGGCATCACCGACGTCAATCATTTCGCCTATCCAACCTTCGCCAAGGCGGCGCGGCAGCGCCGGGACAATCTGCGCGCCTCGCAGAACGATCTCCTGCAGCAACGCGCCAACGCACAAGCCATACTCGCCGAAGCTGAAGCGGAGCTGTCCAGGGCCGAGGCGCTCGAATCACGCGAGACCAAGACGCGCGACATGGAGCATGCGCCGCGCAGCGCGATGATCGGCTGAGACCGCGCACGCCAGGCGCCATCCGTTTTCGAATCAGTCCTTCGTCCAGCGATTCTGCGCGAAGTGATGCAGGGCGATCGCCGACGCCGCGGCGACATTCAGACTGTCGAAACCCTTCGCCATCCTGATCCGTACGGTTTCCAGCGCGGCGAGAACGTTGCTGGGAAGGCCAGGCCCTTCCGCGCCCAGAAACAGCGCCACGCGTCCCGACGTTCGATATTCACCAATCTCACGCGCGCCCGACGGCGAGAGCGCGATTCCCGCAAAGTCGCGCGCCGCGAGCTTTTCGATCAGGCTTTTCGGATCAGGCGCGGCGGCGAACGGGATTTTGAGCGCCGCGCCCACGGAAACGCGAATCGCCTTGCGGTAGAGAGGGTCGCAGCAGGTCGGGTCGATGAGCACCGCATCCGCGCCGAAGGCTGCCGCATTGCGGAAGATCGCGCCCATATTGTCGTGATTCGCGATGCCGATCAGGGCGAGGACCAGCGCATCGGCGGGCAGTTCGTCCAGCAGCGCGTCGATTGCAGGCTGCTCCCGCCGCCTGCCGATTGCCAGCACGCCGCGATGCATGTGAAAGCCGGCGATGCGGTCGAGGACATCGGCGCTGGCGACGTAGAGCGGTGTGCCTTCAGGCGCGAGCGCCAGCGTGTCGGCCATGCCGGCGAGCCGGTTCTCCAGCAGCAGGACCGATTCCGTCTCGAAGCGCCGCGCCGAAAAAAGAACGTTCAGCACCACCTTGCCCTCGGCCACGAACAGCCCCTGCCGTCCGACGAGGTCACGCTCGCGAATATCCCTGTAGGCCGCGATTCTGGGGTCTTCGGGATCGTCGATGCGGATCGGAAACATCCGATCACTTTTGGTTCGACGGCTTCCAGCGCGTCAACAGGGCCGAGTTGGTGACGACCGAAACGGAGGAAAACGCCATCGCCGCACCGGCGACGATCGGTGAAAGGAAGCCCAGCGCCGCTAATGGAATGCCGATCAGATTGTAGACGAAAGCCCAGGCCAGGTTCTGGCGGATCGTCCTTCTGGTTGCATGCGCGATGTCGAGCGAGGCCGGCACAAGGCGTAGGTCGGGACGCATGAGCGTGATGGCGGCGGCTTCCCGCGCGACATCCGCGCCGGAGGACATGGCGATGCCGAGATGCGCGGCCGCCAGCGCGGGACCGTCATTGACGCCGTCGCCGACGAAGGCGAGCCGTCTGCCGGGATCGCCGGAGAGGCTTCGCACGATCTCCAGCTTCTCTTCCGGCAGCAGGCCGGCCCGCACCTCTTCCATGCCGATCGATTCGCCGAGTGCCGTGCCGATGCCGATATTGTCGCCGGTAAGCATCATCGTGCGCAGGCCGCGCCCCTTGAGTTCGGCGATGACCGCCGCCGCTTCCGGCCTTGCCTCGTCGGCAAAAAGCAGTCCGCCGGCAAGCTTGCCGTCAACCATGACATAGGCAACGGTTCCCGCCGCCCCAAGGCTGGCCTTGAGCGAATCGATCTCCCCGGCTTCCATGCCCTCGCGTGCCGTCAGGCGCGCATTGCCGACCGCAACGCGCCGTCCGTCGACGGTTCCCACAAGGCCTTCGCCGACGATGGCGCTCACATTCGCGGCGTCGGGCAGCGGCAGGCCGGCATCCTTCGTCCGCTCGACCACGGCCCGTCCGAGCGGATGCTCGCTGCGCGTCTCGATGGAGGCGGCAAGCGACAGGAGGCGATCCGCATCGCCGTCCAGCGCCACGATCTGCGTGACGCGCGGCTTGCCCTCGGTCAGCGTGCCGGTCTTGTCGAAGGCGACCGTGCCGATCTCGTCCGCTCGCTCCAATGTCTCGATGTCGCGGATCAGGATGCCGGCTCTCGCCGCCGCGCCGGTGCCGGCCACCAGCGCCGTCGGCGTAGCGAGGCCCAGCGCGCAGGGGCAGGCGATGACGAGCAACGCGACCGAGGCCGGGATGCCGGCGGTCGGATCGCCGGCCATCAGCCACCAGCCCGCGAAGGTCACGACGGCCGCCAGCAGGATCGCTGGCACGAAGATCGCCGAGATCCGGTCCACCAGCCTCTGGATCGGCGCGGTGCCGGTCTGGGCGTCCTCGACCAGTTTCGCCATGCGCGCGAGGCGGGTATCCGCGCCGACGCGCGTCACCTTGACCTCGACGGCGCCGGCGCCGTTGACGGTGCCGGTCAGCACCGGATCGCCGACGCCGCGTTCGACGGGCAGGCTCTCGCCGGTGACGATGGCCTCGTCCACGCTTGTCGCGCCGGAAATGATGGCACCGTCGGCGGGGAATCGCGCGCCGGGCCGCACGAGGACGACATCGCCCGTCTTCAAGGTCTCCGCGGGCACGCGGCGGACGCCGCCTTCGACGACGAGCTCGGCTTCGCGCGGCTGCAGGCGACCCAAGGCGGCAAGTGCCGCCGATGCCCCGCGCCGCGCCCGCGTTTCGAGATATTTTCCGAGCGTCGTCAGCGTCAGCACGACGGCGGCCGCCTCGAAATAGAGGTGTGCGTGTCCGTTGCCGCGCAGGACCTCGACCGTCGAGGCGACGAAGGCGACGCCCGTGCCGATCGACACCAGCACGGCCATGTTGGCGGTGCCGCCCCGCACGGCGCTGAACGCCTCGCGGTAGAAACGCGTGCCGGCAACCGCCATGACGCCGGCGGCGAGCACAAGCTGCGTCCACGGGCCGATCCACGCATGGCCGAGACCAAGCATCATCGGCAGCGTGCCGACCACCAGGGGAACCGACAGAATCGCGCTCACCGCGAAGCGCACGAGCATCTGCCGCTCCTCGGCGAGTCTCAGCGCATCGCGTTCGTCGTCGGCCCGCCGCTGAGCCGCCGCGTCGTCCACCCGCAGGGCGGCGCCGTATCCGGCCTTCTCGACGGCAGCGATCAGTTGCTCCGCCGTCACCGTGTCGGCAAGTTCGATGTTGGCGCGCTCCAGCGCGAGGTTGACCTCCGCCGCCGTGACGCCATCCACCTTCGACAGCGCCTTGCCGACGCGCGCGGAGCAGGCGGCGCAGGTCATGCCGGAAATGTCGAGCGAGACGTGCTTCATGATCTTTGCTTCGCGATCGTCAGATCTGGCGGGCTTCGTAACCCGCATCTTCGACGGTCGCGATCAGCGCGGCGGCGTCGATGCCGTCCTGTGCGCTGACGACCGCCTCGCCGGCCGCGAGATCGACCGCCACATTGTCCACCTTGTCCATGCGGGACAGCACCGTCTGAACCGCGCGCACGCAGCCGCCGCACGTCATGCCATCCACCTTCAGCCTGATCTGCATTTCTATCTCCACGGATCGTCTTGCCGGGAGATAGGACTTCCAGTTACTGGAAGGTCAAGGGCGCCGACAAATCTTCGCATCGTCAAGCTTGTGCGCCGGCGTCGCGGGCGGTTTTAGCCATGGATACGAGCACGGGCCGCAGTTCGCTCGCGTCCTTCAGCGGCTCGGGGAAGAAAACGCGCTGGAACCGGTCGCCGTCGACCAGATCCAGCCCGTCGGCGTCGATGCCGCTGATCGTCCAGTCGGCATTTTCCCGATTGCCCGCGAAATGCTGCGCATAGAGGGCAATCGCGTCGCGGTGATCCTCGTTCATGTGGTCGGCGGCGCGCTGCTCATGCGCCGCCAGCGCCTCGACGACCGGTCCGCTCAGAACGAGATCGCCGCGACCGAGCGCATAGGCCTTGCCGAAACCGCCGTTCAGCGAGGCGCGCTCGATGTCGAGCCGGAAGAAGGAGAAGTCGCCAAGGCCGACATAGAGTTTCGCCTTGGGATTGCGATTGAGATAGCGGCGCGACACGCGCTCATGGTCGGGCGTGTCCTTTTCGACCTTCTTCGCCCGGCAGGACAGCGTGATGCGCGGATGGGCGAGGGGATCGCCCTTGCCAGTTTCACCAAGCAGGAGCGAGCAGCGCGGATCGGCGAGGATGGCCGGCGTATGTGCCGACAGCATGGAAACGAGGATGATCGGCGTACCGTCGGCATCCGTCGCAACGCCGACGCGGCTGGCGAGCGGCGCGCCGGTTTCGGCCTCTAGCACGGCCAGCGCACCGTAGCGGCAGGACCATAGCAGGGTCTTCGCGAGGCGGATCGACTCCGCATCGGTTTCCCTGAGCACGTCGCGCTTCTTTTCCATTGTCTTCCTGCCCTAAGCTGACCTTGAGAATCCACTTCATGCCGCCTCGATGGGCGTCGGGCAAGGCTTGCGGCGCTATTTCGGCGCCATGCGGATCGCACCGTCGAGGCGGATGACCTCGCCGTTGAGCATCTGGTTCTCGACGATGTGGAGCGCCAGCGCCGCGTATTCGGCCGGCTCGCCGAGACGGGGCGGGAAGGGGACGGCGGCGCCCAGCGAATCCTGCACCTCCTGCGGCATGTTCGCCATCATCGGCGTCTTGAAGATGCCGGGCGCGATGGTCATGACGCGGATGCCGGCGCGGGCAAGGTCGCGGGCGACGGGCAGCGTCATGCCGACGACGCCACCCTTGGAGGCAGAGTATGCAGCCTGCCCGATCTGCCCGTCATAGGCGGCCACCGAGGCGGTGCTGACGATCACGCCGCGCTCGCCGCCTTCAAGCGGCTCCAGCTTTTCGGCGCGGCTCGCCATCAGCCGGATCATGTTGAAGCTGCCGATCAGGTTGATCTCGATGACGCGGCGAAAGAGGTCGAGCGGGTGCGGCCCGTCCTTTCCGGTCGTGCGCGAGCCGACTGCGATGCCGGCGCAGTTGACGAGGATACGCGGCGCACCCAGTCTCTCAACGACCTCGGCGACCGCCGCCTCGCCGCTTTCGGCGCTGGCCACATCGCATCGGACCGCGATGCCGGCGATATCCGCCGCGACTTTCTCCGCCCGCTCGACGCCGATGTCGAGGAGCGCCACTTTCGCGCCCCTGGCGGCGAGCGCCCGCGCGGTGGCTTCGCCGAGGCCGGAGCCTCCGCCGGTGACGATGGCGACAT
The DNA here is from genome assembly GCA_023953845.1 of Rhizobiaceae bacterium. Taxonomy (NCBI): domain Bacteria; kingdom Pseudomonadati; phylum Pseudomonadota; class Alphaproteobacteria; order Hyphomicrobiales; family Rhizobiaceae; species Rhizobiaceae bacterium. Next base: position 130,565 of record JAMLJC010000001.1, on the reverse strand, counting down.
GGTTGGAAGGGTTCATGCGGGCTCCTGCCGGTCGGTTGCTGGGCAGAGTGCGTTACGCGAAGCAACGCGCCTGTCAACAGTCCCTGCCGGCAGGGGCTCAGCCGATCCTAGAAAAGCCCTTCGATCTGGCCGGCTTCGTTGAGGAAGATCTTCTCCGAAGACGGCACCTTCGGCAGGCCCGGCATGGTCATGATCTCGCCGCAGATGGCGACGACGAAACCGGCGCCGGCCGACAGCCGCACCTCGCGCACCGGCACGACATGGCCGGTCGGCGCGCCGCGCAGGTTCGGATCGGTCGAGAAGGAATACTGCGTCTTGGCCATGCAGACCGGCAGATTGCCGTAGCCGGCATCCTCCCACTGCTTGAGCTGGTCGCGCACCGCCTTGTCGGCGATCGCCTCCGAGCCGCGATAGATGCGCTTCACGATCGTGTCGATCTTGTCGAAGAGCTTCATCTCGTCGGGGTAGAGCGGCGAGAACTGCGCGGTTCCGCTCTCGGCCAGCTCGACCACCTTGTTGGCAAGGTCGACAATGCCTTCCGAGCCCTTTGCCCAGTGCTTGCAGAGGATCGCCTCCGCTCCCTGCTCCGCGACAAAATCCTTCATCGCCTGGATTTCGGCATCGGTGTCGGAGATGAAGTGGTTCATCGCCACGACCACCGGCACGCCGAACTGCTTCACGTTCTCGATATGGCGGCCGAGATTGGCGCAGCCCTTCTTGACCGCCTCGACATTCTCGCTGCCGAGGTCTTCCTTCTTCACGCCGCCATTCATCTTCATGGCGCGCACGGTGGCGACGATGACCGCAGCTGCCGGCTTCAGCCCCGCCTTGCGGCACTTGATGTCGAAGAACTTTTCCGCGCCGAGATCGGCGCCGAAGCCCGCTTCGGTGACGACATAGTCGGCAAGCTTCAACGCCGTCGCGGTGGCGACCACCGAATTGCAGCCATGCGCGATGTTGGCGAAGGGGCCGCCATGTACAAAGGCGGCATTGTTCTCCAGCGTCTGCACCAGATTCGGCTGCATGGCGTCCTTGAGCAGCACGGCCATGGCCCCGTCGGCCTTGAGGTCGCGGGCATAGACCGGGCTCTTGTCGCGGCGATAGGCGACGATGATGTCGCCGAGACGCTTCTCGAGGTCCTTCAGATCCTTGGAAAGGCAGAGGATCGCCATCACCTCGGAAGCGACGGTGATGTCGAAGCCGGCTTCGCGTGGATAGCCGTTGGCGACGCCGCCCAGCGAGGTGATGATCTCGCGCAGCGCGCGGTCGTTCATGTCCATGACGCGGCGCCAGGTGACGCGGCGCGTGTCGATGCCGAGCTCGTTGCCCCAGTAGATGTGGTTGTCGATGAGCGCCGACAGCAGATTGTGAGCCGTCGTGATGGCATGGAAGTCTCCGGTGAAGTGGAGATTCATGTCTTCCATCGGCACGACCTGCGCATAGCCGCCGCCGGCCGCGCCGCCCTTCACGCCGAAATTCGGCCCGAGCGAAGCTTCCCGGATGCAGGTGATCGCCTTCTTTCCGATCCGGTTCAGGCCGTCGCCGAGGCCGACGGTGGTCGTCGTCTTGCCTTCGCCGGCCGGGGTGGGATTGATGGCGGTGACGAGGATCAGCTTGCCATTCTTCCTGTCCTGCACGGACTTGATGAATTCGGCCGAGATCTTCGCCTTGTCGTGGCCGTAGGGCAGCAGGTGCTCTTCCGGAATGCCGAGCTTCTTGCCGATTTCCATGATCGGCTTCTTCTTCGCCGCACGCGCGATCTCGATGTCGGATTTCACTTCGGCCATGCAGGCTCTCCCAGGATACGAATGTTCAGTTTGCGGCATCGATAGCGCCGGCTTGCCCGTGCGCATAGAAGCCCGAGTGCTGAAATCCGCGCCGTCTCAAAACAGCCGCGCAATGCACGGATTGCGACAGGATGGGCAGTCGGCAATCGGCGGCCGCCAGTCGGATCAGGCTCCAGCGGCTGCCTACCGACGACTGTCGCGCTACTGCGCCAGCACGTTGCTGATCTCAACCATGTTGGAGCGGACGCGCAGGATATAGAAGCCCATCGTCGTCAGATGCGAGGCGAACAGACCGTCCTCGCGGCTGTTGGCGATGATGGCGGGCTGCACTTTCAGCGCGGCGACGAACTGGGCGTCCATGGTCTGCCATAGGCTCAACAGGTTGCGTTGCTTGAGCACGTCCTCGAAATCGGCCTCGGCGGCTTTCATGAAGCCGTAATAGGCGTAGAGCTGGCCGTAGGCGAACCAGAACCTGTCGTCGGCGCGCAGGTCGAAGAAGCCGGCATTATAGTTCTCGGCGCGGTCCTTCAACAGCGCCGAAGTCGAGCCGATGTCGCTGGCGATCCGGTCGAGATAGATCTTCAGATTGTCGGCGCGCGCGTCGAACACCGCCTGGCAGTTCTCTAGTCGGGCATTGAAGGAGCGCAGCTTGGCGATCGCGTCGCGATAATAGCTCGGCGTGGGGGTCTTCGGGCCGAAGGGGTTGAGGCCGAAATACCACGTTTCCTCGTCGAACTGCATGTTGCCGCGCGCGTCCTGCAGATCGCCGTCGATCTGCGAGGTGGTGCGGACGCGGCCGAGATTGTCGGCAAGCTCGGTCGTCGTGCGTCGCACCGCCTGGTTGATGCCGCGCTGGAACGACGCCTTGTTGTCGAGGAACGGCGTGTGGTCCCAGTCGATGCCGAAGAAACCCAGCTTGTAGAGGATCATCGACGAGATCCACGGGTTCTGGTTGACGTTGTAGTTGGTGAGGTCCGCCGCGACATCCGCGATGGCGGACCGGCCGCAGGTGCGTGTCGTATCGGCGCCGCCTCCGGCCGCGACCTGTTCGCCGGCCGAGACGTTGCGTGTCTCGTAGCGATACGCTTCGACATAGTCCGGGTCGAATCCGGTCCAGGCCTGGGTCGAATAGACGAAGTATCCGTAGAGGCCGACCAGCAGCACGAGGAAAGCGCCCACCACAGCCTTCAGAATCCACCCGCGAGCGACATACCAGCGTCCGAGCCACATGAAGGGCCAAAGCAGGATGCTGATCACCCAGCCGAGCCCACGTCCGATCCACTGGAAGATGCGGGCCACGAAGTTCACGATGGGCTCAAGCATGGATGCTCCCTCGAATAGCGGACCTGCGCCGGATCAATCGGTCAGACCGTAGAGGCGGGTGCGCAGACCTGCCTTGTCCTTGAGATACGTGGTTTTCAGCACGTCCACAACATGGCTGCGCCATGGCTCCGCGAAGGCCTGGTAATCGCGGTAGAAGCCCTGTTTGTTGAAAATATATCGGCTGACGAAGTCGAACGACACGAAGTCCGAGATCAGGCGGTTGACGAGCCACGCATCCGGATGGTCCGGCTTGGCCCGAACGACGAGAAAACGCTGGGACGGGAACACGTCGTCGAGTTTCAGCTGCCCATACTGCGCGATCTCGCGCTTGGCGGCGTTGAGGAAGGGGAAGGTGCCGTCCTTGTTGATGAGGTCGGCATTGGTGTGAATCCAGGTCTGCAACCACACCTTGTCGAGCGCGGAGATATCGCGCTCGGGTTCGGCCTTGTGGATCAGGCCACGCACCAGCATCTCGGCGCGATGCTCCAGATAGCCCGAGGTCTCGACCCAGGAGGCGCGCGGCAGCTCCAGCCGGCCGGTGGAGGCGAGGAAACGGAAAACCTTGTCGGCATCGCCCAGCGACAGGTAGCTCACCTGCCATGGGCGCGAACGGCGGAAACCCGGCGCATTGGGGTCGGCGATGACGGTCGTCATGTCGGGATCGACGAAGATGTAGACGCCGCCGAAATGGCTGGTCCAGAAGGCGTTGTGCCGGAAGATCACCTGATCCGGCACCAGCGCGTTCTCGCGGATGTCGCCGCACACTCTGGCGAGATCGACCATGCGGTTGAGAAGCGCGTCGTCCCGCCACGCATTCGGCTCCAGCTTCAGACGGTCGACCAGCGTGCCGAGTTCGGCCGCCTTGCCGAGCACATCCTCGGCCGAGAGCACGCGGAACTCCACCTGATGGATGGAGAGCAGGTCCTCGATGTCCTCGACCTTCGAGACCGAATCCTCGATCTCGCCGTAGATGACGTCCTTGATGGTCAGCGCGTCGATGGCGCGCTGGTTCGCGGTCATGAACTCGTAGATGAGCTGCGAGGTGTTGGAGAAGGCGGTGTGCACTACCGGCAGGTCGATCTGCTCGGGCGTCAGGATGATGAAGCGGCGGTTGATCTCGTTCGGGTCGAGGTAGAGCGGGTCGTTCAGTTCGTCCGCGATCTGCGGCGAGAAGCCGGTGCGGTCGATCTCGAATTTCTCGAGCCTGGTCGCCGGCAGGCCGAAGGCTGCCAGCGCCTTGTTGTAGCGCTCGATCAGGTGCTTCTGGTCGATCGGCAGAAGCCGGCCGTAGATCAGCTCGTTGTCGCGAAGAAGGTCCATCGTTTCCTCACGACGCCGAGAGGGGGACGGCGGCATCGAGAGCCGCAGCGATGAGCTTTTTGTCGAAGGTCGCGAGGGGCCGGCCGAGACGCTGGGCAAGCTCGAGATAGAGTGCGTCGTAGACGGTCAGGCTGTATCTGTCCGCCAGTTCAACCGTAGCCGCCATCCGCGACTTTCCTTCTTCGTCGTGACTAAGCGCCAGCGTCTCTATGAATTCGAGCGCTTCGGCGCGGGCTTTGGCGTCAATCCGTTTGCGGCGAACAGCCATCGTCAGCCCGTTTGCGAACTCTGCCCGGAAAATGAACGGAACAGATGCGCCGTATTTCATTACGCGATCAAGAACCTCGTCGGATGCAGCGCTCTGCTCATCTATCAGCGTCCAGGCCAGTGCCATCGAGTTGTCGACGACGACGCTCAATAGCGCCGCCCTTCATTGACGAGGTCCTTCAGGCTTTCCGGCCCCGGCTTGCTGCGCGCTCTAATGGCGCGCAATCCCTCGGCGGCGGCGCGGCGCGCCACTTCGATGTCGCGCGCGGCGCCGTCTGCCGGCACCAATTTCGCAACGGCCTTCCCGTTGCGCGTGATCGTCACCTCTTCGCCTGCCTCAACCATATCGAGAAGAGCGCTCAGCCGGTTCTTTGCTTCAAACGTGCCAAAATGCTTCATGATGAGCCTGTTAAGCTAGCTTAGCCAGATTTACGGCGTCCGCAGCCGGGATTCAAGCATTCCACAATCCCTTCTGCTTCAATTCCTCCATCTCGCGGGCGGCGCGTTCGCGCAGCCGCGCGTCGCGCAGCAGCTTCTGGACGGCGGAATCGTCGGCCCGGTCGGAATAGCGGAACTCGGAGTCGGCGTAGCGGTTGATCTCCTGCATGACCATGGTCATGTCGAATGGCCCGCGCAGTTCCTCCACCATGGCTTTCTTCTCGTCATAGGACTTGTGCATGAAGGTCTCGGGCTTTTCGAACCAGTCGTCCGGAAGCTCGATGTCCATGGCCCGCATCTTGATCGCGTCGGTGACGTTCTTGATGGCGCGGCCGGTGAAGCGCGGCTCGGCCTCCTTGATCATGTGCAGATATTCGCCGATATCGGCCAGCGTCTTCGGCTGGCCGTTCTCCTTCATGAAGCGCTCGTAGACCTGCATCAGCCCGTCCTCGTGCGGCTTCGAATGGCTTTCATAGGCTGTGTCGACCGCGCGCTGGATCTCCTGCGCCGCGTAAAGCTGATGATCGCCAAGCGGGATGGTGTGGTTCCTGCCGGCGAGCAGCACGAAGATGTCGATGTAGTCCTCGCGCGTCTGCGGGCCGTCGACCAGCCACCGCGCCCCGGCGCGCTGGCGCAGCGCGTCGTCGACATTCTCCGGATAGTTGGAGAACATGCCGAAGGAGCAATTGCCGCGCACGACGGTCATGGCTCCCGAGAAGGCCGACATCAGCACGCCAGTGATCTCGTGCTGGCCGGCCGAGGCGCGGTCGTCCGAACGTTTCGCCGCGACCTGATCGATATCGTCGATCGTCCCGAAGCCGATGGCGCGCGGGCTCAGCACGTTGTCGATGAAGGCGCGGCAGTTCTGGCCGGATTTGCCCTGATAGGACGAGATCTGGTCGACGCCGAAATTCTCGTAGTGGAAGGGGTAGCCGGCGATCTGGCAGTAGTTGTTGACGAGACCGGCGATCATCTGGATCAGCGTCGTCTTGCCGGTGCCCGGCGCGCCGTCGCCGATGAAGGTGAACAGGAAGCCGCCCAGCTCGACGAACGGGTTCATCTGCCGGTCGAAGTCATAGGCCATCAGCATCTTGGCCAGCTTTACCGACTGGTATTTCGCGATGTGGTTGCCGACGACCTCCTCGGGCTTCTTGAAGGTCATCTCCAGCGGCCTGGACTTCTTGCCCGGCGCGACGTCGAAGCCGTCGAGCGTGAAGTCGTCGGCGTCGATGCGGATATGGGCATTCTCGAACGACCCAAGCCCGTCGAAACGGCTCTTGCGGGCGAGCAGTCCCTCGATCGCGACCCGTGCGAAAGCGTCCGCCCGCGCCATCAGGTCGGCGTCGTCCTTGGCGCCGGCAAGGGCGCGGTCGAGGCCCGCAACCATCGATTTCAGAGCGTCCTGGGCGGTATCGAACAGGAAATCCGGCTCCGCGACGTCGTTTGGCGGCTCGCCCTCGCTGTCGATCAGTTGCGACAGGTAGGAGGCGAAGGAAAAGGCGGCGACATAGGCGGCGGCCGAGAGCAGCTTCTTGAAACGCGTTGCCTCGTCGCCCTCCAGCGGCGAGCGTGCATTCTTGGCCTGAAGGCTTTCAAGGTCGTTGCCACGGCCGAAGATGTCGGCGATGGCGAGCGACACGGCGATGCCACGCCGCGCGCGGTAGAGCAGGGTGTGCTGGCCGATGCCCATCAGCGGATCGTCGGGTCTGATCGCCGTGATGGTCCTGGACAGCTCGACCTCGCGCGTCTTGCGGATCGAGCCGGTCGAAACGGTGGATACGAAGCGGCGGCCGGTGCCGGCAAGCGCCGTGCTCGACTGGCCGGAGGAATCCTCAAGCACGATCACGCGCGTGATCATGGATTGGGCGGTGGCGCGGTGCTTCTCGATATCGGCTTCGGCGACCGTCGTCAGTCCTGCGTCCATGTCACCCCCTTGTTGGATCGAAGTCGCCCGCGCCGGCTAGACATCGCTGATCACCTGTCCCTTCGACAGGATATGCACCTTGTAGCCGAGGAAAATCTTCTGCGCCTCGCCGGCAGCGTAGAGCGCCTGATAGGCCTCGTGCGGAACGAGCGCATGCCTCTCGTAATTCGACACGCCCTGCCGCGCCGCCTCGAGATCGTCGGTGTTGATGTAGAATTCCTGCGTCGCCTTCTCGCTGGAAAACAGCCCCCGCCGGCCGGGTTTCTCCGCCTTGGAGAATACTTCCTGGATCGTCCAGGTCAGCAGCCAGGCGTTTTCCGTGCGCCTCACCTTGGTCAGCACCTCCGATACAGTCGAGTTGTTCTCGGTGATGCCGGCGTAATAGAACGGTCCGAGCACGACGCGGCGCAGCTGCTTCGGATGCAGCGTGGCGAAATCCTTGTCGAGATTGTTGGCGATCGTCACCGGCGACAGGCTGTATGCGGAATTCTTCTCCGTGAATGCGTCGAACTGGTGCGCAAGTTCCGGATTGAGCAGCCCGTCGACCGGCAGCGGGATGTCGAGGCCGGCTTTGAGCTTGCCCTTGTCTGTATCGACGAGCTGGCGGACCATGGCGTCGGACGAATCCTCGACCGTCGCCATATAGACGAGCGGCAGGTTCGCCGCTCCGTCGAAGCTCGCCCAGTGGACGAGATAGAATGGCCGCATGTTCTTGGGGTTGACCGAAACCTTGGCCGTCTGCGCCAGCATGAAAGGGCCGAACTGCTCTCCGCTTCTGATGCCTTCGAGATACAGACGCTCGGCCATCGACTTCTGCAGCGCCGCCGGGAACTCCTTGTGCCGCAGGATGAAGTCCGCCATCTCCGCACGGATCGTGTTCGCGTCCGGAATGTTGGCGATGCGCTGCTCGACCTGCCGCCGGTCGTTCTCCAGTTCCAGCACGTTCTGGAATATCGGAAAGCCGCTGTCGGCCCGCGAGATCTTGAACGCGTCCATGAATGCCAGCCGGTTGCGCCAGCTTTCGAACGATTTTTCGAGACGCGCTATGTACTCGGCCACGATCTTCGCGACGATCCCGTGCCGGTAGAGCGGCGAGCGGTCGTCGCGCATGAAGATTTCGAGGCCGCTCAATGCTGCCCTGATGGCGTCGAAGTAGCGGGAAGCGGCTTCAGTTGCGGGGGGCATGGTCCGTCATCCCGGATGTTGGAGAACCAGCCGAAAGCCCTTCCGGCGAGCGGAAAGGCTATGGGCGAAGCGAGACCTCGAAAAGCGCATCGGACGGCTTTGCCGGACGCCGCGTCGTCTCAGGACCGGCCGTATTCCGAAGCGTTGTGCTTGCGCAGCACCTCCTCGAAACGCCGGGCGAAGGCGTCGTCGGCCAGCTTCTTGCGGCGCTGGATGTCGGCGGTCGCCACCATGTTCTTCTCGTGCATCTCCAGAAGGTCGCCGATATGCTTCTGCGCGGCTGCGCCGATGCCCGCCATCGTCTCCTCGGCGGTGGTGTCGACCTTGGAGCCGAGCGTGTTGATCTTGTGAGCGACGTCCTGCTGGGCAGCCGTCTTCAACGAATCTTCCAGCGCCTTGTAAAGGACGATGCGCTGCTCGGTGTCGATCGACAGCTTGTTGATGAGCGTGTTCTGCGCCGCGATCTGGTTGTTGAGGGAATCGACGAAGGTCTGGAACATCGAGGTGTAGCGCTCGAGCGTCTGGCTCTCGGCCAGCAGTTCCTGTTCCTTGGCCTGCTTCTCGTTGTACTCCGTGGCGAGTTTCGCGCGCTCGCCCTCGAGCTGCGTGCGCTCGGACTGGTTGGTCGATGCGGCGATCTTGTTCTCTATGTCGAGCAGCAGCGGGTTCAACTCCTCGATGCGCTTCTGAACGCCGGTGAGGTTTTCCATCGTCGTCTTGCGGCGCTCGATCACCTGCCCGAGGCTCGCCTCGGAGGTCTTGTAGCGGGCTTCGAGCACCTGCTTCTGCGCTTTCAGGATACCGACGATGGTGTCGGATTTGCTGAGAAGTTCCTGCAGATTGCTGGCCAGCGACATGTTGCGGACGCGGTCGGTGCGCATGCGCTGCTTGGATTCGTCGGAAAAGATGCCGATGAAGGTTTCCCAGCCGGTGAAGCTCTTCATGCTCTCGAATTCGGAACCGAAGGCGTTGGTGGCGTCCTCTAGGCCGATGATCAGCTCGGCGATGTTGCCTTCCATCACCTTCTGCTGCTTGATGACATCCTCGATGCGGGCATTCTCGATGTCGAAATTGGCGTCGCCGATCTTCTGGTCGGCCTTGGCCAGCGTATCCAGCATGGTGCCGGACTGCTCGATCTTGGACCGCATTTCTTCGACAACCTGTTTGGTCTTGGCGATCTCCTGATCGAAATCCTGCAAGCTGGCCATCCAATTTTCTCCCGGTGTTCCGCCTGATGTGGGCGCGAATATAGGAGTCTCGTATGGCGATTGAAAGTCGCGCGGCCCAGCGTTTTGCAACGGGTGCGTTTCACGCGGGGAGCGGCAATGGCGTCGCCCCGTACTTCGGAGATCACGCGCGAAAGCCTCCAGGGCGCCATGGAGATGCGTTCCGAAGGGCGGCGATGTCGCAACGAGAAAACGAACTGACGCATAGCCCTTGCCGGAATGCATGAAAGCGGGCCAGAATGAAGTCTGGCTGCAACCACCCCGGCATCGCCTTCCGATGGCGTTTCGCCGCAATCAGAATCACAATGGGAGACTACTTCATGTTGCGCGTTAACAGACTGGCCGCCGGTCTCGGCCTGGCGGCTGTGCTTTCCACCGGAGCCGCCTACGCGGCGGAGCCGGAGAGCTGCAAGCCGGTGCGTTTCGCCGATGTCGGCTGGACGGACATCACGGCGACGACCGCGACCGCCTCGGTCATCCTCGAAGCGCTGGGCTATCAGCCCGACGTGCAGGTGCTTTCGGTCCCGGTGACCTATACGTCGCTGTCCAACAAGGACATCGACGTCTTTCTCGGCAACTGGATGCCGACCATGGAAGCCGACATCAAGCCCTATCTCGAAAACAAGACGGTCGAGGACATCGTCACCAACCTGACCGGCGCGAAGTACACGCTCGCCGTGCCGAAATACACCTACGAGGCCGGTCTCAAGAGTTTTGGGGACATCGCCAAGTTCAAGGACAAGCTCGACGGCAAGATCTACGGGATCGAGGCCGGCAATGACGGCAACCGTCTGATCCTCGACATGATCAGCGCCAACAAGTTCGATCTCGGCGGCTTCGAACTGGTCGAAAGCTCGGAAGCCGGCATGCTGGCCGCCGTTCAGAAGGCTGTGCCCTCCAAGAAGGACGTCGTGTTCCTCGGCTGGGAGCCGCATCCGATGAACGCTGCGGTCGAGATGGAGTACCTTTCCGGCGGTGACGAGGTGTTCGGTCCTGATTTCGGCGGCGCGACCGTACATACCAACGTGCGTGCCGGTTACACCACGGAATGCCCGAACGTCGGCAAGTTCCTGACAAACCTCGTCTTTTCGCTCGACATGGAAAACGAGATCATGGGCTCGATACTGAACGACGGCGCCGAGCCCAAGGCTGCCGCGACTGCGTGGCTGAAGAAGAATCCGGATGCGGTGACGCCATGGCTGAACGGCGTCACCACCTTCGACGGCGGCGACGCGGCCGCCGCCGTGAAAGCGGCCATCGGCGGATGAATCTCGCCGGGTGACGAGATCGGGAAAGGCGGCCGCATGCCCGGCCGCCTTTTTCTTGAGTGCGGGGGTGGGATGTCGAAGGAGGGAGCGCGATGGACCCGGTTTCCAGTCTGATAGCCAGTGCGAAGATACCGGTCGGACGATGGGGCAAGGCCTTCTTCGACTTCCTGACCACGAATTTCGAGTGGTTCTTCGATTCCATCGCGAACGGCCTGACGGTGGTTCTCGATGGCCTCGTGGACGCCCTGCTGTGGTTCCCGCCCTTCGTCCTGGTCGCCTTGATCGCCTTGCTTGCGTGGTATCTGCAACGCTCTGTGAAGCTTGCGATCGGCATCGCGATCGGCCTGCTTTTCATCATCAACCAAGGGCTCTGGAAGGAGACGGTTGAAACGCTGGTGCTCGTGGTCGCGGCGGCCACCGCTTCGATGGCGATCGGCGTTCCCATCGGCATATGGGCGGCGCATAACGAGCGCGGCTACCGCATCCTGCAACCGATCCTCGACCTGATGCAGACGATGCCGACCTTCGTCTATCTCATTCCAGTGCTTATCCTTTTCGGACTGGGCATCGCGCCCGGCCTGATCGTTACCGTCATCTTCGCCGCGCCTGCGCCGATCCGGTTGACCTATCTCGGCATCACCTCGGTGCCGAAGCCTATGCTGGAGGCAGGCGAGGCCTTCGGAGCGACGAAGCGGCAGCTTCTCTGGAAGGTCGAACTGCCGGCCGCGCTGCCCACGATCATGGCGGGTCTCACCCAGTGCATCATGCTGTGCCTGTCGATGGTGGTGATCGCCGCGCTGATCGGCGCGAACGGTCTGGGCAAGCCGGTGGTGCGGGCGCTCAACTCCGTCAACATCCCGCTCGGCCTTGAGGCGGGGCTCGCCATCGTCGTGCTCGCCATCATCCTCGACCGTATGAGCCGCGTGCGTACGGGAGGCTCGCGATGAACGCCGCCGTCGAATTCAGAAACGTCGACATCGTCTTCGGCGAAGCGCGGGCGGAAGCGCTGGCGATGATCGATCGGGGCGCGACGCGTGCCGAAATCCTCGAAAAGACCGGCGCCGTGCTCGGTTGCGCGGGGGCGAACCTCACCGTCAACGAGGGCGAGATTTCGGTGCTGATGGGCCTTTCCGGCTCGGGCAAGTCCACGCTGCTGCGCGCCGTCAACCGGCTCAACGTGCCCGCGCGCGGAAACGTGTCCGTACACGACGGCGACAGGACCGTCGACGTCGCCAATTGCGATGCGGCCACGCTGCGCCGCATACGGCAGACCCGTGTCGCCATGGTCTTCCAGCAGTTCGGCCTGCTGCCCTGGCGCACGGTCGAGGAGAATGTCGGCTTCGGGCTGGAGCTTTCCGGCGTGCCGGAGGCCGAACGCAAGGCGCGCGTGCAGAAGCAGCTGAAGCTGGTCGGCCTCGACCAGTGGGCGCGCAAGTTCGCCCATGAACTTTCCGGCGGCATGCAGCAGCGGGTCGGCCTTGCCCGCGCCTTCGCCACCGAGGCGCCAATCCTGCTGATGGACGAGCCTTTCTCGGCGCTCGATCCGCTGATCCGCACCAAGTTGCAGGACGAGCTCCTCCAGCTTCAGAAGACGCTGAAGAAGACCATCATCTTCGTCAGCCACGATCTGGAGGAGGCGTTGAAGATCGGCTCCACCATCACGATCATGGAAGGCGGGCGCATCGTGCAGAGCGGCGCGCCGGAGGACATCGTGCTGAAGCCCGCCAACGATTATGTGCGCGACTTCATTGCCAATGTGAATCCGCTTTCCGTGCTAACCGCCTGGAATGTCATGCGAAGCAAGCATGAGCTGGAAACCGCTCCGGACGGCTGGATCTGGCTCGACCGGCGCAGGACGACGAAGTTCAAGGTCGATGACGACGGGCTGGTGGCGGCCGCCGAACGCGACGGCAGGCCCGCCGTATGGGTCTCCTGCGCGGATGTGGAGCGTCAGCCGGAGGAGACGGCGCAGGTGTTCTGGGCGACTCCCGGCACGCCGCTCAAGACGGTGATGCTGGCCATGCACCGTTCGCAGACCGCGCCCGTCGCCCTGTTCGACGAGGCGTCGCGTTTCGTCGGCGCCATCGGCGTGCGCGACGTGCTGAGCGCGGTGCTGCGGAGATAAGCCGCACTGGTCATACGGTCCGCCGCGCTCCACATCTCTTCGCCATGAGCATCACAGATCTCGTCTCCGGTCTCAGGAATTCAGGCGCTTCGTGGTTGCCGGCGCTGATCGTGGCGGCCGCCGCGCTCGGCGTCCTGGCGTTCGTCTACATCGGCCACGAGGTTGGCGAGGAAGAACTCGTGCAGTTCGATTCCTCCATTCTCCTGGCTTTTCGCGACCCGGCCGACCTTTCGCGGACGGTCGGCCCGCCATGGCTCGCCGAAAGCGTCGTCGAGATCACGGCGCTTGGCGGATATACGTTGATCGTCGTGCTGGTGGCGGCGGTGATCGGGCTGCTGCTTATCAACGGGCTCAGGGGACCGGCGCTGTTCGTGCTCCTGTCCGTGACGACCGGTTGGATCACGAGCCAGCTCCTGAAGAGCTTCTACGACCGGCCGCGGCCCGATCTGGTGCCGCAGCTCGATCTTGTCCACACGGCGAGCTTTCCCAGCGGGCACGCGATGATGACGACTCTCGTCTATCTGACGCTCGCTTCGGTCATTGCGCGCCTGACGGAGAAGACCAGCGTACGCATCTATGTCTTTGCGGTTGCCGTGGCGATCGCCCTGGCGGTGGGATTGACTCGCATTTTTCTCGGGGTCCATTGGCCGAGCGACGTGATCGCCGGCTGGGCGCTCGGCGCCGCCTGGGCGGCGTTGTCGTGGCTGGCGGTGTCGGTTCTGCGTCGCCGCCGCGACAGGGAGCGGGGCCGGCTCCAATCCGAATGAATCCGCTTGCCGGACCGCGCGGCGGACGGTATGAAACCGATATGCACATGATCTCGACCCAAGCGAAGTGGTGGCGCGGCAGCTGAGGCGGCCGGGCGAGCGCGTGCGCGCGAAAAGTTCAGATGGCCGCAGGATGATCCGGGCGGCCTTTTTGTTTTCTTGAGCCTTCCGGACCCGACTGGAAAAGGAATGGAGTGTCGGATGACGGTGGAAGTGCTCGAAGACGGTGCCGAACGATACGTGACCGCCGGAGGTGTCGCGGTCACCCGCAAGCGCCACGGCACGCCCTATCAGGGCGCTATCGAAAGCTATATCGACGGGCTGAACAGCCGCCGCGGCGCGGTCTTTTCCTCCAATTACGAATATCCGGGCCGCTACACACGCTGGGATACGGCGATCATCGACCCGCCCGTCGCCATTTCGGCGTGCGGCCGCGCGATGCGGATCGAGGCGCTGAACCGGCGGGGCGAGGCGCTCCTCCCGGTGTTGCTCAAGGCCATCGAGCCGCTGAAGGACGTCACGATCGGGAGCCGCGCACAGCGTCTCGTCACGCTCGACATAGCGGCGCCGGGCCGCGTCTTTACCGAGGAAGAGCGTAGCCGCGTTCCATCCGTCTTCACCGTCTTGCGGGCGATCGTGGCTCTGTTCAGGACCGAGCAGGACGCCGATCTCGGTCTGTTCGGCGCGTTCGGCTACGATCTGGCTTTCCAGTTCGATCCGGTCGAGCTGAAACTGGAGCGCAAGGAAAGCCAGCGCGACCTCGTGCTGTTCCTGCCCGACGAGATCCTGATGGTCGATCATTATTCGGCCAAGGCGTGGGTCGATCGCTACGACTATTCTGGCGACGGCTTCTCCACGGAAGGCCTGCCGCGCGAGCAGGTGTCGGAGCCGTTCCGGACGGCCGACCGCATCCCGCCGCGCGGCGACCACGAGCCAGGCGAATATGCGCGTCTCGTGGAAAAGGCGAAGGAGAGTTTCAGGCGCGGCGATCTGTTCGAGGTCGTTCCGGGGCAGATGTTCTACGAGCGCTGCGAGACGCAGCCCTCCGAGATCTCGCGCCGCCTCAAGGCGATCAATCCGTCACCCTATTCCTTCTTCATCAATCTCGGCGAAGGCGAGTATCTGATCGGCGCGTCGCCCGAGATGTTCGTGCGCGTATCGGGCCGGCGCGTCGAGACCTGCCCGATCTCCGGCACGATCAAGCGCGGCGACGATGCCATTTCGGATTCGGAGCAGATCCTCAAGCTGCTGAATTCCAAGAAGGACGAGTCGGAGCTGACCATGTGTTCCGACGTCGACCGCAACGACAAGAGCCGGGTCTGCGAGCCGGGCTCGGTGCGGGTGATCGGTCGCCGCCAGATCGAGATGTATTCGCGCCTCATCCATACGGTCGATCATATCGAGGGCCGCCTGCGCGAGGGGATGGACGCCTTCGACGCGTTTCTTTCCCACGCATGGGCCGTCACCGTCACCGGTGCGCCGAAACTGTGGGCAATGCGCTTTATCGAGAACAATGAGAAGAGCCCGCGCGCCTGGTATGGCGGGGCGATCGGAATGGTGCATTTCAATGGCGACATGAACACAGGCCTCACGCTCAGGACCATCCGCATCAAGGACGGCATTGCCGAAGTGCGCGCCGGCGCCACATTGCTCTACGATTCCGATCCGGCAGAAGAAGAAGCCGAAACCGAGCTGAAGGCATCCGCCATGATCTCCGCCATCCGTGACGCCAAGTCAGCGAATTCCGGGGCTGCCGAGCGCGCGACGGCGAAGGTGGGCGAGGGGGTCAAGATCCTGCTGGTGGATCACGAGGATTCCTTCGTGCACACGCTGGCGAACTATTTCCGGCAGACCGGCGCCGAGGTCTCCACTGTGCGGACACCGGTGCCGGACGAGGTTTTCGACGCCTTTCGGCCGGACCTCGTCGTGCTGTCGCCCGGACCGGGGTCGCCGAAGGATTTCGACTGCGCCTCCACCATCAGGCGCTCGCGCCAGCGCGAGTTGCCGATCTTCGGCGTCTGCCTCGGCCTGCAGGCACTGGCGGAAGCCTATGGCGGCGAGCTGCGCCATCTCCACATCCCGATGCACGGGAAGCCGTCGCGCATCCGCGTGTCGAAGCCGGGCGTCATCTTCTCCGGCCTGCCGAAAGAGGTAACGGTCGGGCGCTATCACTCCATCTTCGCCGATCCGGTGCGGTTGCCGGACGATTTTCTCGTCACGGCGGAGACGGAGGACGGCATCATCATGGCGTTCGAGCATCGCAAGGAGCCGATCGCCGCAGTGCAATTCCACCCCGAATCGATCATGACGCTCGGTCAGAACGCCGGAATGCGGATGATAGAGAACATCGTCGCGCATCTGCCGCGCAAGGCCAGGGAAAAGGCGGCGTGATCGCCGGAACGCTTTGAACGCAGTCGCAACTCCCGGACGTCCGAAGCCGAAGGTCGCGACACTCGCCGCATGGTCGATCGTCGTCGCCTTCTCGGTGCTCGGGCTCAAGACCGGCGCCTGGTGGATGACGGGCTCGGTCGCACTTTATTCCGACGCGCTGGAGTCGATCGTCAACGTCATCGCCTCGGGCGCGGCGTTCTGGGCGATCCGCGTCAGCTACATGCCGGCCGACGACGATCATCAGCACGGCCACCACAAGGCGGAATATTTCTCCGCTGTTCTGGAGGGGGTGCTGATCGCCGTTGCGGCGCTGATGATCTTCGCCGCAGCGTGGGATGCGCTGCGGATGCCGCGCGCCATGGAGCAACCGTGGGAAGGTATGGCGGTCAACGGGCTCGCGTCCCTCGTCAATGTCATCTGGGCGATGATCCTGATACGCGTAGGCCGCGCCGAAAAGTCCCCGGCGCTCGTCGCCGACGGTCATCACATCATGACCGATGTGGTGACATCCGTCGGCGTGATCGCCGGTCTCATCGCGGCGGTGGTTACTGGTTTCGCCATCCTCGATCCGCTGCTCGCGATCCTCGTCGCCATCAACGTCCTTTATCAGGGCTGGCAGGTCATCTCCTCCTCGCTGAGCGGCCTGATGGACAAGGCCGTGCCGACCGAGGAGAACATGCGCATCCGCGAGATCATCTCGGTGAACTCTAAGGGCGCGCTGGAGGTGCACGACCTCAAGACGCGCATCGCTGGCCGCGCCACCTTCATCGAGTTCCACCTGATCGTCGATTCGGACATGACCGTGCGCGAAAGCCACGTCATCTGCGACCGGATCGAGGACGCGCTGAAAGCAGAGATTCCGTCCGTGCGCGTCATCATCCACGTCGAGCCGGACGACGAGGCCAAGCTGCCGAAGGGTACGGCGGCGGTGCCTTTCGCCTGAGCCTTTGCAGCGCTGCCAGTTTGGACCGACGGTCGGGGTTGCGCCGGTGTCGGCGGTGTCGTTAGCTGCTGCGGTTGAAACTCGCAGGAGCGACGTATGGGCGAGAACAGGCTGAACATCCCCGACCTTCGCGGCAAGGTCGTGCTCATCACCGGCGCCTCGACGGGAATAGGCGCGGCGCTGGCTGTGGCGTATGCGGAGCAGGGCTGCAAGGTTGCGCTGCACTACAATGCCAGCAAGAACGCGGCCGAACATCTCGCGAAAACGATCGGCGGGAATGGCGGCGAGGTTTTCCTCGTGCAGGGGGACTTTTCCTCCTCGCCGGACGTCGGGCGCGTCGTCGAGCAGAGTGCTGAGCATTTCGGCAGGCTGGACGGGCTCGTCAACAATGCCGGCGGCATGATCGGGCGTGTGCCCTATGCCGAGATGACGGACGACTATTACGACCGGGTCATGGATCTCAATGCGCGTTCGGTGGTGATCGCCACGCGCGCGGCGCTGCCCTGGCTGAAGCGGCAGGGCGGCTTCATCGTCAACACCTCGTCCATAGCCGCGCGGAACGGCGCCGGCGGCGGCGCCGGCATCTACGGCTCGGCCAAGTCGTTCGTGTCGAACGTCACCCGGGGCATGGCGAAGGAATTCGTGCCCTACAAGATCCGGGTGAATGCCGTCGCGCCCGGCGTGATCGCCACGCCTTTCCATGAGCGCTATTCGACGGATGAGCAGATGAAGGCCATGGTCGCAACCATTCCGCAGGGCAGGGCCGGCATAGCGGAAGACTGCGTCGGCGCCTATCTGTTCCTGTCGTCCGACATGTTGAGCGGCTACGTCACCGGACAGGTGATCGAGGTGAACGGTGGACAGTTGATGCCGTGACGGCGCGGCGCTGGTCCGGCGCCGAAGTCTGCATTTGATTTTCGGCTTTCTGCGGCTTAGGCCGCATGCATGGACTCTTTCGAAAAGCCGCCGGAGCCGGCGTTGCTCGCGACGATGCCGCGTCCGTTGCAGTGGCTGCTCCTCGCCCTCCTTTCGGTTCTGCTGGCGACGCTTCTCGAACTCGGCCATCTGCCGGCCGCGCTGCTGATCGGTCCGATGATCGCCGGCATCGCGGTCGGCACCAACGGCGCGGCCATTCGCGTTCCAAAAGCGCTTTATGCGCTCAGCCAGGGCGTGGTGGGCGTGCTGATCGCGGCCTCCATCTCTCTCACCATTTTCTCCTCTTTTCTGGCCGACTGGCCGCTTTTCCTGCTTGCCGTAATCGCGACTCTGGTCGCCAGCAGTTTCCTCGGCTGGCTCATCAGCCGTTGGCGGGTCCTGCCGGGAAGTACGGCGGTGTGGGGCTCCTCGCCGGGCGCGGCCAACGCGATGGTGCTGATGGCCGAGGCGTTCGGGGCGGATGCGCGGCTCGTGGCATTCATGCAATATCTGCGTGTCATCATCGTCTCGCTGAC
This sequence comes from Rhizobiaceae bacterium, assembly GCA_023953845.1. Lineage (NCBI taxonomy): Bacteria > Pseudomonadati > Pseudomonadota > Alphaproteobacteria > Hyphomicrobiales > Rhizobiaceae > Rhizobiaceae bacterium. The sequence continues at coordinate 112,150 of JAMLJC010000001.1, read as the reverse complement.
GGCGGCGATGGTTGCACGTCTGTGGGTCGACACGTCGGGTGTCGTGGCCGCGCCGATCGTCTGGTTTCCGCCCATCGATGCCCTAGCGTTCGCGGCCACGGTCGCTGTCGTGTTCGTGGGGAGCTTCGCCGGAAGATTGCTGCGCCTGCCGTCGCCTTTCTTCATGGGCGTGTTCCTCGTCGCCACGGCGCTGCATCTCGGCCTCGATGTCGATTTCCAGTTGCCCAACTGGCTGCTGGCCGTCAGCTATGCGCTGATCGGCTGGTCGATCGGCCTCAACTTCACCCGCGCAATCCTGCTGCATGCGACGAAGGCGCTGCCGCAGATCGTTGGCTCGATCGTCGTGTTGATCGCCTTCTGCGGTGCGCTGGCGTGGGTGCTGGTCGAAGCGACCGGCGTCGACCCGCTGACTGCCTATCTCGCCACCAGCCCCGGCGGCATGGATGCGGTCGCCATCATCGCGGCGGCATCGCGTGACGTGGACATATCCTTCATCATGGCGCTGCAACTCGCCCGTTTCCTCATGGTGCTGCTTTTCGGGCCTGTCATCGCGCGTCTGGTCGCCCGGCTCGTCAGGGAATGACGCTCTTGCGCGGCCGATCAGGCTCTAGTAAGAGAGCGCCCATGTTCCGGCGCCCGACCATCGAGCTGTCCCGTTCGTCCGCTTTCGCGGCGGAGACCGTGCGCGCGCTTTCTTCCACGCTCCTTCTTCTCGGCCTTATCGGCGATCGCCGGGCTCGCTGACGAGGAGCGCCCGGCGGTCGATATGCCGCCCAGGCTGCCGCTCCTCGCCCCAAGCAAGATATGAATTCGAGAGACGCAACGCTCAGGACGTTCGCGTCAGGAGACAGGACGATGGATACGACACAACACGCGCATTCCGCAAAAGGCATGCCGGATGCGGTACGCAAATACCAGCCCTATCCGCAGGTCGGTCTGACCGACCGCACCTGGCCCTCGAAGCAGATCGAGAAGGCGCCGATCTGGTGCTCGGTCGATCTGCGCGACGGCAATCAGGCTCTCATCGACCCCATGGGCCACGACCGCAAGGCGCGCATGTTCGCGCTGCTGCTCGACATGGGCTTCAAGGAGATCGAGGTCGGATTCCCGTCCGCCTCGCAGACCGATTTCGACTTCGCCCGCTGGTGCATCGAGGAAGGCAACGTGCCGGACGATGTCGACCTGCAGGTGCTGGTCCAGTGCCGGCCGGAACTCATCACGCGCACCTTCGAGGCTTTGCAGGGCGCCAGGACGCCGATCGTCCACTTCTACAATTCCACCAGCGAGTTGCAGCGCCGCGTCGTGTTCGAAAAGGACGTGCGCGGCATCAAGCAGATCGCGACGGATGCGGCCAAGATGATCACCGACATGGCCGCGAAAGCAGGCGGCGGCTACCGTTTCCAGTATTCGCCGGAGAGTTTTACCGGCACCGAACTCGAAGTGGCGCTGGAAATCTGCAATGCGGTCGCCGAGATCGTGAAGCCCACCATCGAGAACAGGCTCATCATCAACCTGCCTTCGACTGTCGAGATGTCGACGCCGAACATCTACGCCGACCGCATCGAATGGATGTGCCGCCAGCTCGACAATCGCGACAGGCTGATCATCTCGCTGCACCCGCACAACGATCGCGGCACCGGCATCGCGGCCACCGAACTCGGCCTGATGGCGGGCGCCGACCGCGTCGAGGGCACGCTGTTCGGCAATGGCGAGCGCACCGGCAATGTCGATATCGTCACGCTGGCGCTCAACATGTTCACGCAGGGCGTCGACCCCGAGCTGGATTGCTCCGACATCCAGCGGATGAAGGACGTCTACGAATATTCCAACCAGATGAAGATCGGCGAGCGGCATCCCTATGTCGGCGAGCTGGTCTACACGGCGTTTTCCGGCTCGCACCAGGACGCCATCAACAAGGGCATGAAGGCGAAGCAGAAGGCGAATTCCGAACTGTGGGAGGTTCCCTACCTACCGATCGATCCGCAGGATGTCGGCCGCACCTACGAGGCGATCATCCGCATCAACTCGCAGTCGGGCAAAGGCGGCATCGCCTATATCCTGCAGGCCGACTACGGGCTGAACCTGCCGCGCAACCTGCAGGTGGAGTTCAGCCGCCACGTGCAGCATATCACCGACGCGGAGGGCAAGGAGCTGCCGTCGAAGCGCATCTATGACGAGTTCCTGAAGACCTATGTCGACCAGCCGGGTGCGCGCCTGAAGTTCATCGATCACCAGACCTTTCCCGATCCGGTGATGAAGGGCCGCCGCACCGTCGAGGCGACCATCGTCGATGGCGGCAAGGAGATCGTCATCAACGGCACCGGCAACGGTCCGATCGACGGCTTCGTGGACGCGCTGTCACGGCACATCGGCATCGACCTCTCGGTGCTCGATTATTCCGAGCATTCCATCCAGCGCGGCTCCAACGCGGCGGCCATCTGCTACATGGAAATGGAGTATCCCGGCGGCAAGATTTTTGGCGCGGGCATCAACACCAACATCGTCGCCGCGTCGCTGGAGGCGGTGGTGTCGGCGGCGAACCGCATCCTCGATCGCCCGGCGCACTGAGATGGCAGGGCTCTTCTCCCATATGGAAGGAGAGCCCGGACGGCCGCCGGTCGTGCTTCTGCACGGTTTCGGCGGCCATCACGGCGTCTGGACCAGCGTCAGGCGCGCGCTCGGCCCTCCCGTTCCGACGATCGCCTATGATCTGCCGGGGCATGGCGTTTCGCTCGGCATGCGTGAGTCCGCCGCGCCGCGCCGTGCGGCGGGTGTGATCCTCGATGACCTGTCCCGGCGTGACGTGACGTCGTTTCATCTTGTCGGCCATTCGATGGGCGGCGCGATCGCCACGCTGATGGCGATCGCGGAACCGTCGCGGGTCGCCTCGCTCACCCTGCTCGCGCCGGGTGGTTTCGGCGAAACCATCAACGAGGCGGCGCTACGCGCCCTTGCCGCCGCCGCGAGCGCGGACGAGCTGGCGGAAGCGCTGGAGCCGATGTGCGCGCAGGGGCATGTCCACGACATGGCGGACCTCGCCGCGATGGCGGCGATGCGTGCCCTGCCGGGCCAGAGCGAGGTGCTGAAAGAACTCGTGGGTCGTATCGCGAAGGATGGCAGGCAGGGCATGATCCCGCGCGAGCTGATCGCCGGGCTGCCGATTCCGGTAACCGTCGTCTGGGGTGATGAGGACCGGGTGCTCGATCCACGTCATGCGGACGGTCTGCCCTCTGCCATCGCCGTCCGTCGCATCGCGCGCCGGGGCCATATGCTGCCGGAAGAATGTCCGGACGAAGTGGCGACGCTGATCCGGCGGGCAGCGGCGTCCTGATCCGGTGTTTCCGCCGCTTCCGCACCCTGCCGGACTGGCGTGATTTCACCGAAACCTTATGTTAACGTCGCGTTTACCAAACTTTGGAACCCGTGACATGAGTGAGGGTAGCGAGAGTGCCGCGACGCGCGAGAGCGCCCGCAAGCTGTCGGACGCCATACGCGACGTGAAGAACGCCGCCGCCGACCGCGCCGATGTCGTGGTCGACTTGCGCGACGCCGAGCGTATGCGGCTGGAGCTCATCGCCGGCGAATTGAAGCCGGTCTTCGAGGATGTCCCGGTCGACAGCGACCTTTTCGATTTCGCGATTTCATCCGGTCTGCAACCGCGCCTCTGGATCGACGCCGTGAGCTATGTCGCCATGGGCCGGGACAAGCGCACCTATCGGTTCGTCCGCGACACGCGCGCGGGCAAGATGGTGCTCGCCGAATCCGCCGATATGACGCCGGTGGCCGAGCAGGTAACGCGTTATGTCGCAGAACGGCTCGTCGAGCGCCAGCGCCTGCTGGACGGCGCGCCGGAGAGCGTGCTGCCAGTCCGGACGGCAGACGAGGCCGCGACGGATCCGGCAGGATCGCGGGAACGATTGGCCAGCTTCCTGGGCGGTCTCTACCTCGTGTCTTCCGGCGTGCTGCTGGCGGTATTCGCGGCGCTTGTCTTCCTGCTCTGGAACCGTTTCGACGAATTGTTCGCCGGCCTGCCGCTCTGAGCGTTCAGGCTATCTCCACCGTCCGCGCCTGCCCGATCAGATCGATGGTGGTCGACTCGATCGGCCGCGTCACCGCGCCCGTCAGCGTACGGCGTGTCAAACGCGCCGACCATTGGCCGGGCTTGCCTGCGATTTCGAGCAGATTCCACTGGGCCGCCGGATGGTGGCCGCCGGGCGCCTGACCCGCGGCCGCCACGCCGATCACCGGGATGGGGCCGTCCTTGCCCTCCATCAGGAACTGTGTCGGCAGATGGGAATGGCCGTGCAGCACGAGTTCAGCCCCGAAGGCGCGCATCACCTTCTGGAAGCGGGTGATGCCGAACAGGCGCTTGTGCGGCGGCACGGCATTCCGCACGGGTGGATGGTGGATCATCACGACGCGGAACAGACCACGCTCGCGCGTCTCGGCGAGCACCTTGCGCAGCCGCGCCGCCTGATCGCCGAGGAAGAAGCCGGTCGCCATGAAGGGCGCGGTAGCGCGCGCCGACGTCGCGCCGATGAGCGCGACGTTCCCGCGCACGCGCAGATAGGGGAACGTCTCGCGACCGGCGGGAGCGTGGCTGCCGTCGGGCGTCATCCACGGCCCCCAGGCTCTGGTCACCTTCGCGAAGGCGCCCGGCACGTAAGCGTCGTGATTTCCCGGAACCACGGAGACGCGATCCGGAGGGCCGAGCGTCTCCAGCCATTTTCGCGCGAGGTCGATCTCGACGTCGAGCGCCAGATTGACGAGATCGCCGGTGATCGCCAGATGGTCGACGCCCGTGGCATTGATATCCGCGATGATGGCGTCCAGCACGCCGTCCTGAAGCAGCTTCTTGCGATTGCGGTGCCAGTTGACGTAACCGACCATGCGCTTGGAGGCGAGCTCACGATAGGTTACAGCCGGCAGGGGACCAAGATGGACATCGGAGATATGCGCAAGCCGAAACATGATTACTGTCTAGGGCAGCGCGGCCGTGCTGACCAGAACCGGCAGCGTTTCCCTGATGCCGTCTGACGAGGATTTGAGCACGGCGCGTTCCGACGAGCGCTTCCGCCAGTTCGGCTGGCCGAAGCTGAGGGCCCGGCTTTTTCACACGCTGTTCCTGATGCGCAGGCCGATGACGCTCGGCGCGCGCGGCGTCGTCTACGACGCGGCGCAGAACGCCGTCCTGCTCATTCGGCATACCTACGTTCCCGGCTGGCAGATTCCGGGCGGCGGCGTCGAGCCCGGCGAGACCATGCTGGAGGCGCTGACGCGCGAGCTTCAGGAGGAGGGCAACATCGAGATTTCCGCGCCGCCACGTCTCCTGTCGCTGCATTTCAACCGGCAGGCGAGCCGCCGCGACCATGTCGCCGTTTATCTGGTGACCGAATTCCGGCAGACCGCGCCATTCGTGCCCAACAGGGAGATCGCCGAGGCGGCGTTCTTCGAGATCGGCGACCTGCCGGAAGAGACGACGCCGGCGACGCGCCGGCGCATCAGGGAAGCCTTGCAGGGCGCGCAGGCCTCGCCTTTCTGGTGAACTCAGGCTGCCTGCTTGAATCGGCCGCGGTCATGCGGCGCCATGAAATCCAGTTCCGGCCCGACAGGGACGATGCCGGTCGGGTTTATCGTGGCGTGGCTGCCGTAATAATGATGCTTGATATGCAGCATGTTCACCGTTTCGGCCACGCCCGGCACCTGAAAGAGGTCGCGCAGGTAGTTGGAGAGGTTCGGGTAATCGTCGATCCGGCGCAGATTGCATTTGAAATGCCCGACATAGACAGCGTCGAACCGCACCAGCGTCGTGAAAAGCCGCCAGTCGGCTTCGGTCTGCCGCTCGCCGATAAGATAGCGCTGGCGTGACAGCCGGTCCTCGAGCGTGTCCAGCGTCGAAAAAAGGTTGGCGAAGGCTTCTTCATAGGCCTCTTGCTTCGTCGCGAAGCCGGCGCGGTAGACCCCGTTGTTGACGTTCGGATAGACGAGATCGTTCACCGCATCGATTTCAGCGCGCAGCGGCTCCGGATAGAAGTCCAGCGACGCGTCGCCCCAGGCGTCGAAAGCCGAATTCAGCATCCGGATGATCTCGGAGGATTCGTTGGAGACGATGGTTTCGCGCTCCTTGTCCCACAGCACCGGAACGGTGACGCGGCCGGAATATTCAGAATCGGCTTTCGTATAGATCTGATGGAGGTAGTCCAAGCCGTAAAGCGTGTCGCCGGTCGCGCCGTCCTGCTTCAGGAAAGTCCAGCCGTTCTCACCCATGAAATGATGGACGACAGATACGGTGATTACGTCTTCCAGCTTTTTCAGTTTGCGAAAGATCAGCGTCCGGTGCGCCCAGGGGCAAGCCAGCGAGACGTAGAGATGATAGCGGCCGGGTTCCGCCTTGAAACCGTCACTGCCGCTTGGGCCGGCCGTGCCGTCAGCCGTCACCCAGTTGCGGAACTGCGCGGCCGAGCGCTCGAACTTGCCGCCCGTGCTTTTGGTATCATACCACCTGTCCTGCCATTTGCCGTCGACCAGCAACCCCATCGTCATGTCCTTTCCGTTTGCTTCCCATGTAGGGCGAAGTGGCTCCAACGGGAAACAAATCCATCTGAACGCAGCGTTCTCACAACGGAAACGATCGCCTGCGGGAAATTCGCGTGGACGTTGGCCCGAAATAGTGCTAGCGGGCTCGTCCGATGATGACCGTCTCCGCACAGCTTCGCATCGAGCGACGACGACTGGACGCCCGCGCCTGAGGCGCGATTTTGGCGATTGCCGCCCTGCGGCTTCTTTTCGACCTTGCGGACCAGAGACGATGACTTTTGCCGACACGATTTTTTTGCCGGAAGAGCCGGTGCACGATGACGAGATCGAAGCGATCAACGCCGAGGCATTCGGGCCGGGGCGTTTTACGCGCGCCGCCTACAAGATCCGCGAGGGCGGCCCCCACGAGCGCGCGCTCTCCTTCGTCGCCATGCATGGCGGCGCCGTCATCGCCTCGGTGAGGATGACGCGGGTGGCGGCCGGCGAGGGCAGGGCGCTGATGCTCGGCCCGCTTGCCGTGAAACCGGCTTACAAGAATCTCGGCATCGGCAGGCATCTGGTGAAGCTGGCCGTCGAAGCCGCCGCAAAGGCGGGCTGGCCGGCAGTGATCCTCGTCGGCGACGAGCCCTACTACGGCCCGCTCGGCTTCAGGCGCATCCCGCGCGGACAGGCTTCGATGCCGCGCCCGGTCGATCTCGACCGGGTTCTTGCGGTGGAGATCGCGGCGGGCGAGGTCGCGCGCATCGTCGGCATGATCGATCACGAGGACAGGGTAGCCAAGGTGCAAGGCGGCTCCCTCCCCCTTGAGGGGAGGGCGCCGAGCGAAGCGAGGCGGGTGGGGTAACCTGGCCGCTTTGCGCCCACCCTCCCCTCAAGAGGGAGGGAACTGGCGCTATCTGCCTTCGCGGTACCACATCGAGCCGAGCGCAAGCAGCAGCAGCGCCAGTCCGAAGAACCCCCCGAACAGCGGCACGCGGGTCACCGCCTTGAGCACGCTGTCGTTCGTCGTGCGCAGGCCGATCCAGTCGCGGCCGGACGCCGTCGCCGTGCCGCGCACCGGCACGATGCCAGGCAGGCTGACGCCCGTCATGCCTTCCAGACGCCTGACGCTGCCGCCCGTCTCCTCCACGGGCCGGCGCAGCACGTTCTCCGTCGAGACCGTGTCGGTGAACTCCGGCGCGTTCACCGGGCCGACATGGGCAAGCGCGGTCAGGTCGCCATTGGCGATCTGGTAAAGGCCGATCTCGTCCGTCTCCACGCTGCCTGCAAAAATGCCGGGCGAAGACGAGGCGAGCGGCACGGTCAGCGACTTCCCCGACGGCGTGATGACGCGGGCCGGACCTGGATCGTCGCTCATGGTCTGCCAGTTTATGTCGAGCGTCATGCCGCGTCCGGCCGCGGTCAGGCGCTCCTCCTCCAGCTCCGGCTCCTTCATCAGCCAGTGCGCGATGCGCCGGTAGAGCGAGACATGGGGTCCGCCGCCTTCGAAACCTCGCGCCCAAAGCCAGCCCTGGTCGGACAGCAGCATGCCGACGCGTCCCTCACCCTTGCGGTCGAGCACCAGCAAAGGCAGGTTGTCGGGGCCTTGCATCACCGTTTCGCCTTCCGGCTGCTCGATGCCGATCAGCCGGAACCAGCGGCTCCAGTGCGGCGGCTCGCTGGCGGAGCCTTCAAGGCCGCGCGTCACCGGATGCTTCTTGCCGATATCCGTGAGGCGCGGATAAAAGCCCTGCTCGATCACGTCGCCGGTGGGCAGGGCGGGGAGCGCCGCCATCAGCGGCGTGCGCGAGATCGAGGATTCGCCGGCATATTCCGGGCCTGCGGCGATCAGCAGCGCGCCGCCTTTCTCCACATACTCCGCGATGTAGTCGTAGTAGAGGATCGGCAGCACGTCGCGGTGCTGGTAGCGGTCGAAGATGATCAGGTCGAAATCGTTGATGCGCTCCACGAACAGTTCGCGCGTCGGGAAGGCGATCAGCGACAGTTCGTTGATCGGCGTGCCGTCCTGCTTTTCCGGCGGACGCAGGATGGTGAAGTGCACGAGATCGACCGACGCGTCGGACTTCAAGAGGTTGCGCCAGGTGCGCTCGCCCGCATGCGGCTCGCCGGAGACCAGCAGGACGCGCAGGTTCTCGCGGATGCCGTCGACGATGGCGATGGCGTGATTGTTGACGTCGGTCAGCTCGCCGTCGACGCGATCGATCGACAGCTCCACGATGTTCTGGCCGGCATTGGGCACGATGATCTGCAGCGGCATTTCCTGCCCGATGGCGGCCGTCTCGACGGCGATCTGCTCGCCGTTGATCGAGACGCGCACCTCGGCCGTTCCGGCCGCGCCTGCGGTGTCCAGCACGCGGTAGGTGAGGTCGAGCGGCTTGCCGACGATGCCGAAGCGCGGCGCACGCTCGAACCGGATGCGCCGGTCGCGTTCGCCCTCCTCGCCGGTAATCAGCCCGTGAAGAGGGGCGTTGAAGCCAGGCGAAGCCGGCACGTCATGCACCTGACCGTCGGTCAGCATGATGGCGCCGGCGATGCGCGAGGGCGCCACATCCCGGAAGGCGCTGTCCAGCGCGCCGAACAGGCGCGTCTCGGCGCGCTCGTCGGCGGAGGCGGCCTTGCCGGTCTCGACCACGCGCACCTCGAACTCCTTGAAGCGGGCGAGCCGTTCCTGCAACCCGACCAGCGCCTGATCGGTCTCGGCGGTGCGATTGCCGATCTCCTGGCTCTGGCTGCGGTCGACGATCACGGCCACGACGCTCTTCAGCGGCTCGCGCAACTCGTCGAGCAGGACGGGGTTGAGCAAAGCGAGCGCCAATGCGGCCAGCGCCGCCAGCCGGAAGACCGCGCCGCGCTGCCTGAACCAGAGGCCGGCGAGCGCGATCAGCGCGATCGGCACGAGAAGGAGGCCGAGCCACGCCCAGGAGAGGAGGGGTTCGAACGAAATGGACCAGTTCATGCTACTGCCCCAGCCGCTCGAGCAGCACCGGCACGTGGACCTGATCCGATTTGTAGTTGCCGGTCAGCATGTACATCATGATGTTGACGCCGGTCCGCAGGGCATAGACGCGCTGCATGGGGTCGGCCGGCACGGTGGGCAGCAGGGCGTCGCCATTGGCGTCAACCGCCCATGCGCCGGCAAAATCGTTGGCGGTGATCATGATGGGAGACACGCCGTCGCCGGTGCGCACCGGGCGGTTGTCGGCGTTCTCGGCATTGAGCGAGGCTTCCACCCAGAGCGGGCTGCCGTTGAAGCGGCCGGGAAAATCGTTGAGGATGAAGAAGGTTTTCGTCAGCACATGGTCGGCCGGGACGGGTTCGAGCGGCGGCACGTTGAGGTTGCCGAGGATGTCGCGCAACCGCTCCGTGGCCGGGCTCACCGTCCCGCTTGAGGTGATGTCGGTCGAGAACTGGTCCCGCGTGTCGAACAGCACGGTGCCGCCCTCGCGCATATAGGCATCGATGCGGGCAATGGCCTCCTGCGACGGCATGGCGGCTCCCGGGTCGATCGGCCAGTAGAGCAGCGGATAGAAGGCGAGTTCGTCACGGGTTATGTCCACGCCGGCCGGCTCGCCGGGCTCCAGCGCGGTCTTGTCGATCAGGAAGCGGGTCAGACCCTTCAGGCCGGCGCGGCTGATCGAATCGACGGAAGAATCTCCGGTCAGCACATAGGCGAGACGTGTGGTGGCGATGGCTTCGATGGCTTCCGCGTCGCCGGGCTTCGCATCCTGCGCGAAAGACCGGTCGGGGAGGGACAGGGTCAGCGCAAGGCCGAGGAAAAAGGCCGAAGCAGCCGCGGCCGCCGCCCGGCGGGCTTTCGGACGGCGGGTGAAGCGGCCGCCGATCCAGAGAACCGCCAGCGTATCCAGAACCATGAGAAGCAGCGCGGCGGCGACCAGCGGCCCCTTCAGCGGGCTGGACTGGTCGAAGGCGTAGGCGACGTCGGTCATCGGCACGTTCTGCGGTCGCGCGATGGGCAGGAGCTGCTGGTTGCGGGCCAGAAGATTGTGCGCCTGCACGCCGTCTTCGGAACCGTAGAGGCCCGGCGGGTTCTCGATCGTCACCGGCGGCACCGGGCCACCGACCAGCAGCGGCTTGGCGTCGCCATAGGGGGGCGTCAGCGCGCCGTTGGCTGCGATCAGCCGATAGGGCGCAAGGCTCTGCGGCGCGGCCTCGGTGGCCATCGTCGCAGTGCCCTGGTTGCGCGACAGTTGCACGATACGGCGCAGCATCTCCACGAAAGTACCGGAGATCGGCAGATTTGACCATGTCGCCTCGGGCGTGACGTGGAACAGCACCAGCGTGCCGCTGCCGCGCCGCGCGCCGGTCACGAGCGGCGTTCCGTCGGCGAGATTGGCCCAGGTGCGGTCGGCCAGGTCGGGTGTCGGCTCGGCGAGCACCTGCCGCGAGACGGTCACCTCGTTCGGCGGGGTGAGATCGGAGAACGGGCCGTTCGCCGGAAAGTCGGACACGACCTGCGGCGTCGTCCACGACAGCGCGCCGCCGAGCGACCGTTCGCCGGTGCGCAGGACGACCGGCAGCAATTCCTCGTCATTGTCGGCGGCGGCGAGGCGCGAGCCGGCGAAACGCACAAGCGTGCCGCCTTCGCGCAGCCATTCGACCAGCTTCGCGCGCGCGGCTTCCGGGATCGTGCCGACGTCGGCCATGACGATCATCGCCGGCTTCTGGTCGATGAGCTGCGGGATGGCCTCCGCGAGGTCCGCGCTTTGAGGCTCCACGAGATCGGCGAAGGGCTGCATCGCCCGGCGTATATAATAGAGCGGCGAAAGCAGCGGCTGGTCCTGATCGGCCTCGGCCTGCGACAGGAGCCCGACGCGGCGGCGCTTGGAATTGTCGTCGAGAACGCGGATCGCGCCTGCCTGCGGCTGTCCGTCGACGGCGATCGATGCGAAATCGTTGCGCAACTCGAACGGCACGGTCAGGCGCGCGGACGCCTCGTGCTCGCCAAGCTGGAAGGAGAGCGCGGCGTCGGCGATGCGGCGGCCCTTGTCGTCGAAGGCGCCAAGGGTCGCCTGACGCGGCGCGGCGTCGTTCGCCGGCCGCACGGCGGTCACCGTGAAACCATCCACGTCGTTGTCGGCAGCGGTCAGACCGATCGTGTAGAGGCTTTCCGGCGTTGCCCAGAAAAGTTTGGCGGGATTCTTTGCCAGCACGGCCTGAAATGCCGCGTCATCGCCGGAGGCGGCGAGACCATCGGTCAACAGCGCGACGCTGGCGCCGGGCAACTGGTCGAGAAGCGCGGCGACGCGGGAAAGGGCTGCGCCGCGGTCGGTCGGAATGGGCCGCGGCTCGGCCGCATGCAGGCGGTCGCGGGTATTGGCGGCGTCGAAGGGGCCGATTTCGGCGTTGGGCTTTTCCGCGGTGAAGGCAAGGACGACCGGCGCGCCGCCGGCTTCCGCATCGGCGATCAGGCGCTCGGCCGTCGCCACGCGGCGCTCCCAGTCCGGCGCGCTCGCCCAGCCATTGTCGATCACCAGCGCCAGCGCGCCGCCGCCGGTCGAAAGTCTCTCGCGCGGGTTAAAGACCGGATCGGCGAGCGCGAGCACCACGAGCGCCGCCATGAGCAGCCGCAGCAAGGTCAGCCACCACGGGCTCTGGTTCGGCGTCTCTTCCTTTCTCAGAACGCGCGCCAGAATGCGCAGCGGCGGGAAAACTTCCTGCTGCGGGCGGGGCGGGGTCAGCCGCAGCAGCCACCAGATGATCGGCAGCGCCAGCAGGCCGACCAGCATCAGCGGCGCGCCGAAGGAAAGCGGCAGCCAGCTCATGTTCTGCCCCCTTCCGCGACGCTGAGCGCCAGATGCAGCCGGACGAGCGCCTCCGACGCCAGCCGGTCGGTGTGGTTGACAGTGAAGCTCCAGCCGAGGCGGCGGCACCAGCCGGCGAGTTCGGCCCGCCGCGCCGAGTAGTGGAGCCGGTATTCGTCGCCCAGCTGCTCGGCCCGGCCGGCCGTGAGTTTCTCGCCCGTTTCCGGATCGACGAACTCGGTGCGTCCGGCATAGGGAAAGGTTTCCTCGGCGGGGTCGGCCACTTCGATCAGGTGAGCGCGGACGCCGTGCCGGGCGAGAACGTCCAGCCATTCCATCGTCTCGTCGACGGGATCGAGGAAGTCGCTCGCCAGAACGATATCGGAAAAGCGGCGGATGCCGGTGAAGTCGGGCCGCGCCGGCAGGTCGGCGGCGTGGGAAATGCGCGAGGCCAGCCGCTCCGCGCCGTCGCGGGCGACAAAGGGATCGGTGAGGCCGGGCCAGCCGATGCGTTCGCCGCTGCGCGACAGAAGCTCGGCCATGGCGAAAATCAGCACAAGCGCACGCGACTCCTTGGAAACGCTCGCGGCTGCGGATTTGTAGAGCATGGAGGGCGACGGATCGGCCCACAGCCAGACCGTGTGCGCGGCCTCCCATTCGCGGTCGCGTATATAGGTGTGATCGTCGCGGGCCGAACGCCGCCAGTCGATGCGGGCAATGCCTTCGCCCTCGACATAGGGGCGGAACTGCCAGAAATTCTCGCCGATGCCGCGCCTGCGGCGGCCGTGCCAGCCGGCGATCACCGTGTTCACCAGCCGGCGCGCCTCGACGAGGAGGTCCGGCACCAGCGAGGCCCGGAGACGCCCACGGGCCAGCGCATCGCTCGTAGCGACCGGTTGCGTCGCTTCGCCGATCCGCGCCATCAGCCTATTCGCGCCTTTCCGGCCCTGTCATCCCGCCGCCTTCACGAGGCGTGCGATCACGTCGCGCACGCTCATGCCTTCGGCGCGCGCGGTAAAGGTGAGGGCCATGCGATGCTGGAGCACCGGCTCGGCCAATGCGCGTACATCGTCCACCGAAGGCGCAAGCCGCCCGTCGTAGAGCGCGCGGGCGCGGGCGCACAGCGTCAGGGCCTGGCTGGCGCGCGGCCCCGGACCCCATGCGACATGCTTGTCCGTCTCAGCATTGCCTTGTCCGGGACGCGCCGAGCGGACGAGAGAGAGGATCGCCTCCACCACGCTTTCCGGCACGGGCATGCGCCGGATCAGCTGCTGGATCTCCTTGAGCCGTTCGGGCGTCAGCACGTTTCGCGCGCGCTGCTCGTTCACGCCGGTGGTCTCGACCAGAATGCGTCGTTCGGCCTCAAGCTCCGGATAGAGAATGTCCACCTGCATCAGGAAGCGGTCGAGCTGCGCTTCCGGCAGCGGATAAGTGCCTTCCTGCTCCAGCGGGTTCTGCGTGGCGAGCACATGGAAGGGCGAGGGGAGGTCATGGCGCGCGCCGGCGACCGTGACGTGATACTCCTGCATGGATTGCAGAAGCGCGGACTGCGTGCGCGGACTGGCGCGGTTGATCTCGTCGGCCATCAGCAACTGCGTGAAGATCGGCCCGGGAATGAAGCGGAACGAGCGCCGTCCGTTGTCGTCCTGTTCCATCACCTCGGAGCCGAGAATGTCCGAGGGCATCAGATCGGGCGTGAATTGCACGCGGCGGGCATCGAGCCCCAGCACGGTCCCCAGCGTCTCGACCAGCTTTGTCTTGGCGAGGCCCGGAACGCCGACCAGAAGGGCATGGCCGCCGGCCAGAAGCGCGACCAGCGTGCGCTCGACCACGCTTTCCTGACCGAAGATGACCGCGCCGACCGCTTCCCGAACCTTTGAGATGTCTTCCAGCGCGCGCTCGGCTTCGGCGACCATCTCCTGTTCGCTCAGCGCGGCTTCCTTGATCATGACGCTCATACGGGCCGACTCTTCCTCGCGTGTCAAAACTGCAGCGGGATTATGCCTCGATTCGCGCGATCGAAGCGCATCCTCCGGAACTTAATTCCCACACTATGGCTGACAAGCGCGCCAACAGTGACTATTTCGTGACCATGCCAAGCGACCGCCAGACCGCAAGCGAAAGCCTCGTCCGTGCCGCCGACCCCGGCGGGCTGGAGGCGCTGATCGCGCGCGCGGCCCGCGCCGGCAAGGGTCTGCCGCCGGTCGAGCGCTGGAACCCGGAATTTTGCGGTGACATCGACATGGAGATCCGCCGCGACGGCACGTGGTTCTACATGGGCACGCCGATCGGCCGCATGCCGCTGGTGCAGCTCTTCTCCACCGTCCTGCGCAAGGACGAGGACGGCAGGACCTATCTCGTGACGCCGGTCGAGCGCGTCGGCATCCGGGTCGAGGATGCGCCTTTCGTCGCCGTCGAGATGAATGCCAGCGGGCAGGGCGATGAACAGGTCATCACCTTCCGCACCAATGTCGGCGACGTCGTGGAAGCCGGGCCGGAGCGTCCCATCCGCTTCGTGAACGAGGACGAAACCGGCGGGTTGAAGCCCTACGTCCTCGTGCGCGGCCGGCTGGAGGCGCTGATCGGCAGGCCGGTGATGTACGAGCTCGTCGAATATGGCGAGGAGATCGAGATCGACGGCACGCCGATGTTCTGCGTGCGCTCGAAAGGCGCGATCTTTCCGATCATGCCGGTCGAGACGCTGCACCGGCTGGCGAGCTGACATGGACACTGCCGTCACCAGCCTGTTCTCGGCAGCCGAATTCCGCCGCCGCGCGCAGCACCAGCGCGACGCCGGCGACGACGATATATATGAAGACATCCGTCAGAACGCGGATATCTTCCAGTCGCTGCCGAAGGACCAGTTGCGCGGCGCGGCGGTTCTCGTGCCGGTCGTGGATCACGGCAGCGAAGCGACCGTTCTCCTGACCAAGCGGACCGACGGCCTGCGCGCCCATGCGGGCCAGGTCGCCTTTCCCGGCGGCCGCATCGATCCGGAAGACGTGTCCGTGGAGGATGCGGCGATGCGCGAGTCGGTCGAGGAAATCGGGCTGGAGCGCCGCTTCGTCGAGCCGGTCGGCCGCCTGCCCGAATATTTCGCGCCGAGCGGCTTTCTCATCACGCCGGTTCTCTCGGTGGTGACGCCGGGCTTCAGGCTCAGGATAAACCCTGACGAGGTGGATGCTGCGTTCGAGGTGCCGCTGCGCTTCCTCATGGACCCCGCCAATCACGTGCGCGACACCCGCATCTGGCAGAACAAGGAGCGTTTCTTCTACCGCATGCCGTATCAGGACTGGATGATCTGGGGCATCACCGCCGGCATCATACACGGCATGTATGAAAGGCTCTATGCGTGAGGGATACGCTGGATGTCGACTGGCTGAGGCACAAGCCGCTGCAGAGGCTGCTTGCGACGTTGTCGCGTGACGGCGGGGAGGCCCGCGTCGCGGGCGGCGCCGTCCGCAATGCCCTGCTCGGACAGGCTGTGGCGGATATAGACATCGCCACGACGACGACGCCGGAGGAGACGACGCGCCTGGCGGAGGCGGCCGGCTTCAAGGCGGTGCCGACCGGCGCGGAGCACGGCACGATCACCGTGATCGCCGAAGGCAGGCCCTATGAGGTCACCACGTTGCGTGACGATGTGGAGACGGATGGACGCCGGGCGAAGGTCGTCTTCGGCCGCGACTGGCAGCGGGACGCGGAACGGCGCGACTTCACCATCAATGCGCTCTATGCGAAGGCCGACGGAACGATCGTCGATCTCGTCGGCGGGCGCGAGGACATCGAAAACCGCGTCATCCGCTTCATCGGCGACGCCGAGACGCGCATCCGCGAGGACTACCTGCGCATCCTGCGCTTCTTCCGCTTCTTCGCGTGGTACGGTTCGGGCCGCCCGGACGCCGGTGGCCTGCGTGCCTGCGCGCGGCTGAAGGCCGGGCTTTCGGGCCTTTCGGCCGAGCGCGTCTGGGCGGAGCTGAAGCGCATGCTGTCCGCGCCCGATCCTTCGAGAAGCCTGCTCTGGATGCGCCAGGCCGGCGTCCTTTCGGTCATCCTGCCCGAGAGCGAGAAATGGGGCATCGACGCTATCCATGCGCTGGTGAAGGCAGAGCGCGATCTCGGCTGGGGGCCGGACGCCATGTTGCGGCTGGAGGCCATCATTCCGCCGGATGCAGCACGAGCGGAGGTGCTGGCAAGACGCTTGCGGATGTCGCGGGACGAAGCCGGACGCCTCGGAAATTGGGCGCTGTCGTCGCCAATACGCGCCGACACGTCGGAGCGCGCCTTCCGGCAAACGCTCTATGGCGGCGACAAGGGGGGCATTTCGGACAGGCTGAAGCTTGCCCTCGGCAATGCGCGCTACCGCGCCGAACAGGACGACAAGGCCCTGGTCGAGGCGGGCGGCTATGCGCGCTTGCTGAAACTGGAGGAAAGCTGGGAAAAACCGGCTTTCCCTTTGAAGGGAGCCGACCTTCTCGGGCAAGGCTGGCAGAAGGGTCCGGAACTCGGCGCGGCGCTGAAATCCCTGGAAAAGGACTGGATCGCCTCGGATTTCCGCATGGAGCGCGACGCGCTTTTCAAGCGCGCCGCGATTATGCTGGAGCAGCGAAGCTGACCGGATGTCAGGCTGCGTTGCGTGCGTTCTCGATGCGCGAGCGGATAGCCTCTACCATCGTTTCGCGAATGATCGTTTCGCCATGCGTTTCACGCATGTGCTCCACGGCGCGACGCATGACCTCGGCCTCTTCCTCGGCGCGCGTGTGCCAGTCGCAGCCGGGAACGAGAGAACCACAATGGAACTCCTTCATGGGTGCCTCCTTTCCTCGTTCTGGTGAGCAACTATAGCACGGATCGCTGCGGAGCGAAAAAGCGCGAAGGCGGACCTCCGCGCTTTTTCGTGTATGCCGGCTACTTCGCGATGGTGACCTTGTCGGCGATCTTCTTCGATCCGCTCATATCCCAGGACACGGTGACCTTCTCGCCGGCCTTGAGGGCAGGAGCCTTCACGCCCTTCTTCAGCGTATAGGTGGAGCCGTCGGCAAGCGTCAGCGTCATGGCGTGGCTGTCGTAGCTCTTGACGGTGCCGTTTGTCTGGGTGGCGGCGAAGACCAACGAGGAGGTGGCGAGGATTGCGGCGGCTGCCGCGGGGATGAGAAGCGTGCGCATGGCAAGCATCCTTCAGTGTTGCGGGCGTCCGTTCGGGCTTTGCCCGCAGGATTCGGGCCGTCCGGTCGCGTCGTGTCGCGGCTCTTGGGAAGCCGCCGGCGTTTCCCGGCCCGGCCACAGAAATAGAGACCTGAGCGATCCTGCATCCATTAGACTAAAAAGAAAATCCCGCCGCTCCAATCGGTCATAATTCGTCGCCGATTCAAGGGTTTGTGGAGGAAATTTGGCAAACGGATTCGCGGCCGAAAGCCGCACACGGATGTAGGCCGTTCGCGCACGAAAGCGGCAGGTGTCGGTGCTCCGGTTACGGCCAGCGCACCTCTGGCGGCATGCTGGAGAGGATTGACGCTATGTTGCCGCCGGTTTTCAGGCCAAAGATCGTGCCGCGATCGTAGAGCAGGTTGAACTCGACGTAGCGGCCGCGCCGGATCAACTGCTCCTCGCGATCGGCGTCTGTCCAATCCGCGTCGAAATTCCTGCGGACGAGCGCAGGATAGATATCGGCAAAGGCGCGGCCGACATCCTGCGTGAAGGCGAAATCCGCATCCCATCCGCCCTTTTCGTCCGGCGAGTGCTGCCAGTCGTAGAAAATGCCGCCGATGCCGCGCGGCTCCTTGCGATGAGGCAGGTAAAAATACTCGTCGCACCATGCCTTCAGCCGTCCGTAATCCGCGATCGCGATATGCCGGTCGCAAGCGTCGCGCATCGCCTCGTGGAACGCCTGCGTGTCCGGATCGTCCTGCGTGCGGCGCCGGTCGAGCACCGGTGTCAAATCGGCGCCGCCGCCGAACCACCAGCGCGACGTCACCACCATGCGCGTGTTCATGTGCACTGCCGGCACATTCGGATTCCACGGGTGCGCGATCAGCGAAATACCGGAGGCCCAGAAGCGCGGGTCCTCGTCGCCGCCCGGCATCTGCCTGCGGAACTCGGGCGAGAATTCGCCATGGACGGTGGAGGTGTGAACGCCGACCTTTTCGAAGACGCGGCCGCGCATCATCGACATCAGGCCGCCGCCACCGCGCCCCTCGTCGCGCAGCCAGTCCGTCCGCTCGAAGCGGCCGGCCGGCCGCTCTGCGCGTGGACTGCTCACCTCGTCCTCCAACTTTTCGAAGGCGGCGCAGATCCGGTCACGCAACGTCTCGAACCATGCGCGTGCAGTGGCTTTCCTCATGTCGATGTCGTCGGGCAAACCCGCCGGAATCTCTGGCCGTTCCATCTTTCTCCCGCCCCGCTCGCGACGGCTTTTCAAACAAAAGACTCGTTTTTCCAGACCGCGATCCCTAAGCTTCATTCAGGTAGGGTCAAGGAGTTCTTTCGTGGCGACGCCGGCGAGACCGCCGCTCAATGCGCTGAAGAAACGCCTGGAACGCTCGCGCGCGGAACGGCAGGGAGAGACGCGCGACGGGTTCCTGCGGGAGACCTTCGTCCTGCCTCGCTCCGACGCCCGCAGGAAAGCGCGAGAATGGTTTGACCGATGGCCGAAGCAGGCCTACTGGACGGAAATCGAGAGCTGGTTCGAACGGCCGGGCGATGTGATCGAGTTCACCATCCGCCGCCTGCCGGCAGCCGACTGAGATCAGCCCGCCGCCAGCCTGCGCGCGCCCGGACCTTCCCGCCCCAGGCTATCCTCCGGATTGCGCAATCTGCATCTGTCTATGGACAGGCAGCCGCAGCCGATACAGTCGTCCAGCCCATCGCGAAGCGCCTGCAGCTTGCGGATGCGGCGGTCGAGGTCCTCGCGCCATCTCCTTGAAAGAAGACTCCAATCCGCGCGATTCGGCGTCCGGCCCTCAGGCAGGGATTCAAGCGCCTCACCTATGTCGGCAAGAGAGATTCCGACCTCCTGCGCGACCTTGATGACAGCAACGCGGCGCAGCACGTCGCCAGAGTAGCGGCGCTGGTTGCCGCCGGTGCGTTCGCTGTGGATCAACCCCTTCGTCTCGTAGAAATGCAGCGTGGAAACTGCAACGCCGCTGCGTCGCGCGACTTCGCCGACCGACAATTCCCGTGCCATGGATCGCCTCTTGACCTCAATATTACTTGAGGTTTTATCAATCCGTCCGTGAGATCGCAACGAAGGAACGGACAGATGGAAAAGGCGGGCAGACCGCGGTTCGTCATCAGGCCAGACGGGATCGTCGAATTCCGCGCGGCCGAAGGTAAGTGTTCAGCCAAGCTGGCGCAGGGTTTCGCCGACCACCATGGCGGCGGCCAGAGCGACGTTGAGGCTGCGCCCGCCACCGCGCATGGGAATCAGCAGACGCGCATCCGCGTCGTCGTGGACGGCCTCCGGCACGCCGGCCGATTCGCGGCCGAAGAGGAGGACGTCGCCGTCCCTGAACACGAATTGCGTGTAGGGCAGCTCGGCCCTGGTCGAGAGCAGCACCAGCCGCCGGCCTTCCGTCCGCCGCTGCTCCTCGAAGCGCTGAAAGTCGACGTGCCGGGTCAGCGCCGCCATTTCGAGATAGTCCATGCCGGCGCGTTTCAGCGCCCGGTCGGAAATGTCGAAGCCGGCGGGTTCTATGAGATCGACGGCGAGGCCAAGGCAGGCCGCCATGCGCAGGATGGTTCCGGTGTTGCCGGCGATGTCCGGCTGGTACAGCGCAATTCTCACGCCGGGCGTCATGGCTGGCTCCATTCATTGGCGTTGCGGATCGGCCACATTGTCAGGAGGCTGCGACAAAGTTGCACGATGCGGGTAGCCAAGTTCGCCGAACCCGTCTATAGAGCGCGCCGTGTCCACTCGAACCCAAGGAGGCGGGAATGGAATTCATGATGACCGTAGACATTCACCGCCCCACCCGAAGGCTTTTTGCCTGAGCGCGGTTTCGGTTCGACGCTTCCTCTGAAAATCTAGAGCAACATCGTCTCGATTCCGCCGGAAAACGACTTTCCGTCTCCCTGGGAATCCGACCATGTCACGCTATAAATCCGGGTCGTACCGCGACCCCTATCTGATCCACGCCGACAGATTTTCCGAGATAAGCTCGCTGCATGAGGCGAAGCTGGCCGCCTGGGCTTTCGCTATCGGCGAGTTCTCGCCGTCGGATGACGGGCCGGCGCGTCGCCCGCATCGCGGCGTGTTGCCGGATCTGCCGGCGCCCGAGCCGCCACCGTTGACGCGCCGGCCGTCGCTGCTGGCGCGCCTTTCCGGCGTCGTGGCCGGAATGCTGGCGTCCTGGCGGCTGTCCGGCGCTTCTGAGGCAGCGGCCCGAGCCGCTGCCGACGCATCGCAGAATATCACCTATATCGACCGGAAGACGTCTGCCGGAGTTCCCGCCAGGGTGGCGGGCGAAGACGACGCGATCCGGACGCGCGCGGCCTGAGAGGGCCGCGCAGGACCTCAAGAGAGTTTTCGCATGTTGTTCCAATGGTTTGAAAAGCGACTGGACCCGTTTCCGGCGGAAGAGCCGAACGAGCCGCCGAAGACGCTGCTCGCCTTCTGTCTGCACTATACGCGCGGCGCGTGGCCCTACATCCTTGCATCGGCCGCCCTGACGGCGGCGATCGGCGCCATCGAAGTCTGGCTATTCGGCTGGATGGGGCAGGTCGTCGACTGGCTCTCGCATCAGAATCGCGAGACGTTCATGCAGAACGAGGGATGGACGCTCATCGGCCTTGCCGTGATTATCCTCCTGATCAACCCCATCATCGACTGGACGCGCCTCCTGCTCAACCAGCAGACGTTGATGGGCAATTATCCGATGCGCATCCGCTGGCAGGTGCATCGCTACCTGCTGAAGCAGTCCATGGGCTTCTATCAGGACGAGTTCGCGGGGCGCGTGGCGACGAAGCTGATGCAGACGGCGCTCGCCGTGCGCGAATGCGTGCTGAAGCTGTTCGACGTGCTGAACTACGTCATCGTCTATTTCATCGGCGCGCTGGTGCTCGTCGCCTCGTCCGACTGGAAGCTGGCGGTGCCGTTCGTCGCCTGGCTGGCCTTCTACATCCTGCTGCTGCGCTTCTTCATCCCGCGCATCGCCAAGGTGGCGGAGGAGCAGGCTGACTCGCGCTCGCTGATGACCGGCCGCGTCGTCGACAGCTACACCAATATCCAGACCATCAAGCTGTTCTCGCATGCCCGCCGCGAGGCCTCCTACGCCAAGGAGGCCATGTCCGGCTTCATGGACACAGTCTACCGCTCGATGCGACTCGGCACGTGGCTGTTCGGCCTGCTCGAAATGCTGAACGCGGCGCTGCTGGCTGCCGTGGGCGGCGCGGCGATCTGGCTATGGCTGGGCGATCTCATCACCGTCGGCGCGGTGGCGGTCGCCATCAGTCTCGTGCTGCGTCTTTCCTCGATGTCGCACTGGATCATGTGGGAAATGTCCGCTCTCTTCGAGAACATCGGCACGGTGCGCGACGGCATCTCGTCGATTTCGCTGCCGCGGCTGGTCGAGGACAAGCCGGACGCGAAGGCGCTGGACGTGCCTCACGGCGCGATCTCCTTCGAGAATGTGCGTTTCCACTACGGCAAGCAGAAAGGCGTCATCGAGGCGCTCACGCTGGAGGTTCGGCCGGGCGAGAAGGTCGGTGTCGTCGGTCGTTCCGGCGCCGGAAAGTCGACGCTCGTCAATCTTCTCCTGCGCTTCTACGACATCGAGGGCGGCAGAATCCTCATCGACGGGCAGGACATAGCCGGCGTCACGCAGGATTCGCTCAGGGCCAGGATCGGCATGGTGACGCAGGACACGTCGCTGCTGCACCGCTCCGTCCGCGACAACATCCTCTACGGCCGGCCGGATGCCGGCGAGGAGGAGATGATCGAGGCGGCGCGGCGCGCCGAGGCGCTCGACTTCATCGCCACGCTGGCCGATCCGAAAGGCCGCAAGGGTTTCGACGCGCATGTCGGCGAGCGGGGCGTGAAACTCTCCGGCGGCCAGCGCCAGCGCGTCGCCATCGCCCGCGTGATGCTGAAGGACGCCCCCATCCTGATCTTGGACGAAGCGACTTCCGCACTAGATTCGGAGGTCGAAGCGGCGATCCAGGAGAACCTGTATCGCCTGATGGAAGGCAAGACCGTGATCGCCATTGCACATCGGCTTTCGACCATCGCGGCGATGGACAGGCTGGTGGTCATGGACAAGGGACGGATCGTCGAGGAAGGAACGCATGACGAACTGGTGGCGAAGGGCGGACTTTACGCCCAGCTCTGGCAGCGCCAGTCCGGCGGCTTCCTGATGGACGATGGCGAGACCGTTCCGGCGAACGACGCGGCGCCCAGCGGACAGGCGGCGGAATGAGGCAGGCCGAGACCGGACGACAGCAGCAACCCGCCCGGCGACCAGCCGGCGAGGGATCGTCCGTCCCAACGGAGGACGGCGTGCGCGACCGCATCTGGCGCAGCGTCGAGGGTTCGATCGATCCGTTTCAAGACACCGACCGCGCCGTGCTGCCGGATACGGCGTGGCAATTCATCCTTTATTTCGCCAGGCAGGCGAAGCTGCCGTTCTTCCTGCTGCTTGTCGTCGGCGGGTTCGCCGGCGCCGTCGACGCGGCCATGTACTGGTCGGTTGGCTGGCTGATCGACCTTCTCGACCATTCCGCCTCTGCGACTTTGCTGCGGGACCACTGGATGGCGCTCACCGCGCTGCTCCTGCTGGTTCTCGTCGTGCGCACGGTCATCCTCGTGACGGGCGCGGTGATCGAGCAGCAGGTCATCGTGCCGGGCTTCTACTCCATGGTGCGCTGGCAGTCGTTCCGGCGCGTGATCGAACAGCCCTACGGCTTCTATCAGAACGATTTCGCCGGCCGCATCGCCACCAAGATCATGCAGGGCGGCGAGGCTGTGGGCGACTTCATCGTCAATGTGCTGCAGACCATGTGGTCGTTCCTCACTTTCGTGGTCCTGGCCATCACCATCCTGATGTCGCTCGACCCGCTGATGGGCGTCGTCGTCGCGGTCTGGTTCATGGGCTATGTCGCCATCGTGCGCTTCCTGCTGCCGGAACTGCGCAGGGCGGGACGCGAGACGGCCGACCAGCGCTCGATTTTCAATGGTCGCCTCGTCGATGCCTTCACCAACATCATGGCGGTGAAGCTGTTCGACAGCGGCCGGCGCGAGCACGCCTATATCCGCGACGGGCTGGAGAGCTTTCTGACGGCGGTCGTTCGGCTGACCCGCGCCGTCACGACCGTGCGCTCGTCCGTCGCTCTCCTCAACGGCATGATGATGAGCGCCGTGGGCGCGCTCGCCGTCATGTCGTGGGTGAACGGCGAGATCTCGACGGGCGCCATCGCCGCTTCGCTTGGCCTCGTCTTCCGGCTCAATCAGATGTCGGGCTGGATGATGTTCAACATCAACGGCCTGATCCGCAATTACGCGACCGTTCAGGACGCGACGCGAACCATCTCCGTCACCCCGGCGATCACCGACGCGCCCGATGCCGTCGTCATGCCCCGCGCCAGGGGCGACATCCGCTTCGAGGACGTGTCCTTCCATTATGACAAGGGCAGCGGCATCATCGACGATCTCAACCTGCACATCCGCCCGGGCGAGCGGGTGGCGCTCGTCGGGCCGTCGGGCGCAGGCAAGACCACCATCGTCAACCTGATGCTGCGCCTTTTCGACGTGGAGAGCGGCCGCATCCTGATCGACGGCCACGATATCCGCGACCTCACGCAGGCCTCGCTGCGCGCCCAGTTCGGCGTGGTCAGCCAGGAGGCGATGCTGATGCACCGCTCGATCCGCGACAATATCGGCTATGGCAGGGCAGGAGCGTCCGAAGCGGAGATCGTCGATGCGGCCCGTCGCGCGGCCGCTGCCGATTTCATCGCCAATGTTGTCGATCCGCGCGGCCGCAGGGGCTACGACGCCCATGTGGGCGAGCGCGGCGTAAAACTCTCCGGCGGCCAGCGCCAGCGCGTCGCGATCGCCCGCATGATGGTGAAGGACGCGCCGATCCTGATTCTGGACGAGGCGACCTCGGCGCTCGACTCGGAGGTCGAGGCGGCGATCCAGGACAATCTCGCCCAGTTGATGGAGGGCAAGACCGTCATCGCCATCGCCCATCGACTGTCCACCATTGCGGCGCTGGACCGGCTGATCGTGCTGGACGAGGGCCGGATCGTCGAGGAAGGGACGCACGAGGAGCTGATCGCGCGCGGCGGGCTCTACGCGCAGCTCTGGAAGCGCCAGTCGGGCGGCTTCCTCGCGGAGCGCATCGCGGCGGAGTGAGGCGGCGATGGATATGCCCCATACCGGCATCGAGGTGCGACGGCCGCGCGTGCGCAGCGCATCGTTCCGCGCGCTGGAAAAGGCGAGCCGCGCGGAAGGTTATTGGATGCTGACCCGCCTGCTGGCCGGGTGGCGGGACGGCAGCAACCGGTTCTCCCGTCGCGGCGAGGCGCTCTACGGCGCCTTTTACGGGGATGAACTCGTCGGCGTCTGCGGCCTGAACGTCGATCCGTATATACAGAGAAAACGCGAGGGCAGGGTCCGGCACCTCTATGTCGCCGCGCCTTTCCGCAGGCATGGCGCCGGCCGTATCCTTGTGCGCAGCGCCATCGCCAAGGCGCGGGATCATTTTCCCGCTCTCAATGTCCGCGCCACGGACGAAGCGTTTCCATTCTATGAAAAGCTCGGCTTTATGCGCATCGAAGGCGAGGAATTCATGACGCATCGCATGGAGTTTCAGCTGCTGCGCCGCAGGTCGCCGCTCGGAAAGGGGCATGAATGACGCTGCGCTGGCCCGAGCGGCTATCGGGAGCGGGGCAGAATACCGCGAATCCGCTCGAATTCGAGATTCTTGCCGAGAAGGCTTCCGCGCTCGGCCGTGCCGGCGAGCAGGCGGAGAAGGCGCTGGAAAAACTCCGTTCCGCGCCGGCCGGATCGTCCGAGCGCCATGCATGCCTCAAGGAAGCCGCCGAGGCCGTCTACGGCTACTTCATCCAGCGCGAACTTTGCGGCCTGCGCCGGCATCACGACGTCATCCGGGAATATGGCATTCCCAACGAGGTGCTGGTCCGGCTGGGCGCCAAGTAATGGTGGCGCCGCGTCGATAGCCGAGTCGTTTCAATCCTTTCCGGCCATCGGCTGCGGAAGTGATTCGGGAGGCCGGATCATGTGTTTGCCGCCTCAATTCCGTCGTTTCCTCATGCCCATGTCAGGGATCACGATGCCTTCCGGTGCCTTCTCGGCGCTGCTGGCCTGATTTTTCCGCCGCGACAATCTGCCCACGCCCTGTCTGGCGTCTGGACAAGCATTGGCTTCCTGCATAGAACCGCCGGAAATGCCGGTAACTTCGCCAGCCTGATCGCCAGCGTATCGGGGCGGCGTTTGCGAGCGGGGACAAAGCTCATCCGGCGATCGAAGTAGGAAGGATCGACGTTTCGTGAGCGCATCAGACACGATAGAACCCAATCGCCGGGACTTCCTCTATATCGCGACCGGCATGGCGGCCGTCGTCGGCGCCGGCGGTGTCGCGTGGCCGTTCATCGACCAGATGCGCCCGGACGCGTCCACCCTTGCCGTTTCCTCGATCGAGGTCGATGTGGCCGCGGTCGAGCCGGGCATGTCCATCGTCGTCAAATGGCGCGGCAAGCCGGTCTTCATCCGCAACCGCACGCCGGAAGAGGTGAAGGCCGCGCAGGATACGCCGCTTGCCGAGCTGAAGGACCCCGTCGCGCGCAACGCCAACCTGCCGTCGGATGCGCAGGCGACAGATTCCGATCGCGCCGCTGCCAAGGACAAGGAAAACTGGATCGTCATGGTCGGCGTCTGCACCCATCTGGGCTGCGTGCCGCTCGGCCAGCAGGGCGATTTCGGCGGCTGGTTCTGCCCGTGCCACGGCTCGCACTACGACACCGCCGGTCGCATCCGCAAAGGACCCGCGCCGGAGAACCTTCCGGTTCCGGCGCTCGAATTCCTGTCCGACACCAAGATCAAGATCGGCTGAGGGGAGAAATCAGATGTCGGGCGGACATTCCACCTATACGCCGAAGACTGGCATCGAGCGCTGGTTCGACGCGCGCCTTCCGCTGCCGCGGCTCGTGTACGATTCTTTCGTCGCCTACCCGGTGCCGCGCAACCTGAACTACACCTATACCTTCGGCGGCATCCTCGCGATCATGCTGGTGGCGCAGATTCTGACCGGCATCGTGCTCGCCATGCACTACGCCTCGAACACGGCGCTGGCTTTCGACTCGGTCGAGAAGATCATGCGCGACGTCAATTCGGGCTGGCTGCTGCGCTACCTGCACGCCAACGGCGCTTCGTTCTTCTTCATCGCCGTCTACATCCACATCTTCCGTGGTCTCTACTACGGCTCCTACAAGGCGCCGCGCGAGCTGCTCTGGATTCTGGGCTGCATCATCTACCTGCTGATGATGGCGACCGGCTTCATGGGCTACGTGCTGCCGTGGGGCCAGATGTCCGGCTGGGGCGCGACCGTCATCACCGGCTTCTTCACGGCCATTCCGCTGGTCGGCGAGTGGATACAGCAGCTGCTGCTCGGCGGCTTCGCCGTCGACAACCCGACGCTGAACCGCTTCTTCTCGCTGCACTACCTGCTGCCCTTCATGATCGCGGGCGTCGTGGTGCTGCATGTGTGGGCGCTGCATGTGACCGGGCAGACGAACCCGACAGGCATCGAGGTCAAGTCGAAGACGGACACGCTGCCCTTCACGCCTTACGCGACGATCAAGGACGCGTTCGGCATGATCGTGTTCCTCGCGGTCTACGCCTACTTTGTCTTCTACATCCCGAACTATCTGGGCCATCCGGACAACTACATCCAGTTCAACGCGTTGAAGACGCCGGCGCATATCGTGCCTGAATGGTACTTCCTGCCGTTCTACGCCATCCTGCGCGCCATCACCTTCAACATCGGCCCGATAAACTCCAAGCTCGGCGGCGTCATCGCCATGTTCGCCGCCATTGCGGTCCTGTTCGTGGTGCCGTGGCTGGATACCTCGAAAGTGCGGTCGGCGGTCTACCGCCCATGGTACAAGCTGTTCTTCTGGCTCTTCGCCGCCAACGCCATCTTCCTGGGATGGCTGGGCTCGAAGCCGGCCGAAGGCTGGTA
Source organism: Rhizobiaceae bacterium (assembly GCA_023953845.1). Taxonomy (NCBI): domain Bacteria; kingdom Pseudomonadati; phylum Pseudomonadota; class Alphaproteobacteria; order Hyphomicrobiales; family Rhizobiaceae; species Rhizobiaceae bacterium. The sequence goes on along the minus strand of JAMLJC010000001.1, from coordinate 84,657 downwards.
TATTCCGGCCATGCAGGTGTCGACGCTCTACTACTTTGCCTTCTTCCTGATCATCATGCCGGTGCTGGGCCTCATCGAGACGCCGCGCCGCGTGCCGAACTCGATCACCGAAGCGGTACTTGAGAAGAACAAGGGGACGCCTGTGGCGCTGCCGTCCGGCAGCACGCAGGAAGTCAAGGTCTGAGCGGACGTCGAAGAGGGCATTTCGATGAAGAAGATTCTTACCGCTCTGGCTGCAGCCGGCGTTCTGTTGGCTGGTGTCGGCGCTTATGCCTGGGCCGCCGAGGAAGGCGGCCACAGCGAGGCCGAGCCGACGCACTTCCCGATCAAGCATCCCAAGGAGCTGGACTGGAGCTTCGCCGGTCCTTTCGGAACCTACGACAGGGCGCAGTTGCAGCGCGGCCTCAAGGTCTACAAGGAAGTCTGCGCGGCTTGCCATTCGATGAGCATGGTGCCGTTCCGCGCCCTGGAGGGGCTTGGCTATAACGAAGCGCAGTTAAAGACGCTGGCGGCCGAATACACGGTTCAGGACGGCCCCAACGACGCTGGCGAGATGTTCGAGCGCCCCGCCATTCCGTCGGACCACTTCCCGTCGCCCTTCCCCAACGAGCAGGCGGCAGCAGCTTCGAACAACGGCGCGGCCCCGCCGGATTTCTCGCTGATCGCCAAGGCGCGCGGCGTGACCCGCGGCTTCCCGACCTTCGTCTTCGACATCTTCACGCAGTATGCCGAGGGCGGCCCGGACTATATCCACTCGCTTCTGACCGGCTACGACGAAGAACCGCCGGCCGGCATGGAGGTCGCCGAGGGCACGTACTACAATCCGTATTTCATCAACGGCAAGTCGCTGGCCATGGCGAAGCCGCTGAGCGACGACCAGGTAACTTATGAGGACGGCTCGCCGCAGACGGTTGACCAGTATGCCACCGACGTCTCCGCATTCCTGATGTACGTCGCCGAGCCGCATCTCGAGGATCGCAAGAAGACCGGCTTCCGCGTCATGATCTTCCTCATCCTGTTCGGCGCGCTCGTCTACATAACCAAACGCAAGGTATGGTCGGGCGTGGCGCACTGAGCGCCGGAATGTGACTCCATTGAAAGGGCGCTGCGGGCGCCCTTTTTTCATCTGGTGCGATGATTTCCTTTCCAGATCCGGCTCACCCGGCTACCACTAGCTGACACACCGCCGGGGCCTGACATCCAGAATGAGATCCTCTCTCGAAGACACCCTCCTGTCTGCGCTCCGGACCATTCCGGACTATCCGAAACCCGGCATCCTGTTCCGGGACATCACCACGCTGCTCGGCAATGCCCGTGCCTTCCGTCGCGCGGTGGACGAACTGGTCCATCCCTATGCGGGGATGAAGATCGACAAGATCGCGGGGATCGAGGCGCGCGGCTTCATTCTCGGCGGGGCGATGGCGCATCAGCTTTCGTCGGGCTTCATACCCATCCGCAAGAAGGGCAAGCTGCCCCACGAGACGGTGCGCGTGGCCTACAGCCTCGAATACGGGCTGGACGAAATGGAGATGCACAAGGATGCGGTGAATCCCGGCGAGAAGGTGCTGCTGGTCGATGATCTGATCGCGACGGGCGGCACCGCCGAGGGGGCGACCAAGCTGCTGCGCCAGATGGGCGCCGAGATCGTCGCGGCCTGTTTCGTGATCGACCTGCCTGATCTCGGCGGCCGGGCAAGGCTCGAGGCGCTCGACGTGACGGTGCGCACCTTGATCGCCTTTGAAGGGCATTGAACGGGGGGCATTGCCGCCCCGGACAATCCGCTCTAGGCTGAATCGACATTCAGCGCATCCATATCATTGCGGCTGCGAGTTGGATGAATGCGAGGAAGTGGCTGGCCAAGCGGTCGTATCTGTTTGCGAAGCGTCGGAAGTGCTTGAGCTTGTTGAAGCAGCGCTCGATGCGGTTGCGCAGCCTGTAAGCCATCTTGTCATAGGGGATCGGCTGCTTTCGGGTCGGATTGCAGGGAATGACGGCCTCGGCGCCCATCTGGCTGATGAGGGCCCGCAACCCATTGGCGTCATAGGCTTTGTCAGCCAGCACGGCCTCGGCTTTGAAGCCTTCCAGCAAGGCGCAAGAGGTTGTGACGTCGCCCGCCTGAGCGGGCGTGAGAATGAAGCGTAGCGGCCTGCCGAGCGTGTCGGCCAGCATGTGGATCTTGGTGGTCAATCCTCCCCGGGAACGCCCCAGAGCCTGGTTTTGGTCCCCCCCTTTCCGGTCGCTGCCTGCTGATGCGCGCGGACCAGCGTGGTGTCGAGCATCAGGTATTTATTGTCGCGATCCTTGATCAACGAGGCAAAGACCTTCTCCCAGACCCCGGCCTTGGCCCAGCGGCTGAAACGCTTGTGAAGGCTCTTGTACTTGCCGTAGCGCTCGGGCAGGTCGCGCCAGTGGGCGCCCGAGCGCAGAACCCACAAGACACCGTTCACGAACAGGCGGTTGTCCGCCCCCGTGCGGCCGGGATCGCTGGCCTTACCCGATAGCAGAGGCGCAATCCGCACCCACTGCACATCGCTCAGCTCATAGCGTTTGACGCCCATCTCAAGCTCCGTGCCAAAACACGGAACCCTATGAATCAGACATCAAGCCTAAACGGAATCCTGAATGTCGATCGGTCCTAGGCCGCCTGCATCAGCACGACGCTGTCGAACTCGATCACCCTGTCGCCATGCTGGTTCGAGCCTGCCGACTGCATCGACATGAGGCGCCAGCCCGGCCGCGATGTCATCGCGCGGTGGCCGACATTGGTTCTCGTGTAGGTGATGGTATCGCCGGCATAGACCGGCTTCAGCCATTTGAGGTTTTCGAAGCCGGGCGAGGGGCCGAAGACCGGCGCAGGCCCGCCGCCTGTCCAGACTTTCGGATTGGCCTTCATCCAGAGCAGGTTGTAGCGCATCCACATCGCCGCCGTATGCCATCCCGAGGCGCAGAGACCGCCGAGCACGCTGTGTTTCGCCGCCTCCTCATCCACGTGAAAAGGCTGGGGATCATACTTGGCCGCGAACGCCTTGATCTCCTGTGCGGAGAAGGTGTGCGAGCCGAGCGTATGCGTGACGCCGATGTCGAGATAGTCGTCGAGCGTCATGCTGCGTCCCTCCGCTGGAACATGCCGGTGTTCTGGAGGTCGAGCACGACTTCGCCGCGCTGGTTCGTGAGTTCGCTGTGGATCGTCGCGAAACCGATGCCGGGCCGCGACTTCGATTCCCGCCGACCGACCACGAGGCATTTGCCGGTCAGCGTGTCGCCGGCCAGCACCGGCTTCTTCCATCGCGCGAAGTCGATCCCCGGCGCGCCCTGCGAGGTCGAGTCCAGCAGAAAGCCGTCGCACAGAAGCCGCATGAAGACGCAGCACGTGTGCCAGCCCGATGCGGAGAGCCCGCCGAGAATGCTCGCCTTGCCGGCTTCCTCGTCGAGATGCATTGGCTGAAAATCGAACTCGGAGGCGAATTCGATGATTTCCTCGGCGGTCATCTTCTTGGTGCTGAGCTGTATGGTCGACCCTTCGACCAGATCCTCGAAAGCCCACTTCTTTTCAGTCATCTCGCCTGCCATTTATTCGGGCCGCTCGCATCCGATGCTCCGGCAATCGCCATCCGAGACCGCGCGGACGCGCAGGTCAAGCGCTAGCGGGGAAAGGTGGTTGGTCCTCGATCCCCACCGGATGCTGCCGCCGTGCCGCATCGACGTCACGTGTTAAACTTGAACAGAAGCACGTCGCCGTCGTGGACGACATATTCCTTGCCTTCGTCGCGTGCCTTGCCGGCTTCCTTGGCCGCGACCTCGCCGCCCAGCGTGACGAAGTCATCGTAGGCGATGGTCTGCGCGCGGATGAAGCCGCGTTCGAAATCGGAATGGATGACGCCGGCCGCCTGTGGCGCCTTGGTGCCCCTCTCGATCGTCCAGGCGCGTGTCTCCTTGGGGCCGGCGGTGAAATAGGTGATCAGGTGAAGCAGTTCGTATCCCGCCCGGATCAGGCGGTCGAGTCCGGGCTCTTCAAGCCCCATCGCTTCCAGATATTCCTTCGCCTCGGCATCGGAAAGCTGCGCGATTTCCGATTCGATCGCGGCCGAAATGACGACCGTTCCCGCGCCCTGCGTGGCGGCCATCTGTTCGACCGCCTTCGTGTGCGCGTTGCCCGTGGCCGCGTCGCTCTCGGCCACATTGCACACATAGAGAACCGGGTGAGCCGTGAGCAAATTCAGGCCCTGCAGGATCTTCAGGTCCTCGTGCGAAATCGTCTTCAGGAGCACGCGGGCCGGCTTGCCGTCCTGAAGCAGGGCGAGCGCCTGTTCCATGATCGGCAGGACCGTCATCGCCTCCTTGTCCTTGCCGGTAGCGCGCTTGCGTATCTGCGTGACGCGCCGCTCGAGGCTTTCGAGATCCGACAGCATCAGTTCGGTCTCGACCGTCTCGGCGTCCGCCACCGGATCGATCCTGCCCTCGACATGGGTGATATCGTCATTCTCGAAGCATCGCAGGACATGAACGATGGCGTCTACCTCGCGGATGTTGGCGAGGAACTGGTTGCCGAGGCCCTCGCCTTTCGATGCGCCGCGCACGAGGCCGGCAATGTCGACGAAGGAGATGCGGGTCGGGATGATCTCCTTCGACCTGGCGACCGCGGCGATCTTCTGCAGCCGCGGGTCCGGGACGGCGACCTCGCCGGTGTTGGGTTCTATGGTGCAGAAGGGATAGTTGGCGGCCTGCGCCGCCGCCGTTCTGGTCAGCGCGTTGAAAAGCGTCGACTTGCCAACGTTGGGCAAGCCAACGATGCCGCATTTGAAACCCATAACTGGCTGTCCTAGTGAAGAGGTGAGTCTGGCGGGCTATGCAGGAATGGATCGATAACAGTCAACCCACGGATTTTATGTCCGTCCTGCATATCTTCCGACAGGAAGTATGTGCACTGCAGTTCCATAGCCGACGCCAGCAGAAGGCAGTCCCACCAGGAATAGGCGGTTTCCAGTCGGAGCAACCGCCCGGCGGCAACCGTTTCGGAACTGATCGCCGATGCGCCGAAGCCGATGAATCCGTCAACGATCGAAAACACGCGTTCGGATGTCAGATTGCCGCGTTTTATGAGGACGTTGGTGATCTCGTTCATGACCTGCAGGTTGGCCATGCCGTTTCCACTCTCGAGAAGGTCGGAGCCAGTTTCCCGCACGATCGGCCTTCGATGGTTCTTTCTGTTCGGCTGAATAGAGAAAGACGTTGCTGTCGATGAACGTCCTACCGTTCATTTCGCTCGTCCGCCGTCGGCATGCGGCCTTCGCGCATGACGCTCCATTTGGGACCGCTCAGGATGCGCTCCAGAGCAGCCCGCCGCTCTTCCTGCGTCATCTCCTGTGCGGGAAGATTCCGGGGCAGATTGCTGTCAATCATGTCGGAAAGAAACCTCGACACGCTTTTCCCGGCACGGGCCGCCTCGATGCGGACGTCCCTCAACCTGTCTTCACTGAGTTTTATCGTAACGTTTGTCATAGGGCCGATTGCACGAAAACACGAACTTCGTCGTCTCGTATATACGTGGGACGAAGCCCCGGTTCAACAATTGGGGATTGCTCAATCCTTGCCCAGCAGCTTCTTCAGCATCGCGGCCATCGGGCCGGTCTCGGGGAGCTTGACGGCCGGCTGCGGCCGCGCCTGGCGGATGTGGCTTTGCTGCTTTGGGGCCTTGGCGGGCGGCCGGTCGTCATCGCCGGTCGGTGTCAGTCTGTCCTGCAAGGCAAGACTCACCTTGTTCATAAAGCCGCTGTCGTCGCCCTTGGCGAGTTTGTCGGCGTTTTCCGCGATCGCATCGAGGAGGGGGTCCAGCCATTCGGCATCGGCCTTGGCGAAATCGCCGAGCACATGGCCGTGCACCAGTTCCTTGACGCCGGGATGGCCGATGCCGATCCGGACCCGGCGATACGGATTCCCGATATGCTGGTCCAGCGACCGTATGCCGTTGTGTCCGCCCGCGCCGCCGCCGACCTTGACGCGGACCTTGCCCGCGAGGAGGTCCAGTTCGTCATAGAACACCGTCACGTCGCCGGGCTGCAGCTTGTAGAATCGCATCGCCTCGCCGACCGACTGGCCCGAGAGGTTCATGAATGTCTGGGGCTTGATCAGGAGGATCTTTTCGCCGCCGATCGTGCCCTCGGCGACGAGGCCCTGAAATTTCTTCGACCAGGGCAAAAAATCATGGCGGCGGGCAATCGCGTCCGCCGCCATGAAGCCGACATTGTGCCGGTTGTTCTGGTACTTGCCGCCCGGATTGCCCAGCCCTGCAAAAAGCAGCATCGACTTGGCTCCCGGACTGCCGGATTACTCCGCCTCGGCGGCCGGGGCGGCTGCGTCGTCTTCCGACCTCGCCGCTGCAGAGCCGGCGATGGTTGCGATGGTGAAATCGCGATCCGCGATGACCGGCTTGACGCCGGCCGGGAGCTTGACTGCCGAAATGTGGATGGAATCGCCGATATCGGCGCCTGCAAGGTCGACCGTGATGAATTCCGGAATGGCGTTCGCCGGGCAGTGGAACTCAACCTCGTGGCGCACGACGTTCAGCGCGCCGCCGCGCTTCAGACCGGGCGACTGCTCGTGATTGATGAAGTGCACCGGGACTTCCACATTCACTTCCGTGTCCTTGCCGACGCGCAGGAAGTCGACATGCATGGGGAAGTCGCGGATCGGGTCGAGTTGGTAATCCTTCGGAAGGACCTGGATCTTCTTGCCGTCCACGTCGATCGTCGCGACGGTGGTCAGGAAGCCGCCGCCGTGGATCTTGTAGTAGATTTCCTTGTACGACAGAGCGATCGCCAGGGGAGGCTGCTTGTCGCCATAGATGACTGCAGGCACTTTGCCGTCGCGACGAACTGCACGGGCGGACCCCTTACCGACCTGTTCGCGCGCTTCGGCCTTGAGCTCGTACGAATTGCTCATGGCTTTTCCTTTCAAGTTGTGGAGCGCTTGCGGGAGCCGCAGCGGCGGCATGCCCGTAAACGTCGAAAGCCGCCGGGTGGGCGGCTCTCATCCGCGTTGCCTCCAAGGGTGTCTACGCGGGTGGCGGCTCTATAGCGGATGGGCCCGCGCCGCGCAAGCCGGCTGGCCAACGGCCAACGTCCCGGTGGCGGCATCACGCCGGGACATCATCCGCTATATCTGCGGGGAAAAGAGATCAATCGCCCGGCGGCCTCATGCACGAATATCTTCCTGCCGACCTATCCTATGCGGGCATGGTCTTCCTCCTTGTCTCGGCATTCGTGGCGGGTTGCGCACGCGGATTTTCCGGGTTCGGCGGCGCGCTCATCTTCGTGCCGCTGGCCAGTTCCGTCGTGGGACCCAAGCTTGCGGTGCCGCTGCTGTTGATCGTCGATGTCGTGCTGACGCCCGGTCTCGTTCCGAAAGCATGGCGGAATGCGGATCGGCCGAATGTCGCGCTGATGGCGGTCGGCGCCGCCGTGGGCGTGCCCGCCGGCACCTATCTTCTCACACATGCCGATCCGGCCGCGATCCGCTGGGCAATCGTGGCGATCGTGGTGACGCTGCTCGCGCTGCTGATGTCCGGCTGGCGCTATCATGGCCGCGCGCCGGCGGGCATGACGGTCGCCGTCGGGATGACATCCGGGCTTTTCTCCGGCGCGGCGCAGGTCGGCGGCCCACCGGTCGTCGCCTACTGGCTGGGCGGCGCCTTCACGCCGCAGATGGTGCGGGCGAACATCGTTCTCTATTTCGCGATTTCGAGCGTGCTGTCGATTGCGAGCTATCTGGCCGCCGGTCTTCTGACGTGGCAGTCGATACAGCTTTCCATCCTGATCGGCCCCGCCTTCGGGGTGGGGCTGTTTGCCGGTACCCGGCTGTTCAGCCGCGCCAACGAGGCGACGTTCAGGCGGATCTGCTACGGCCTGATCGCGGCAAGTGCGATCATCGGGCTGCCGACGCTCGACGGCTTGCTGAGATAGGCCTGAGGTCGCGCCGCAGGATCAGTCGAACAGGCTTGAAACCGATTCCTCGGTCGCGGTGCGGGAGATCGCCTCGCCGATCAGATCGCTGATCGGCAGCACGCGGATGTTGTGCGCGTCCGTCACGGCCTGGGTGGGCTGGATCGAGTCGGTGATCACCAGTTCCTTGAGCTTCGAACCGGTGATGCGCGCGGCAGCTCCGCCGGACAGGACGCCGTGGGTGATGTAGGCGGTGACGCTCGTCGCCCCATTGGCCAGAAGCGCGTCGGCGGCGTTGCAGAGCGTGCCGCCGGAATCGACGATGTCGTCGATCAGCATGCAATCCTTGCCGCGCACGTCGCCGATGATGTTCATCACTTCGGATTCGCCCGGCCGCTCGCGGCGTTTGTCGACGATGGCGAGCTGGGCGTCGATGCGCTTGGCGACGGCCCGCGCACGCACCACGCCGCCGACGTCAGGCGAGACGACCATGACGTTGGAGGTGTTGTATTTCGACTTTATGTCGCGGGTGATCACCGGCGCCGCAAACAGGTTGTCGGTCGGGATGTCGAAGAAACCCTGGATCTGGCCGGCATGCAGGTCGAGCGTCAGGACGCGGTTGGCGCCGGCATGCGCGATGAGGTTGGCGACCAGCTTGGCGGAGATGGGCGTGCGACCCGAGGCGCGGCGATCCTGACGGGCATAGCCGAAGTAGGGGATCACCGCCGTGATGCGGCGTGCCGATGAACGCATGAAGGCGTCGATCATGATGAGCAGTTCCATCAGGTGATCGTTGGCCGGAAAGGAGGTGGATTGCAGGACGAAGACGTCCTCGCCGCGGACGTTCTCCTGGATTTCGACGAATATTTCCTGGTCCGCGAAGCGCCGGACGCTTGCCTTCCCGAGCGGGATGTTCAGATAGCGGGTGACGGCCTCGGCCAGCACCCGGTTGGAATTGCCCGCAAAGAGTTTCATGCGATTGCCTTGGCCGACGCTTTGAGCGGGCTTTTAGCGCTCAGCGCCGGTATTGCAAGCGGCGATCCGACGTTTTGCGCGACTTCGTACGGCTCCATCCGTTCAGCCGGACGTTCGGCCGAACCAGCCAGCGAGCTGTTCCATGGTCTGATCGGCGATGGCCTGCATGGTCGATGCGGAAACGGAGGACCAGCCGTTGCCGCCCTGCGCCACCTGCTGCCCCTGGATGCGGTGGAGGCGGTTGCCGGAAGAATCGAGCACGTCCCAGACATAGACGACCGTCGTTTCCTTGCCTTCCGGCAGCGCGGAGAAATAGCCCTTCAGCACATAGGTCTGCGGCTCGCCGCTTGGCGCGATGGCGATGCCGCGCTCCCGCGCTCTCAGCGCCAGCCGCTCGGTGAGCGGCGCGGCCGCCTCGACCGGCGTGCCGATGATCGGCGCGAATTGCAGGCGGCTGACGGCGGGCAGGGCTGCTGTTGCGGTGCTTCGGTCGGTCGTCGATGTCGTGCCGGCGGGTGCTTGCGCCGGAGTCTGAACCGAAGCGGTCGCCGCCGAACCCGCCGCCGTCGTACGGCTGTCCGCTGCGATCGCGGAAGGCTCCAGCACGTCCGTGCTGGTGCAGGCCGACAGCATCGCCATCGCCGCAACGACACAGACGGGTGACGGACGCGGTCGCGTCATCGGTTCACATTCCCCTCGGCATGCCGCACCCCTGCCATGCCGTTCAGTCCAGAGAATCACTGCACGATCAAGTCGAGATCATGGCGGGAGAGGGCGCGGGGCTGCGAATCGGTCGTGAGGTAGGTCCGGCCCAGCGTCATCGCCGTTTCGCTCTCGGAATCCATGATGATCATGTGCGCGAACAGAGTCATGTCGGGCGCGATCGGCTCGGGGTTGCCCTGATAGAACATCGGCATGTCCATCCAGGACGGCGTGAAGCGGGCGCCGAGCGAGTAGCCGCAGGCGTTCAGACGGTGCTTGGTGAGCCCGTGCGCCTCCATGCTCTTCGCATGCGCGTCGAAGACGTCGCCAAAGGTCTTGCCGGGCACCATCGCGGCCTCGACCGCCTGCAGCGCATCCTTCGACGCATCGAAGAGCTCCTGATGGCGCTTCGAGACCTTGCCGGTCAGCACCGTGCGCATCATCGCCGCGTGGTAGTGATGGTACACGCCCGCCCATTCCAGCGTCAGCTGGTCGTTCTTGGCGAGCTTGCGCCGCCCGGCCTTGTAGCGGCAGAGCAGCGCATCGGCGCCGGAACCGATGATGAACTCGTTGGCCGGATAGTCGCCGCCGCCGGCGAAGACCGCGCCCTGCATGGCCGCCAGGATCGCGCCCTCGTCGCCGCCCTGCCTGATGAGCGGCAGCGCGGCATCGAGCGCGTCGTCGGCGAGGGCGGCCGCCTTTTCCACCTTCCTGATCTCGGCGGGGCTCTTGAACAGCCTCAGGCGTCCGACAATGCCGGAGGCGTCGACGATCTGGGCGAAGGTCTGCAACTGTTCGTCGAGCCGCCGGCCGTTGAAGGCGGTCAGGCCGTGCGTGTCGTATTCGACGCCGATGCGGCGGCCGAGCAGGTCCATGTCGTTCAGCAGATTGCGCAGATCCACCGTCGGGTTGGCGTCGGCGCGATCCGTCCAGACCAGGATGTTGTCGATGATGGACGTGTGACGCGCCTGCCGCAGGTCTGCGGAACGGGTGAGCAGCACCATCGAGCCATCCGCCTTCACCACCAGCGACTGGAAGAAGCAGAAGCCGAAGGTGTCGTAGCCGGTCAGCCAGTACATGCTTTCCTGCGCGAAGAGCACGATGGCGTCCAGCTTGCGCTCGATCATCTCGAGGATCAGGCGGTCGCGCCTTGCGTCGAACTCGGTGCGTTCAAAATGCAGCGCCATCAAATATCCTCCAGAACGATCGCGGAAATCTGGCGGCCGTAGTCCGCCTCGCCGCGATGTGTCGTGCGGCGATAGGAATAGAAAAGGTCTTCTTCGGCATAGGTGCAGCGGCCGAGCTGCGTGGCGTTCACGCCGGCGCGTCCGAGGCGATCGACCGTATAGCGATTGAGGTCGAACAATGCGTGACCGTTCGCGCCCGACGATTCGAAGTAGCGCTCGTTCCCGGTGTCGGCTTCGATGAAGCGGGCGACGAATTCCGGACCGACTTCGTAGTTCCGTGCGCTGATCGACGGGCCGAGCACGGCGATGATGTTCTCACGCCGCGCGCCGATGCTCTCCATGGCCGCGACGGTGCTTTCCAGAACACCGGTGAAGGCGCCTTTCCAGCCGGCATGCGCGGCCCCGACCACGCGCGCCCGCGGATCGGCGAACAGCACCGGCCCGCAATCGGCAGTGGAGGCCGCGACGGCAATGCCCGGACGATCGGTGACGACCGCGTCCGCCCTGGGCCGCTCACCGGGGAATGGCGCCCGCACGATGATCGCGTCCGGCGAGTGAATCTGGTGCGCGGTGATCAGCGCGTCGGCCGGAACGCCCATCCAGGCCGCCACGCGCCGGCGATTTTCCCGCACGAGCGACTGGTCGTCGTCGGAGCCCGTACCGATGTTCAGGCCATGATAAATCCCGGACGACACGCCGCCGACGCGTGTGAAAAAACCATGTCTGATCCCTGATTTCGCGAGGTTTTCCAGAGGTTCCGCGCGCAGGGGATCGGGTCTCGAAGAATCAAGCATCTCGCCGCTTTCTCCTTTGCCCGGGTCCGCTCGTCAAGCCGCGCCACCTAAAGTAACGCCCTGTAACCGACGGTTGTCGACAGTGATGCAGCGTCTTTCGCGAGTCAATCGGCCGGTGCGAAGCCGGGACATGCCGTGCCGGTCCTGGCTATCGCGAGGACCTTGAACAGTTCGCCCATCTGGTCGGGTGCGGCCAGCCGCTCGACTTCCCCGGTCAGGCGTTCGCGGATCTCCGGCCCGGCCTCCGCACCGAGCGCGCCGGCGCGCTCCAGCAGGCCGAGACGAAGCAGGAAGTCGCCCTGCGTCGTGATGTGTGCCTCCAGACCGGCCACTCGCGCCGAGTCGGCCAGTGCGGAGAAGTCGACATGGATCGTCAGGTCGGCCTCGCCGGGATGCGAAAGCGGGTCGTCATAGGCGTGTTTCCGCAGCGCCTGAAGGGTGTCGCCGATGCCGGGCGTGACGTGGCCATAATCGATGAACAGGCCTGCGCCGCCATGGCGCGCGATGCGCTCCGCGACCACCTGCATCATGGCGGAACGGGCCGGCGAAACCTCGAAGATCGCGCCTTGCGGCGCGGCGCCGGCGTCCGTCGGGAGCAGCGAAGGGTCGAGCGAGCCGGGACCGGCGATGAAACGAAGGGCGCCGCCATCGCCGAGATCGACCAGCCGTTCCCGCCAGCCGCTGCCGGTCTTCACATACTGGCGGACCGGTATGGCGTCGAAAATTTCGTTGCCGACGATGATCATCGGCCGTGGCGGCAGATCGTCGACGTGGCTGTGCCAGACGAATTCGCCGCCTGCGTCCTTCAACGTGCTCGCCTGCAGGGCGGCCAGCCTGTCGCTGGTTTCGACCAGCCTGTAGGGCGATGATCCATGAAGAGCGGGCGCGATCCTGTGCAGCGTCCGGGCGATGTCCTTCATCAGCGTGCCGCGCCCGGGACCGATCTCGACCACCATCGTCCCTTCCGGTCGACGGAGCGCTTGCCATGTCGCTGCGATCCATGCGCCGATCAGTTCGCCGAACATCTGGCTCACCTCGGGCGCGGTGGTGAAATCGCCGCCGCGTCCGAACGGTTCGTGCGTCATGTAGTAGCCGTCCTGAGGATCGGACAGGCACAGCGCCATGTATTCCTGCACCGGGATCGGCCCGAGCGCCCCGATGCGATCGAGGATGCGCCGCTTCAGACGGCTCATGCCGGAACGGCAGGCGATGCGGGCCGCGCCCGCCACATCAGATAGAGACCGATCAGGACCATGGGCAGGGACAGGATCATGCCCATGGTCAGCCAGTTGCCGGCGAGATAGCCGAGCTGCGCATCCGGTTCGCGGAAGAATTCGACGAAAATGCGGGCCGCGCCATAGCCGGCGACGAAGGCTCCCGCGACGAAACCGGGCGTCGTGAGCTTCCGGACTCCCCAGACGAGGATAGCGAGAATCGCGAACAGGACTAGGCCCTCCAGCAGCGCCTCGTAGAGCTGGCTCGGATGCCGGTTGAAAGGACCGCCATTGGGAAACTCGACCGCCCACGGCACGTTGGTGATCCGGCCCCAAAGCTCGGAATTGATGAAATTCGCCGCTCGCACGAGCCCGAGACCCACCGGCGTTCCGGCTGCTATCACATCGAACATGGACAGCACGCTGTAGCCGCGCGAGCGGGCGAACAGCACCATCGCGATCGTCGTTCCGGCAAAGCCGCCATGGAACGACATGCCGCCCTGCCAGATGGCGAATATGTCGGCCGGGTTCTGGATATAGCGGGCGAAGTCGTAAAAGAGGATATAGCCGATCCGCCCGCCCAGCACGACGCCGACTGCCGCCCAGACGAGGAAATCGTCTATGTCCTGCTGTCTGATCGGCGACTTGCCGCCTGCCCACAGCCGGTCCGCCGCCACCAGCTTGCGCGCATACCACCAGGCAAAGAGGATACCGACGATATAGCCGACGCCGTACCAGTGCACCGCGAGCGGGCCGATGCGGATGATCACGGGATCGATATTCGGGAAGGGCAGCGCGGCCAGCGGCAGCAGGAAGTGTTCGGTCAAAATGGCCTCCGGTGTCGGCGCGGGGACCATGTGCCAGCAATGCCGGCGGGGTCAAGGCATCTTCCGGCGAGGTCGGGCCGAGCCTCGTTAAGAGAAAATTCCCCATCTTTTCATAAATTCCGGCATCATCGACCCTTTGGGATGGAGGACGAGCCGCCGCACGATGCCCGCGAGGTTCTGGAAATCGCGCAACGTTCAGACCGAAGACGCCGGGCCGGAGCGTCAATGGGTGCCGATGGCGGCCGCCCTGATGAAGCAGCCGCCGGTGGATTTCGTGCGCCTCATCTTCCTTGGGGATATCGCGGCGGACAATGGCCGCGAGGCGCCTTTGCTGCATCCCGCCATCGCCGGCGCGCTCCAGTCGGCCGATCTGGTCGTCGCCAACTGCAACAGTCCGGTGGTGCGGAAGCCGCATGTCCCCGTGCGCTCCTGGTTCGGCCGGCGGAGTCACATGAACGCCGGAGCGCTTCTCGGCGTCATCTCGGCGATGGGCATCGAGACCGACCGGCTGGTGCTCTCGGTCGCCAATGATTCCATGCTGGACCAGTCTGTCTCCGGCTTCGAGGAGACGCTGGAGACGCTGAAATCCCTGCAGGTGCGCGTGATCGGCAACCGCCGGCACGGTTTCATCCACGACATCGCGGTCGGCAGGCTCTCTGTCGGTCTCATCGCCTTCTCGGAGTGGCGGCGAGGGTCCCGCCGGCAATTTCGCAGGCGCGTGACGCTGACCGAGGATTTGCCCGCCAATGACTGGCTAGCCGCTGAGGCCGAAAGTCTGGACATATTGTGCGCCTTTCCGCACTGGGACAGGTACAACGCGGAACGGCCGGGGGTGCGAACGGCACAGCGGGCCGGCGCCCTGGCGGCGCGGGGCGTGGGATTGATAGCGGGTCATCACCAGCGATGCATCCAGCCGGTGGAACGGATCGGGTCGACCTATGTGGCCTATGGGCTGGGCACCTTCCATGGCGACTCGTCGGCGCGCAAGATGCGGCGGCTGGGGGCGATGTTCATCGTCGACATCAGCACCGCGAGTTGGGAGTGCGGCCGGATCGCCGCCTACGAACTGCTGCCGTTCCTGCGGATTCGGGATCGTCAGCGGGAGCGCATCATGCCCATCGACGCACTGCCCGCGCAATTGCGCCGCGAGGCCGAGGCCGCGATCCGGCTGGCGCCGCCAAATTAGCATCCGTCAAGCGGCCGGCGCCCGTCTTTCGCTCACGACTTGCAACATTCATTCATACATGCGATAGTTTTCGTGTTCGGGCATTTGCTGACCCGGAGACTGGAACGTTTTGGACGACCCTTTCCCCGACATCGTGAATCTCTAACCACCCGCCTTGGCAGGGGTGTGCAGCCGCCAGCGCAAAACGGCCAAGACCTAACCGATCCCTGACGTTGGTCGTCATGGATCATCGAAATGACGGGTGACGGAGTTTCCAGATGGCCCAGACAGGTACCGTAAAGTTCTTCAACGCAACCAAAGGCTTCGGCTTCATTACGCCGGACGGTGGTGCAAAGGACGTTTTCGTCCACATTTCCGCGATCGAGAAGTCCGGCCTGCGCACGCTGGTCGACGGTCAGAAGGTTTCCTTCGACGTCGAGCCGGATCGCATGGGCAAGGGCCCGAAGGCCGTGAACCTGCGCGTCGAGTAATCGACAGCATCTCTGCGCAAGCATTTCTTGTCGGGGCGCGGCAGTATCTGCCGCGCCCTTAACTTTTGTTATCTTCATCAAGGAGAGTTGCGGCACGGCCGGGTTCGATTTGCCCGGCGCGGCCGGTGTGCGGGACATTTAGTTTCCGGACAGTCCGCCGTTAGCAAAGTTTCGCTTGCTCATATTTGAAAAATGAAGGAAAAAATTCACGTTCGGGCATTTGCCGGCCCGGAGACTGGAATGGCTTGCCCCGGGCAACTCGGCTGAGAGGCACCAGGGCGGTTTGCGTCAGAAGGTGATATACCCGCGCAGGCTGTCTGTTTCTTCTCCTCCCGTGAAGGCCCAATGCAATCGGACTTCAGGTTCGATCGCCTTCGCAGAGGGGAATGAAGAGGAGCAAGCAATGCCGCAGACCGGCACCGTCAAATTTTTCAATCACGCCAAGGGCTTTGGTTTCATCACGCCCGATGACGGCCAGAAGGACGTATTCGTCCATATTTCAGCCGTACAGTCGTCGGGTCTGCCGGGTCTGGAGGACGGCCAGAAGGTGCGTTTCGACACCGAACCCGACAAGCGCGGCAAGGGTCCCAAGGCAGTCAACCTCACCGTCATCTGATCCGACGTTTTCGTCGCCGGGAAGGTTTGGAACATCGGCATCTCCGCATTCGCAGGCGGAGGCCGTTCAACTTCGTGCGTTCAGCGCGCGTTCAGGTGACATTCGATATCGCTCCTGCCATCCGGGCTCGCTTCACCCGATGAGCCCGCGCAGGAGACATCATGAACATCTTCAGGAAGACGGTGCTGTCGGCGGCGGTCGCCGCGACGGCTTTTGCCACGGTTCCGGCCGACGCCGGCGAGCGCTGGCGCGATCATCGGCACTATCGCAGTGAATCCAACAAGGATAGCGACCTTGTCGCGGCCGGTATCGTCGGCCTCGCGCTGGGCGCCTTGGTTGTCGGCGCGCTCGCCTCCAGTCGCGACGAGCCTGTCGCCGGCAATCCGCTGCGCCATCCGCGGCCAAGCCCGAATCGCGATTTCATGATCGAGGGGTCTGCCGCCGCCTTTGCCAACGGCGACCAAGCCTATGACGAGCCGTCCTTCGAGCCGTGGTCACGCTCATGGTACCGGTACTGTCGCGATCGCTATCGCACGTTTGATGCGACGACCGGCACTTATGTCGGACGCGATGGCCGCAAGCATTTCTGCAATGCGGGCTGAAGCAGCAGAATAGCGCCTTGGGCGTGCGGCGTGACTCGCGCACGCCGCGCTCTTCTCAGGTGAGGAACGGGTTCGTGCGGCGTTCTTCGCCGAAGCGGCCGCCGGGTCCATGGCCGCAGATGAAGCCGACGTCGTCGCCGAGCGGGAGAAGCTTCTCCTTGATCGACCGGATCAGCGCGTCGTGATCCCCGCCGGGCAGATCCGTGCGGCCGACCGAGCCACGGAAAAGCACATCGCCGACATGGGCGAAGTTCGCGGCGCGATTGAAATAGACGACATGGCCGGGCGCATGGCCGGGGCAATGCAGCACCTCGAAGACATGGTCGCCGAAGCTGACGCTTTCGCCTTCGGTCAGGAAGCGGTCGGGCATGCAGTTCTTCATGCCGCTAAGGCCATAGCTTTGCGACTGCCGCTCCACATTCGAGAGCAGGGGCAGATCGGCCTCATGCGGGCCAACAATGTCGACGCCGAGCGCTTCTTTCAGTTCCATGGCTCCGCCGACATGGTCGAGATGGCCATGCGTGATCCAGATCGAACCCACCTTTATACCCTGCTTTTCGATGGCTTCGAGGATCGCGGGCACGTCGCCGCCCGGATCGACGACGACGCCCGTCCTGTCGTCGGCGTCGAACAGAATCGTGCAATTCTGCTGGAACGGTGTGACCGGAACGATGATGCCGCTGAGCTGACCCATATGCCTCACTTTCGGATTGCCTGCATTTAAAGCATGCCGCCCGAAAGTGGGAGCCGGTTTCGGGATAACGACATGCGAAAAAACAGGAACTTGAAGCGTGTCAACTGATTCCGATCTGACGCGATACGCTTCAGGAAAGCGCGGCGTCCGGCGTCCATTGAAAAGAAACGGGCGGCCCTGAGCCGCCCGTCCCACGAAACTGGCAAGGATCGCTTCAGGCTTTCTTGCCCATCACCGCTCCGACGATCGCCGTCAGGATCGCGCCGCCGCCGGCGCCGCCGATCACGTCGCCGAGCAGGCCGCCCATGCTGCCGCCTGCTGCCGCGCCCGCCGCCGGATCACCAGCGCTGCCACCGAGAAGGGCGCCAAGTATCTGTCCGCCGATGACACCGCCGACCGCGCCGCTCAGGATCTTCGGTAGCTGGGCCATAGCTGCCTGTTTGAGCGCCGCGCCAACGGCCTGACCACCGATCACGCCCGTGATCACCTGCACCACGATTGAGAGAATGAGGTTCGAGTCCATGATGATTAATCCCTCCATACCCGGCTGTAGGCGCCGGGCGCGTTATCAGACGCCGATTCTCATGAATGTCAAATGACGCAGGAGGATTTCCAACGGCGAATGACGCGTGCCATCCGCCGCCGGCCGTGCGGCGGGATTACTCCGCCGCGATGGCGCGTTTCGGCTGAACTTCGGCCGAATAGTCGTTCATCAGGGTCTTGGCGATCTCGCCGACCTCGAAGCGGTACGGCCCGATTTCAGATACCGGCGTCACTTCTGCCGCTGTCCCGGTCAGGAAGCACTGCTCGAAGCCCGTCAGTTCCTCGGGCATGATGGCCCGCTCGATCACTTCGAGGCCGCGCCGCCTGGCGAGGTCGATCACCGTGCGGCGGGTAATGCCGTCGAGGAAGCAGTCGGGTTTCGGCGTGTGAATCTTGCCGTCCTTGACGAAGAAGATGTTCGCGCCGGTCGCTTCCGCGACCTGACCGCGCCAGTCCAGCATCATGGCGTCGGCATAGCCCTTGGCCTCCGCTGCGTGCTTGGAAAGCGTGCAGATCATATAGAGGCCGGCGGCCTTTGACTTCGACGGCGCGGTGCGCGGATCGGGCCGGCGATATTCGGCCATGTCGAGGCGGATGCCCTTGAGCTTCTGCGCGGGATCGAAATAGCTCGGCCACTGCCAGATGGCGATGGCGCAGTTGATGCGGTTGTTCTGCGCCGACACGCCCATCTGCTCGCTGCCGCGCCAGGCGATCGGGCGAACATAGGCGTCCTGGAAGCCCTGCTTCTCAAGCAGCGTGCGGCAGGCTTCGTCGAGCTCCTCGACGCTGTAGGGAATGGTGAAGCCCAGGATCTTCGCCGAATCATGCAGGCGCTGGGTATGCTCGGTCAGCTTGAAGATTTCGCCGCCATAGGCGCGCTCGCCTTCGAAGACGGCGCTTGCATAGTGCAGTCCGTGAGTGAGAACGTGAATCTTGGCGTCCGCCCATTTGACGAACGCGCCATTCATCCAGATGAAGCCCTCGAGCTGATCGAAGGGAACCGATGCCATGTCTAACCTCCCAAGGCTTCCAGCCTTAAAGCAATGCTACGGTGCCGGCCAAACACCTGATTTTTCCTAAGGTCAGGGTAGGTCGATTGTGACGATATGGCAAATCCGCCGAAAATTGCGGTAAATGCCGGAATCGCTTGCCTTTTCGTTCGCAATTGTCCGAAAAGCTTGCCAAAAATTACCATCGGCTCCAAAATATGTCAATAGTGCTGACATATTTCTGTGCGGGAACCCCATGCCGGATCGCTCCATCCCTTCTCCCAAACCCATCCGCACCGCCCTGTCGCCTGCCGACGGCATCGACCTGCCGCTGATCGAGCTGCTGTTTTTCGCGTATCGGGACTTCACCTCCGACCCCGATCAGATACTGGAGGAGTACGGATTCGGCCGGGCGCATCACCGGGTGCTGCACTTCGTGAACCGCATGCCGGGGCTGACGGTCGCGGAACTTCTGGATGTACTGAAGATCACCAAGCAGAGCCTGGCGCGCGTGCTGAAGCAACTGATCGACACCGGCTACATCGTGCAGGTACAAGGTCCCAGGGACCGGCGGCAGCGCGAGCTCTATCCCACGGCCAAGGGCAGGGCGCTGGCGCTCGATCTGGCTCGGCCACAGTCCAGCCGCATCGCCAAGGCATTGCAGGACATAGTGCCGGCCGACCGCAACGTCGTCGAACGTTTCCTGAAGGCGATGGTAAACCCCGAGCTCAGGACCCAGGTCGACGGGTTGCCGGGCAACGGAGGAGGGGGGAGCGATGGAACCGAGTGAATTCGCCGATCGCTCAGGCGTTCCGGGCGATGACGCGCCGCACCTGCTCGTCGTGGACGACGACACGCGCATCCGCAATCTCCTGAAGCAGTATCTCACCGAGAACGGTTTTCGCGTCACGGTCGCGGCGACGGCTGCGGAGGCGCGGCGGAAGCTCGGCGGACTGGACTTCGACCTTCTCATCCTCGACGTGATGATGCCGGGAGAAAGCGGTGTCGAGCTGACGCGCGCGCTGCGGGCGGAAAAGAACGTGCCCATCCTGATGCTCACCGCGCTGTCGGAAACCGACAGCCGCATCGCGGGACTGGAGGCGGGCGCGGACGACTACCTGCCGAAGCCGTTCGATCCGCGCGAACTTATCCTCCGCATCAACAACATCCTGCGCCGTGGTGGGCAGCAGCAGACGCCGAAGGTCGAGCAACTGGTGTTCGGGCCGTACACGTTCCAGATCGCGCGGCGCGAGCTGAAAAGGGGCGGTGAGGTGGTGAAGCTCACCGATCGCGAGCAGGATATCCTCGCCATTTTCGCGCTCCGCGCGGGTGAGACGATCGCGCGCCACGAACTCGTCGCCGGCGAGGCCGAGGTCGGCGAGCGTACTATCGATGTCCAGATCAACCGGCTTCGGCGCAAGATAGAGCGTGACCCCGCCAATCCTGTCTGGCTGCAGACCGTGCGCGGTGTCGGATATCGGCTGAACGTGGAATAAACCCTCGACCGTGGCCACATAGAAGGCCGGAAGAGACGCATGACGATAACGGATACCGCCCGCCGGCAGATGGAGAGCGCGCGCGAGCGCCTCAGCGGCGGGTTGCGGCCGGTGCGTCGCGCTTGGCACCGCTTCTGGCGTCTCGTCTCCTACTACATGCCGAAGCGGCTCTATGCCCGCTCGCTGATCATTGTCATCGCGCCGATGATCCTGTTGCAGTCCGTGATCGCCTTCGTCTTCATGGAGCGCCACTGGCAGACGGTGACGCAGCGCCTCTCGGAAGCGGTGACGCGCGACATCGCGGCGATCATCGACATGATCGACACGTCGCCGGGCGGCGACTATTCCAACGTCATCCGGATCGCCGGCGACCGGCTGTCGCTGAAGATCGACATATTGCCGGCGGACCCTCTGCCTCCGCCCGGGCCGAAGCCGTTCTTCTCGATCCTGGATCGCGCGCTCTCGGCGGAAATCACCAAGCAGATCAACCGTCCCTTCTGGATCGATACGGTCGGGAACTCGAACATCATCGAGATCCGCATCCAGATGGAAAACAAGGTTCTGCGCGTCTTCGCGCGCCGCAGCCATGCCTACGCGCCGAACACCTACATCTTCCTCACCTGGATGGTCGGCACGTCGCTGGTTCTGCTGATGATCGCGGTGCCGTTCCTGCGCAACCAGATCAAGCCGATCCTGCAGCTCGCCGAAGCGGCGGAGAGTTTCGGCAAGGGCCGCCCGCCGCCGCCGGACTTCAAGCCGCGCGGGGCGGAGGAAGTCAGGCGCGCGGGTCTTGCCTTCATCCAGATGCGCGAGCGCATCGAGCGCCAGATCGAACAGCGCACCGCGATGCTGACCGGCGTCAGCCACGATCTGCGCACGATCCTCACGCGGTTCAGGCTGCAACTCGCCCTCTCGGGCAAGAAGGTGGACGTCGCGGCGCTCAACCAGGACATCGGCGACATGGAGTCGATGCTGGAAGGTTATCTCGCCTTCGCGCGGGGCGAGGCGCAGGAGGATGCGGGACGTTTCGACCTCGACTCCTATTTCAGCCGCCTTGCGGGCGACGCGGAATTGCGCGGAAGGCAACTTTCCACGCGTATTGTCGGCACGCCGGAGGTGCATGTCAGGCCGCATGCCTTCGGCCGCCTTCTGTCCAATGTGACGGGCAATGCCTTCCGCTATGCGAAGACCGTGCGCGTGGCCGCGATTCACAGGGGCGGCTGGCTGACCGTCACCATCGACGACGATGGCCCCGGTATTCCGCCCGAGATGCGGGAGGACGTCTTCAAGCCTTTCGTGAGGCTCGACGAGGCGCGCAACCAGGACGAGGGCGGCACCGGCCTCGGCCTCGCCATCGCACGCGACATCGCACGCAGCCATGGCGGCGACATTTCCCTCGACACGAGCCCCATGGGTGGTTTGAGGGCAGTGATCCGCATTCCGGCATAGGACCGGCGCCTTCATCCGGGCGTCATGAAACTCTGTTCAAAGGCCGCCATCTGCTGGATGGCGTCGATTCCCTCGCGACGCGGCTGGACGGAGTTGCCGCTTGCGCATTCTGATGGTGACGGATGCCTGGAAACCCCAGGTCAACGGGGTCGTCCACACCCTCGAACGGCTCGCAGAGGCGCTTGCGGACCGGGGCGTCGAAGCGCGGTTTTTGACGCCGCTGGATTTCAGGAAGACGTTTCCGCTGCCGACCTATCCCGATATCCGGATCGCCCTGACGACACCCGGCCATGTCGCGCGGCTGATCGACGAGGCGGAGGCCGATCACATTCATCTCGTCACGGAAGGACCGTTGGGCTGGATGGCGCGCCGCCACTGCCGCAAAAGTAGACGGCCCTTCACGACGAGCTATCATACGAAGTTTCCGGAATATCTCGGCGCCCGGCTGCCGGTGCCCGAAAGCGTGGCCTATGGCTGGCTGCGCTCCTTCCACAATTCCGGCTCGGGGACGCTGGTCGCGACGCAGTCGCTCGCCGACGATCTTGCATCCCGTGGCTTCACGAAGCTGCGGCCGTGGACGCGCGGCGTGGACACGGAACTGTTCCGGCCGCAGCGCCGCCGCGATCTCGGCTTGCCCGGACCCGTCTTCCTCTCCGCGGGCCGGGTCGCCGTGGAGAAGAACCTGCCGGCGTTTCTGGATCTGGATCTGCCCGGCACGAAGATCGTCATCGGCGACGGACCCGAACTGGCGAGGCTGAAGGCGAAATATCCGGGCGTCAGGTTTCTCGGGCATTTGCCGATCGGGCAGCTCGCGGACTACTACGCATCCTCCGACGTCTTCGTGTTCCCCAGCGTGACGGACACGTTCGGCAATGTCATCGTCGAGGCGCTGGCGAGCGGCACGCCGGTTGCCGCCTTTCCCGTCACCGGGCCGGTCGACATCGTCCGCAACGGCGTCGACGGCGCGCTTTCGACGGATCTGCGCGAGGCGGCGCTTGCCGCGCTCAAGGCCGATCGTTCCGCGGCCCGCGAACGTTCGCTCGCCTATAGCTGGAGCGCCTGCGCTGAGATGTTCCTCGTCGCGGTCGATGATGCGCTTGCCGGCCGGAGCGGAAAAGTTTTTCGCGCGGCCTTCGCTCAAGCCTGAGCGGCCATCGCTTCGATATCGCCGGCGGGAGCCTTATCCGCCCGCATATTGCTCGTCGGTCACCTTTTCCAGCCAGTCGACAATCTTGCCGTCCAGCGCCTCGTGCATGGCGAGATGCGTCATGGCCGTCTTCGGCCCCGCGCCGTGCCAGTGCTTCTCGCCGGGTGCGAAATGGACCACGTCTCCGGCTCTCACCTCTTGTATCGGCCCGCCCCAGCACTGGACGAGCCCGGCGCCCGAAGTGATGTGCAGCGTCTGCCCGAGCGGATGCGTATGCCAGGCGGTGCGGGCGCCCGGCTCGAAACTCACCATGCTTGCCCGCAGACGCGCAGGCTCCGGCGTCTCGATCACCGGCGTCTGCATCACCCGGCCCGTGAAATAGCTTTCGGGGGCGGGTATCGTGGCGGCGCTGCCGCAGGCGATGATTTTCATGGAAGACCTCCTGTGCCATCCACCATGTTATCAGCCCGGCACCGTGCCGCGAAGGCCGGGTGAATGCAAAGCACCCGGCGGTTGCCCGCCGGGTGCAGATCAAAAGCGCTATGATGGCTGCGATCAGTCCTTGGCGTGAAGGTCCGTGCCGAGCGTGTCGCGCACAAAGATCAGGCCGATGACGAGCGACATGGCCGAGATCGCGATCGGGTACCAGAGACCGTAGTAGATGTCGCCGGCCGCCGCGCTCATGGCGAAGACGGTCGCCGGAAGCAGGCCGCCGAACCAGCCGTTGCCGATATGGTAGGGCAGCGACATGCCGGTATAGCGGATGCGGGTCGGGAACATCTCGACCAGGATCGCCGCGATCGGTCCGTACACCATGGTGACATAGATGATCAGGATGAACAGGATGCCGATGACCAGCGGCCAGTTCACCGCGGCGGGGTCAGCCACCATGGTGAAGGCGCCGGCGGCAGGGATCGAGTAGGTGGTGATCTCGGCCGCGCCGGCTGCCTCTTCGGCCGTCACCAGCTTGTCCTTGATCGCCTGTTCGGTCGGAACCGCCTTCTTCTCGCCGCCGCGGATTGCTGCGACGTCCAGGTTGAGTTCCGGATTCGCCGCCGCGAACGCGTCGAGCTTCTGGTCGGCCACGGTCGCCGCGGCTCGGTTGAGCGGATACCCGCCATTGTGAAGCGCGATGTTGACCGCCTTGTTGAAGGCCGCCGTCTTGGCGGTCGCGTCCGCTCCGGCTGCGATCGCATCGAAGGATTCGATCGTGGTGTCGCCGATCTTGACTGTTGCCGGGGTGCCTGCGGCGCCGGTCGTCACGACGTCGTAGGGCACCGAGTTGCGGGTCAGGAAGGCGGTAGCGATGTCGCACGAGGTCGTGAACTTCGCGGTGCCGACCGGGTTGAACTGGAACTTGCAGTCGCCCGGAGCCGCGGTCACCGTCGCCCGCGTGTTCTGCTGGGCGGTGGCGAGAGCCGGATTGGCGGCCCAGGTCAGCGCCTTGAACAGCGGGAAGTAGGTGACGATGGCCAGTGCGAGGCCGGCCATGATGATCGGCTTGCGGCCGATCTTGTCGGAAAGCCAGCCGAAGACCACGAAGAAGATCGTGCCCAGTGCGAGCGCGATGGCGATCATGATGTTGACCGATACCGCATCGACCTTCAGCACGTTCTGCAGGAAGAACAGCGCGTAGAACTGCCCGGAGTACCACACGACTGCCTGGCCGGCGGTCAGGCCGAGCAGCGCCAGCAGCGCGATACGGGCATTCTTCCACTGGCCGAAGGCTTCCGAAAGCGGAGCCTTGGAGCCCTTGCCTTCTTCCTTCATGCGCTTGAAGGTCGGCGATTCGTTGAGCGAAAGCCGGATCCAGACGGAAATGCCGAGCAGGATGAAGGACAAAAGGAACGGAATGCGCCAGCCCCAGGCCGCGAAGGCTTCCTTGGTCATCGCCGTCTGGATGGCGAGAATGATCAGCAGGGACAGGAAGAGGCCGAGCGTCGCGGTGGTCTGGATCCACGAGGTGTAGAAGCCGCGGCGGTCATCCGGCGCATGTTCCGCGACATAGGTCGCGGCGCCGCCATATTCGCCGCCGAGCGCCAGACCCTGCAGCATGCGCAGGGCGATCAGGATGATCGGCGCCGCGATGCCCCATGACGCCGAACCCGGCAGCAAGCCGACCAGGAAGGTCGAGAAGCCCATGATGAGGATGGTGACGAGGAAGGTGTATTTGCGGCCGACGAGATCGCCGATGCGACCGAAAACCAGCGCGCCGAACGGGCGGACGAGGAAGCCCGCCGCAAAGGCCAGCAGTGCGAAGATGTTGCGGGTCGCTTCCGGATACTCACTGAAGAAGGCCGCGCCGATGAAGGCGGCCAGTGATCCGTAGAGATAGAAATCGTACCATTCGAAGACGGTACCAAGCGACGAAGCGAAGATGACCTTCTTTTCTTCGCGGGTCATTTTGCGGCTGGTCCCTCCAGCCGCTGTCGCGATTGCCATTGTTGTCCTCCCGAGAATGACACACACCGGACATGCGGATACGGCCAGTGCTTGAGCCTACCCGCGCAGGCTAGCGATTCTCGGGAGAGACAAACATAGATGCTTTCGGATTATGACCTTAGTCTAATGGCGCCCGCAGGCACCGTTACGCGGCCTTGTCGGTCAGGTCGTGCAGATAGCCGCGCTCGCGCAGCCAGCGCGCCAGCACGAGTTCCACCAGCGAGGATACGGAACGATGATCTTCCTTGGCGGCCTTGACGAGCGCTTCCTTGATGTCGCGTTCGATGCGGAAACCGAGCGGATGCGTCTTGGACATTGTGAACTCCAATGTTGAATGCCACCCCAGGGCTTGGCCAGAGGAGTGGTCGGTGCTGAATTTTGTTCGAATGCACTGCGAAGGATGTTGCCGCCCCGCAGCGGATGCAGGGCTAGGCGGCCAAGGGCGGAGCGCGCGAGTGGAAGGCAGCGAAGGGCTGGCCGTCGAGGCACCCGCCGCCGAGCGCTTCGGCGCCGAGCTCGGTGGCTCCCGGTGCCAGCAGGTGGGTCGCGGGAATGCCGTCATCCGCATCGACCACGGGGTCCGGCTTCGGCAGTTCGAGTTCGGACAGGGGATCGCAATCCGTCGCGACGATGGCCACGGCCTGCGTCGCCGCCAGTGCGAACAGGGGATGGGTGTCGGCCGCCTCGCGCGTCAGCCCGGATTTCACCGCGCGCAGCGGATCGGCCACGGCGGGCGCGAAATCGGCGAAGGCGAAGGCTGCAAAAAGCCACAGCAGCAAGCGTACCGCCCGTGCGGTGCATCTCATGCTTGTGCTGGTCGGCTGCGCGTTCATCTCACCTTCGGCTGCTCGCGTCGCTGGCCGAATTTTAGTCTGCATTTCCCCGCCAAATCAATACGTGGAATGCGATTGTCAGCGTCACGGCTCTCCCGCCGCACCGCGCAGCGCGGCATGATGACCGCCGGCGGGCGGGATTTTAGAACAGCCGCGAACCGTTCGGCACCGGTCTTTCTATCGCGCCAAGCACGACGTCCCCCGCATCGTCGGGGAACCCCAGCGTAAGGACCTCGGAGAGAAACTTGCCGATCTGGCGTGGCGGAAAGTTGACCACGGCCATGACCTGTCGACCGACCAGCGCGTCGGGTTCGTAGTGCCTGGTTATCTGCGCCGAGGAGCGCTTGATGCCGATTTCCGGGCCGAAGTCGATGCGCAGCTTATAGGCCGGCTTGCGCGCTTCCGGGTAGGGCTCGGCCTCGACGATGATGCCGGCGCGGATGTCGACCTTGTCGAAATCCGCGTAGCTGATCTCGGCCTTGCGTTCGCCGGAAGACATCGTCAGGCGTTGCCGCGTGTCTCGAAGAGCACGCTCGCAAGCGCGTCCCTGGCCGAAGTGCCGGACCAGACGACGAACTGGAAGGCCTGGAAATAGCATTCGCAGGCCTCGAGCGCATTGGAAAGCAGGCCCTCGACCTGCTTGCTCGTCGGCTCGGCGCCGCCCGCCAGCAGCAGCGACTGCCGGAACATGATCGCGCCTTCCTGTTCCCACAGGTCGAAATGACCGAACAGCATCTGCTCGTTGATCATCGACAGCAGGCGCATCACCTCGATGGTGCGGTTTTCGCCGACCTTCAGGTCGAAGGCGCAGGCGAGGTGGAGCGCCTCGAAATCCTCCATCCAGGAGAAGGAGACCTGATATTCCGTCCACAGTCCGGTGACCGTGATCGAGATTTCGTCGTCGGTGCTGCGCTCGAACGACCATTCGTTGGTGTGAGCCACCTGCTCGATCACGTCGACCGGATGGATTTCGCGTGACGCTTCGAGTTCCAGAAGTTCCATTGTCCGATCCCTGTCGCTGCAGAGCCGACGCGGCTCCAAGGCGTACGCCTGCAACGCACAACCCCATCCCAAGCGGTCGACAATGGCTCGCATACAACGTCCCAAGCCAGACGCATCGTCCCGGCAGCCCGATCCGTGTCCCCGAATCATGCAGCAAATTCAGTGTATTGATGCAGAGTCTGCTGAACAGTCCCTTTTTCCGCGAAGCCGGCCGGACATGTGGAAACCCGCCGCCGGCCAAGAATCAGGACAAGCTGTAAGCGATTCAGCGGACAGGCTTTTCAGCCGCCGGGCGCCTGTGGAAAAATCGCCGAATTATTTCTTTGGATTTGTCCTCGAAGCGCGTTTCGGCTCCGTCGAGCTACCTTCCAGCGGGTCTTCGCCCGGCAGTTTCGCGGCGCCGCCCTCCAAGGCATCGATCCGGGCGGCCAATGCTTCGACCTGTCTGGCGAGCTTCTGGTTCTCGCTGCGCGCCTTCGTCGCCATGTCGCGCACCGCTTCGAATTCCTCGCGCTGGACCACATCCATCGTATTGAGGATACGTTCTGCCTGCGAGCGGAACGCGCCTTCCACCTCCCGGCGCACGCCTTGCGCGGCGCCTGCCGCGTCGGTCATCAGCTTGGCGAGTTCGTCCAGAATGCGGTTGGGTCCGGTCGACATGGCGCGTGCTCCACTGGTCTCCTTCGAGGTAGGCAGCGGGCCGTGCAAATGCAAGCGGAAAGCTGGGGCTGCGGCGCTTTCGAAAGGCCGGCCATCGCTACCGCGGCCGCTCCGGTCACCTTCGATCCAGCCTGGTTGGGGATTGCTTTTGCCAAGGGAATCGCGAGGATCAAGATGTCGCGAGAACTCGCAGGAGGTGGCCATGTCGTTCCCGTCATGGATGAAGGTTTGCGCAGGGGGCGTCGCCCTTTTTCTGGTCGCAATTCTCGCGGCCTGTACCGTGGTGGTCGAGGATGGTCCCGGTCGTCCGGGGCCTGGTCCCGTCACCTGCACCGCTCAGTACGATCCCGTTTGCGCCCGCAGAGGAAATGACAGGCAGACATTCTCCAATGCCTGCGTTGCCGAGTCCTCCGGCTATCGGGTCGTGCGGCGTGGCGAATGTGGACGGGGCGACAGCGGTGGCCAGAATTATTGTCCGCAACGCTACGATCCTGTCTGCGCCCGTCGCGGCGGCGACCGGCGGACTTTCTCCAATTCCTGCCTTGCGGATCAGGCCGGCTATCGCGTCATCGCCGAGGGCGAGTGCCGCCGCATGGACGACACGCCGCGCTTCTGCACGCGCGAATACGCACCGGTCTGCGCACGTCGCGGCAGTCAGGTCCGGACTTTCCCGAATAGCTGCGAGGCGGATGTCGCCGGCTTCCGTATCATCAGTTCGGGGCCCTGCTGATACGCTTCAAAGACGGACCGGCCTCCTGACAGCCTCCTGTCAGGAGGATGTCGAGTGACGGGGCGTCGGATCGCGCCGGTCTTTCCAATCGGCGTCGCTGCGCCCATATTCGGCCCATGGCCGACTCCAATGACAAGATTTCTGCGCCGAAGGGCGCGCGTGGTGCGTATCGCAAGCGCGGCAGTCCGCTGACTGATTACATGGACGCTTCCGAGCCGCTGGAGCCCGGCGGCTTCGGCGAGGCGCCGCAGCCGGAATTGTCCGGCGTCCCGCTGAGCGGTTCCGTATCGGACTGGGCCGAGCAGATCGCGCGCGAGGCAGAGAGGGAAGGGCGGCAGCGTCTCTCCCCCCTTGAGGGGGAGATGTCGCCGCAGGCGACAGAGAGGGTTGCCTCAGAAGGCACCTCCGGGACGTCGCGGACGTCCGCAGCGACCCCACCCGGCCGGACTGCGTCCGGCCACCCTACCCGCAAGGGGGAGGGAGGGGCGCCGCGCAAGAAGATTCCCGAGCGCTCCTCCGCGCCGACGAAGACGGCGCGCGGCACGTCCATGGGCGGCGCGGCCACAGCCAAGGAGCGCGCGGCGGCGGGCCTCAATCCGGTCGCGGGCCTCGATATCTCGCTGGAAGACGCCGAGACGCTGAGCAATTCCGGCGTCACCGCCACTGTCGCTGCGCTGTCGGCCCTGATCGAATCCGGCAATCCGCTGCACAAGAACGGCAAGCTCTGGGTGCCGCACCGGCCAGAGCGCCCGGAAAAGTCCGAGGGCGGCATCGCTATCCAGATGAAATCCGAGTTTCAGCCGGCCGGCGATCAGCCGACGGCGATCAAGGATCTGGTCGAAGGCGTCGACAACAGGGACCGCACGCAGGTGCTGCTCGGCGTCACCGGTTCTGGCAAGACCTTCACCATGGCGAAGGTGATCGAGGAGACGCAGCGCCCGGCGCTGATCCTCGCACCGAACAAGACGCTCGCGGCGCAGCTTTACGGCGAGTTCAAGCAGTTCTTTCCGGACAACGCGGTCGAGTATTTCGTCTCCTACTACGACTACTATCAGCCGGAGGCCTACGTTCCGCGCACCGACACCTATATCGAGAAGGAATCCTCGATCAACGAGCAGATCGACCGCATGCGCCACTCGGCGACGCGTTCCCTGCTGGAGCGTGACGACGTCATCATCGTCGCATCCGTCTCCTGCATCTACGGTATCGGCTCGGTCGAGACCTATACCGCGATGACGTTCCAGATGACGGTTGGCGACCGGCTCGACCAGCGTCAGCTTCTCGCCGACCTCGTGGCCCAGCAATACAAGCGGCAGGACGTGAACTTCGTGCGCGGTTCCTTCCGCGTGCGCGGCGACACGATCGAGATTTTCCCGGCCCACCTCGAGGATCGCGCCTGGCGCATTTCCATGTTCGGCGACGAGATCGAGTCGATCACCGAGTTCGATCCGCTGACGGGGCAAAAGACCGGCGACCTGAAGAGCGTCAAGATCTACGCGAACTCGCACTATGTCACGCCGCGCCCGACGCTGACGCAGGCGATCAAGTCTATCAAGGAGGAGCTGAAGTTCCGCCTCGCCGAACTGGAGAAGGCAGGGCGTCTGCTGGAGGCTCAGCGGCTGGAGCAGCGCACACGCTTCGATCTGGAGATGCTGGAGGCGACCGGCTCCTGCGCCGGCATCGAGAATTATTCACGCTATCTGACCGGCCGCCAGCCGGGCGATCCGCCGCCGACCCTGTTCGAATACGTGCCCGACGATGCGCTGATCTTCATCGACGAGAGCCACGTCACCATCCCGCAGATCGGCGGCATGTATCGCGGCGACTTCCGCCGCAAGGCGACGCTGGCCGAATACGGTTTCCGCCTGCCGTCGTGCATGGACAACCGGCCGCTGCGTTTCGAGGAATGGGACGCGATGCGTCCGCTCACCGTCGCCGTGTCGGCCACGCCGGGCGCTTGGGAGATGGAGCAGTCCGGCGGCGTGTTTGCCGAGCAGGTCATCCGTCCAACCGGCCTGATCGATCCGCCTGTCGAGGTGCGCCCGGCCAAGACGCAGGTCGACGACGTGCTGGGCGAGATCAACGCGACCACGCGCAAGGGCTATCGCACCCTGGTGACCGTGCTGACCAAGCGGATGGCCGAGGACCTCACCGAATACCTTCACGAACGCGGGGTGCGCGTGCGCTACATGCACTCCGACATCGATACGCTGGAGCGCATCGAGATCCTGCGCGATCTGAGGCTCGGCGCGTTCGACGTGCTGGTGGGCATCAACCTTCTGCGTGAGGGCCTCGACATTCCCGAATGCGGCTTCGTCGCCATTCTCGACGCCGACAAGGAAGGGTTTTTGCGTTCCGAGACGTCGCTCATCCAGACCATCGGCCGCGCGGCGCGAAACGTCGACGGCAAGGTCGTCCTTTATGCCGACAACATCACCGGCTCGATGGAGCGGGCGATGGCGGAGACCAACCGCCGCCGAGAGAAGCAGCTCGCCTACAATGCCGAGCACGGCATCACGCCGGAAAGCGTGAAGTCGCGCATCGCCGACATTCTGGACTCTGTCTACGAGAAGGATCACGTCCGCGCCGACATCTCGCAGTTCACCGACGATGCCGGCCAGATGATGGGCAACAATCTCAAGGCGCATCTGGAATTCCTGCAGAAGAAGATGCGGGACGCCGCCGCCGACCTCAATTTCGAGGAAGCGGCGCGGCTGCGCGACGAGATCAAGCGTCTCACCGAGCTGGAACTCACCCTGTCCGACGACCCGATGGCGCGCGACGTCGAGGCGCAGAGTCCTTCAAGCGGCCGCGAAAAGGGCAGGCACAACAAGGGCCGCGAGCGGCATCGCACGGTCGGCGAGGATGACGGCGGCAAGTCGCTGTTCGCCAAGCCCGATCTGGATGCGATGGGAACGTCGGGCGATCATGCGACTCCTGCCGGCGCCGTGCCGCGCTCGCTGTTCAAGAAGCAGACCGCGCGCGAAGCACACGGGGCTGACTACGGCACGACCGGGCCGTCGGATAAAACCTTGTTCCGCAAGAACACGCTGGACGAGATGACCGTTCGCCGGACCGAGAAGCCTGTCGAGGGCGCGAAACCGGTCAAGCGGGCACAGATCGGCATCGGCTCCTACGAGGACCCGGCGGAGGTCAAGCGCAAGGGGCGCAGCAAGAACAAGACCGGCCGGCCGGGACACTGAATCTCCCGGCGAAAAATATCCACGGCAATGTCGGAACCGCCATTCGGCCAACGTCCTTGGAGGGCCAACCCAATGAGGAGACTATGATGAGTGAGGCTTCGACCCCGCAGGAGGCCAAGGTTCTCGGCGGCCTGACCCCCTATCTCAACGTCGACGGCGCGTTGAAGGCCGCCGAGTTCTACCGTAAGGCGTTCGGCGCTACATTGGTCTTTTCCTATCCGCCGGACGAAAAGGGACGCACCATGCACGTCCATCTCCATGTCAACGATTCCAGCCTGATGCTCGGCGACGCCTATCCGGAGCATGGCCATCCGCTGGAAACGCCGTCGGGCTATACGATGCAGCTGCATCTGAGCGACAATGACATCGATGCGTGGTGGAAGCGCGCAGTCGACGCGGGATGCCGGGTGGATGTCGAATTGCAGGATATGTTCTGGGGCGATCGCTGGGGACGGTTGATCGATCCGTTCGGCGTCGCCTGGGCGATGAACGCGCCGAAGGGGCAGGCTTGAGAGGTCTATCCGGCCTCTTCGGCTTGTTGCTGGCCGGGGCGACAACCTCGGCCATGGCCGCCGATTTCAAGATCAACGAGATCGTCAAGACATACGCCATTTCCGGCACGACCGGATCCGAGCTCTATGCCTCCATCGGGGAGCGCGGGCCGGTGGTCGGCAGCATGGGCACCCGGACCATCGCGCACACCACATTCGACCTCAAATGGTCGCGCAAATACGAACCGCAGGCCGACGGAAGCTGCATGCTGGTGTCGGCCAGGCCCTTCATGACCATCACCTACACGCTGCCGAAGCCCTCGTCCAAACTGCCAGCCGGCATGCGCGCCCGCTGGCAGAGTTTCATCGACGGCCTTACCAGGCATGAAAAGGTGCATGGCGACCACATGAAGGAGATGCTCGACCGTATCCTGGCGACGACGGTCGGCCAGTCCGTGCCCAACGATCCGAAATGTCAGAAGATCCGGAAGCACATCCAGACGCCGCTGTCGGAAGCCTCGCTCGAACAGCGCCGCCGCAGCGCCGAGTTCGACCGCGTCGAGATGAACAATGGAGGCAACGTCCATCGGCTCATTCTGGCGCTGGTGAACGGGGAATAGGAGGGCTGCCCTCCGCTATGGTAACGGACGGCAAACCGGCTTCTCACTCCTCCGGTTCCGTGGTGAACCGCAGCGGGTAACCTGCCGCCTTGCCGGCATCCGTGGCGCGCGTCGCCTTCGTCTCGGCCACATCCCTGGTGAACACCGCCACCACGCAGACGCCGCGCCGGTGCGCCGTGATCATGATCCGGTATGCCTGATCCTCGCTTACCCGGAACTCCGCCTTGAGCACGCGCACGACGAATTCGCGCGGCGTGAAATCGTCATTCACAAGAATGACCTTGTGAAGCTTCGGCCGCTCGACCTTCGGCTTGATTCTGGTTCGCGGTTTGAGATCGATTTCGCTCATCGGACTCTTCCCGACAAATCTTGGCGAAGCTTGTATGTTACGCCCTTCGCCCCGGGTGATGCAAACCGCCATTCCTCCGCTCCGGTGTCGGGCAATCCATGTCAATCACCGGACACTGCGCGCCATACTGATGACGCCATGACAAAGTGAGTCTATTGCTGGTGACGGCAAGAGCGGAGGGAAGCATGGACGCGCGGGACTTCATGCCGGGAGAAGCGGCGCTTGCGAAGGTGAAGGCCGAGATCGAGGCCTATGAGGCGGAGCGCAAGGCGGTCCAACGCAGCGTGTCGATCCGCATCCCGATCTATCTCGCCATCGTTGTCGTGCTCGTCGTGATCCTCGCATTCGCCTTCAACAGTTTTGCGGACCCGAACGAGCAATGGAGCTCGGCGCCGCATGTCTTCCTTTACGTCGCCGGTATCATCGCACTGTTCCTCGCCTATTCATGGGCGAAGTCGCCGGCAAGGGAATTGCAGCAGTCGTTCCGCGCCCGGTTGTTGCCTGTCATCTTCGGCTTCATCGACAAGGTTCGGTATCGCCGCGGCGAGACGCCCGCTTCGGTCGAAAGGCTGCCGCGCGAAACGATCGGCTCCTTCAACCAGTCGAGCTACGACGACGAGATCGCGGGCGAATGGCAGGGCTTCCCCTTCGAGCTTTACGAGGCGGTGTTCTCGCAAAAAACGGGCAAAACGACGTCCACGATCTTTCGGGGCGTCGTCGTGGCGCTGGAAACCGCTTCGAGCTTTCCTGGCGTGCTGGTGGCGACGCGCAAGGCCAACAAGGTGACCTCCTTCTTCCGAGGCATCTTCGGCAAGGAGCTTGAGGAGCTTTCAAGCGGCATTCCCGTTCTCGACGCCGCATACGACTTCCGCACGGACAATCCGGAGGCCGCGCGTCCGCTGGTCACGGGCCGCCTCGCGCAGGCTCTCCAGTGGCTCGGGGAAACCTGGCCGGAGGAGCCGGCGCGCATCGCGTTGAAGAACAAGGACGCTTTCCTGCTGTTGCCGCAGTCAAAGAACTTCTTTGAATTGCCCGATATCTCGGTGCCGCTCGACTACAAGACCCACATCTCTCCGATGATCGCCGACATGGCCTCGCTGCTCGCCACCGGCGCGCTGGTGCGCAAGATCGGGGCCGGGGACGAGGCATAAACCGGCGACCAGTCCTTGAAAACCCGCTTGTCGCGAATGGATTTCGTCTGTGATCGACAGACGGAGTATGCAACTCCTGTCACAATTGCCCGTTAATCGGCTTAGGGGATCGACAGGAGAGGGACGATTCGCATGAAGATTGCCGTTCTCGGGGGCGACGGGTTCATCGGCTGGCCGACCTGCCTCAACCTCTCCGACAAGGGTTACGACGTCCACATTATGGACAATCTATCGCGGCGCTGGATCGATACCGAACTCGGCGTGCAGTCGCTAACGCCGATGGATTCCATCCAGGAGCGCACCCGCATCTGGTATCAGGAGACCGGGCGGCGCATCCATTTCCATCTGATCGACATCGCCCGCGACTACGAAGTGCTCAAGCAGTGGCTGGGCGAGCACAGGCCGGACGCGGTGATCCACTTCGCGGAGCAGCGCGCCGCGCCCTATTCGATGAAGAGCGACCGCCACAAGAACTACACGGTCAACAACAACGTCAACGCCACGCACAATCTGCTCAACGCGCTGGTGGAACTGGATCTTGACGCGCATCTCGTCCATCTGGGCACGATGGGCGTCTATGGCTATTCGACGGTCGGTGCGGCGATCCCGGAAGGTTATCTGTCCGTCGGCATCGACACGATGGACGGCGAGACGGTGAAGCAGGACATCCTCTACCCGTCCAATCCCGGCTCGATCTACCACATGACCAAGTGCCTGGATCAGTTGCTGTTCCAGTTTTATGCCAAGAATGACGGACTGCGCATCACCGACCTGCATCAGGGCATCGTCTGGGGCACCCACACCACGCAGACGCGGCGGCATGCGCAGTTGGTCAACCGCTTCGACTATGACGGCGACTACGGCACGGTGCTCAACCGATTCCTCATTCAGGCGGCCATCGGCTACCCGCTCACCGTCCACGGAACGGGCGGACAGACGCGGGCCTTCATCCATATCGAGGATTCTGTCCGTTGCATCGAGCTGGCGCTGGCAAACCCGCCGAAGCGCGGAGCGAAGGTGAAGATCTTCAACCAGATGACCGAAACGCATCGCGTTCGAGATCTGGCGGAACTGGTGGCTCGGCTGACCGGAAGCCAGGTCGCCTATCTGCCAAATCCGCGCAAGGAGGCGGCGGAGAATGATCTCGTCGTGAAGAACGACCAGTTCATCGAACTCGGCCTGAACCCGATCACGCTCGAGGACGGTCTGCTCTCCGAAGTCGTCGATGTCGCGAAGAAATTCGCCTATCGCGTCGACCGCAGCCGCATTCCCGCCGTGTCCGCATGGACGAAGGACATTGCACAGGCGATCGACCGCGATCCGGAAGGCAAACGGCTGAAGAGCGTTGGGTAGGCGGGGCTCAAAAGGCTTTTGGCAAACCGGCCTGACGCAGGATCGCGTTCGCTGTATGCCGACTCGGGATGCCTATCGGTACGGCGAAATTTCGCTCCGTTATCGGGCTACGCCAGATTTCGTGGCTTCCCTTGCCTTGCCGCACCAAGGCGCAGCCCGCCGCATGCAAAAGTTCTCTGAGCGGCCTATCGAACTGCGGACCATCTAAGCGGCTGCGCGCTCAACTTCGCGAAGCGCCGTGATCTGAAGAAACACCGATGCGGGATCGACGCCAGGATAATTTTCCGGCAGCAGATCAAGCGCCATCGTTGAGATTTTGGCCATCAGCCCGTCAAGTGTGACGTCGTCGGCAGCTGCGGGTATGTCGTCGCAATAGCCGCTCCAGACAGAGGCCTCATCGTCCCACGTGGCTGAAATAGTGAAGATGAGCGGTTTCGACATATTTGCTCCAGCGCCGAAAGGAATACATAGCACAATTTGCGGCCGCGCGCGAGGCTGGCGCGGAGCCGCTCTTTCGTCCCTGCAAGGAGGGAGGTAGAAGCAGCGTCCATGCTCCGCTACGCCTACGTCACCCTCGTCACTAATGCGGATTTTGCCGAAGGGGCTGTCGCCCTCGTTCGTTCGCTGAAGCTGAGCGGTACGGAAGCCGACATCGTGGTGATGCATACCGGCGGTGTCGGCGCCTTGGCGCTGCGGCCGCTCGAAGCGTTGGGCGCGATCCTGCTTCCCGTTGACCTGCTGCCTACATCCGAGACCTTCAACGAGCGTCACGCGCGGGCGAAGCTGCACGGCGCGGCGCCTTTCACGAAGGGGCGCAAGCCCGACTTCCACACGCCGCTCGACAATTTCGCCAAGCTGCGGCTTTGGCAACTGACACACTATGAGCGCGTGGTCTTTCTCGACGCGGATACGCTGGTCCTGCGGAGCATCGACAGGCTGTTCGGATATCCCGAATTTTCCGCCGCGCCGAACGTCTATGAAAGTCTCGCCGACTTCCGCCGACTGAACTCCGGCGTGTTCGTCGCGAGGCCGTCCGCCGCGACATTCGCCGACATGCTGGCCCGTCTCGATTCGCCGGATGCCTTCTGGCCGCGTACCGACCAGACCTTTTTGCAGGGCTATTTCCCGCAGTGGCACGGCCTTCCGGTCTTCTTCAACATGCTGCAATATGTGTGGTTCGCTCTGCCGGAACTGTGGGACTGGGCTTCTATCTCCGTGATCCACTATCAGTATGAAAAACCTTGGGAAACGGATCATCCGAAGGCCGAGAGGCTGCGCCCGCTGATCGATCTCTGGCAGGCCTATCGGACGGGCGAGGGCATCCCCGATCCCGCAACCTTGCAAAACCCGGCCGGCGGATGACGATGCGGCGGATCGTCGTTTCTGGCGGGACCGGATTTGTCGGCCGCTTCATCGTGGAAACCTTCCTGTCGCAGGGGCGGGAGGTGATCTTCGCGGGCAGGACGCCACCTCAGGCCAATTTCTTTTCGCGCTTCGTTCGCTACGTGCCGCTCGTTCTCGGCGGGCCGCTTCAAGCCGGTCTGTTCGATGGTGTCGACTGCTTCGTCCACGCCGCCTTCGATCATCTCCCGGGCCAATATCGCGGCGGGGAGGGGAACGATCCGGCGGGCTTCCGGCACCGCAACCTCGATGGGTCTATCGCGCTGTTCGATGCGGCGAGGGCAGCGGGCGTGTCCACGACGATCTTCCTTTCCAGCCGCGCGGTCTACGGCACACAGCCACCGGGAGCCTCGCTCACCGAGGATACGCTCCCGCGCCCGGATACGCTCTATGGCGAGATCAAGCTGGCCGTCGAGGATCACCTGCTGTCGATGGCCAATGCCGATTTCCGGCCGGTCGCATTGCGCGTCACCGGCGTCTACGGGCCTGCCGGCACTGGCCGCGCAGACAAATGGCATGCGTTGATCGAGGATTATCTGGCCGGCCGGCCGGTCGCGCCTCGTGTCGCGACCGAAGTGCACGGAGAAGACGTCGCGCAGGCGGTTTCGCTGTTGTCGGCGGACAGAGCGGCGGCAGGGATCTTCAACGTTTCCGACATCGTGGTCGATCGCCATGACCTTCTGGCGATTGTGAGAGACGCTGCGGCACGGTCGGCTGAAGGGCGTACCCCCACCCCTTTGGGGGCGAGCCACGTGTCTCGCCCGTCCTGCGGACCCCCACAAGGGGGAGGGGGATTCGGAGGCGTCGACGCCGAACCTGCTTCCGAGAAACGGGGGAAAGGCGACGCAAACGCCGCCACCAAGTCCCCCTCCCCCTTGTGGGGAGGGGTTAGGGGTGGGGGTAGCGACCTCGCGCAAACATCTCTTCAAAGGGCCAGTATCGCCCTGCATCCGCTGCCGGTCCGCGCCGACAGCCGGCAAGTCAACGTCATGTCGACCGAAAAGCTGCGCGCGCTCGGCTGGCGGCCGGGCGGCGTTTCCCTTCTGGAGCAGACCGTCCGCCGGATGGTGCGGGGCAAATCCTCACATTCCGATTCAATCCGGTAAGAGATTGAATCCGCGTGCTGTGCCAAGGGTCTGAAAACCCTCAGGGAAAGAGCGGTGTCTGGGTCATTTCCAGATGCAGCGCCTTGCCGGAATAGGGATGGGCCTCGCACACGGCTTCGTTCAGTTCCACGCCAAGTCCCGGCTCCTTCGACGGGATGACATGGCCGTCCTGCCAGTCGATCTTCTTCTTGAGCAGGGTTTCGTGGAAACCGTCCCACTGCTTCAGCGATTCCAGGATCAGGAAGTTGGGTAGGGTGGCGGCGAGCTGTATGTTGGCGGCGCCGACGATCGGCCCGCAATAGCAATGCGGCGCGACCTGTATGTGATAGGCCTCGGCCATGGCGGCGATCTTCTTCGTTTCCAGAATGCCGCCGGAGCGTCCGAGATCCGGCTGGAGGATCGTCGCCGCGCGGTTCTCGATGACGCGTGCGAATTCCCATTTGGTCGTCAGCCTCTCGCCCGTCGCTATGGGAATCTTCGTGCCGCGCGCCACTTCGGCCATCACTTCCGGCATGTCGGGCGGCACGGGTTCCTCGAACCATAGCGGGTCGTAAGGCTCGATGGCGCGCGCCATGCGTAACGCGCCCGACGCCGTGAACTGCCCGTGCGTGCCGAACAATATGTCGGCCTTCGTGCCGACGGCCTCGCGGATCGCCTTCACCATACGCGCCGACAGGTCGATGTCGTAGAGGCGCGGCTGGTGTCCGTCGAAGGCCGTGTAAGGGCCGGCCGGATCGAGCTTCACCGCGTCGAATCCCTGGCTGACGTAGAGTGCGGCGCACTCCGCCGCCATATCGGGATCGTTGTAGACGTTCCTCGGCCCGACATCCTCGGTATGGACGCTGCCCGCGTGCGGATAGAGATAGGTGTAGGAGCGCAGGGTTTCGTGCACCTGCCCCCCGAGCAGCTTGTAGACCGGCTTGCCGGCCTCCTTCCCGATGATGTCCCAGCAGGCCATTTCGAGCGCCGAGACGCAGCCCTGCATGGAAACGTCCGGCCGCTGGGTGAACCCCGAGGAATAGGCGCGGCGGAAGAAGGTCTCGATATCGTGCGGGTCGCGGCCGACGAGGTAGCGCTCGGCGCAATCCTCGATCATGCGCGCCGTCACATGCGGGCCAAAGGTCGCGTTATAAGCTTCGCCATAGCCGACGACGTTGGAATCAGTGGTAAGCCTGACGAAGATGAAATATTTGCCGCCGATGCCGGGGGGAGGGTTTCCGACCACCCATGTCTTGACGTCCGTGATTTTCATCAGGCTGTGACTCCGCGTTTCTTCATGAATGAACGGTGTTCAGTGGGGTGGTGAACAGTGATCAGTGGGTGGTGAACGGTGTTCAATTTTCCTGTTTACTGTTCACGGCTCACCGTTCACGATCAATATCCTCCAGAACCATTTCCGTGCCTTTCCATCCGGTGGCGATGGAAGCCGCGTTGGTGTTCCCGGCAATGTTCTCCGGGAAGATCGAGGCGTCGATGATACGCAGACCATCGAGCCCGTGCACCCTCAGCCGCGAATCCACCACGGCTTTCGCCGAGTCCGGTCCCATGCGGCAGGTCGAGACGGGATGATAGACGGTACCCGAGCGCTTCCTGAAATCCTGAATCAGATCGGCATCGGAAGTGATTAATGGACCGGGCAAAATTTCCTCGACGATGATCTCGGCCATGGCCGGCTGCGCGGCGATCCTGCGCAGGAATTTCACAGCCGCCAGCATCTCTGTCACGTCGCGCTCGGTGGAATAGGCATTCGCGACGATTTTTGGATATTCGCGCGGATCGGCGGAGCGGATCATGATCTCGCCGCGCGATGTCGGCCGGCAGTTGGACAGGCCGATGGAGAAGCCCGGCCAGGGGTCAGGCGTCAGGATCGGCCGTTCGCCGTTCTTCGGGATTACGGTCGAAAAGGCCTGGAAATAAAGCTGCATGTTCGGCCGCGTCAGCGACGGGTCGGTGCGGAAGAAACCGCCGCCGTGGTTCATGGACAGAGAGAGCGGGCCGCGGCGCAGCAGCAGATATTGCATGCCGACCAGCATCTTGCCCCACCATGGCCGCAGGATCTGGTTCAACGTCGCCTCGCGGCCCTTGTAGGTGTAGTTGATGCCGACATGATCCTGGAGGTTGCGGCCGACATTCTCGTTGGCGAGCAGCACGTCGATGCCGAGCGATTTCAGGTGGCCGGCCGGTCCGATGCCGGATAGCTGGAGCAACTGCGGCGTGTTGACGGAGCCGGCCGAGACGATCACCTCCCGGCCGGCGCGGGCGGTCACCGTCTGTCCGTTTCTCTCGTATTCGACACCGATGGCCCGCTTGCCCTCGAACAGGATGCGCGTGACCAGCGCGTTCGTCTCGACCCGCACATTCGGCCGCTTCATGGCGGGCCGCAGAAAAGCGCGGGCGGCGGACATGCGGCGGCCGTCACGGGTGGAAATCTGGTAGATGCCGACGCCTTCCTGCGTCGCGCCGTTGAAATCCGCATTGATCGGCAAGCCGGCTTGCTCGGCGGCTTTCAGATAACGCGCGGTCAGCTTCGGCGCGAAGGCCGTGCAGTCCGAGACATGGACGGGACCGCCGCGCCCGCGCCATTCGTCGGCGCCGGCCTGGTTGTCCTCGATCGCCTTGAAGATCGGCAGGAGGTCGGCGAAACCCCAGCCGGGATTCCCCTGCGCGGCCCATTCGTCATAATCGGCCGGATGTCCCCTGATCCACACCATGGCATTGATCGAGCTCGATCCGCCGAGGAGCTTTCCGCGCGGCCAGTGGTCGGCGTTGCCGGCAAGGCCGGCGTCAGGCTCCGTCCTGTAGTTCCAGTTGACGGCCGGGTCGAAGAAGGTCTTGCCGTAGCCGAGCGGCATCTGGACGTAGAAGCGCCGGTCCGTCCCGCCTGCCTCCAGCACGAGGACCGAGAAGCGGCCGCTGGCCGACAGGCGTTCGGCGACGACCGATCCGGCCGAGCCGGAACCGATGATGACGAAGTCGAATGTCTGCATAAGCCTGCTTCGTCACGGGGCGCGGTGAGAGTTCCAGACTAGCGGCTTCGGTTTCGCCCGATGTCATGTCGCGCGGCATGTGTTGTGACAAAAGCGACCGCGTGGCACCGCAGGATTCGAGGTGGTCACATCGCGCCCGTCGTCGCTAACATCGACAGGGAATCGGATCGGAGGCGAGTTCATGGACAGTCCAGTCGTTCATCCGGATGTTTTCGTGCATATCCGCATCATCGTCGGCATGGTGCTCGGGCTCAGCGTGTCACGTCTCATCACCGGGCTGACGCGTTTCGTGCAGCATCCGAAGCGCGAGAGGATCTATCCGATCCATCTCGGCTGGTGTCTGTTCCTGCTGCTCTCCATCATCCACTTCTGGTGGTACGAGTTCGGTCTGGCGACGATACGCCACTGGACCTTCGAGCTCTATTTCTTCGTCATCCTCTATGCGG
The DNA here is from genome assembly GCA_023953845.1 of Rhizobiaceae bacterium. Lineage (NCBI taxonomy): Bacteria > Pseudomonadati > Pseudomonadota > Alphaproteobacteria > Hyphomicrobiales > Rhizobiaceae > Rhizobiaceae bacterium. Next base: position 43,055 of record JAMLJC010000001.1, on the reverse strand, counting down.
TCCTGTTCGCCACGATCGCGTCGCTGCTCTTTCCGGATCGCATGGAGGAATATTCCGGCTACGAGGACTATTTCCAGTCGCGCCGCCGCTGGTTCTACGGCCTGCTGGCGGTGATGTTCCTCGTCGACATGGTCGATACGGCCGTTAAGGGCAGCGAGCACTTCCATTCTCTGGGGATAGAATATCCGATCAGGCAGAGCGCTTTCGCCATCTGCTCTATCATCGCCATGTTCGTCCCCGGCAAGACCTATCAGGCGATCTTTGTTTCCATCGGCCTCGTCTATCAGGCATGGTGGATATTGCGTCTGTTCGATGCCCTTTCCTGAATGGCCGAAGCGCCTTTCAGGCCGCCATTGACCGCAGCGGCAGCGCCATCCATAGCAGGCTCCGGTTCAGACAAGACTCAAGGAGAAGAGACGTATGGTGCACTATGTCGACGGCCAGCCGACCGGCGAATTGACATTGCGCACCCTCGCCATGCCTTCGGACGCCAATGCGGCGATGGACATCTTCGGCGGCTGGGTCATGGCGCAGATGGATCTCGCCTGCGGCATCCGCGCCGCCGAGCGCGCGAAGGGCAGGGTGGTGACCGCCGCCGTCAAGGAAATGTCCTTCGCCAAGCCGATGAAGATCGGCGATACGCTGTGCATCTACACGCATGTCACCCGCATCGGGCGCACGTCGATGACGCTCAAGGTGGAGGCCTGGGCGCAACGTTACCTTTCGGACCTGATGGAAAAGGTCACCGACGCCGACTTCATCATGGTCGCGCTGGATGCGGGCGGCAAGCCGAAGCCTATCCCGGCCGAGGATTGACGCTCAGAAGGTCTTCTTGAGGCTCAGGCCGACCGACCAGCCGCCCGGCGGCGTGTCGAGATGCGTCCGCCCGCCCGGCAGGCACTTGCAGTTGAAGGTGAAGGCGCCGGAGATGCTGGTGCCGAGCTTCGGCAGGTCGACGGTAAGGCCGATGCTGGGCGCATAGTCGTTGCGCGAGCTCGGCAGGTCGATGGTGACATACTCTCCGAGGTCGCGGAGCACGGGCGACAGGAACGTCTTCCAGAGCAGCTCATCGACGAGGTGCTGGCCGAAATCCGGCGTCATGCCGCCCTCGCCACTGATGCCGCGCATGACGAAGCCGACCTCGTCTATATGGACGTTGCAGATATCGTCCATCAGAGCCGCGTGGACGGCGGTGATGTCGCGCCGCTTCTCGATCGAGCCGGCGCTGCCGAAACGGTTTGCGAAGGACTTGTCCCATCCATGCGAGAAATTGCTGCCGCGCTCGCGCACCGGGAAGAGCGGCCGGTCGTCGAGCTCGAAGGGGTTCCAGATCTCGCGGAAGCCGTAGCCCCGGGTCGCGAGATAGGAAATGTCCAGCATGTTGAGCGAGAACACGCTCTTGAAGAAATGCTCCAGCTTCGACCGCTTCAGGGAGTAATAGTCGAAAGCGCGCTCGCCTGCGGCGGTGTTCGCCATGCGGAAGGCGTGCCACACCTTTTCGAAGCTTTTCGGATGGAAGAAGATGCCTCCCAGAACGGTGGGTTCGGCACGAAATGTCAGCTTGTTGTCCGGCGCGACGTGCTTGAAGTCGATCAGCTGTTCGAGGTCGATGGGAGGCGTGAGCGTCCTCAGCCGCGCGCAAATGGTGCGGTATGTGTCGCTATTCCTAGGATCGGACATGCGACTCGGACCTTGACGGACTGAGCCGTCATAAAATCCCCAATCACGCTTTCGTGCAAGCTATTCCGCCGCGAGCCGCGTTTCGTAGCGCCGCCGCGCCGCCTCCATGCGCTCCCGGTTCTGCCGGGCCCAGACGACGAGACCGTGCACCGGCTCGAGCAGATCGCGTCCGAGCGGGGTCAGTTCATACTCCACCTTCGGCGGGACCGTCGGATAAACGGTCCGGATCACAAAGCCGTCCTGCTCCAGGTCGCGAAGCGTCGTCGTCAGCATCTTCTGCGAGATGTTGCCGATGGTGCGGCGCAGCTCGTTGAAGCGCATCTTCTTCTCACCCAACTGGCTCACAACCAGCACGGTCCACTTGTCGCCGACACGCTGCAGCACATCGCTTATGGCGCGGCATTCGGGATGGTCGGGGTGCCTTGGTTTCAAAAAAGTGCCTCCTTGCGCGGCTCGTTTCCACTCTCCTATGTAGGCCAAGTATCCGTTGGATACCAGATTTGCCAAGAGAGGTTTTCCATGTCCAAGCCAAAAATCGGGATCGTGGTTGGTTCCGTGCGCCCGAACCGTTTTGCCGATCATCCGACGAAATGGATCTCCGAGATCGCCGGGAAATACAATGAGCTGGAGTTCGAGATCGTCGACGTCAAAGACTATCCGATGCCGTTCTTCAACGAGGTGACGTCGCCGCTTTATGCCCCGTCGGCCAGCGAGGCGGCGCAGCGCTGGCAGAAGAAGATCGCGAGCCTCGACGGCTTCATCTTCATCGCCGCCGAATACAGCCGTGGGCCGACCGCATCGCTCAAGAACGCGCTCGACTACGCCTATACGGAATGGAATCGCAAGCCGGCCGCCTTCGTGGGCTACGGCGGCGTCGGCGGCGCCCGGGCCATCGAGCAGCTGCGCCTCCATGCCGTCGAACTGCAGATGGCGCCGACGCGCAATGGCGTCCACATCGTCTGGGCCGACATGATGCAGGTAATGCAGGGCGACAAGACGCTCGCCGAGCTAGATCACCTCAATGCGGCCGCGAACAACCTGCTGACCGAACTGACGTGGTGGGCGAAGGTCCTGAAGACGGCGCGTGAGGCCGACGCCGTCGAGGCCAAGGCGGCCTGATTTCCGCTACGAAAAGGGCGGCCTGCGGCCGCCCCTTTCCGGTATCCCGCGTTCCCTTCAGGAGGGAAGACGCGAGGCGAGGACCTTGTCGATGCGCCGGCCGTCGAGATCGACCACTTCGAAGCGCCAGCCCTGAGCGTCGATCGTCTCGCCGGTCGCCGGCAGGTGGTGCAGATGCGAGAGGATGAAGCCGGCAAGCGTCTCGTAGTCGCGGTTCTCGGGCAGGTCGATGTTGAGCTGGTCCGCCATCTCGTCGGCCGGCATATATCCAGCCAGAAGCCATGAGCCGTCCTCGCGCTGGACGACTGTCTCGTCGCCTTCGTCCAGATCCGCGCGGAACACGCCGGTGATGGCTTCCAGTATGTCGGCGGGCGTGACGATGCCCTCGAAATGGCCGTACTCGTCATGGACCAGCGCCATCGGCGTGTCGGATTCCCGCAGCGTCGCCAGCACATCGAGCGCGTCGGCCTGATCGTGGACGATCGGCGCGGCGCGCAGGTGCTTGCGCACATCCAGCGGCTTGCCGGCCAGCAGCGCCGCCAGCACGTCGCGCGACGCGACGACGCCTACCATCGCGTCCACGGAACCCTCGCCCGCCGGCAGGCGCGAATGCTGCGTCTCGGTGAGGGTCCTGCGGATGGCGGCCTCGTCCGCATCCAGATTGATCCAGTCGACCTCGGTGCGCGGCGTCATGACCGCCCGCACCGCGCGGTCGCCGAGCCGCATGACGCCGGCGATCATGCGGCGCTCGTCGGATTCGATCGTGCCGTGATGCTCGGCCTCGGCCACGAGCATCTTGATCTCCTCGTCCGTGACTTTTTCCTCGCTCTCGCCGCTCTGGCCGAGCAGCCACAGCACCGCGCGGCCCGATACGTCGAGCAGGAACACCAGCGGCGCTCCGACCCTCGCGAGGACGCGCATGCCCGGCGCAACCATGCAGGCGATGCCTTCCGGATTGCGCAGGGCAAGCTGCTTCGGAACGAGTTCGCCGACGATCAGCGAGCCGTAGGTGATGACGGCGACGACGATGCCGACGCCCAGCGTGCTCGCGACGCCCGCCGAGAGGCCCTGCGCGATCAGCACGGCGGTGAGCCTGTCCCCCAGCGTGGCGCCCGAAAAGGCGCCGGAAAGCACGCCGACCAGCGTGATGCCGATCTGCACGGTCGAAAGGAAGCGTCCGGGGTTGGCCGACAGCGCGAGCGCCTTGGCGGCGCCGCTGACATTGCGATCCGCCATTGCCTTCAGCCGCGCCGGACGCGACGAAACGACGGCCAGTTCGGACATTGCCAGCAGGCCGTTCACGAAAATGAGGACGACCACGATGGCGATTTCGATGTAGACCATAATGTCGCTCAACTACACGATCAGCGGGAGCATTGGAAATAGGCCCGGTTCATTTCCAGAATGGCTTGTGCGCAAGGGCGGTCACGCGACGGCATGGCACTCATTGGCAGAAAGTGGAGCCGTTCCGGCGTTTTGCCAGATCGAAATGGAAATGCGTGGCGTGATCGGCGTCGCTGCCGGGGCCGAGCACGGTCGTGAAGGGACCGCATGCGGCTTTCCTGATCCTGTCCAGAAAGTCCCGCGCCTTCGCATCGTCGGTCGCCGTTACGTCGATGGCGGTTTCGTCCGCCAGGACGAAGCGGGCGATGTCCAGCGCGTTGCCGAACGCATGTTCGGACAGCTTCGTCGTGCCGTTGCGCGGCCGGCAGACATAGGTCGAGGCATTCGAGATCGCCTTCAGCCCGGCTCCGTAGGCCGAGCGGGCGGCGGGAGCGACGACCGTCTGTGAGAAACGCGCTGCCGCCTCCGCCATCGCGCAGTTCATCAGCCCAGCCGGTTCGAGCGCGATGCCGGAACCCAGCGTGGACACGGAAACCGGGTCCGGCACGGAGCAGCCGTCTCCCTCCGCGATCGGACGCTCGACCTCGAATTCGACGCCGAGATCCCTGAGCCTCCGCAGGCAGGCTGCGTCCGGTCCGCCGGCCTCCGTCCGCCTGGCGTTGTGGCGGCCGACGCTTTCGCGAATGCGCGCAGCGTTCCCCGCGGGAGCGCGCGGCGCGTCCCGATCTTCGTCGGGCCGTGCTTGCGGGACCGGAATTTCAGCCGCGTCATCCGGCATCTCCTGCCTGTCGCGTCCGACACGATCGTGGGTAGTCGTTTCCGTGTCGGGCCTTGGCGTGGGCGCCGCCACATCGGCCGGCAACGGGGGCCGGCGCTGGCGCGCCTCAGCGGCATCTCCCGAAACGGAGAGGAGAGCGACTGCCAGCAGAACCGGGGGAAGGAGTTTCTCCATACAAGGAGAACTGGCGCATGAGGCGCTTCAGGCAAGCTCGGGGCGGGTCCGGCGGTGGCGTCACGCCCCGATGGCTTCGAGGCCTTCTTCCAGATAATCCGCGAGCATGGGCATGCCCATGAGGTATTTTGCGGTCTTGCGGTTGCCCCGCTGCCTGGCCTCCGCGACGGCTTCCGCCCATTCGCGGGCATCGTAGTCCCCGCGTCCGATCCAGACCAAGGCCACCAGTTCGGCGGCCTCGTCCACATTGAGGTCGTTGATCAGCTCGCGCAGTTCCTCCTCGGTGAGGTCCTGTTCCTCTTCCTCCGCCAGACCGTCGTGATGGTGACTGTCGCGCGAGCGCTCGTCGAACTCGATCTCGTGCTCGCTGCCGTCGTCATAGTCGGCTTTCAGGTCGGCGCTGATGGCCTTCGCCTTGAGAATGAAAAGCCTGACGGTGTCAGGACCGATGGTGAGGTTCCATTCTTTCTCGGCGTATTGCGACACGGCAGGCGCTCCTTTTCCAGCCGCATGATAGCCGAATTGGCATTGCCGTCATGTATCGATTGTTAAAATCAGCGGTGCACCATGTCGCACGGATTGACAGCCGCATCCGGCAAGGCCATCGCAAGCCTGTTCCGCCTCCCTTCAGGACCCCTCCATGTCGATGCTGCTTTCACCCAAAGTGGTGCCCATTCTGATGCTCGTCGCCTCGAACGTCTTCATGACGTTCGCCTGGTACGGGCATCTCAAATACAAGGCGTCGCCGCTTTATGCCGCGGTGCTGGTCAGTTGGGGCATCGCCTTCTTCGAGTACTGGCTGGCCGTTCCCGCCAATCGCATCGGCAGCGCGATATACTCCGCCGCCGAACTGAAGACGATGCAGGAGGTGATCACGCTCACCGTCTTCGCGGTGTTCTCGGTGTTTTGGCTGAAGGAGAGCTTCACCTGGAACCACGCCATGGGGTTCGCGCTCATAGCGGGCGGGGCGGCGCTGATCTTCCGCGCCTGACCGGAATCTGACGTCGGGCTCAGTCGCCGCGCGACAGGCGGACGATGGCGCCGTTTTGTTCGTCCGTGAGAAGCCAGATCGATCCGTCGGGCGCGACGTTGACGTCGCGGATGCGGCCGAAGGCGTTTTCCAGCATGCGTTCCTCGCCGAGGATCTTGCCGCTCTCGTCGCGGTCGAGACGCGACAGGAGGGCGAATTTCAGCGAGCCGACCAGCAGATCGCCTTTCCATTCCGGGAACATGTCGCCTTCGTAGACGGCGAGCCCTGAAGGCGCGATCGACGGGTCCCAGTAAAACAGCGGCTGCTCCATGCCTTCCGCCTCCGTGCCCTTGCCAATCTTGCGGCCGTTGTAGTTCACGCCGTAGGAAATGACCGGCCAGCCATAGTTGCTACCGGCCTCAGGCCTGTTGATCTCGTCGCCGCCCTTGGCGCCGTGCTCGACCGTTATCAGCGAATCCGTCACCGGATCGAACGCCGCGCCCTGAACGTTGCGATGGCCCTTGGACCAAAGCTGCGGAAGGGCGCCGCCATTCGCATAGGGATTGTCGCCGGGCGCGCTGCCGTCCGTGTTGATGCGCAGAACGGCTCCTGCGCTGTCGTTCATGTCCTGCGCGCGCTTGCCGTCGCCGCGGTCTCCGGTGGTGACGAACAGGGTGCCGTCGGGGCGCATGACGAGGCGTGAGCCGAAATGCTGGCCGCGCGACGTCTTCTTCTCCATCGCGAAGATGACCTTCACGTCTTCCAGTCGGGCTTTCGACCCCTCCTTCACCAGTCTTGCCCGCGCGACCGCCGTGCCGGCGCCGCCGTTTCCGGGCTGGGAGAAGGACAGGAATATCAGGCCGGAGCGTTCGAAATCCGGCGCCGCCGCCACGTCGAGCAGCCCGCCCTGTCCGCGTGCCCACACCTTCGGCACGCCGTCGATCGGCTCGGACAGCCGTTCGCTCGTCAGAAGTCTCAGCGTGCCGGAACGCTCGGTCACGATGACATCGCCGCCGGGCAGAAAGTCCATCCCCCATGGGTGATTCAGACCGTTCGCCATGATGTCGGCATCGACAGCGAAGTCGCCGACCGTGAATTTCGTCTGGGCATCGGCAGCTGCCGTCAGGGCGGCGAGGAAGCCGAGGGCGGGAAGGGTCAGGGAAGATCGTTTCATACGACCGGAGTTAGGTCCCGACAGTCCGCGTACAAGGGATGCGAGGCCGCCGGCCCTTCACAAGGTCGGGAGGCTTTTCGTCGCGTTTGACGGTTTCCGGAGCCATTTCGCATTTTTCAACGTGAAAATTGTCGGCAAATCGCTATATAGTCGAGCGCGAACAGACGAAGCGGTTCCGTCAGTAGAGGCTGCCGGGCCGTTTTCTTTTTGTATCTTGAGGGTCGGCGGATCGTCGGCGGCCCCGGAATTCGGAAAGGCAACACGTCATGAACAAGGTCCCGATGACCGCTCGGGGATTCGATACGCTCAAGGAGGAGCTCCGCTGGCGTCAGCAGGAAGAGCGTCCGCGTATCATCGAGGCGATCGCGGAGGCGCGTTCCCATGGCGACCTTTCCGAAAACGCCGAGTATCATGCGGCCAAGGAGCAGCAGAGCCTCAATGAGGGCCGGGTCAACGAACTCGAAGACCTGATCGCGCGCGCCGAGGTCATCGACGTCAGCAAGCTGACCGGCGAGAAGGTGAAGTTCGGCGCCACCGTCCAGCTTGTCGACGAGGACACCGAGGAAAACAAGACCTACCAGATCGTCGGCGATCAGGAGGCGGACGTGAAGGCGGGCCGCATCTCGATCTCCTCGCCGATCGCGCGCGCGCTGATCGGCAAGGAAGTCGGCGACACCATCGAGGTCAACGCGCCCGGCGGGGCGCGCGGCTACGAGATCGTCAAAGTCCAGTTCGTGTGAGTTCGGCCGGCGAGGGCCTGCCATTGCGCACCGGCGTCCGTCCTGTCGGAGTCCTGACGGCGGACAGCCGTGTCGACATGGCAGACATCGACGTGGTGGCGCCCAATCTGAAGCGGCGCCTCTCCGGTGTCACCAGCTCCATCGTGCAGCTTGTCCCCGTGCAGGCGCGCTCCATCGGCATTGCGACGCTCGGCCCCGGCTTGCCGACGACGCTTCCCCATATGCGATGGTGGCAATTGCCGGCGCTTTTCGTCCGGCCGCGGTCGGGCAGGCGACGCATCTGGCACGCGCGGCGCAATGTCGAGATGATCGCGGGCATTGTGCTGGGGAAGGTGCTGCGCGCTCCGCTCAGGCTGGTCTTCACCTCCGCTGCCCAGCGGCACCACAAACCGTTCACCAGATGGCTGATCCGCAGGATGGACGCCGTCATCGCCACCAGCGCGCGATCGGGCCGTTTCCTGGAAGTCCCGCACACCGTCGTCATGCATGGCGTCGACACGGAAAAATTCCATCCGGCAAGGGCGCCGGAGGACCGTTTCGAGGCGGCGGATCTGCCGGGACGCTATGCGATCGGATGCTTCGGCCGGGTCCGACATCAGAAGGGCACGGATCTCTTCGTCGACGCGATGATCGCGCTTCTGCCGCTCTATCCGGAATGGACCGCTGTCATCACCGGCCGCGTGACCGTCGAGAACCAGGCTTTCGCACGCGACCTGCAGGCCCGCATCGCCGTGGCGGGGCTCACACGGAGAATCCGCTTCCTCGGCGAAGTACCTGATGTTGCTGTCTGGTACCGCCGCGTGACCGTCTATGTCGCCCCGTCACGGAACGAGGGCTTCGGCCTCACCCCGCTCGAAGCGATGGCGTCGGGCACGGCGGTGGTGGCAAGCGATGCAGGCGCCTTCGCCGAGCTCGTCCAGCCCGGAGTGACGGGCGCCGTGGTGCCGGCCGGCGACGGCACGGCGTTGACGGCGGCCATCGAGCCCTATCTGCGCGACGCGGAACGCGCCGCTCGCCACGGGCAGGCCGGCATCGATCTGGTCGCGCGAAAATTCCCGCTGACGCGCGAGGCGGCCGGCGTTCTTGCCGTCTACGAAAAGGTCTGGTCGGCGGGGTAGAACGCCGCCCTTTGTCCGTCCGTCACTCCGGCGGCGCGTCCGATCCGAGCGAAAGCCGGTAGAGCTTGGATTCGGTCAGCAGCACATATTCCGCGCGCAGCAGGGCATGCACGATCCCCGCCTTGCCGCACATGAAATAGCGCTGGCCGACATAGGTCTTCACGAATTCGCCGATGCACAGGAAGATCAGCCGGAACGGCCCGGTCTTCTTGCCGCGCATGTGCTGGTCGCGGGCCTTGAGCGTCGAATATTTGTTGAGCAGCGCCGATTCGGCGGCAACGGACATATTCCGGTAGTGCATCATGACGCCGCGCTTCAACCGATCGGTAGGACCTTCGACCGACAGGGATTCGTGCACCAGTTGCGTCGTGTCGAAGCCGGCCTTGTCCTTGCGGACCAGCCTCAGGAGATAGCGCGCATGCACGATGGCCGGCGGATAGCCATAGCCCGGAAGATGGTCGCGCCGGCGCATCCAGAAACCCACCTTGTCCGTGCGATCAAGGGGCAGCGCGAGAATTTCGGCCCTGAGTTCGTCGTCGATATATTCGTCGGCGTCGAGAGAGAGGCACCAGCGGCCCCCGGTCGCCTCGAGGGCGAACTGCTTCTGTTTGGCGTAACCCGGCCACGGACGCTCGATCAGCCGGATCGGAAAGCCCTTCTCGATCATCGACGTGATGATCGCGACGGTGCCGTCGGTCGAACCGGAATCGACGACGACGATCTCACGGCAGAAACTCAGGCTTTCCAGGCAACGCCGAATCGTCACGCTCTCATCCTTGCAGATGACGAACGCCGAGATCTCAGTCGTTGATGTCCGAACCAGCATTGAAACCTGCGGTGCTTCCGGTGAGCTTACCGTGGGAATTGGAACACTATTCCGGCGTATTCTTGCCGCGAGCGGTAGCGCGTTGCAGCATAAATGGGGCAGAGGCAAGGCCGGCGACGGCCGATCGGCGGGTCTCCGTCAGATCGGCACCAGCCCCTCGTCCTTGACGGGTCGTATCGTCAACGCGGTGCGCACCGTATCCACATTGGGCGTCGAGGTGAGTTCCTCGATGACGAAGGTCTGGAACGTCGCGAGATCGTTTGCGACGCAGTGGAGCATGAAGTCGGATTCGCCGGAGACCATCCAGGCCTGACGGACGATCTTCCAGTTGCGTGTCTGGTCGGCGAAGGCTTTCAATTCGGCCTCCGACTGGTGGTGCAGGCCAACGAGGCAGAATGCGACCACGTCGAGCCCGAGCGCCGGGGCGTTGAGAAGAGCACGATAACCGCGGATGATTCCGGTTTCTTCCAGCCATTTCATCCGCCGCAGGCAGGGCGGCGCCGATATGCCCACCCGCCGGGACAACTCGACGTTGGAAATCCGTCCTTCGCGCTGCAACTCACGCAGGATCTTCCAGTCGATTTCATCGAGATCGGCGGTAAGGGGCATCGGGGGCCTGGAAACGGAGTGCGTTTCGGACCCTCTGTAGTGCAAGCGCGATCGGACCTCAACCGTGCGGGCAGGCCGGATGCGCGATCGAACCGATGGTTGGGGAGGAAGGAATTCCCTGCCTTGCGAGGGGGTGGAGCAACACATAGATTGTAGGCGAAATCCGAACGCGCGCCCTTCGCAGCGTTCCTCCCTTCGGAAGTTCCATCATGTCCGCCAAGCATGCCCCCGTACTGATCATCGGTTCCGGACCTGCGGGTTACACCGCGGCGATCTATGCGGCCCGCGCCATGCTCAAGCCGGTGCTGATCGCCGGCATGCAGCAGGGCGGCCAGTTGATGATCACCACCGACGTCGAGAACTATCCCGGCTTCGCCGAACCGGTCCAGGGGCCGTGGCTGATGGAGCAGATGCTGAAGCAGGCCGAGCATGTCGGCACCGAGATCGTCAACGATCTGGTCGTCGATGTGAATCTCGACGTCCGGCCGTTCCGGGTGAAATGCGATTCCGGCGACGAATACACCGCGGACGCCCTGATCGTCGCGACCGGCGCGCAGGCGAAGTGGCTGGGCATTCCGAGCGAGAAGACCTTCATGGGTTTCGGCGTCTCGGCCTGCGCCACCTGCGACGGTTTCTTCTATCGCGGCAAGGATGTGGTGGTCGTGGGCGGCGGCAACAGCGCCGTCGAGGAAGCGCTCTATCTGTCGAACCTCGCAAGGAGCGTGACGGTCATCCATCGCCGGGGCGAATTCCGCGCCGAGCGCATCCTGAGGGAACGTCTCGCCAGGAAGGAGAACGTGTCGGTGCTGTGGGACACCGTCGTCGAGGAGATCGTCGGCGAACATGCCAGGCATCCGATGCCGCCCTCCGTCAACGGGTTGAAACTGCGCAACATCAAGACGGGCGTCGTGACGGACTTCAGGACCGACGGCGTGTTCGTCGCGATCGGACATGCGCCCTCGGTCGATCTCTTCGTCGGCAAGCTCAAGCAGAAGCCGAACGGCTATCTCTGGACGGCGCCAGACTCGACACGGACGGACGTGCCCGGCGTGTTCGCGGCCGGCGACGTGACGGACGACGTCTATCGGCAGGCCGTGACCGCAGCCGGGCTGGGATGCATGGCCGCTCTCGAGGCGGAAAAATATCTTGCGGAAATGGAGATGCACCGGGAAGCGGCGGAATAGGCGGACGCTGCATCAGGTCGCGAAAGGAAAGCGCGATCCAATAAACGAGGGGAAATATGGCTCTGGACTGGGACAAGCTACGCGTGTTTCACGCCGCGGCCGAGGCTGGCTCGTTCACGCACGCCGCGGAGAAACTGCGTCTTTCGCAGTCCGCGATCTCGCGTCAGGTCAGCGCGCTGGAGGCCGATGTCGGCGTGTCGCTGTTTCATCGCCACGCGCGCGGCCTCGTGCTGACGGAGCAGGGTGAGATCCTGTTCCGCACGGCGCATGACGTGCTGATGAAGCTCGAAAACGTGAAGTCATTGCTGACCGAGGCTAAGGACCGCCCCTCGGGCCTGTTGCGCGTGACCACGACCGTCGGACTCGGCGCGGGATGGCTCACCGAGCGCGTGCCGGAGTTTCTGGAGCTCTACCCGGACATCCAGCTGCAGCTGATCCTGGCCAATGAGGAGCTTGACCTCGTAATGCGGCAGGCCGATTGCGCCATACGCCTGCGCCAGCCGCAGCAGCCGGACCTGATCCAACGACGTCTGTTCACCGTGCACTTCCACCTCTATGCCGCCCCTTCCTACATCGCCAAGCACGGCAAGCCGGAAACGATGGGGAACCTGAAGAATCACCGGATCGTCACCTTCGGGGAGCCGGTTCCGCCGCATCTGTCGGAATTGAACTGGCTGGAGTCGGTCGGCGACTTCGAGGGCGGCAAGCGCATCGCCACGCTCCAGATCAACGACATCCTGTCGATCAAGCGCGCCGTGCAGCGAGGAGCCGGCATCGCGATGCTGCCGGACTACATTGTCGAGAAGGAATCAGGCCTAGTGCAACTGCTGCCCGAGACCGAAGTTCCGTCCTTCGATACCTACTTCGCCTATCCCGATGCGATGAAGAATCAGGCCAAGCTGCATGTGTTCCGCGACTTCGTTCTCGCGAAGGCGCGGAATTGGGCATATTAATCAACCGCTTGGTGAAAAATGGTGCATTGCAGCAAGAGTCGTACTTTTTGCATGGGAGCCTTGCAAAGTATTTGCTTGTTTGTTGGGCAAGAGCAGCCCATATAGCAATCATCTCCTGGGCGCGTTCCTCCTCCCATTGGCGCCCACGAGTGTTCCCCTCTGGAGGTTTCGCCTTTATAGGCACTTCCATACCTAGCCGGATCTTTTGATCCGGCTTTTTTTTCGCCTGATGATGGACGGTTTTCAGGCAGTTCCGGTAATTGCCTGAATTGCGTGCACGACGCATCGCGCGGCTACATATAGAGGTTCTCGCCCTCCATCCCCGCGTAGAGATCCGCGACCTCCGCGCCGTAGCCGTTGAAGAGCCGGGTCGGAATCAGTTCTCCCGTATCGATCACCCGTTCCTGCGCCTGACTCCAGCGCGGATGGGACACTTCAGGATTAACGTTCGCCCAAAAACCGTACTCGCTGGACTGCAGCGCTTCCCAGAGCCCTACCGGGCGTTCCTCGACGAAGGAAATCTTGCGGATCGACTTGATCGACTTGAAGCCGTACTTCCATGGCAGGTGCAGCCTGATCGGCGCCCCGAACTGCTTCGCCATGGGCTTGTCGTAGGCGCCCGTCACGAGGAAGGCGAGATCGTTCGCCGCTTCCTGGATGGTGACGCCCTCGACATAGGGCCACGGGTAGAGGAAATCGTTCTGGCCGGGCGCCATCGAGGGGTCCATGAAGGTCTCGAAGCGGATGTATTTCGCCGATCCGAGCGGCTTGGCGAGCGCCACCAGCGATTTCAGCGGAAAGCCCGTCCAGGGCACCGTCATGGACCAGGCCTCGACACAGCGGTGACGATAGAGGCGGCTTTCGAGCGGGATTTTGCGGACGAGCTCGTCGAAGCCGATGGTCATGGGAGCCTCGACCAGCCCGTCGATGGCGATCTCCCATGGGCGCGTCCTGAGCTGCTGCGCGTCGGCCGCGATCTGCTTGTACGTCCCGTATTCGTAGAAATTATTGTAGTTCGAGCTGATGTTCTCGGGCGTGAGAGGTCGTTCGATCGTGTAGGTCTCGTTCTTTTTGGCGGGATAGAGATCGGCGGTCGGATCTGCGTCCTGGGCGATCGCGAAGGAGGACAGGAGCCCGGACAGGCTGGCGGCGCCAAGCCCGAAGGCCTTCAAGATGCGCCTTCTGTCACGGAAGACCGCTTCGGGGATCGCGTGCGATTCCGGGATTGCCCAGGACGGGCGGCGATGGATGGCGAACATGTTCTGTCTCTTTGCCGGCAGCGCCGCATGAAAAGGCTTCGAAAATGATTTTTCGCGCCCGGCTCCTTATCTGATAGCAAGAACGTCATGTACCGCCGCAAGTTTCCCTTGCGGCGGCGATCAATCCCTCGTGAGGGTTCAGGCCGCCTTCTGCGCGTTCATGACATCGTCGGCGAGGCGGCCCGTCAGTTCCGCCATGTGATCGAAGCGCGATTCGAATGTCGCGACACCGGCTGTCGCCGAGCGCAACTCCACGATCAGGTTGCCGATCTCCGACTGCGGCATGGTGGCCTCCACGACGTCCCAGCCGTCCCAGCCGGGCCGGGCGTCGAAACCGAGGATCTGTCCGCGCCTTTGCGGCACGATGGCCGTCACCTTCGCCGTCGCTTCGGAGGGCGTGAAGATGTCCACCTTCATGATCGGCTCCAGCAGGACGGGAGAGCATGCGGCCATGCCTTCCTTCATGCCGATCTTGGCGGCCATCTGGAACGCCATGTCGGAGGAATCGACCGTGTGGTAGGAGCCGTCCGACAGGTTGACCGCTATGTCGACTACCGGAAAGCCGAGCGGACCGATCTTCAGATAGTCGCGCACGCCTGCTTCAACCGACGGAATATACTGTTTCGGGACGACACCGCCGGTGATCGTGTCGGTGAACTGGAAGCCGCTGCCACGCGGCAGGGGTTTGATTTCGATCACCACATCCCCGAACTGTCCGTGGCCGCCTGACTGCTTCTTGTGGCGGCCGCGCTGCTGGGTGGCTTTGCGGATCGTCTCGCGATAGGGCACGCTCGGGGCGCGCGAGGTGACCGGAATCTGGTATTTTCCCTCCAGCCTTTCCATGGTGACGCGCAGATGCATCTCGCCATGACCGGAGATCACCGTCTCGCCGGTGTCCTGGTCGTGATGGACGGCGAGCGACGGGTCTTCGTCCGCGATGCGCTGGATGGCGGACGAGAGTTTCACATCGTCCTTGCGCTCCTTCGGCCGCAGCGCGATGGAGAAGACCGGCTGCGGGGCCGCGAGCTGGAACAGCGGCTTCGCATTCCGCTCGGAGGTCAAGGTCGCGCCAGTGGCGGCGTCATCGAGCTTGCCGAGCGCCACCGTGTCGCCGGCCCTGGCGGATGTCAGCTTGTGCTGATCCTTGCCGAGCATCCGGTAGATGCCGGAAATCTTCACTGAACCGCCGCCGGCGATATTGAGCTCCGCGCCGTCGGCGGCGCTGCCGGACAGGATGCGCGAGATGGAGAGCTTGCCGCCATGCGGCGTGTGAACGGTCTTCATGACCTGCACGACAGTTCCGCTGCCGTCCAGCCCGAGCCGCCTGCGCGTCGCCTCGACATCCGGCGCATCGTGGCGGATCGCCTTCAGGAGACGCAGCACGCCGTTGCCCTTTTCCGCCGTGCCGATCAGCACCGGAACCACGGAGCCGTCGCGAAGATCAGCCGCGAGGTCGTCGAACACTTCGTCGCGAGGCGGCTCCTTCTCCTCCAGCAGCTGCTCCATGAGCAGGTCGTCGTGGTCGGCAAGCGTCTCCAGCATGGAAAAGCGCGCCTCGACCTCGCGGGCCTTCTCGTCGTCCGGTATTTCGGTCACTTCGCTCTCGGCGAAGTCGCGCCAGACATAGGCGCGCTCCAGCGCCAGATCGATGGAGCCGATGACGGCCTCGCCATTGCGCAGCGGAATCTGACGCAGAAGCAAGGGCGCCGCGCTCGTCGGCTGCAGCATCTTCAGCGTGTCGCGCACGCCGGCGCTGGTCTTGTCGATCTTGTTGAGGAACAGGATGCGCGGGATGCCGGCGGCGTCGAGCTTCCGCATGATGAGTTGCAGCGCGGCGACCTTTTTGGGGTCCGCTTCCGCGACCACCACCGCGACGTCCGCCGCGGCCAGAACCGGGTCCGCCTCCGTGGCGAATTCGATCGATCCCGGACAATCTATGAAGGTGAGGCTGTCGCCCATGAAATCGATGGTCGCCGCCGCGGCCTCGACGCTCATTGCGTGGGCACGCGCCTCGGCGGAATGGTCGCCGACCGTCGTGCCGGAACCGACTGCACTCTGGCGGGATATGGCGCCGGCACGCGCCAGAATCGCCTCAAGCAATGTGGTTTTTCCGCTGGCGAAGGGACCGACAATGGCAATGCATTTCGGTCCCGTACGCCTTCCTCCGGCGCGATTTCCCATGCTGACCTCCACTCTGTTTCCTCGAGAGCGGCGGCCTTTCCGGGCCAGCAGGCATGACCGGCCCTTGTTCCGGCCGTCGCGGGCGCAGCTTGTCGGCCACTACCCGACGGGCATGGAAACACGGGTCAAGGTGGAGGGCAAGCGGAATTGCCGGCAAACGACCCTGTGCCGCACCGGCGATGTCGCGCGGCCGGCCGTTCGAGCGGTCCCGCTTCAGTTCAGCGAGGCGGTGAAACGCTGGATGCGGATGCAAGCCTCTTCCAGAAGCGCCTCCGACGTCGCGTAGGAAATGCGGAAATTCGGCCCCAGGCCGAAGGCCGAGCCGTGCACCACTGCGACGCCCTCGGCTTCCAGAAGCTCGCTGACGAAATCCTCGTCGGTCTCGATCACCTTGCCGGACGCCGCCTTCCTGCCGATCAGGCCGGCGCAGGACGGATAGACGTAGAACGCCCCTTCCGGCACCGGGCAGGAGATGCCCTTCGCCTGGTTGAGCATCGAGACGACGAGGTCGCGGCGTCCCTGGAAGATCGCCTTGTTCTTCGTGATGAAGTCCTGCGGGCCGTTCAGCGCCTCGACCGAAGCCCATTGCGCGATGGTGCAGGCGCCCGACGTCTGCTGGCCCTGGATCATGTCCATCGCCTTGATCAGCGCGACCGGGCCGGCCGCGTAGCCGATGCGCCAGCCGGTCATGGCATAGGCCTTCGATACGCCGTTCATGGTCAGCGTGCGCTCGTAAAGCGCCGGCTCCACCTCGGCGATCGTCCTGAAGACGAAATCGCCATAGGTCAGGTGCTCGTACATGTCGTCGGTCAGCGTCCAGACCTGCGGGTGCTTCAGGAGCACGTCGGCGATCTCGCGCAGTTCGGCCTCCGTATAGGCGGCGCCCGACGGGTTCGAGGGCGAGTTCATCACCAGCCACTTGGTTTTCGGCGTGATCGCCTTTTCCAGCGCCGCGGCGGTCAGCTTGAAGCCGTTGTCGATCGACGTGTCGGCATAGACCGGCGTGCCGCCGCAGATCGCAACCATTTCCGGATAGCTCACCCAGAAGGGGCGGGGGATGACGACCTCGTCGCCGGGGTTCAGCGTAGCCATGAAGGCGTTGAACAGGATCTGCTTGCCGCCGGTGCCGACGATGGTCTGCTCGGGCTTGTAGTCGAGATTGTTCTCGCGCTTGAACTTCTTCGCGATCGCCTCGCGCAGCGGTACGATGCCGGAAACCGGCGGATATTTGGTCTCGCCGCGCCGGATCGCCTCGATCGCGGCATTCTTGATGTTGTCGGGCGTGTCGAAATCAGGCTCGCCGGCGCCGAGGCCGATGACGTCCCGGCCTTTCGCTTTCAGTTCGCGCGCCTTCTGGGTCACCGCGATCGTCGCGGAAGGCTTTACGCGGGAAAGAACGTCGGCAAGAAAGGCCATGAACATCGTGCTCCATAAGCGCCGTCACGTCTGCGGCGCGCCTTATTGTCCGATCGTTCGGAGAAGCGCAAGCGCTGCATTGCGACGGTGACAGCGGCGGTTTGCGCAAACGCCTTAACACAAAGTAAATGCTTGCGCGGCATAGTGCCCGGGGTCTCCGTCGATAGCCCTGAAGGTCTTGCATGACGCGCAGTGTCGCCCTTGCCCATCTGGTCCGCCTCGAAGACGGCCTTTCGGAGGGCATCTGGGCCGGCCATACGTTGCGCAGCGCCTTCCAGCCGATCTACGGGGTTCAGGATGAACGTCTGGAGATCGTCGCCTATGAAGGCCTGCTCCGCGCCTTCCGCGGAGAGGAGCCGATCCCGCCCATGGCGTTCTTCACCAGCATTCCGGCACTCGACCGCCTGCATGTGGAGACGCTGACGCGAACCCTGCACCTGCTCAATGCCGCCGTCTCCCTTGAGGACACGGCCTCCATCTTCGTGAATTTCAACCCTTCCGTCTTCACCGAGCCGGGAATCGCCGACATCGCCCTGCGCGACATGCGCCTCGTCCTGCACGAAGCGGGCATCGATGCGGGCCGTGTCGTCTGCGAGGTCACCGAGCAGCAGTCGGCGTCGGAGGAGGTGCTGTCGGCCTTTGTCGAGGCCCTGCGGGGGAACGGTTTCAGGATCGCCGTCGACGACTATGGCGCCGCCGATTCCGATATCGCCCGGGTTGCGGCGCTGAAGCCCGATATCGTCAAGTTCGATGCGCACTGGATGAACCGGCTCATGGATTCCGATCCGGGGTTCCTGCTGCTCCAGACCATGGTGCGCGCCTTTGAGGATCGTGGAATCCGTACGGTCTTCGAGGGTATCGAGGAGGCTTGGCAGATCGACATGGCCGTCGAGGCCGGCGCTTCCATGTTGCAGGGCTATGCCCTTGCACGGCCGGAACTCGCGGTGCTGCGCCAGGGCGAGACGAAGACGAATTTCCATTTCCTGCGCTCGGTCAGTCCGCATCCCGCGCCACCCATCCCGCAGGTCGTGCGGCATTCGCAGAAGTCGGTGCGAAGTTTCGGAAAGCGGGCCGCCCAGCAATGACACAACCGGCATTTCTCGATGCGATCCTCGTTGACGAGGTCGGCATCGAGAGCGGCTCGCTCGATGGAATTCTGCTGAAAAGCGCTTACCAGCCCGTATTTTCTCCAAGGGGAGAAAACCTGCAGATCACCGGCTTCGACGCCTCGACCGTGGTGTGGCGCGAGGACACGGAATTCGATCTGTCTCAGCTTTCCGAAGGCGCTCTCCCGGACCCGGACTTCTTGGCCGGCCTCTGCCAGAGGCTCAGCGTCGACAATTATCGCAATCTGGACATTGCGGGCCGCGATCTCTTCCTCGACCATGCTCTCGCCGGCAACAGGCGTCTCCAGGACAGCTTGCTTGACGCGGCGCGGCTTGCGCGATCGGTCGGCGAGGAAACGCTTGTTCCGGGCCAGGTCGTCTGCCGGATCTCGCAAGCCGTTTTCCTTGCCGACGCCGACGATCTGGCGCGCCTCGAGGCGTCGCGCGAAGCCGGCATGCGCATTATGCTCGATGCCTTCGATCACGATCTGGACACGGCCCATTCGCAGCGCCGCTTCATGCCCGACATTGCGGAAATAGGCGCCGCGTGGTTCGGCAAGATTGCGGCGCGGGGCGCGGCGGCGCGGCTGCTGCGCCCGCTGGTGGAGACGCATCGGGCGAACGGCACGCGTGTTCATATCCGCGGCATATCGACTGGCGAACACCTCGAACTGGCGATCGCCTCGGGCGCGGAATATCTGTCCGGCGATTATCTCGGGGAGCCGGCGCTTGCCGGCTGCCCTATCGAGGATCAGCCCAGACCCGTCGCGGAACTCCTGTCCGCGCACTCCGGCGCGCAGCGCCGGCCTGCCTGACGCGCCGGTTCAGCTTCCGTCGCCCGTCAGCGATACGTCGTTGATGGAGGCAACGAAATCCGAGAGCATCGGCACGAAATCGTCGCCTTTTCCAGCACTGACCGCCATGGCGAAGCAATTGCGTACAGCGGCACCCATCGGGTTCGCCGTGCCGGACGCGTTCGCGAAGCCGGCGAGATAGGTCATGTCCTTCGCCGCATTGCGGATGGCGAACCGGTGGGCGTTCGGATCGCGGTTCAGAACCCACTGGAAGAAGGTGCGGTAGAAGGGGCTGTCCATCCGCCCGTCGCGGATCACCGCGTCGAACACTTTCGGCGTCAGTCCGGCCTTGGCGCCCAGCGTGAGCGCTTCTGAGTAGAGCGCGGCATAGCCCATCGCCAGGAAATTGTTGAGCAGCTTCATGGTGTGGCCGCTTCCGACGGGGCCGGTGTGAACGATCCGCCCTGCGAAAGTGTCGAGGATGGGCTTCACGCGGGCGAAATCCGCATCGCTGGCGCCGCACATGACGTCGAGCGTGCCCGCCTCGGCGTCGGCCGGCGTGCGGGAAAGCGGAGCATCGAGGAAGGTGATGTTCTTGCCAGCCAGTTCGGCGGCAAGCTTCACCGTCGACGAGGGGTCGGAGGTGGAGCAGTCGATGATGGTGATCGGCTTGCCGGCAGATGCCAGACCCTCCGGCCCGTTGATGAGAGCCTCCACCTGCGGACTGCCGGTGACGCACAGGACGACCACGTCGCATATGTCAGCCAGCCGTTTCGCCGACGTGGCTTCCGCCGCTCCCCGCCTGACGAGGTCTTCGACAGGCTGGCGATTCCGGTGGCCGAGAACGGTCAGGGGAAAGCCCTTTTCCAGGATGTTCCTGGCCATGCCATGACCCATGAGACCGACGCCGATGAACCCTACGCGTATGCCCGGCATTCAATTCCTCCCAGCGATTTTCAGGCGCACAATAGCAGGCGTCCGGGTTTCGTCACCTGCAACGTGGCAATTTGCAGACAGGCGGGATCGTATCCGGGAAACTTCGCAAGATATTCGCCGTTCATGTAGGATGAACACGGCGTAGCCCAATTCGCGGGCGATCGTCATGAGGCGGAGGGGTAGGATGACGTCATGAAAATATGGCTTGTCACACTCGGCCTTGCTCTTCTCTCGTCGGAGGCGCTTGCGATCGAGCGCTATACCTCGACCCGCATGACATGCGACGAAATCCAGCGCGTCATCCGCAGGGATGGCGCGGCCATCATGCGCTATACCTCGACCCGTACGCCCGGCCTGCAGCTCTATGGCCGCTATGTAAGCGGCAACCAGTTCTGCCAGCTCGGCGAGGGGGTGGATCGCGCCTATATTCCCGCCTCCGACACGCCTTCCTGTCCGGTGCGGGAATGCAGGCAGCTGGATTATGACGATCCCTTCCTGATAATCCCGGGCCGCTGACAGGCGCCGGCGGTCAGAATCCGAAAGACGCCTGCGCGGCAGGCGGCGGCCCGACGCGCACGCCTTCCATGGCGAGCAGCTTTTCCTTCGTGGCCGAGCCTCCCGGCGCGGAAAACCCGCCGATCTTGTTGCCTGCCGCCAGAATGCGGTGGCACGGCACGATGATCGGAACCGGATTCTGCCCGAGGGCCGCTCCCGTCTCGCGCGCAAGGCCGGGGTGACCGGCCGTCGCAGCGAGCGCGCCATAGGTCGTGGTGACGCCGAAGCCGAGTTCGCGCGCCGCGTCGTAGATGGCTAGCCTGAAGTCGTCGACGCCGGCGAGATCGACCGGGATGTCGTCGAAGGTCACCACCTCGCCTGCTGCATAGCGCCGCAAGCGCTCGATCACTCCGGCGACCCATTCCGGCGGGATCGCCGGCGTCCCGCCGACCGCCGCAAGCTTGCGCTCCATCGCGTCGCGGTCGCGTTGCGGCAGAAGCAGCCTCGCAATGCCGCGTTCGGTCCAGCCAAGACCGATCCAGCCGATCGCCGTATCGAAAACGCACCAGGACAATGCCATCGATCACCTCCGGTCCCGTGATCGCCGATTGCGAAAACGAAACGAGAACATCCGTCTTTCTATCGTATTTCCGCTCATTGTAACAACCCCGCCTCCGCGTTCCACACGATTTGTGCCTTGTGGCGCCGGACGTTAAGCCGATTTCAACACAGATTAACGCCGGGTTGCCGAAGCGGCATTTCTTGGCTATGCAGCCTCCAGGGGGCGACCCGCGCAGACCATGAGGGGCGCATTGGCCGTATCGAAACCATTTGCCGTTGCGGGCGCGTTGCTGGCCGGTCTGGCGCTTTCCGCCTGCACATCCACCGGCGGCACGACCACCGCTCGCGTCGAGGGCAATTCCACCGCCACCGCCGAAGTCGCCTATCCGCGTCTTCCCGACAGCGTGCTGACCGTGCCGGCGGCCTATGCGCCGGACGAGCCGGCCGGCGGCGCGATCGCCGAAGCCACCGCGACCTATGCCGTCGCCGCCGCAACGCCGGCGCAGACCGACGCGGCGACGTCTGCCGCTGAAACCGCGACGCCTGCGCAGCAGGTCGCGGATGTCCCCGCGGCTTCGGATGAGCAGCCGGTCGTCGTCGCCAGCGCTGTGTCCGGGAATGACGAGAGCGCGGTCTTCGTACCGGCCTCCTATGCCGGATCGACGCCGAACGCGGCCAGATTGGCGATCCAGACGCCCGAGGCGCAGAATCCCATGCTGATCCACGCGCCCGACGGACGCTACGGTCCGTCCGATGTCGGCGCGCGCAGCCCGGAACTCGACGCGCTGATGGCGAAATACGCGGAACACTACGAGATTCCGGAAGAACTCGTGCGCCGCGTCGCCAAGCGGGAAAGCACCTTCAATCCCGCCGCGCGCAACGGCCCCTATCTCGGCCTCATGCAGATCAGCCACGCCACGGCCAAGGGCATGGGATACCGGGGAGCGGCTTCGGGCCTGCTGGACGCCGAGACCAACCTCAAATACGCCGTGCGCTACCTCCGGGGGGCCTGGCTCGTGGCGAAGGGCAATCTGAGCGTCGCCGACAAGCTCTACCAGCGCGGTTATTACTACGACGCCAAGCGCGCCGGGCTGCTGGACGAGACCGGGCTCGGCAAGGACCGCCGCCGCAGGAGTCCTTCCTGACCAAATCCTGTCCGGTTCGCTCGATTTCTAGCGATCGTGCTTGCCGCGCCTTTACCCTGGCATGAGGTCCTTTCCCTGAATCACGGAACGATTACCGTGGTTTAACCGGCGGCATGCTCAGTGCCGCATCATGTTCAGAAAGAAAAAAGACAAGTCGGCCGCTGCCGCTCCCTCCGAACCGCCGGCCGCGCCGAAGAAGCGGTCGAAGGTGAAACTCGCGCTGTTCGCCGTCGCGCCGCTGGTGCTCGCCGGCGGCGGCTATGCCGGCTGGCCCTTCGTCGCGTCCGCCATCGGCCTCGGCTCGGCCGACCACGCCGCCGCCGAGGGCCATGGTGAGGGCGGGCACGGCACCGACCAGACCCATGTCTCGGCGCTGCCGCCGGAGGCCGTCGCCGAAGGGTCCGCCGCCTACAGCTTCGCGCTCTCTGAACTCCTGAAGGGCATTTGCGGCGAGATGCGCGTCGACGCGCTCAGGGCGGCGAGCGAAGCGGAGGCCAAAACGGACGGAGCCATGGTGCATCTCGCCTGGATCGCCGCCAACCGCCGCGTCGGCACCGTGACGGAAATCTCCTGCGACCTCATGGTCTCGGAGGTCGCCCGCGCCGAGCACGAGGCGGCTGGAGCGGCCGAAGGCGGCGGCAAGGGCGGGGAAAAACCGGCCGCGCATCATTGAGGGACAGCGCCGGAGCGTTTCCGGCAGACGCCGAACCGCCTGACGAAGGCCGCGACGCGCCCCGGCTGTCGACCAAGGCCCTGCTTTGGCGCCTCATCTTTTCGCCATCCTCTCCCCCTCGTCATCCTCGGGCCTGACCCGAGGATCCATGCCTGAACGCCGGCAAAGGCGTGGCGGCGGCGGACAGGCGCGCCGGTCGCCCGCCGTCTCGTCTACCCAACGTTCAGGCATGGATCCCATGGTCGCGCTCCGCTTCGCTGCGCTTGCCATAGGATGACGAAGGGAGGGGCGGTCGGGGCGGCGTGTCGCGACGCTTGCATGCCGGTCTGCCTTCTTCCACAAAGGGAAGGAGAGGAGCCTGCCATGCCGTCCATTCCGTTGCCGCTTTCCGGGTCCTGCCGCTGCGGGCGCGTCGAAATCCGCGTCAGCAAACCGCCGCTGGTCACCACCGCCTGCCACTGCCGGGGTTGCCAGAAGATGTCGGCGTCGGCCTATTCGCTGACGGCTGCCCTCCGCTATGGCTCCGGGCGTTCGAAACTCCAAAAGCGAAATCGTTCGCTTTTGGCGGGCTTCGCCCCGACGTTTCTCACTCCCCGCCGACGGCTTTGCCGTGACGAAGGGCGAACCGGTGATCGGCGGCAATCAGGGGCCGGACATCCATCACTATTGCTGCGGGCACTGCATGATGTGGATGTTCACCCGCGCAGAGGGCATGGACTGGTTCGTCAATGTGCGGCCGACCATGCTGGACGAAACCGCATGGTTCCGGCCGTTCATGGAGACCTATACGAGCACAAAACTGGCGTTTGCCGAAACGGGGGCGGTGCGGAGCTTTGCCGAGTTTCCCAAGATGGAGGAGTATGAGGGGCTGGTGAAGGAGTATGGGGCGTGGGTGGGGTAGACACTGGCCTCTACATCGATACGCCAGTCGATCGTTGCCACGGGTTTCGGCGGCATCGCGACAGCTACATAAGTAGCCGTTCCGCTTATTCGTGCGGCACCGTCTCCTCGGACATGGGCCGTTTATTGGCGACCGCCAAAGCGAGACCGCCCAGAATCAGGAGCACGCCCAGCGCGAACATCAGGCCGAGTTGATCGCCAAAGAGAACCGACGCGGCGGCAATCCCAAACACGGGCTGAAGATACTGCACGCTCGCCGCGACCCGCGCCGGAACGGTGCGTAGCAGATATAGCCACAGAAGCAGGCCCACGACCGTCACCATGACGCCGAGATAAACGATCGCCCATATCCCCTGCATCGTGAACTGCACGGGCTCATGCATCAATTCCCAACCGGCCAATGGCAGGATCGCGACAAGGCCGGCCATGGCGTTCCATGCGGCGACGGGCAAAGTGCCGTATTTCTCGGTGAGTTCGGCGCTCCAGATATAGTAGAACGCAATGGCGACGGCCGAGACGAGCATCCAGACCACGCCGGCGGGCGTGGTCCTCGTCATCTCGTCAACGCCCGAACCGCTTCCCACTGCCACCAATGCAATGCCGCCAAAGGCTGCGAGCAGGCCGATCCACTGCCGTCCTGCAACGGACTGCTTGAGGCGGACTGCGGCGAAGATCACGATGAAGATGGGGATCGTCGCCGAGATAATCGTCCCGGCCGACGCGGATGTGCCTTGCACGCCGAAGGATTGGGCGACATTGCCGAGTGTAATGCCCATCACGCCGAGCGCGATGATGCTGGGGACCGCCTGCCATGGCACGCGAAGCCGTCCCGCCGCCAGAATCATGAACAGGGGGACCGCCACAACGAAACGTATGGCGGTCAGCGTTATGGGCGGGATCGTTTCCAGCCCCAGCTTGGTGATCGGGATCGACAGGCCCCACATGATCGCGAGCAACAGCATTGCGCCGACGCTCCTCGTGGAAAGAAGGCGGGCAAAAGAGAACGGCAGGTGGGGCAACTGCGTCGGTAGCGTTCTGCGTCATGACGGCTTCGTTTGATGCGATTGGTGAGCATGTGCGTCTGTGTCATGTCTAAGAGCAGCCAAGCCCTGTCGACAAACCATTTGTTCTCACAGAATACGTGAGCTATGATCACATATAAGGACCCGATGCCTGACCAACTTCCTCCCTTGCAAACGCTCCGCGCCTTCGAGGCGACTGGGAGAAGGCTGAGCATGACGCTGGCAGCAGAGGAACTGCATCTGACCCACGGTGCGGTGAGCCGCCAGATCAAGGCGCTGGAAGACAATCTGGGGACGCAGCTTTTCCGCCGCATGACTCGCAGGATCGAACTGACCGATGCCGGCGTCTCGTTCTTCGGCGCCGTCACTCGCCTGCTCTCCGAACTCGCGCGCGAGGCGGAAGTCGTTCGCCGCAGGAACGACGACACGCGCCTCGTGGTAAGTTCAGGCGTTTCTTTCGCAAGCAAATGGCTGACGTCTCGCTTGCACCGGCTAATGGCGCGATATCCGGATTTGGACATCCATCTGGAAGTGACTGACGCCCCCGTGGATTTTGCTGCCGGTCACGTCGATGTCGCTCTGCGCTACGGGGCCGGACAGTATTCCGCGGCGGCGGCCGAGCGCATCATGAACGAAACCGTCTCTCCGGTGTGTTCCCCAAACTATCGCGACCGAATGGGTGGGCTGGACTCTCCAAATGCCCTGTCGAAATGCCAACTGATCCATGAGATCGGCATGAATACGACATGGGAACGCTGGTTCTCTATGATGGAACTGCCATATCCAAAGCCACGGGGTGCTGGCTACAGTCTCGGGAGCATGTCCATCGAGGCCGCGATCCGGGGTGAAGGCGTGGCGCTTGGACGTAGCGTGCTGGTCGCCGAAGACCTCGCGGCAGGCCGTCTTGTGGCGCTGTTCCCGCTAGCCAGGCTGGAAGTCGAATGGGGATATGACCTCGTTTACCGGACAGGCAATCAGGACCATCCGAAGGTTCGTGCCTTCAGAAACTGGATAGCTGACGAAGTATGGGAGTTCACGATCGCCAATGCCCTAAAATGACGGCTATTGGCACGGCGCGCCTCCAGTAAAGTCTCCGCTTTAAGGTCGAGGCTTCCGTTTGTATGGAGCAGCACCAAAAGCCCGAGACAGACTGACGATTGCTGAAAACCCGAGGCATGTCTCGTCGCAAGTGACAAAACGCTTTCGACAGGGAATGTCATGCAGGCCAAAAAGCGATGCGTCGGCGCGCTGTCGCCGTATCCCCATCCGGTCGCTTTGCGACCGACCTCCCCACAAGGGGGAGGTAGAGGCGGTGCCTAGCTGAAGTAGCTTTGGAGAGGACGGACTTCGAGAGAGCCCGCCTTCAGCGCTGCAATCGCCTCCGCGACGGCGGCGGCGCCGGCCATAGTGGTGTAGTAGGGGACCTTCTGCATCAGGGTGGCGCGGCGCAGCGATTTCGAGTCCGACAGCGCCTTCTGGCCGTCCGTGGTGTTGAAGACGATCTGCACCTGACGGTTGCGGATGGCGTCCTCGATGTGGGGGCGGCCTTCCAGAACCTTGTTGATCTTCTGGGCCTCGACGCCGTTTTCCGCGAGGAAGCGCGCCGTGCCGCTGGTCGCCAGCACCTTGAAGCCGAGATCGGCAAGCCGCTTCACCGCCGGCAGCACGCCCTCCTTGTCCTCGTCGCGGACGGAAACGAACAGCGTGCCCGAACGCGGCAGGTCGATGTTCGCACCGAGCTGCGACTTGGCGAAGGCCATGGCGAAGTCGCGGTCGAGGCCCATGACCTCGCCGGTGGACTTCATCTCCGGCCCGAGCAGGATGTCGACGCCGGGGAAGCGGGCGAAGGGGAAGACGGCTTCCTTGACCGCGATGTGGCCGGGCTTGCGCGGGTCAGGCTTCGAACCGTAATGGGCGAAGGCGGCGTCGAGGCTCTCGCCGGCCATGATGCGCGCCGCGATCTTGGCGATGGGGCGGCCGATGGTCTTCGCCACGAAAGGCACGGTGCGGCTGGCGCGGGGGTTCACCTCCAGCACATAGATGGTGCCGTCCTTGATGGCGTATTGCACGTTCATCAGGCCGCCGACCTTCAGCGCGCGGGCCAGCGCCGCCGTCTGGCGCTCCAGCTCGTCCACGATCGCCGCGTCCAGCGTGTGGACCGGCAGGGAGCAGGCCGAGTCGCCCGAATGGATGCCGGCCTCCTCGATATGCTCCATGATGCCGGAGACATAGGTGGAGGCGCCGTCGCAGAGGCAGTCGACATCCACCTCGGTCGCGGCGGCGAGGTAGGTGTCGAAAAGCAGCGGGTTCTTGCCGAGCAGCGTGTTGATCTGGCCGGTCTTGTCGTTCGGATATTTCTGCTTGATGTCCTCCGGGACGAGGCCCGGCACGGTGTCGAGCAGGTAGGTCTGCAGCATCGCCTCGTCATGAATGATCTGCATGGCGCGGCCGCCGAGCACGTAGGACGGGCGCACGACCAACGGGAAGCCGAGCTCGGAGGCGACGGTGCGCGCCTGCTCCACCGACCAGGCGATGCCGTTCTTCGGCTGGACGAGGTTGAGCTTGTGCAGAAGCTTCTGGAAGCGGTCGCGGTCCTCGGCGAGGTCGATGGCGTCGGGCGAGGTGCCGAGGATCGGGATGCCGGCCTGCTCCAGCGCGTCGGCGAGCTTCAGCGGCGTCTGGCCGCCGAACTGGACGATGACGCCGTGCACCGTGCCGGCGGCCTGCTCGGCGCGCAGGATCTCCAGCACGTCCTCCGCGGTCAGCGGCTCGAAATAGAGGCGGTCGGAGGTGTCGTAGTCGGTCGAGACGGTCTCGGGATTGCAGTTGACCATGATCGACTCGTAGCCGGCCTCGGCCAGCGCGTAAGCCGCGTGGACGCAGCAATAGTCGAACTCGATGCCCTGGCCGATGCGGTTCGGGCCACCGCCGAGAATGACGACCTTCTTGCGGTCGGAGACCTGCGCCTCGTCGGCCAGCGCGCCGGCGAAGGGCACCTCATAGGTCGAATACATGTAGGCAGTGGGGGAGGCGAACTCGGCCGCGCAGGTGTCGATGCGCTTGTAGACCGGATGAACGCCCAGCGATGCGCGCCTGGTGGCGACGCGGTCGGCGTCCGTCTTCGTCAGCGAGGCGAGGCGGGCGTCGGAGAAGCCCATGGCCTTCAGCATGCGCAAATTCTGCGCGTCCTGCGGCAGGCCGTGCTCGCGGATGCGGGCCTCCATGGCGAGGATGCCGGCGATCTGTTCGAGGAACCACGGGTCGATGCGGCACATGGCGTGGACGTCTTCCAGCGAGGTGCCCATGCGGATCGCCTGCGCCACCATGCGCAGCCGGTCGGGAGTCGGCGTGCCGAGCGCGGCGCGGATGGCGTTCTTGGCCTCGGGGCCGTCGGCGCCCCCGAGCCCCATTCCGGGTATCTCGATTTCGTCGAGGCCGGTGAGGCCGGTCTCAAGCCCGCGCAGGGCCTTCTGGAGGGATTCCTGAAACGTGCGGCCGATGGCCATGACCTCGCCGACCGACTTCATGGCGGTGGTCAGCACCGGCTCCGCGCCGGGGAATTTTTCGAAGGCGAAGCGGGGGATCTTTGTCACAACGTAGTCGATGGACGGCTCGAAGGAGGCCGGCGTCGCGCCGCCGGTGATGTCGTTCTCCAGCTCGTCCAGCGTGTAGCCGACGGCGAGCTTCGCCGCGACCTTGGCGATGGGGAAGCCGGTCGCCTTGGAGGCGAGCGCGGAGGAGCGTGAGACGCGCGGGTTCATCTCGATGACGACGAGGCGGCCGTTCTCGGGGTTCACCGCGAACTGCACGTTGGAGCCGCCGGTCTCGACGCCAATCTCGCGCAGCACGCGAATAGAGGCGTTGCGCATGATCTGGTATTCCTTGTCGGTCAGCGTCAGCGCCGGGGCGACGGTGATGGAATCGCCGGTGTGGACGCCCATCGGATCGACGTTCTCGATGGAGCAGATGATGATGCAGTTGTCAGCGCGGTCGCGGACGACTTCCATCTCGTACTCCTTCCAGCCGAGCACGGATTCCTCGATCAGCACCTCGGTGGTGGGGGAGGCGTCGAGACCGCCCTGCACGATGTCGAAGAATTCGGCGCGGTTGTACGCGATGCCGCCGCCGGTGCCGCCCAGCGTGAAGGACGGGCGGATGATGGCGGGCAGGCCGACCACGTCCAGCGCCTGCGCGGCGACGCCCATGGCGTGGGAAATGTAGCGCTGCTTGCGGTCGCCTTCGCCGAGGTTCCACTGGTTCTCCAACTCGTCCAGCGCATGGTCGAGATCGGCTCCCGAAAGCTTTGCCTTCAGCTCGGCGCGGGCGGCCTCGTGCGTCCTGCGGTCGGCGGTCTTCACATCCGTGGCGTTGGCGAGCATGGAGCGGGGGGTCTCAAGGCCGATCTTCGCCATCGCCTCGCGGAACAGCGCACGGTCCTCGGCCTTGTCGATGGCCTCGGCGTTGGCGCCGATCATCTCAACATTGTAGCGGTCGAGCACGCCCATGCGGCGCAGCGACAGCGCGGTGTTGAGCGCGGTCTGGCCGCCCATGGTCGGCAGCAGCGCGTCCGGCCGCTCCTTGGCGATGATCTTCGCCACCACTTCCGGGGTGATCGGCTCGATATAGGTGGCGTCGGCCAGTTCCGGGTCGGTCATGATGGTGGCCGGGTTGGAATTGACCAGGATGACCCTGAACCCTTCCTCCTTCAGCGCCTTGCACGCCTGCGTGCCCGAGTAGTCGAATTCGCAGGCCTGTCCGATGACGATGGGGCCGGCGCCGATGATCAGGATCGACTTGATGTCGGTTCTTTTTGGCATGCGTGGGTCCGTGCTTTTCTGGACTTGCGCGTAGCGCCGGCTCGGGCTCCTCCGGGAACGCGCGGACGCGTCACGAAGGCCAGCCGGTGCGCAAGGGAAATCTGTCAGGCTAAGCGGGCTCTATAGGGGAACCCGGCGGGGTAGGGAACCCCGGAAATGCCTGTTTGCGCCGATGTCGGCAACCGACGGCAGCGACAGGAGATCGCGGACAAGAACGCCCGTCATTCAACGGCCGGCATTGCAGTGCGATTTTCTCCAAACGCCGTTCGCGCCCGGAACGCCGGGCGTGCTCGCGCGTTTAGCGCTACCTCACCAGCCAAGGAGAAAGGCAATGGGCGTGACAGTAGCACCGACCAAGGAAGGCAAGGAGGCCGCCAGGCAGCTTCGCAAGGAGACCGCGAAGGAAGAAAAGAAGGTCGAGGCGCGCATGGGAAAAGACCTGAAGAAAGGTGAGGAACGCTTCGAGGAGCGCTCGAAAAGCTCCGACGGCAAGAGCGCCGGAAAGAAGCAGAAGCTCTGAGAGCCACCCGGCGTCTGGAAAGCGGCGGACTTGGGCGGCTCTGGGTGCGAGAGCATCAGCTTTTCGGTAGCACGTCCGTGCCGGATTTCGGCTCAGGACGGCTGCTGAAGCGGCCAAACCTCGACGACACCGTGGGCGACGGCGCAGGGCGTGCGCGAAACCATGTCTATGGCCTCGGCCAGATCGGCGGCTTCGATGATCGCAAAGCCGGCGACCGGCAAGGAGGACGTCATGAACGGGCCATCCGTCGTTTTCACATGAGCCGCGTCGGGATTGCGCACTTGCACGGGATTGCCGGCTACGCCGATCAACGCTCCATTCTTCCGCAATTTCGCGTCATGCGCATGGGCCGCATCCCGAACGGCCACAGCGGTGCGGTCGTAGCCCTTCCGGTCTCCATATCCGATGGTCACGAATTTTGGCATGGATCTTCTCCTCGGATTGCTCAAGACATGGGGGATTGCTGAAGACATGGGACCGGTTCGCGAACTGTCCACCTTGAACCCGTTGGGTCCGGAGTGTGCTTTTCCACCCGGGTCCGAAATGCGAACCAAAACTCCGCCCGTTTTTCCTGTGACTTGAACGGAACCTTCGGATATTTGTGACCAGTGCCGGCGGCGTTCCGTCGGCGGCCAATCGATCGAGGACTGAAGCATGCTCTGGAAGGGCCGTCGTCAAAGCTCAAACGTCGAGGATACGCGCGGCCGCAGCGGCGGCGGTTTTCCGGGCGGGCTTCCCGGAGGCGGCGGCCCGGGCAGGGTGCGCATTCCGATCGGCCGCGGCACCGGCAGCGGGATGAGCATCTCGAC
This sequence comes from Rhizobiaceae bacterium, assembly GCA_023953845.1. NCBI lineage: Bacteria > Pseudomonadati > Pseudomonadota > Alphaproteobacteria > Hyphomicrobiales > Rhizobiaceae > Rhizobiaceae bacterium. The sequence continues at coordinate 11,752 of JAMLJC010000001.1, read as the reverse complement.
GATCATCATCCTCGTGGTGCTGTTCTTCGCATTGCGCGCCTGCGGCATCGATCCGCTCGAAATGCTCAATGGCGGCGGCGTGCCGGGCGGCGGTGGCCAGATCAGCGAGACGACCGACAGCGGCACGGGCTCGCCGGCCTCCGACGAGATGACCCAGTTCGTATCGACGGTGCTGGCGGAGACCGAGGACGTCTGGAACGGCATTTTTCAGGCCGAAGGGCTGAAGTATACGGAGCCGACGCTGCTCTTGTTCGCGAATCAGGTGCGGTCGGCCTGCGGCTTCGCATCCGCCGCATCCGGGCCTTTCTACTGCCCGGGCGACCAGAAAGTCTATCTCGACACGACGTTCTTCGACCAGCTCGACCGCCAGTTCGGCGCGTCCGGCGATTTCGCGCAGGCCTATGTGATCGCGCACGAGGTCGGCCACCACGTCCAGAACCTCACCGGCATCCTGCCTAAATTCAACCAGATGCGGCAGCAGATGACCGAAGTGGAAGCGAACCAGATGTCGATGCGCGTCGAGCTTCAGGCCGATTGCTTCGCCGGCGTGTGGGGGCACTATACGGCGCAGAAGGGCCTGCTCGAAAAGGGCGATCTGGAGGAAGCGCTGAACGCCGCGCAGCAGATCGGCGACGACACGCTGCAAAAGCGCTCGCAGGGCTATGTCGTGCCGGAAAGCTTCAACCACGGCACCTCGGCCCAGCGTCAGACCTGGTTCGCGCGGGGCTTCAAGAGCGGCAAGCTGTCGGACTGCGACACCTTCAACAATCCGATCTGACGCGATCCGGCGATATGGGATAGACGCGCCGCAGGCTGCATAACCTGCGGCGAAGACCCGTGATGCCGGTTGCGCATCTCGCCTTTTGATTCCGGCATTTTCGGCAAGCCGTTGAACCAATTGGCGTCTCCGCGCGTTCGCCCTCCAGTCGAATAGACTGTCGGAGGGGGAAACCATGGATGCGGGCCGGCTCAGGGGAAACGCGGATCGTCGGGATGCAAGCGGCCGGGACGCGGCGCATCCTTCGGAATTTCCAAAGCGGGCCTGGTGGCGCATCCTCAAGCGCGTCTGGAGCGAGACCAATGACGACCGGGCGATGCTCGTTGCCGCCGGCGTGACCTTTTACCTGCTGCTCGCGCTGTTTCCGGCGCTCGCCGCCTTCGTCTCTCTTTATGGTTTTGTCGCCGATCCGCGCACCATCGCCGAGCATGTGGCCTATCTCGGCGGCATGCTGCCGTCGGGCGGGCTCGACATCATCCGCTCGCAGCTCGACGCGCTGGCCTCGCAGGACAGGGACGCGCTGAGCGTCGGCTTCCTGATCGGCCTCGCCGTGGCGCTGTGGAGCGCCAACAGCGGCATGAAGGCATTGTTCGACGCGATCAACATCGCCTATGGCGAGACCGAGAAGCGCTCGATCATCATGCTCAACCTGTGGTCGGGCCTGTTCACGCTGGGCGCGATTCTCGTCGGCATCGTGCTTCTGATGTCGGTAGGCGTCGTGCCCGCCATGCTGGCGCTGCTCTATCTCGACCGCTGGCAGGAAGTGATCGTATCGCTGGCGCGCTGGCCCATCACGCTGGCTTTCGTATGGATCGGCATCACGCTGCTTTACCGCTTCGGGCCGAGCCGCGAGCGGGCGAAGTGGCGCTGGCTGACATGGGGCGCCACGCTGGCGACGGTGGTGTGGCTCGCCGTGTCGGCCGGCTTTTCCTACTATCTGCAGAATTTCGCGGACTACAACGCGACCTACGGCTCGCTCGGCGCGGTGATCGGCTTCATGATCTGGGTCTGGCTGTCGATCACGATCCTGATCGTCGGGGCCGAGCTCAACGCCGAGATGGAACACCAGACGGCGGTCGATTCCACGACAGGACCGCCGCAGCCGCTCGGAGAGCGCGGCGCGCGCATGGCGGATACGGTCGCGGCGAGCTAAGCGGCAGAACCTGCCGCAAGCGGCTCAGCGCTCAGCCAGCGCCGGTTCGCCGCGCCTTTCGCGGATCAGGTTGACGAAGCGCTTGAAGAGATAGTGCGAATCCTGCGGGCCGGGCGAGGCTTCCGGGTGGTGCTGCACCGAGAAGACGGGCTTGCCGGCGAGCGAGATGCCGCAGTTCGAACCGTCGAACAGGGAAACATGAGTCTCGTCAACGCCTTCGGGCAAAGACTTCGAATCGACCGCAAAGCCGTGATTCATCGACACGATCTCGACCTTGCCGGTGGTGTGGTCCTTGACCGGATGGTTCGCGCCGTGATGGCCCTGATGCATCTTCTCCGTCTTGCCGCCGACGGCCAGCGCCAGCATCTGGTGGCCGAGGCAGATGCCGAACATCGGAATATCGGCGTCCAGCAGGTCCCTGATGACCGGCACGGCATATTCGCCGGTGGCGGCCGGATCGCCAGGGCCGTTGGAGAGGAACACGCCGTCCGGCTTGAGCGCGAGGATCTCGTCCGCGCCGGTCTTTGCCGGCACGACCGTCACCTTCGCGCCGAGGCCGGCGAGCAGGCGCAATATGTTGCGCTTCACGCCGTAGTCTACGGCGACGACGTGCATGGTCGGCGCGTCCTGCGCGGCATAGCCTTCGTCCCAGACCCAGGGCGTTTCGGTCCAGACGGAAGACTGGCCCGACGTGACCTCCTTGGCGAGATCGAGGCCGACGAGGCCGGACCAGGCCTTCGCCTGCCGCTTCAGATCCTCGACGTCGAACTTGCCGTCCGGACTGTGGGCGATGACGGCGTTCGGCGCGCCCTTCTCGCGGATCAGCGCGGTCAGCGCGCGGGTGTCGAGGCCGGACATGGCGATGACGCCGCGCCGCTTCAGCCACTGGTCGAGATGGAGTGCTGCGCGATAATTCGACGGATCGGTGACGTTCGCCTTGAAGATCGCGCCGACGGCGCCGGCGCGAGCCGCCGGGGTCAAATCCTCTATGTCCTCGTCATTGGTGCCGACATTGCCGATATGCGGAAAGGTGAAGGTGACGATCTGGCCGGCATAGGAGGGATCGGTGAGGATCTCCTCGTAGCCGGTCAGCGCCGTGTTGAAGCAGACCTCCGCGCCCGCCGTACCCGTCGCGCCGAGGCCCCGGCCGTCGATGACGGTGCCGTCGGCGAGCACCAGAAGGGCGGTCGGCTTCTCGATTTCCCAGGCGGGCGTGTGTGCGGTCATCTCGGGCTCCATCGGCTGCGCCGCTTGAAAACAGGCCCGTCACGGGCCATATGGCACAGCGAAACGCACGGACCGACGCCTTTCGGCTCCCTCCCGTGCATCGAAAACTATCTGTCCATGCAAGGCGCGGAACATAGGGTAAGGCCGACAGCCGGTCAACCACGTGCGGCGCTCATGGAAAAATATAGTTTTCCCAACGAAAACAGCAGGTTGCTGCTTCGTCCCGGGTTTGCTTCGGCCGGCCCGCGGCGCTATTGTGGCGGCCGCTGCGACAGGAGAAGAAAATGCGCGCGCAAATTGCCGAGGCCCTGAAGACGGCCATTCGGACACAGGACAAGAAGCGGACCTCGACGCTGCGTCTCATCAACGCCGCCATCCAGGATCGCGACATCGCCAATCGCGGGCAGGGCAAGGACCAGGTCAGCGACGAGGACATTTTGCAGATCCTGACCAAGATGGTGAAGCAGCGCGAGGAATCCGCCAAGGCTTTCGAGGAGGGCAACCGCCTCGAACTGGCCGAGCAGGAGCGCGAGGAAATCGCCATCATCCGCGACTTCCTGCCGAAGCAGATGGGCGAGGATCAGGTGCGCAGCGTCTGCCAGCAGGTGATCCGCGACATAGGCGCCGACGGCCTGCGCGACATGGGCAAATGCATGAACGCGCTCAAGGAAAAATATCCGGGCCAGATGGATTTCGGCAAGGCGAGCGGCATCGTCAAGACGATGCTGCAGTGATCCGGGGTGGATAGCAGGTCAGGGCGATGCCTGGAGGGCTCGCTCTGCCTGAAGGTATCCTCGCGAAGGACCCCCACCCCTAACCCCTCCCCACAAGGGGGAGGGGGACGCGGCGGCGATGTTCTCGCCAACTCTCGCGCGTCGGCACGTGAAATCCGGCGGGTCGAACGCTGAAGCTGGACGACGCTTGGAATCTGCCGTCGGATATTTGGAACAAACGGCTCCTGATTCCCCTCCCCCTTGTGGGGAGGGGTCAGGGGTGGGGGTATCTTTGAGCGGCTACCTTCAGGGTAAGCGCCACGGGCGGCGAGTGCCTATCGCTTAGCGCGCTTCGCCACGTTCAGTGCGATGGCGGCGCGGATCAGTGCTTTGAGCGCCGCCTCGTCGATCTCATGGCCTTCGTGGACATCGATGGCGCGGCGGGTGTTGCCCTCGAGGCTGGAGTTGAACAGGCCGGAAGGGTCTTCCAGCGACGCCCCCTTGGCGAAGGTCATCTTCACGACATTCTTGTAGGTTTCGCCGGTGCAGATGATGCCGTCATGCTCCCAGACCGGCACGCCGCGCCATTTCCATGTCTCCACAACTCCGGGATCGGCCGCCTTGATGACGGCGCGGATGCGGGCGAGCGTTTTGCCGCGCCAGTCGCCGAGTTCGGCGATGCGCGCGTCGATCAGGGCGGAGGCGTCTTGCCGGGATTCATCGGGAGCGGGCTTTTTCATCCTGTATTGCCTTTCGCCTACATCTTCTCGCCGGGGAGCCTGCTCGCCTGCTTCACCCAGTCGGCGAGCTGCGCCTCGTCCAGATCGTCGTTTTCGTGGATGTGGAAATAGCGCACGTCCTTCTGCTTCGACGTTACCGGCGGCGGCGGTTCGAGGGCGGCGCCGCGGAAGAAGGCGACCTTTATGTATCTGTCGAAGCAGTGGAAGCTGAGGAACCACGTCTTGCCGTCGAGGCCATAGAGTGGCGAGTTCCATTTGACCGCCTTCTCGACGCCGGGGACCGTACCGGAGACGATGGCGTCGAGGCGGCGACCGACATCACTCTTCCAGCCCGGCATAGCGGCGATGTAGGCCTGCATGGGCGCGTCGCCATAGCCTTTCGGAATCTGCGGGTTGCCGCCCGACAGGAGTTTCGGCTTCGCGTTGTCTTGCTGCTTGCCGGCCATCGCGTTCAATCCTCGTCAGGCCCCTTATATGGGGCAAGGCGCGGAAGGGAAAAGCCGTTTCAGATCGCCTGCAGGCGCGAGCCCCGGAGCAGGCCGTGCTCTTCCAGCACCGGATAGGCGATCGCGGCAAGCAGCGAGTTGATCTGCTTCAGGTCGCGGATCGTGTCGAGATGGATGGAACTGGTCTCGACGCTTTTCGCCGTGCCTTCGCCGAGCCGCGAGAAATGGCTGTCGCTGGAGCGCTTCTCCAGATCCCGCAGGCGGTCCTTCTCTTGAACGAGATGGCGGGCGGTGGTGGCGTCGCGCGACACGAGCACGTTGAAGGCCATGCGCGCATTGGCAAGTACGGAGGAATGGAAGGCGGAAAGCTCGCGCCAGCCCTGTTCCGTGAAGGTCAGGCCGCGCTCGAGCTTCTTGCGGACGTGCGGCAGCATGTTGCGCACGATGATGTCGCCGACCTGCTCCAGCTTGACGCTGGCGCCGATCAGTTCCTCGCAGCGCCGGGCCTCGTCCTCGGTCAGCGGATGCTGCTTCACCCTGGCGAGGTAGAGCTTTATCGCCGCCTGCTTGCGGTCGACGCGGTCGTCGAGAGCGGCCAGCGCCTTGATCTTTTCCTCGCTGGCATCCTCGTAGAGCTCCATGATGCGCTTCAGCATGACCTCGACGGTCTCGCAGACGCGCACCACCTCGCGCGTGGCGTTGGCGAGCGCCAGCGCGGGCGTGGAAAGGGCGGTCTCGTCCAGCGCGCTGATCTCGATGTCCTCCAGCGATTCGACGGGAGCCTTGCTGCCAATGGCGACGAGCGCGCGGGAGGTGCGGTACACAAGGCCGGCCAGCGGAATGCCGGCGACCAGTATCACGAGATTGAACAGGATATGGGCGTTGACGATCCGATCCGGCTCGCTGCCTCCGAGGAAGGCGAGAGGCGGATCGAGGGCGAGGAAAAGCACCAGCATGACGATGGAGCCGGCGCCGCGCATCAGAAGATTGCCGATGGGAACGACGCGCACGTCAGGATCGGCTGCGCGCGTGAGGAGGGGGGCAATGACCGAGCTGCCGAGATTGACGCCGAGCACCAGCACGACGCCGAGCTCGGACGGGATCAGCCCGCGTCCGGCAAGCGCCATGAGAAGCAGCACGGCGGCGATGGAAGAATGGAACAGCCAGGTGACGAGAGCCGCCAGCAGGAACGCCGTGACAGGATCGGAGGAAAAATAGGAGACGATCATCGGCATCAGCCGGCTTTCGCGCAGCGGATCGGCGGCATGGCTGACCATGCCGAGCGAGAGCAGCAGAAGGCCGATGCCGACCAGAATGCGGCCGAACTGCCGCCAAGAGCGCCGCTCGGTAGCCATGAACATGACCGTCCCGGCCGTCAGGCAGACCGGTATCAGCAGCGACAGGTCGAAGGACAGAAGCTTCACCACCAGCGCCGAGCCGACCTCGGCGCCGCGCACAGCAAGCTGCCCGGCGAGGCCCGATACGATGCCGGCCCCGGCGAAGGAGCCGACCAGCAGCGTGACCGCCGTAGAGCTCTGGAAAGCGATGGCGAGGGCCGCGCCGACGAGCACGGCGAGCAGTGGATTGCGCATCGTGCCGCGCAGTTTCTGGCGCAGCACATCGCCATAGGCGCGCTCGACGCCGGTCTTCACCATGCGCGTGGCGAAGAGCATCAGCGCCACCGCGCCGGCGAGGTTGAGCAGGACGACCGATCCGCTCATCGCAACGGCCGTTCCCTCGCCGCGCCACGGGACCGGGCTTGCGTCTGATGGTGCGGGAAAAGGCTTCGAATCGCGTTCATTTCAGCGTTTTTATGTTAGCCGGATAATATGTTTCGTCTACGTCCAAAGCTGGCCCGCCAACGACGGGCGGCGTCGGGAACAGGTGCGGCTCGCGGCGGCGAAGGACAGCGGCGGCGAGGCGCCCGTCCGATACGGAGTCCTTCCGGGCACTTTAAGAATTAGTATGTAAGGCTATGACATCATTACATAATGGTAATGATGTCGTTCAGTTCCCATTCACATGGCGGGCGCTACTTCTCGGACATCAACAACGAAGGAGTACCGCCCATGAAACGTTTTGCCCTTGGCGCCCTGGCGCTTTCGATGTTCGCGGCACCTGCGTTGCAGGCACAGGCTGCGCCGGTCTACCTGCCGCAGACCAGCATGGTCCAGTCCGACGTGGCGCAGGTCGACTACCGTCGCGACAATCACAAGCGCGTCGAAACGCGCACGAAGATCGTCAAGAAGAAGGTGGTGCGCGAGAGCCACTGGAAGCGCGGCCACAAGTACCGCGACTGGAAGCGCCATCGGGCCGTCAACGACTGGCACCGCCATGGCCTGCACCGGCCGGGCCGCGGGCAGGAATGGATCCGCGTCGGCAACGACTACCTTCTGGTCGGCATCGCGTCTGGCATCATCGCCGGCATCATTGCCGGCCGCTGAAGAACGGCGATCGGGATCTGATGTGGAGGGCGGCCCGCAAGGCCGCCCTTCGCTTTTTCAGGGGTTCAGCAGGGCTCGGCGGCGAGGGTGCCGGCGCGGCGCGGCGGTTTCGTCCCGCTGCGGCGCTCCGATGCGTAGGACAGCAGCGCCACGGCGGTCGCGACAGCCATCGCCCCGACGCCGAGCAGCGGCAGGCTGCGGTAGCCGTAGCCGGCATTGAGCAGCGTGGCGCCGACAAAGGCCGCGATGGCGATGCCGATGTTGAAGCCGGAGGGGATGAGCGAGGAGGCGAGGTTCGGCGCGTCCGCAGTCCAGCCGAGGATGCGTGACTGGATCGGTGTGCCGATGGCGAAGTTGAGCGCGCCCCAAAGCGTGACGGCGGCGATCATCGGCACGGGATACGGGCTCGCCAGATACATGGCGGCGAGCGTCACGCCCTGCATCGCCAGAAGCGTGACGAGCGACGGCATCAGCTTCCAGTCGGCCAGACGGCCGCCGAGAAAGACGCCGACCGTGGCGCCGACGCCGTTGACGAACAGCACCCATGGAACGAGGGCGGCGTCGAGGCCGGTGACCTGCTGAAGCATCGGCGCGATGTAGGTGAAGGGCACGAACTGGCCGATCATCAGCATCAGCATGAGGATCAGCGACGTCCACACCTGCTGGCGGCCGAGCACGCGCACCTCGCGCATGAAGCCGGCCGGCGGCGAGGCGGCCCCGGTGGTGCGGGGCAGGAGCAGCATCATGGCGACGAGCGCGATCAGGCCGAGGCCGAACATCGCCCAGAAGGTCGCGCGCCAGCCGAAGACTGTGCCGATGGCGGTGCCGACCGGCACGCCGACGACGTTTGAGACGGTCAGTCCGGCAAGGATGAGCGCAATCGCCATCGAGCGCTTTTCCTCGCGTACGAGGCCGACCGCGACGACCATGGCGACGCCGAAATAGGCGCCGTGCGCCACCGCGATCGCCACCCGAAGCAGCAGCATGGAGGTGAAATCAGGCGCAAGAGCGCAGGCGATCTGGCCGAGGGTGAAGGCCGTTGCGAGACCGAGCAGCAGGGTCTTGCGGGACAGCCGGGCTGTGGCGAGCGTCAGCAGCGGGCCGCCGAGCGCGATGCCGAGGGCATAGCCGGAAACGAGATAGCCGGCGGTGGGGATCGACACGTCGAGGCCACCTGCTACCTGCGGCAGCACGCCGGCAATGACGAATTCGGTCGTGCCGAAGGCGAAGGCGGCAATGAACAGGGCGATCAGCGGAAGGGGCATGGCAGCGGCCTGAATGAGCAAGGGTGCGTTTCGACCATGGAGCGGCGGCGCGGGCAAGACAGAAATGATGTCTGCGGGTTCAGGGATTTTGAAGGGGGCGTGACATTTGCTGTTCGGCTGCACGGTGAACTTACCCCTCTCCGTCACGCTGCGCGTGACGCCTCTCCCCAGAGGGGCGAGGAACCCGGGCTGGAGAAGCGCCGGCATCGCGTCGGTCCGGATGGGTGTGAAAAGCGGGCAAGGCGACGCTTTGCAGTTCACGAACGGGAAGGCGAGCGCCTATATAGAAGGATATAGAGCCGGACCCCGATGCGCTTCACCCCGACCTTTCTCGACGAGATACGCGACCGCGTGCCGATTTCATCGGTGATCGGTTCGCGCGTGTCTTGGGACCGGCGCAAGACCAATGCCTCCCGGGGGGATTGGTGGGCGTGCTGCCCGTTCCATGGCGAGAAGTCGCCGAGCTTCCACTGCGAGGACAAGAAAGGCCGCTACCACTGTTTCGGCTGCGGCGTGTCGGGCGATCATTTCCGCTTCCTGACCGAACTCGACGGCCTGAGCTTCCCGGAAGCCGTGGAGCGGGTCGCAGAGCTTGCCGGCGTGCCGCTGCCGGCGCGGGATTTCGAGGAGGAGCGCCGCGAAAAGCAGCGCGCCACTCTGCATGAGGTGATGGAACTGGCGACGCGCTTCTTCGAGGAGAAGCTGCAATCGGCCGAAGGCGCAAAGGCGCGTGCCTATCTGCGCGACCGCGGGCTGGCGCCCTCGACGCAGCAATCCTTCCGCCTCGGCTACGCGCCCGACAGCCGTAGCGCGCTCAAGGAATTTCTGGCCGGCAAGGGCGTCGAGAAGGCGCAGATGGAGGCCTGCGGGCTGACCGTGTTCGAGGATGTGCCGGTCAGCTATGACCGGTTCCGCGACCGGATCATGTTCCCGATCCCGGATTCGCGCGGGCGGATCATCGCCTTCGGCGGGCGGGCGATGGCGAGCGACGCGCTGGCGAAATATCTCAACTCGCCGGAGACCGAGCTCTTCCACAAGGGCAACGTGCTCTACAATTTCGCCCGCGCCCGCAAGGCGTTGCAGAAAGGCGGGTCGGTGATCGCCGTCGAGGGCTATATGGACGTGATCGCGCTGGCGCAGGCCGGCTTCGAGAACGTCGTGGCGCCGCTGGGCACGGCGCTGACGGAGAACCAGCTCGAACTGCTCTGGCGCATGTCGGGCGAGCCGGTGCTCTGCTTCGACGGCGACCAGGCCGGGCTGAAGGCGGCGTGGCGGGCGGCCGATCTGGCGCTGCCGCTGGTGCGCGCCGGGCATACGGTGCGCTTCGCCGTGCTGCCGGACGGCAAGGACCCGGACGATCTGGTGCGCGCCGAGGGTCGTGACGCATTCAGCGCGGTGCTCTCGCAGTCGCGGCCACTGGTCGATCTGCTCTGGTCGCGCGAAACCGGCGGCCGGACCTTCGAGACGCCGGAGCGCCGGGCCGATCTGGAAAAGACGCTGCGCGAACTGACGTCGCGCATTCGCGACGAGAGCCTGCGCTACCACTACCAACAGGAGATGCGCGACCGGGTGAAGCATTTCTTCGGGCCCAGCCGGCCACCGCCGCGCGGACCTGGCGGCCCGGCGGGGCAGGGGCAGTCGCGTGGCGCATGGGCGACAAAGGGCGCGGGTAATCCGATCACCGACAGCCTCGGGCGCTCGGCGCTTCTGAAGCGGAGCGGCGAGGCGATGCCGCTGCGTGAGGCGACGCTGATCGTGGCGATCGTCAACCACCCGGCGCTGGTCGACGAATTCTTCGAATATGTCGAGTTCCTCGATTTCAGCAGCGGCGACCTGCGCAAGCTGCATGCTTCGCTGCTCGATACGCTGGCGCATCAGGCCGACGCGCGGCGCGACGAGGTGATCCGGGCACTCGACGCCGCCGGGCTCGGCGAAACATGGCAGCGGGCGGTGGCGCTGGTGACGCGGGCGCGGCAATGGCCGGCGCTGGCGGAGGCCGCGATCGAGGATGCCCGCGACGCTTTCGCTCAGGCGCTCCACTTGCACGTGTCGTCGCGCACCTTACATAAAGAGCTGAAGGCGGCGGAAACCGCTCTCACGACCGATCCATCCGATGAAAACTACCGTCACCTCGTCGAAGTGCAGGCGCAGATGCGCGAAGCGCAGGCCGCCGAAGCGCTGATCGACGGTTTCGGGGTGTCGTCGGGACGTGCCGTGTCGGGATAGCGTCAGTTTGCAATTGATTCGCTTTTTTAATGCGAATCATGCGACAGGCGCTTGACCTTCCACCGGAATGTCGGAATCAGGACGATTCGGACGAGGGAGCGCGGTTATTGACCGCGCACCGCAACATGAATGCGAGGCTGGACACTGGACGAGGCGCAAGCCCCGCCCCAGATATCGGCGTTAGCGAGGAGTTGGCGGGGGCAGGCATTGCCGTGCCCCTCAGGCGCATGTCGCCGGAACAATAGACTGCAAGGGCACGATGTGTCGAGGCCCGGCGGCTCGGAGAAAGCAAAGCATGGCAAAACCGGAAAAGGAAGAGGCAGAACCCGAGCGCGAGGGCTCCACGGACGGCCCGCTGCTCGACCTTTCCGACGACGCAGTCAAGAAGATGATCAAGGCCGCCAAGAAGCGCGGCTACGTCACCATGGACGAGCTCAACGAGGTCCTTCCCTCCGAGCAGACCGATCCCGACAAGATCGAGGACACGATGGCGATGCTGTCCGACATGGGCATCAACGTCGTCGAGGCCGACGAAGCGGGTGAGGACGCCGAGGCGGATGCCGCGGATGCCGAGGAAGAGGCGGGCGAACTCGCCGAACAGACCGGCACGGCCGTCGCCGCCACGACCACCAAGAAGGAGCCAACGGACCGCACCGACGATCCCGTGCGCATGTATCTGCGCGAGATGGGTTCAGTGGAGCTTCTGTCACGCGAGGGCGAGATCGCCATCGCCAAGCGCATCGAGGCCGGCCGCGAGACG